>NZ_BAHC01000176.1 GCF_000298195.1 Gordonia rhizosphera NBRC 16068 | reverse complement strand
CTCCAGGACGTGCACATGTTCGGGATCGGCGATGCCGAACGCAGCGGGATGCTGCGCGAGTAATCCGTCGAGCTGCTCGGATCCCAGGCGGTAGTTGACCGGCACCAGTGGGACGCCGGCGCGGGAGGCCGCGAAAATCGCCACGGGGAACGCCGGACCGTTGACGGCCAGGTAGACAACCGCTTCGGCGTTGCGCTCCCGGATGGCCGCGCCGCCGGCGTCGGCCATGGAGCGCAACCGAGCCGCGGTGATCCCCGACTCTCGGGGGCCGATCACGGTCCGCTCCCCGAAGCCGTCCGCAGCCATCTCCAGCAACAACCCGATACTCATCTGAAAGCAACTCCCCTGTCCGGTAATGCCGTTCCGGTGGCATCATCGCGCGATGGCTCACATCCCACAGGCCTCATGCCGTTCTGTGGGACACCACCGAAGTATCTCACATAGTTTAGATAGTATGATAAGTAGATCGCCAAACCCTCGGCGTGCTGCGGGTAGCGCACGTCGCCGTACGAGGAGGTTCTCCGATGGAAGTCTCGGGCAAGAAGGCCGTCGTGGTGGGTGGAGCGTCGGGAATGGGGCGTGCCACCGCGGAAGCCCTGGCCGCGGCCGGCGCCCGCGTGGCCGTTCTGGACCGCGAGGGCAGCGACGGTAAGGACGTCGCGGCGGCCATCGACGGGGTATTCCATGCCGTGGACATCACCGACTTCTCCGGCGTGGAGAGCGTTCTCGCGGCCGCCGTCGCCGACCTGGGCGGACTACATATCGCGGTGAACACAGCAGGCGGCGGAAAGGTCCAGAAGACACTCGGCCGCAACGGCCCACACGATCTCGACCTCTTCCGGCAGGTCATCGATCTGAACCTGGTCGCGACCTTCAATCTGAACCGGCTGCAGGCGCTGCACATGAGCGCCAACGAACCCGTCGACGACGAGCGGGGGGTCATCGTGAACACGTCGTCACTCGCGGCCTTCGAAGGTCAGATCGGACAGGTCGCCTACGCCGCGGCCAAGGCGGGGATCGCTGGTAGCGCTCTGGTCATGGCGCGCGATCTCGGGCCGCTCGGCATTCGCGTCGTCGCGATTGCGCCGAGTTTGTTCGCGACCGGGGCCACCGCCGCCTTCACCGGGGAACAGGTGGCCCCGCTGGTGAAAGACGCGGCCTTCCCCAAACGGATGGGACGTCCGACCGAGTACGCCAAGCTCGCGCTGGCCATCGTCGACAATCCGATGCTCAACGGGCAGTGCCTGCGACTCGACGCCGGGCAGCGTTTCGCACCGCGCTGACCGTCGGCCCGCGCAACGGTTCTCCTTGACCGTCGAAAGTACCGCCGATGTCTATCAGTCCAACAAATCCTGGACCCGGAGTTCTTCGCGGCCGAGCATGACGAACTCGCGCGCCACAACCATGTGCTTCTGCCAGTGCGTGAATGCGCCGGCACCGTCGCGGGCGCGGAGCAACTTGATGAACCTCCGCTGGGAGCGGACGAACAGCTTGTAGTTCGACTCGTGTTGCGCACGATCGCGATTCACATTCTGCTGCGCGAAGTCGACGTGATTGCGCTCGAAGATCTCGTGCACCATGCCCGAGATCAGCGCCAGGGTCGGGCTGCCCGACAGTTGCACCATGAGCGAATGGAACTCGGCGGCCGCGCGACCGAACTGCCCGGAGGCATACTCGTCGGGCACGACTTCGTCGACGAACCGCTCGAGCTCATCAAAGGCCGCGTCGTCGCCCTCCTCGGCGAGCAATCGGGCCGCCGCGGGCTCGACGGCCTCGAGCGCCCGGTACACATCGGCGACGGTGGCGCCGGCCAACTCCAGCAGCAACGACGCCGGACGCGCCACGACTTCCGGGCCGGGGATACACACCTTGGCCCCGGAGCGCGACCCACGGCGAACCTCGACGAGCCGCTCGGCCTCGAGCACCCGGATCGCCTCGCGCAGCGTCGGGCGGCTGACCGAGAACAACTCCATCAACTCGGCCTCATTGGGCAGATGGTCGTCCGCCGACAGCTCGCCGTCGACGATCATGCTGCGCAGTTTCCGCGCGACCAGCTCGGCGGTCTTCGGAGTCCGGATTCCGCGCTCACCATCGGGACGCGTCGCGAAGATCGCAGCCAGGGAGTTGTCGGTCACGTACGGGTCCTCTCATCGACAACGTTCACTTGTTAAGTTACCTCACCGCGAGCAACACGAGTGACCTCGACATTTGACTCATCGACGGAGCAGCATTGCACCCGACGGCACACCGCCACCTGCGGTGACCACAGCAAGGTCCGCGTCGGGCACCTGGCGCCCCCGCGCCTGACCGCGCAACTGCAGAACCGCCTCGCGAACGAACCCGTACCCGTGCAGTCGGCCGGCCGAGAGCTGACCTCCGTGCGGATTCACCGGCAACCGGCCACCGAGCGCGATCGCACTTCCGTCGCCGATGAAGTCCGCAGCTCCGCCGAGTTCGCAGAAGCCGAGGCCTTCGAGCCACGACAGCGCATTGAAGGTGAAACCGTCGTAGAGCAGGGCGACGTCGACGTCGTCGGGCGTGCAGTCGGTCCGGGACCAGAGGTGCTTCGACGGGCCCAGGGATTGCGGAAGGTGCGTCAGGGTCCCCTGATCCCACGACAGCGTTTCCATGATCTGAGTGCCGACGGCTTCGACGAACACCGGCGGGTTCGGACCTTCGGCCGCGTAGTCGATCGACGAGACAACCACGGCGACAGCACCGTCGACCGGTACGTCGCAGTCGTACAGCCCGAACGGGCTCGAGATCATGCGCGCATCGAGGTAATCGTCGATGGTGATCGGGTCGCGATACACCGCCTCGGGATTCTCGGCGGCATGCTGTCGCGCGGTCACCGCGATCGCGCCCAGCGTCGCCCGATCTCCGCCGTACCGATGGAAATAGTGACTGGCACACAAAGCGATCCAGTTCGCCGGCGACATCGCACCGTAGGGCGCGCGGCCCTCCATCATCCCTGTCGCGCGTGCGTCGGGAGCATGCCACCGGCCGTCTCGGACCAGCGACGCGTGCGAGCTCTCCCACACCGTTCGATAGCACAGGACATGGCGGCACAGGCCCGACGCGACCGCCAGCATCGCCGCGATGATCGAACCGTTCTGCCCTGGGAATTCGTTGCCGCCACTGACCCAGGTCGGTCGGATCCGCAGGATCTCTTCGACGGGCATCGTCCCGCCCTCGGTCAGGCCACCGCCGATCGGGCCGCCGGGATAGGTGGACAGCCCGTCGATGTCTTCGAGGCGTAGACCCGCGTCGGCGATCGCCGCCTCGCAGGCGTCGACGGTGAGAGTCAGGGGATCGACCATCAGACGCCTGCCCACCTCGGACTGTCCGATTCCGGTGATGGCCACGCGATCCTCGAGCTTGCTCGACGTTGCCCTGGGCCGCACTCGCGGGGTCAGGTCGTCGGGCTCGGGCACCGGGCCCTCGTCCGGGTGTTCGGAATCGACTTCGAACAGGTGGAGCCAGATGTCGTCGGCCGCCTGTTCGAACCGCACGCGGACACGAGTCCCGATCCGCACGTCACCTGGATCGCAGCCGACGATGTTGGTGGTCAGCCGCGCGGCCGAATCCTCCTCGAGCGCAACGATCGCGATGAAATAGGGCGGTGGACAAGTCGGCAGCCACTGCTGTTCGTTCACCGTGACCGCGACAACCACACCGCGGCCCGAGACCGGGCTCATGGTGATGTCGTGGCTGCGGCAGTGCGGGCAGATCGGCGGCCTTGGATGAGTGAGGCGGTCACACCGCTCGCATCGGGCGATCCGCAGCACGCCATCGGCGCCGGAGGCCCAGAAGTCCGAGGAACGTAGCGTGGGCTGCGGCAAGGGGCGGCCGGTCGGCGTGGGCATCTGGTCCTTTGGTTCGACGATGTGGTCTGGCGGTTCGGCTGGTGGTTCCTCACCCGGCCGGGTGGAGTTCGACGATGCGCTGCCGGTGGTCGGCGACCGTGCCGTCGAGGAGTTCATCGACCTTGATCCGTCTGACGAGTAGATGGACGTCGTGTTCCCAGGTGAAGCCGATTCCGCCGTGGACTTGCAGCGCGAGTTGGCCGGTGTCGCTTGCACTCTTGCAGGTGTAGGCCACGGCCGCGGCGATCGCACGTGCCCGATCGGTACCGGAGTCCTCGTCGAGCGCGAGGGCAGCCCGCCAGAGAATCGATCTTGACGCCTCCACCCACAGCGCCATGTTCGCCACGTGGTGCTTCACGGCCTGGAAGGCGCCGATCGGTTGGCCGAATTGCGTACGCTGCCCGGCATACTCGATTGCCATTCCGAGAAGACGGTCGGCACAGCCCAGCGCGTCGACAGCGCGGAAGGTCGCAAGTTGATCCGCGAGTTCAGCAGCTGAGCCGTCGATCAGCGTTGCCCAGTCGCCGGCGTCCACGGTGACATCGAAGTCGATGACCGCCCACGAACGCAAGAGGTCGAGTGTCTCGAGAACCGTGATGTCGATGTCGGCCACGGAGATCACGACCCCCACTTCCCGGCCATCATCGGTGTGTGCCACCAGCACGATTCGGTCGGCATCGACGAGTCCGGTGACCGGGGCGCTGCGGCCGACGACGCGGAGCGTGTCGCCGTCGACGGCCACCCGAAGTCCGGGCGTTTGCGATACCGAGAGCGCGACTTCGGTGCATTCTGCCGCGGCGGCGGCGCACGGATGTGCGATGTCCTCGAGTAGCCGTGCAGCGATGGCCATCTCGGCCAGCGGCAGCGCGCTCCCCGCCCAACCGTGCGCCTCGGCCAGCACCAGTAGATCGACGTGGGTGGCGCCGACTGCCGTGGTGAGCAGTCCCGCCAATCCGGATTCGACGACGTGCTTGCGCACCGCAGCCGTGATCCGGGCGGGTGAGTCGTCGACGGATTCTCGTCGCGCCAGGATCGGATCGTGCTTCTGCAGCCAGGCGCGCTCCACGTCGGCCAGATCCTGCTGCTCGGTGCTCAATGCGAAATCCATGAGCCCTCCTTCAACCTCTTATCACACATAGTTAACCATGTTGTGGTGCTGCCCGGGGAGACGTCGGGCAGAACGACTAACGCGAGTCGCGTCGATGTCGGTGGCCGGTCGAGGACCGGCGAGACGTCGATGCGACCCGCGTCGGGGTGTGGGGCTTCAAACCCCGGCGTTGGCGTCCTGCTTCTTCCTGAGTTCAAGGGCGATATCGATGAGCTGGTCTTCTTGTCCACCGACGAGCTTCCGGTTGCCCGCCTCGATGAGGATGTCGGCGGCAGACACGTTGTAACGCTCGGCATGCCCCTCGGCGTGCTTGAGGAAGCTCGAGTAGCACCCCGCGTAACCCATCATCATCGACGAGCGGTCGACGAGGCACTCGGTGGGCATGACCGGACGCACCACGTCCTGCGCGGCGTCCGCGATCTTCATGAAGTCCACCCCGGTGCGGATGCCGAGTTTGTCGCACACCGCGACCAGCGCCTCGGTCGGCGTGTTCCCCGCCCCCGCTCCGAACCGGCGGATCGACCCGTCGATCTGCTGCGCGCCGGCCCGGATCGCATTGATGGAATTGGCCACCGCGATATCCAGATTCTCGTGCCCGTGGAAGCCGACCATCGCGTCGTCGCCGAGTTCGGCGACCAGCGCCTGTACCCGGACGGTCACGTCCTCCAACACCAATGCGCCGGCCGAGTCGACGACGTACACGCACTGGCATCCCGCATCGGCCATGATCCGCGCCTGCTGGGCAAGGACTTCCGGCGGCTGGCTGTGGCTCATCATCAAGAACCCGACGGTTTCTAGCCCGAGATCGCGCGCCAGCCCGAAATGCTGGATCGACACATCGGCCTCGGTGCAGTGTGTCGCGATCCGGCAGATCTGGCCGCCGTTGTCCTGTGCAGCGCGGATGTCGTCCTTGGTGCCCAGACCGGGCAGCATCAGGAAGGCGATCTTGGCTCGCTTCGCCGTCTCGGCAGCCGCCTTGATCAATTGCTGCTCCGGGGTTTTGGAGAAGCCGTAGTTGAACGACGACCCGCCCAGCCCGTCACCGTGGGTGACCTCGATGACCGGCACACCCGCGTCGTCGAGCGCACCGACGATCGTCCGCACGTCGGCTTCGGTGAACTGGTGTCGCTTGTGATGGGAGCCGTCCCGCAATGACGAATCGGTGATGCGGATATCGAGGGCGTCGGAATACTTGCGGGCGTTCGCCATCAACGAGTCCTGGGTGATGCTCATGCCGAGGCTCCCAACTTCTGCTTCGCGATCTCTTCGCCGACCTTGGTCGCGGCGGCGGTCATGATGTCCAGGTTGCCGGCGTAGGGCGGGAGGAAATCTCCGGCACCCTCCACCTCCACGAAGATCGAGACACGCGCGTAGCCGCCGTTGATCACACTCGGCGGGTCGAACTGGGGGTCCTGCAACAGCCGGTAACCCGGCACATACTGCTGGATCTCCTTCTCGCGTTGGTGGATCGACTCCGCGATCGCATCCGTGTCCGCGTCATCGGGGATGGCGCAGAAGATGGTGTCGCGCATGATCATCGGCGGATCCGCCGGATTCAGGATGATGATCGCCTTGCCCCGCTCGGCGCCACCGATGGTCTCGATGCCCCGCGACGTGGTGCGGGTGAACTCGTCGATGTTCGCCCGCGTGCCCGGTCCGGCCGACACCGACGCCACCGATGCGACGATCTCCGCGTACGGCACCGCCACCACCGACGACACCGCGTGCACCATCGGGATCGTCGCCTGCCCACCGCACGTGATCATGTTCGTGTTCGGCGCATCGAGGTGTTCCCGCAGATTCGCCGACGGCACCACCGCCGGCCCCACCGCAGCAGGCGTGAGGTCTACCGCGGTGATCCCAGCGGCCTCATATTTCGGTGCGTACTCGCGATGCACATACGCCGAGGTCGCCTCGAAGATCAGATCGGGCTTCTCTGACGAACCGAGCAGCTCGTCGGCCCCCCCACTCATCGTGATCAGCCCGTGGTCGGCGGCCCGCTTCATGCCCTCGGAGTCGGCATCGATGCCGACCATCCATCGCGGCTCGAGCACCTCGGATCGTTCCAACTTGTACATCAGATCGGTGCCGATGTTGCCCGACCCGATGATCGCTGCGGTCAGCTTCGCCGCCACGTACGCCTCCTCCGTGTGGTTGAAATATCAAAGTTGCTGTAGATCAATCGAAGTCGAGGGTGACCGACCCCAGGCCGGCGAACTCGGCGACGAAGTGATCACCCGAGGCGACGTCGATCGCCCGCGTCGCCGTTCCGGGCAGGATCAGATCGCCCTTGCGCAGCCGCACCCCGAATGAGTCCACCTTCCGTGCCAGCCACGACACCGCATTCAACGGATGCCCCAACACCGCCGACGAATTCCCCTTCGCGACGACCTCCCCATTACGATGCAACACCGCATCGACATCGCCGGTGTCGATCTCACTGATCGGGACCCGCTGCTCCCCCAGAATCCAGCCACACGACGACGCGTTGTCGGCGATGGTGTCACACAGGGTGATCTGCCAATCCCTGATCCGCGAGTCGATCAACTCGATCGACGGCACCACCCACTCCACTGCCTCGATCACGTCGTCGTTCGTGCACCCCTCACCGGGCAGATCCTGGCCCAGGATGAACCCGACCTCCACCTCCACGCGCGGAAAGCACAGTCTTTTCGCGTCGATGGGGGTCGACTCGAAGAATTGCATCTCATCGAGCAGATGCCCATAGTCGGGCTCGTCGACACCCATCATCTTCTGCATGGCCTCCGACGCCAGGCCCACCTTGTGACCGGCGACCGTCGCGCCCGCGGCCAGCCGCTTGCCGATGTTGATCAACTGGATCTCGTACGCGTCCACGACATCGAGGTCGGGGTAGCTATCCGTCGGCCGGTCGATCGCAGTCGCGGTGTGTTCGGCAGTCCAGAGATCAGCCGCAATCTGCTCCCGAATTGCCTGGTCGACAGCCATTGAGAGTGCTCCTTCATCAGGTGAACGTGTTCTACTTTAGAACATGTTCCACATTCGCGACACGCCCACTCGGGGCCGCGACATCAGACGTAGCCGAAATCGTCGCCCACCGACGTTTCTCGCTACGTCTGCGAGCAGAGGGCGGGGCGCTACGGGGTGGCGCCCCATTTCTGGAACGTGTTCTAATTCACGGTGAGAACACGTTCCATCCGTGGTGCACGAAGGGACCTTCATGGCCGGCGCGACCGAACCGACAGAACAGACCACCGACAGCCCCGAGACCTACGACGTCATCGTCGTGGGTGCGGGTGCCGCGGGCCTGAGCGCGGCGATCACCGCAGCGGCGAGCGGCCTCGACACCGTCATCATCGAGAAGTCCCCGTACTGGGGTGGCTCGACGTCACGGTCGGGCGGCGGAGTATGGATTCCCAACAATTCGGTCCTGCAGCGAGACGGCGTCGACGACACCACGGAGAAGGCCCGAAAATACGTGCACGCCATCATCGGCGAGCACACCGCGCCCGAGCGGATCGACGCTTACATCGACCGAGGCCCCGAGGCGCTCGACTTCCTGATGAAGCATGCGCCCCTCGACCTCGAATGGGTGAAGAACTACTCGGACTACTACCCCGAGGCTCCCGGCGGTCGCCTCGGCGGCCGATCGGTGGAGCCACGTCCGTTCGACGCCCGCCGCCTCGGCGACGACCTCAAGACGCTGCACCCGCAATACACCAAGGCGCCGCTGAACATGGTCGTGCTGCAGTCGGACTACCGCTGGCTCAACACCGGCCTGCGTCACTGGCGCGGTCCGGTGCGCATGGCCAAGGTGGGCATCCGGTTCTTCTGGGCCCGGACCCGCGGCAAAAAGCTGATCGCGATGGGTGCGGCCCTGGCCGCCGAACTGCTGCTCGGCGTCCGGCAACTGGGGGTTCCACTGCGGCTGAACACCGGCCTGACCGACCTGATCACCGAGGACGGCCGGGTCGTCGGCGTGCTGGCCGAATCGGATGGGAAGACCTTCCCGATCCGTGCGCGCCATGGCGTGATCCTGGCGTGCGGCGGCTTCGAGAACAATCCGGAGATGCGCCGGAAGTATCAGCGTGAGCCGATCGGGTCCGACTGGACGACCGGCGCACCGTCGAACACCGGCGACGGAATCAACGCGGGCCTCAAGATCGGAGCGTCGGTGTCGTTGATGGACGACGCCTGGTGGGGTCCGACGATCCCGCTGCCGCGCGGTCCGTGGTTCGCGTTGTCGGAGCGGGCGGTTCCGGGAACCATCATGGTCAACGAGCGCGGCGAGCGATTCATGAACGAGTCGCTACCCTACGTCGAGGCGGTCCACCAGATGTACGGCGGCGAGTTCGGCCAGGGCGAGGGCGCCGGGGCGAACGTACCGGCCTGGCTCATCTTCGACCAGACCTGCCGTAACCGCTATCTGTTCGCGGGAGTCAATGCGCGTCAGCCTCTTCCGAAGAGGTGGTTCGAGTCGGGCGTGGTGGCGAAGGCCGACAGTATCGGCGAGTTGGCCGAGAAGATCGGGGTTCCGGCCGATGCCCTCGACCGGACCACGCAGAGGTTCAACGGTTTCGCGCGCTCCGGTGTGGACGCCGACTTCCATCGCGGCGAGAGCGGCTACGACCACTACTACGGCGACACCACCAACAAGCCGAACCCCAGCCTCGGTGTGCTCACGAAGGCCCCGTTCTACGCGGTCAAGATGGTGCCCGGCGACCTCGGCACCAAGGGCGGCATCGACACCGACGCCGCCGGTCGCGCGTTGCGCGCCGACGGTTCGGTGATCATGGGACTCTACGCCGCCGGCAACACCAGCGCACCGGTCATGGGCCACACATACGCCGGGCCGGGCGCTACCATCGGTCCTGCGTTGGTCTTCGGCTACCTGGCCGCCCTCGACGCGGCCGCCAAGGCGAAGATCGCCCCGACCACCACCACGACAGGAGCCTGACACCGTGCCCATCGATCCGTCCGTGGCCGTCGGCGCCGAACTCCCCGAGGTCTCCTTCGAATGGTCGGCCTCCGACGTCGCGCTCTATCACCTCGCGGTCGGCGCGGCCGCCGACCCGATGGACCTCGCCGGCCTCGCCTACGTCGATGACGTGTCCCCCAAGGTGTTGCCGACATTCGCCACCGTCGCGGCATCGTTCCACGCCACCGAGGCACCGAAAATCTCGTTCCCGGGCATCGACATCGACCTGGCGAAGGTGGTGCACGGCAGCCAGCAGGTCACGGCGCATCGGCCGTTGCCGGCGAGCGGGAACGCGACCACCCGGACCCGGATCGTCGAGGTCCAGGACAAGGGTTCGGCGGCGGTGGTCATCCAGGAATCGGTCACGATCGACGATGCGGGCGAACCGTTGTGGACCGCGCGGTCGTCGATCTTCGCCAAGGGCGAGGGCGGATTCGGGGGCGAACGCGGCTCGTCGTCGAAGGTGAGCTACCCGGATCGTGCACCCGACCATCGACTGTCCGTGCCGACGCTGCCGAACCAGGCGCTGCTCTATCGCCTGTGCGGAGATCGGAACCCGCTGCACTCGAACCCGGAATTCGCTGCTGCGGCGGGATTTCCGCGGCCGATCCTGCACGGTCTGTGCACCTACGGTTTGGTGTGCCGCGCGGTCACCGACAGCGTTCTCGACGGCGACGTGACCGCGGTGCAGGCGTACTCGGCGGGTTTCGCCGGCGTGGTCTTCCCCGGGGAGACGCTGGACGTGGCGGTCTGGGACGAGGGCGATGACCTCCTCGTCACCGCCTCGGTGGCCGATCGGGACGGTGCGGCAGCCCTGGGCAACGTGGTGCTGTCAGTGGCGAGGTGAACGCGCTCCCTCCTTCCGTTCGCGCTCCCTCGATCGACGCAGCGCGAACGTAATGAGGGAGCGGACCCGCGACGATCAGCCCACCGGCAGCAGATCGACGAGGACACGCAGGTCATCGTCGGTCGGCACCTCCTGCACGAAGACGATGCGGTAAAGCAGATATCCGGCCCACTGGTCGACGACGGTCCGCACGGGCAGCGTCCGGGGCAGCTCACCGCGGGCGATCCCGCGCTGCAGGAGTTCCATACCCGCGTCAGCCCGGACAGCGAGCAATTCGCGCAGTTCGGTCTGCCCGGCCTCGCCTCGTTCGGCGAGCGCTCCGGCGACCACCGACGGGTCCCCCAGCAACGTCAGGGTATGCACGAGTTCGCGCAGATGGTCGAGCGCGTCGTGGGGGACCGAGCCGGTGTCGGGGGTCGGTGGCGCCGCCAGTTCGCTGCGGAAGGCATCGGTGATCACATCCGCCTTCGTCGGCCATCGCCGATACAACGTCGCCTTCCCCACCCCGGCCCGCGCTGCGATCGATTCCATACTCACGCGGTGATAGCCCACCTCAGCGACAAGTGCCCGCGTCGCCCGGAGAATCCGCTCGTCCAGGACGGGATCGCGTGGGCGGCCGCGGCCGCGCGTGGGCTGCTGGTCGGTCATGGTTCCCCCTCAGAAATAACGGAACGATGCGTTTCGTTAATGTGGAGTGTACGACCCGCCATCGGACGGGCCGACCGTATTCAGGAAAGAAGGTTGTCCCATGACCGCACGATTCACCGACAAGGTCGTCCTCATCACCGGCGCCGGCTCCGGCCTCGGTCGGGCGGCCGCCATCCAGGTGGCCTCCGAGGGCGCCGCGCTGGCTCTTGTCGACGTCAGCGAGAAGGGTCTGCAAGAGGCCGCCGCCGACGTGGCCGCCGTCGCCTCGGCCGCCAAGGTCATCCAGATCGTCGCCGACGTCAGCAAGGAAGAAGACGTCAAGAACTACGTCGACCAGACCGTCGAGACCTTTGGCCGCATCGACGGCTTCTTCAACAACGCCGGCATCGAGGGCAAGCAGAACCTCACCGAGGATTTCGGCACCGACGAGTTCGACAAGGTCGTCGCGATCAACCTGCGCGGAGTATTCCTCGGCCAGAAGTACGTCCTCCCGGTGATGAAGAAGCAGGGCTCGGGCAGCGTCGTGAACACCGCCTCGGTCGGCGGCATCCGCGGCGTCGGGAACCAGTCCGGCTACGCCGCTGCGAAGCACGGCGTCGTCGGCCTGACCCGCAACTCGGGCATCGAATACGGCCAGTTCGGTGTGCGGGTCACCGCGATCGCACCCGGCGCGATCATGACTCCGATGGTGGAGGGCTCCCTCAAGCAGATCGACCCCGACAACTGGGAAGAGGTCGGCAAGCAGTTCGTCAGCGTCAACCCGATGCAGCGCTTCGGCCGCCCCGAAGAGGTGGGTCACCTCGCCGCCTTCCTGCTGTCGGATCAGGCGACGTTCATCAATGCGACCACCATCGCCATCGACGGCGGGCAGTCCGAGAAGTACTGATCGGTGGTGCGAACCACAGCGGTCGCACAGATGTGTCGCCGCCTCGACACACCGGGCACCCAGTAAGGTCGACGCGGACCAACCGCTGTCGATCCCGGCAAAGACCGGGCCCCCGCGAGGAGAACACATGAGCGATTCCCTGCAGTCCCTGCTCGACACCGACCGCGACGGCGTCGTCGCCGATCTCGTCGGCGTGATCGACGCCGAGGTGTCGGACAAGAAGGGCCTCGGCGGTGCCGCCGTGAAGACCGCCTACGCGGCGGCACAGAAGTTCAAGCCGGGTGTCATCACGTCGGCGACGAACCACATGCTGCCCGATTTCCTCGCGGCTCTCGCGCCGCTGTGGGATTCGCGTCCGGCCGGAGTGTCGTTCCCGGATCACCTGACCGCGAATGCCGACGCCGCGTCGGAGGCACTGCTGACGGTGACCGACGATCAGGCCGCCACCGCCAATCCTGCGCTGGCCAAGGTCTACGGTTCCCTGCGCGGCAAGGGCAAGGGACATGTCAGCACGGCATTGCCCCGAGTCGGCGCGGTGATCGAAAAGCACGCGGGCTGAGCGAGTCCGCGCCTTCCGCAGCGATCCACCCATCGGCCGTCGAGCAGCAGCTCGGCGGCCGTTTGTGGTTCGTCAGGCGGCCGACGTGACGATGACGAGAAGGCCGACGACGACCGCGACGAGCGCCGCGAGCATCGACAGCACACGCCACACATGCACGCGCGCAGGACAGTAGTCGGTTCGTGATGAAGAGGTGACCTGGTGTGAGGCCATGATCTCCCGCTTTCGGTTGTCCGGGTCGATTCCGGCTGTTACTACAGTGATAAATGTGTCACATGTGCTGGCGGAACCGGCAGTACCTCGAGACGCGTGTCGCATCACGAACGGGCAACGCCGTGATCTGAGATCCTCGAGGGATGGCGATGAAATGGCCCGCGACGCCTGATCCATCCCACCAGCGCACCATCGCCGGCCTGGACCTGCACTCCGCCTGGCTCATCCTCATCGCATGCGCTGCGGTCAGCATGGTCGTCGCCGCGATGGCCGCACTCAACACCGCGCTGCCCGACATCGCGATCGACACGGGCGCCGATTCGAACCAGATGACCTGGATCGTCGATGGCTACACGCTGGCGCTGGCGGCGCTGCTCCTGCCCGCCGGGGCGATCGGCGATCGTTTCGGGCGACGCGGGGTACTCATCGTCGGTCTGGCGGTGTTCGCGGTCGCTTCCCTGCTGCCGGTCTGGACCGACTCCCCCACCCAACTCATCGCCACCCGCATCGTTGCCGGGGCGGGCGCGGCCCTGATCATGCCGACGACGCTGTCACTGATCACCGCGGGTGTCCCGGAATCCAAACGCCACATCGGTGTGAGCATCTGGGCGGCGGTCGCGGGCGCCGGCGCGCTCGCCGGCTTCCTCGTGACCGGCGTCCTGCTCGAGTTCTTCTCCTGGCAGTCGATCTTCATCACCTTTGCCGCCTCCGCCGTCCTGACCGGAACCCTGTGCCTGACGATCGGGACGTCGAAGGACCACGACCCCGGAAGCTTCGACGTCGGGGGTTCGGTGACGTCGATCCTGGCGGTGATGGGCATCGTGCTCGGACTGCTCGAAGCGCCGCACCGCGGTTGGGGCGATCCGCTCGTTCTCGTCTGTCTCGTCGGCGGGGTGGCGCTGGTGGCGGTGTTCTGCGTCCTGGAACTGCGCAGGACCTCACCACTACTCGATGTCCGGCTGTTCACCAATCGCGCCTTCGGTTCCGGTTCGCTGTCGGTGATGATGCAGTTCTTCGCCAGCTTCGGGGTCTTCTTCCTGATCCTGCAGCAGTTCCAGTTGGTGTTCGGTTTCACGGCCCTGCAGTCGGCGTTCGCGATGATGCCGCTGGTCGTCGGCGTCGGGATCTTCGCTCTGTTCGGCAACTGGGTCGCGGTGCGGTTCCACTCGCTGAGATTCGTCCTCGCCGGCGGCATCCTCGTCGCGGGGCTCGGGATCGTCCTGCTCGGGGCGATCCACTTCGACACGTATCTGAGCCTGACGTGGACGCTGGTCATCTGCGCCATCGGCATCGGTCTCGCCACCGCACCGTCGACGACGGCCATCATGGCCAACACTCCGCTGGGTAACCAGGGGGTGGGGTCGGCGGTCAACGACACCGCGCGCGAGATCGGCGCGGCGATCGGCATCGCGATCGCCGGCAGCATCATGGCGGCCGGCTACGCATCCCGGATCGGTCCGGTCGCCGACTCCGCACAGGCGCAGCTAACCGCGATGGGCGAACAG
>NZ_BAHC01000177.1 GCF_000298195.1 Gordonia rhizosphera NBRC 16068 | reverse complement strand
CCTCGACGCCCTGCGCTGGCTGGGCCTCGACTGGGATGAGGGGCCGGAGGTCGGCGGACCCTACGGGCCCTACCGTCAGTCGCAGCGTCGCGACATTCATCTCGACGTCGTCGCCCGGCTGCTGGCCGCCGGTGAAGCCTATGAGGCGTACTCGACACCCGAGGAGGTGGAGGCGCGCCATCGGGCCGCGGGGCGGGACCCGAAGCTTGGTTACGACAACTTCGACCGCGACCTGACCGACGCCCAGCGCGCCGCTTACGCGGCCGAGGGTCGCAAACCTGTTGTGCGGCTTCGAATGCCGGACAACGACATCAGCTGGGATGACCTCGTTCGGGGCGTCACCACGATCAAGGCCGGTACCGTCCCGGACTTCGCCCTCACCCGCGCGAGCGGGGACCCCTTGTACACCTTGGTGAATCCGGTCGACGACGCCATGATGAAGATCACTCACGTGCTCCGGGGTGAGGATCTGCTCTCCTCGACGCCACGACAGATCGCACTCTACGAGGCGTTGATCCGTCTGGGCATCGCCGATCGGGTGCCGGAGTTCGGTCACCTGCCCTTCGTCATGGGGGAGGGCAACAAGAAGCTGTCCAAGCGTGATCCCGAGTCGAATCTGTTCCACCACCGCGACCGCGGTTTCATCCGGGAGGGCCTGCTGAACTACCTGGCCCTGCTCGGCTGGGGTTACTCCGGGGATTCGGACGTGTTCACCCTCGACGAGATGATCGCGGCCTTCGATGTGCGGCAGGTCAATTCCAATCCGGCCCGGTTCGACCAGAAGAAGGCCGACGCGATCAACGCCGAGCACATCCGCAGGCTCGAACCCGGCGACTTCGCGGCCCGCCTGAAGAGCTACCTCATCGGGCACGGCAAACTCGCCGAGTCCGTCGACGACATGATCTTCGCGACACTTGCCGAACTCGTCCAGACCCGGATTCAGGTGCTCGCGGACGCGTGGCCACTGATGTCCTTCCTCTACGTGTCCGACGCCGAGTTCGCCATCGACGAGAAGTCGGCGGCAAAGAATCTGAATGCCGACGCCGGCGAGGTCCTCGACGCCGCCAGCGCGGCGCTGAGCAGCCTCCGGGAGTGGACCGGCGCGGAGATCGAGGCGGCGCTCAAGACCGCCCTCGTGGACGATCTGGGTCTCAAACCGCGCAAGGCGTTCGGTCCGGTCCGGGTCGCGGTGACCGGGTCGCAGGTGTCTCCGCCGCTGTACGAGTCGATGGAACTGCTCGGACGTGACAAGAGTCTCGCCCGATTGGCCGCGGCGCGCGAAATCGTGCCGAAATAGGCCTCTGAGCAGCTGATTTGTGGTTTACCGGTAGGACCCTGGTACTCTTCTCCTCGGTCCTTTTCGGGCCGGTATCGCGAGCGAAAGTGAGCGGTTCCGGATCAAGAAAGGGGAACCCCTTGGGGTATGGTGTAATTGGCAACACAGCTGATTCTGGTTCAGCCATTCTAGGTTCGAGTCCTGGTACCCCAGCGAGCTGACGGGGCCACATCGGACCAGATGTGGAACCGGAAAGCTTCAACTGAATATCGAGTTCATGGCCCCGTCGTCTAGCGGCCTAGGACGCCGCCCTCTCAAGGCGGTAGCGCGGGTTCGAATCCCGTCGGGGCTACTCACCACAGCGCCCCTCTCCGATCTCGGAGAGGGGCGCTGTCGTCGTCGGACGGTGGTTCGGGGAAACGCGTCGACCTATCCCCGCGGCGCGGTGCTGCCCGCGACGGGCATCGGGTCGAGTCCTAGCTTGCGGTGATCCCAGGAACGGACCCGGTCGGCGACGACGCGCACCGCTACGCGCTTGTTCATCATCTGGTCCACGAACGGACGCATCTCGTCGGTGTAGGGCCCCGTGTAGCGCTCCCAGACGCTGATGCCGACCTTCAGACACGAGTCGGGGTCGTCGAGGATCTCGGTGGTCCCCTCGAAGGCAGCACCGCGCAGGGTGTCGTAGGTGTCGCCGTCTTCGATCAGGACCGAGCATCGCGCATTGCGGCGGAGATTGACCGCCTTCTGCGACTTGGCCTTGGTCTCGAACCAGATCTCGCCGTCGATGACGCCGTACCACATCGCAACGAGATGAATACTGCCGTCGGGTCCGGTTGTGGCGAGCGTGGCCGTCCGGCTGCGCCCGACGAAGTCGGTGATCTCGGCCTCGGACATCTCGATCTGTTTGCGCTGATTGACTCCCATGGACCGACGCTATCCGACGGTCGGTGCCGGCGGTGTCGGCCGGGTGCCCGTTCAGGCGCGGGCCGGCTGCAGTCGCTTGTGGATCGCGTCCGCGGCCGCGAGCAGATCCGCGGCCCATCGTGCGCCCGGGCGGCGGCCCATCCGGTCGATCGGCCCCGACACCGAGATGGCGGCGACGACGTCGCCGGTCCCGTCGCGCACGGGAGCGGACACGCTCGCGACGCCGGCAGCGCGTTCACCGGCGCTCTGCGCCCAGCCGCGGCGTCGGATCTCGTGCAGGGCGCGTTCGCTGAAGACGCTGTCGTGGAGCAGGGCGCGCTGCGTGCCGGGGTCGGCCCAGGCGAGCAGGACCTTCGCGGCCGACCCCGCACTCATCGGGAATCGGGTGCCCACCGGGACGGTGTCACGCAGACCCGTCGGCGGTTCCATCGCCGCGATACAGACGCGTTCGGCGCCTTCGCGGCGGTAGACCTGCACCGACTCGCCGGTGATCTCACGTAGCCGGGGCAGGACCATCAACGCCGACTCCCGCACGGGATCGTGGGAGGAGGCCGCCAGCTCACCCAGGGCCGGTCCGGGATACCAACGGCCCGAGGCGTTCCGCGCCAGCAGTCGGTGGGTCTCCAGACCCACCGCGAGCCGGTGCGCCGTGGCTCGCGGCAGACCCGTGCGATCGCACAATTCGGTCAGGTTGCAGGGGGATTCCGCGATCGCTCGCAAAACGATCACGGACTTGTCCAGAACACCGATTCCACTGATAGGCGCCGATGCGCTATCCTTTCCCATAGGACGATACTAACGTCCC
>NZ_BAHC01000178.1 GCF_000298195.1 Gordonia rhizosphera NBRC 16068 | reverse complement strand
CCCACCGAGAGTGGCTCGGTGGCAGGACGTGGAGCCAACCAGGAGACCGACCCCGCGTCAGCGGGCGACGCAGGAGGCTATGAAACGTCAACCCCGCACAACACCGCTGGTGTTGGTCAGACGGGGACCGCCGTCTCGCAAGGGACGGCTGCCTGATGACAGAGCACACTCACGTTTGCTCACCAGAAGGCAACGGTTGTCACACAGGCAATTTCACTCTCGGGTAGCACGGGGCTCGCGCCATCGGCGTCGGTGGTCACCAACCGACACCGATGGCATGGCCCGCCTGAAGGGTGCGATTCAGTCGTCGAAGACGATCACGCCTCGGATGTTCTTGCCGGCATGCATGTCGTCGTAGGCCTCGGCAACCTGGTCGAGGGTGTATTCGTTTGTGATCAGCTCGTCGAGTTTGAGTTGACCGGCCTGGTACATCCGGGCCAGGTTGAGGATGTCACGGCGCGGATTGGCTTCACCGAACAGTGAGCCCTGCAAGCGTTTCTGCATGAGTGTGAGGTCGCCGAGCAGGATGGGGGCGCCGGCGGTGCTGATGTCGCCGAGGCCGGTCAGCACCACGGTGCCCGCCTTACGGATGGAGGCCAGGGCTTGGGCGACGTGGTCGCCGCTGACGATGCCGACGGTGACGATGGTGGCGTCGGCACCCTGGCCGTTCGTGACGGAGCGGGCGTAGTCGGCGGCACGGTCGATGGATTCGAAGAAGTGGGTTGCCCCGAACTCCTTGGCCTTCTCGAGTTTGAACGGCACAGGGTCGACGGCGATGATCGTCGACGCGCCGGCGTGGGCGGCGCCCTGCAGCGCGTTTGCGCCGATACCGCCGATGCCCATCACGATCACGGTGTCGCCGGGACGGACGTGGGCGGAGTTGACCGCCGAGCCCCAGCCGGTCGGAACCCCACACGACAGCAGGGCGGCCTGTTTTAGCGGGATCGATTTGTCGATCTTGATCACCGAGGCGGTCGACGCGGTGGTGTATTCACTGAAGGTGGAGATGCCGCACTGCTGACCGACGGGCGCTCCGTCGAGATGCATTCGGAAACTGGTGGGGTCCTCGGCCCGGGCGCCGGTGAGCAGGGAGGCACCGAGCTGGCAGAGGTTGGACATGCCGTCGGCGCAGAACTCACACCGGCCGCAAGCGGGTAGGAACGAGAACACGACGTGGTCACCGATCTCGTATCCGGGCGTGTCGGGGCCGACGGCGGTGATCACACCGGCGCCTTCGTGGCCCCCGGCGTACGGGTAGACATCGACGGGGACATCGCCGGTGGCGTTGTGGTCGTCGGAATGGCACAGGCCGGCCGCCGCGAGTTTGACGGTGACCTCGTTCTGACGGGGATCATCGAGCTCGACCGTCACGGTCTCATACCGTCCCGGTGCTTGCCGGATGATCGAAGTACGGGTGAAAACAGGCACTGCTCTGGTCCTTTGCTGTTGGGTTCGTTTGGTGTGGATGTGAATACGTCTGCCGCCTGCAGCCACGAAGGTGCTGCGCCGGGCCAAACGGCTCTCGGGTTGTCGGTCGATCCTCAACGGAACGGTTGTCCGGTGGGCTCATTCGCGGATCGTCGTCAATGAGAAACGGCCGTCGAACACATCGAGACTGTGCCAGAAACGCTCGATCCGATGCGCGTCCCCGGTGATCACGACGATGCCATCGGCCACGGCATCGGGGAGTGCGATTTCACCCTGGCACAGGGGGGCGAATGCTTCACGCGATACAGCCATCACTGCATCGGGCCTCTCGCCCCGGCGGAGGAATCGTCGACTGCTGATGCAGCCGTTGCCGACACCGACGAAGTAGGAGTTGCCATCGACGACGACCTCGAAGAGGCCGTCCAGGTCGCTGTTGCCGGTGCCGTCGAATCGGATGCCGATGAAGTCGATCAGCTGGGGTACGTCCATCGCGCGAACCAGCTCTCGTCCCCTGTCCGCCGACGAGCGCGAATCGTTCGTCGTTTCGTTCCGCAGTTCCTGAGCCCCGGACAGGTAGAAGTTGCGCCACGGCCCGGATTCGGCCTGATAACCCATCTGCTCAAAACTGTCCGCCTGCAGAGCGCGGGCAGCGCAGTGGCTTTCATCGTGGGCGAGGACATGCTTCAGAAGCTCCGAGGCCCATCGATAGTCGCCCGCGGAGCACGCGTCTCGTGCCAGCTCGACGACGCGGTCGGCGCCTCCCATCGCATCGACATATCGAGCGCCGGCTTGTTTGGGCGGGAGAGGGTGGAGATTGGCGGGGTTGCCATCGAACCATCCGAGGTAGCGCTGGTAGATCGCCTTGACATTGTGACTCAATGACCCGTACAGGCCGCGATTGGGCCAATAGCTCGCCAACTCCTCTGGCATCTCGAGTAATTCGGCGATCTCGATACCCGTGTAGCCGTGGTTGATCAGACGGAGGGTCTCGTCGTGCATGAACCGGTACATGTCGCGCTGCTTCTGCAAGAACTCTTCGATATTGGCTCTTCCCCACACCGGCCAGTGATGGCCCATGAAGACCACTTCGACGTCGTTGGTCTGATCGAGACACTGGTCGATGATCTTGCTCCACAGCAGTGCATCTCGGACCGGAGCACCGCGCAGCGTGTAGATGTTGTGCATCACACGGCTGAGGTTCTCCGCCAGGCAGCTGGCCCCGTATCTCGGCACTCTGAAGTGGAACTCGCTCGGTGCCTCGGCGCCGGAGGCCGAGATGAACTCGAACTCGATCCCGTCGACCTTCACCGTCGCGCCGGCAGACCCGACACTGATGGTCGGGGCCAGCAGCGTCGACACTCCCGTGGAGACCCCAATGCCCAAGCTCGAGGTGATCTGTCCGTGAACCCCTCTCGGCAGCAGCGTCCCGAACATGAACTGGTTTCTCTTGGCTTCCGCAACTCCGGTGTAGATGTTCTCGCTCACCGCGTGGTCCATGAAGTCGGCCGGTGCGATGATCGGAACCTGCCGCTCGCGTGCGTCACTTTCCTCGATGACACCGAGCACGCCGCCGAAATGGTCAAGGTGGGAATGCGTATAGATGATGCCGGTGATGGGACGCTTGCCGAGATGTTCGTAGACGAGGTTCATCGCAGCGGCGGCCGTCTCGCGGGAGAACAGCGGATCGACAACGATGTAGCCGGTCTCGCCGACGATCACAGAAAGGTTCGAGATGTCGAGGTTGCGGACCTGGTACACACCGTCGCAGACCTTGAACAATCCGTGGACCGCGTTCAATTGGGCGATCCGCCAGAGGCTCGGATGGGTGGATTCCGGGGCGCCCGCGTCGGATTGCAGGAAGTCGTAGCAGGATAGATCCTGCACGACGGTGCCGGCGCTGTCGGTGATCTG
>NZ_BAHC01000179.1 GCF_000298195.1 Gordonia rhizosphera NBRC 16068 | reverse complement strand
GTGGCGACGTGCGATGACGATCCGACAGATGTGAGTGCAGCCATGAGTTCAGACCCCAACGCACCGCGTACGCTCGCCGAGAAGGTGTGGGACGACCACGTCGTGGTCCGCGGCGAGAAGGACGCCGACGGGAATAGCAATCCCGACCTGATCTACATCGATCTCCATCTCGTCCACGAGGTGACCAGCCCGCAGGCGTTCGAAGGTCTGCGCATGGCCGGACGGCCGGTGCGTCGGCCCGATCTGACGATCGCGACGGAAGACCACAACGTCCCGACCGTCGACATCTTCAAGCCGATCGCCGACGAGGTGTCGCGCACCCAGGTGGACACCCTGCGCCACAACTGCGCAGAGTTCGGTATCCGCCTGCACCCGATGGGTGATGCCGAGCAGGGCATCGTGCACGTGATGGGGCCGCAGCTCGGGCTGACCCAGCCCGGCACGACGGTCGTGTGCGGCGACAGCCACACCTCGACCCACGGGGCCTTCGGTGCGTTGGCGATGGGGATCGGCACCTCCGAGGTCGAGCATGTGCTGGCCACGCAGACGCTTTCGCTGCGGCCGTTCAAGACGATGGCGATCACGGTCGACGGCGAACTGCCGCCCGGCGTCACGAGCAAGGACCTCATTCTGGCCGTCATCGCCAAGATCGGCACCGGCGGCGGGCAGGGCCACGTGCTCGAATACCGCGGCCCCGCGATCGAGAAGCTGTCGATGGAGTCCCGAATGACCATCTGCAACATGTCGATCGAGGCGGGCGCCCGCGCCGGGATGATCGCCCCGGATCAGGTGACCTATGACTTCCTGAAGGGTCGTCCGCACGCGCCGAAGGGTGCGGACTGGGATGCGGCGGTCGCCTACTGGGACAGCCTCCGCACCGATCCCGGAGCGGAATTCGATGCCGAGGTGCACATCGACGCGAGTGAGCTGACGCCCTTCGTCACGTGGGGTACCAACCCCGGGCAGGGCGCCCCGCTCGGTGCACGGGTGCCCGATCCCGACGAGATCACCGACGAGACCAAGGCGACCGCCGCGCGGCGGGCGCTGGAGTACATGGATCTCGAACCCGGCACCCCGCTGCGGGATGTCAAGGTCGACACCGTCTTCGTCGGTTCGTGCACCAACGGTCGCATCGAGGATCTGCGGGCCGTCGCCGACATCCTCAAGGGCCGCAAGATCGCCGACGGCATGCGCATGCTCGTCGTGCCGGGATCGATGCGGGTGCGCGCGCAGGCCGAGGAGGAGGGGCTCGGCGAGATCTTCGTCGCGGCCGGTGCCGAATGGCGTCAGGCGGGATGTTCGATGTGCCTCGGCATGAATCCCGATCAACTCTCGCCGGGGGAGCGGTGCGCGTCGACCTCGAACCGCAACTTCGAAGGGCGGCAGGGCAAGGGTGGTCGTACGCACCTGGTATCGCCGGCCGTCGCGGCCGCCACCGCCGTGCGCGGCACCCTGTCCGCACCGGCCGATCTCGACTGACCGCCGACCGCGACCAACCCACCTTCACCGGCCACACCGACGAAACGGACCGAAGAACATGGAACCCTTCATCACTCACACCGGAATCGGTGTCCCGCTGCGTCGCAGCAACGTCGACACCGACCAGATCATCCCCGCGGTCTACCTCAAGCGTGTGACCCGAACCGGCTTCGAGGACGGCCTTTTCGCCGGCTGGCGCGCCGATCCGGACTTCATCCTCAACAACGAGCCGTGGAGCCGGGGCTCGGTCCTGGTGACCGGTCCCGACTTCGGCACCGGATCGTCGCGCGAGCACGCGGTCTGGGCTCTCATGGATTTCGGTTTCCGGGTCGTCCTCTCGTCCCGGTTCGCCGATATCTTCCGCGGCAATGCGGGCAAGGCGGGAATGGTCGCCGCCCAGGTCGAACAGTCCGACATCGAATTGCTCTGGAAGCGTCTCGAGGAGCAGCCGGGTCTGGAACTGACCGTCAGCCTTGCCGATCGCACGGTAACCGCTGCAGACCTTGTGGTGCCGTTGGCAATTGACGACTACACCCGGTGGCGGCTGATGGAGGGTCTCGACGACATCGGGCTCACGTTACGGCAGGTAGAGGCCATTTCCGAGTTCGAGAACTCGCGCCCGGCCTTCAAGCCGGCGACCCTGGAAGGCTGATCGGCGGCCTCCGCAAGACCGCCGTGGCACCCCTTCGTCGGAGTTCGATTCCTCCTTCCGATTTCGCAACATCGTCGGCTAATTGGCGTGGAAGATGGACGTTTTCGAATTGGACGTTTACGGTGTGGAGTTAGCTGGCCATACCGATGGGTCAGATCAGCTTGCGGAGGTATCCATGAACAAGGCAGAGCTCATTGATGAGCTGACCAAAAAGCTCGATGCGGATCGCAAGACTGCGACTGCCGCCGTCGAGCTCATCGTCGACACGATCGTTCGTGCCGTCAACAAGGGTGAGAGTGTCACCATCACCGGCTTCGGTGTCTTCGAGAAGCGCCGGCGCGCTCCGCGCGTGGCCCGCAACCCGCGCACCGGCGAGACCGTGAAGGTGCGTGCCACTTCGGTTCCCGCCTTCCGGCCGGGCGCACAGTTCAAGGCTGTCGTGGCCGGCAAACAGAAGCTGGCCGCGACCGGGCCCGCCGTGAAGCGGGGTAGCGCGGCCGCCGCGCCGGCGAAGAAGACCGCCGCCAAGAAGACGGCGGCGAAGAAGGCGGCTCCCGCGAAGAAGGCCGCCACCAAGACGGCGGCCAAGAAGGCGGCTCCCGCGAAGAAGGCCGCCACCAAGACGGCGGCGAAGAAGGCGGCTCCCGCGAAGAAGGCCGCCACCAAGGCGCCGGCGAAGAAGGCGGCTCCCGCGAAGAAGACCGCGGCCAAGAAGGCCCCGGCCAAGAAGACCGCGGCCAAGAAGACCGCGGCCAAGAAGACCACTCGCCGCTAGGCTTCTCGGCGACGTTTGTCAGATCAGCCCTCGACGCCTTCCCACGTCGGGGGCTGATTCGTCTGCGAGGTGAGCACCACTCAGGAGCCGATGCGGTCGTCGTGGGGCAGGGGGCTGTCGATGTGGTCGGCCGCGAGGAGTCGGCCCTCGAGGGTCGAGAGCACCCAGACGCTGCCCTTGCGGTTCCGCTTCGGGGGAAGCGTGACACCGTCGAGTTCGGACCACCATTCCATCAGCGGCGGGATGACCTTGCCCTGGCTGCACACCGCGTGAATCGCCGACGAGTCCTTGGCGATGTCGAGCATCCGAGCGTGCGCGGCTTCGGGTGCGGCGCTGTAGGACTCCTCCGACAGGGACGGCTCCGTCTCGACTTCTACTCCCAGGGTCGCGGCCAGCGGTTCCAGGGTCTGCACGCATCGTAGCCGGTCGGCGGCGTGCAAACGCTGTGCCCCGAAGACCTCTAACAGCCTGTCGAGTTCCTGCGCCTGTCGACGGCCGAGCGCGTCGAGCGGTCGGAACCGGTCGTCGCCCTTGTACCGGGACCGTTGGCCGGCGCGGGCGTGGCGAACCAGCAGCAGGGTGTGTAGGTCGATCGGTAGCCTGCGGAGTTCGTCCAGGATGCTGCGGTCCTCGTGGTAGCTCAATTGTTCTGCGGCGCTGCCGATTTCGAACCAGCGGAGTTCATCGACCTCCCGGTTGGGGACGAATTCGCCACCGAGGTCGCGCGCCGACCAGTACCGGACCCGTTTGCGATTGCCGTTGGGTATCGTGTACGCGACATCGCGGAGATGGCGGCCCAGGCGCACCTGATGCCCGGTCTCCTCGCAGATCTCGCGCACCGCGGTGGTGAGCAGGGTCTCGTGGTCTTCGGCCTTGCCCTTCGGCAGCGTCCAGTCGTCGTAGCGAGGACGATGTACGAGTCCGATCTCGATCCGCCCGTCGGGAGCCGGGCGCCACAGCACACCCCCGGCCGCCCACACCATCTTCGTCGTCTTGGCCATTGCTGTGATTCTAGGCAGGAACGCGATCCGGATGTGCGGTCAGCTACCCGAATCCAGACGTCGGCGACGACGCCGGATCATCTGGCGCTGGTGGTCGCGCACCTCCTCGCCGGCCGCGGGCGAGGCCACCCAACTCCCGTCGGATTGCAGCACCCAGCAGCGGGTCCGCGGATCGAGGGCCGAGGCGAACATGTCGCCGAGTTCGTCGGTGAGGCGTTCGTCGCGCACCTGCACCATCACCTCCACCCGCCGGTCGAGATTGCGATGCATCATGTCGGCGCTGCCGATCCAGTATTCGTTCTGGGAGCCGAAGAACAGGATCCGCGAATGCTCGAGGAACTGCCCGAGGATCGACCGCACCACGATGTTGTCGCTCACGCCAGGCATCCCGGGGCGCAGGGCGCAGATACCGCGGACGACGATCTCGACCGGCACCCCGTTCTGCGAGGCCCGGTAGAGTGCGTCGATCACTTGTTCGTCGACGAGCGCGTTGGCCTTCAGCTGGATTCGCGCGGCCGGGTCGCCCTGTCGGAAACGCTCTATCTCGCCGTGGATCCGCTCGATGATGCCGGAGCGAATACCGTGCGGCGCGACGAGGATGTTGCGGTAGCCCTTCTTCCGGGAGTAACCGGTCAGGGTGTTGAACAGGTCGGTCAGGTCCGCGCCGATGTCCGGTGCCGCGGTGAACAGGCCCACGTCCTCGTAGAGCCGGGCGGTCTTCGGGTTGTAGTTGCCGGTACCGATGTGGCAGTAGCGGCGAATCTGTGATCCTTCGCGGCGGACGACGAGGCAGGTCTTGCAGTGGGTCTTGAGGCCGACCAGCCCGTAGACAACGTGCACACCGGCCTGTTCGAGTTGCCTGGCCCACTTGATGTTCGCTTGTTCGTCGAAGCGGGCCTTGATCTCGACGAGAGCGACGACCTGTTTGCCGGCCTCGGCGGCGTCGATGAGGGCGTTGACGATCGGTGAGTCACCGGAGGTGCGATAGAGGGTCTGTTTGATCGCGAGGACCTGCGGATCGGCGGCCGCCTGCTCGATGAAGCGTTGGACGCTCGTGGAGAACGAATCGTAGGGGTGATGCACGAGGACGTCGCCTTCGCGCAACGTCGAGAACACGCTCTTGGGTGTCTCACGCTCACCGAAGGCCGGATGGGTCGCCGGGACGAACGGACGGTCCTTGAGGTGGGGGCGGTCGAGACCGTTGACCTCGAACAGACACGACAGGTCGAGCAGTCCGGGCACCTGGATCACGTCGGCGGGATTGACATCGAGTTCGCGTAGCAGAAGTTCGAGCATGTGCTCGGTCATGTCGTCGGCCACCTCGAGCCGGACCGGAGATCCGAACCGGCGGCGGGCCAACTCACGCTCGAGCGCCTGCAAGAGGTCCTCGTCGCGGTCCTCCTCGACCTCGAAGTCGGCGTTGCGGGTGATCCGGAACGCGTGGTGCTCAACGATTTCCATACCGGGGAACAGGTGCTCCAGGTTCGCCGCGATCAGCGTCTCCAGTGGCAGGAACAGAGCCTTGTGGCCCGCCTCCTTCGACGACTCGTTGGCCGGGATGAGCTTGTCGACCCGAACGAACCGGGCGACATTGTCGGGCACCTTCACACGCGCGAAGTGTTCGCCCCCCTCGGAGGCGTCCTTGACCGTGACCGCGAGATTGAGGCTGAGACCGCTGATATAGGGGAACGGATGCGCCGGGTCGACGGCGAGCGGGGTGAGGACCGGGAACACGTCCTCGTGGAAGTATTCGACGAGTCGCGACTTCTGCGCCTCGCTCAGGTCCGACCACGCGACGACATGAATGTCGTTCTCCGCCAGCGCCGGGAGGACCGAGTCGAGGAACACCCGGGCGTGACGGTCGGCGATCGTCTGCGTCCGGCCCGCGATACGCAGCAGCTGTTCGCGCGGCGACAGACCGTCGGCCGATCGCACCGACAGGCCGGTCTCGTCGCGGCGCTTGAGCCCCGCCACACGCACCATGAAGAACTCGTCGAGGTTGGACGCGAAGATCGCCAGGAATTTCGCGCGTTCGAGCAGCGGCATCGAGGTGTCCTCGGCCAATGCCAGCACGCGAGAATTGAAGTCGAGCCAGCTCAGTTCCCGGTTGAGGTAACGGTCGTCGGGCAGATCGGCCGACTCGTCGGGGTGCAGAGTCGCGGCCGGGGGAGCACCCGGGATCGATGAGGCCGTCTGGGTGGCGAGTTCGTCTGCTGGGCTCACCCGACAATCATGACGCATCTGGGCGTGGCAGTGTGCGTTTGCCCTGCCTCCGGCCGGCGCTCAGCACTGGCCCCGGCATGCGGCGGCCGCCGCGCGCTGATCGGCCGGTGACCTCCGGCCCAGGGCGCCGGCCGTGTATCGGCCGAGACCCAGCGCTGCGGCGGCGTCGAGGTCGGCCGCGGTGTCCACGTCGGTGCGGAGATCGGGCCATCGCACCCGGCCAGGATCCAGTTCGACCGCACCGGCGCCGCGATGCGCGGCTGCGGAATCCGCACCGAACCGCGGAGGATCGGAGACCGCGGTGTCACGGACCAGGATCGTGGTGCCGGTGCCGTCGCGGTCGGTCAGCACCGCCTCGCGATGGCCGCGGGCCGCCGAGACCAGCGAACGCAGGCTGGCGGCGGTCGCGGCCGGCAGATCCGCCTGGATCATCATCACCATGCGGGCCGCCGGCCAATGGCCGCGGACGGCCGCCGCGGCCTGGGAAAAGGCGTGATTGAGTAGTTGTGACGCCTCGACGCCGGCGGGTCCCGACGCCTCCCGGAGCCCGCGTGCACCCGCCGCTCGTGCCGCGAGGAGGACGTCGTCGTCGGGGGAGACCACCAGCACGTGACCGATGCCGGCGGCGGTGACCGCCTCGAGGGTGTCGCGCATCATCGCCAGAACCAGTGCCCGGTGCATGTCGGTCGGTTCCGACGCGCGGCTCGCCGCGAGCCGCGACTTGGCGTCGTCGAGGTGCTTCACCGCCATGACCGCGGCGACGTCGGCGAACCCGGGTTCGTCGACGACATCGCCGGGGCCCGGAGATGCGAGGTCCTCCCGCGAGGTCGAGTCCATGGACTCCATGATGCCCATCGGTCCGGGCGTGCGGCGAACCCGGGCGGCGTGAGGTGGCGGTCGCCGACGATGATTCGTCACCGGCTGAAGATGCACGCATTAGGGTTGGGTGTCGGAGTCGAGTGGTGAAGGAGCGATCGTGCGCGTTGTGGTGATGGGGGCCGGAACCTGGGGTACCGCGACGGCGAAGGTGCTCGTCGACGCGGGGAATGAGGACGTGACGATCTGGGCTCGTCGACCCGAGCTGGCGAAGGTCATCAACACCGAGCACGTCAACGTCGACTACCTCGAGGGCATCGCGCTGCCCGAGACGTTGCGGGCCACGAGTTCGGTCCCCGAGGCGCTCGCCGACGCCGAGGTGGTGGTGTGTGCGGTGCCCTCGCAGTCGTTGCGCGCGAATCTCACCTCATGGACTCCGCACCTCGGTCGCGACACCACCTTCGTATCGTTGGCGAAGGGTGTCGAGACGGGCACGTTGCTGCGGATGAGTGAGGTCATCGCCGAGGTGTCCGGGGCACCCGCCGACCGGGTCGCGGTGCTGTCGGGCCCGAATCTCGCGCGCGAGATCGCCGAGGAACAGCCGGCGGCGACGGTGATCGCCTGCGTCGACGAGCACCGCGCCGCGGAACTACAGCGGGCGTTCAAGACCGACTACTTCCGTCCCTACACCAACACCGATGTCATCGGCACCGAGCTCGGCGGTGCCGTGAAGAATGTCATCGCCCTCGCCTGCGGAATGGCCACCGGGGTCGGCTACGGACAGAACACCCTGGCGACCATCATCACGCGCGGGCTCGCGGAGACGATCCGGATGGCCGGGGCGCTCGGCGCGCAGCTCGAGACGCTCGCCGGTCTGGCCGGGATCGGTGACCTGGTGGCCACCTGTTCGTCGCCGCTGTCGCGCAACCGGACGTTCGGCGCGCGGCTCGGGCAGGGCGCAACGATGGCCGAGGCGCAGGAGGCAACGCACGGACAGGTCGCCGAGGGGGTGAAGTCATGCGCGTCGGTACGGTCACTCGCGGTGAAACACGGTGTCGAGATGCCGCTGACGGACGCCGTGTATCAGGTCTGTCACGCCGGCCTCTCGGTCGGTGACGCGGTGAGCGCACTGTTGGGGCGCAGCATCAAACCCGAAGTCTACGAGTGACGCCTGCGCGGTCTCACCCGAAGTCGAGTGGACCGCGGGGAAGGGTTCGTTCGATGACCGCGGACACGTCGGTGATGGGTCCGTTGCCGGCGTTGACGGGAATCCACATCGCCACGTACGGGCGGTGATCGACGCAGACATAGGCCTGACCCCTGCCGTCGACGGTGTCGGTGATGAACCACTGCACCGGATTGACGACCTGGAGGCTGCTCGTCGGCGACAACTCCGTCGGCCGTGTGACACCGCAACGCAACATCACCGGGTCGCCGCCGTCGTCGGAGGCCCATCGCACGGTGGTGCCGTCGACCTGCTTGTCGCCGTAGCCGTCGAAGGTCTCCGGCACAGCCGCGATCATCCTCGCGCACTCCGCCGATGCGGAGGGCTCGACCGCATACGATTCGATCGGGGTCGTGGCATCGGGCCGCAGCGCCGCGTACGTGATGAAGCCGACGAGCACCATCACGGGCACGGCGACAAGGGTGGCCACGAGCGCAGGACTCAGCCGCGGGCCCGGTCCGGGCCCGGAAGCACGGTCATCGGACGGGCCTGCGGCGGATTGCTGCGTGTCGTCGTCGGTCACGCCCACAGAGTAGTGACCGGTCCGGCGGTGACCGCGTCAGCGGGTGTTCTGCACCACCGGGCAGGTCAGCGTACGGGTGATGCCGTCCACCTTCTGGATCTGCGGGACGACGTCCTCGGACAGATGTGTCACATCGGCCGCATCCACGCGGACGATAACGTCGTAGGGACCGCTGACCTCTTCGGACGAGGCGACACCGGAGATCTCCGCAATGGTTGCCGCGGCCAACGCGGCACGTCCGACCTCGGTCTGGATCAGTATGTATGCCTGAACCACGCCCATCCTCTCGTCTGCGCACGACCACCACGGCGCAACAAGCGCGGCGTGCGGACCGAACGCCACCGGGGTCGGCCAGTCCGGCCCCGGCGAACCAATACACTGTCGCCATATTGTCGCTGACAACCCCGTCCCAGCGCGACTCAGAGCGATCGAGGAGATGTCGTGTCCGTGCAAGGCGTGGGGGATCCGGTCGACCGGTCGCGCACGGTCCGCGAGGTCGGGGAGCGGCGGCTCATCGGCGAACTGACCCGTGCCGCGGCCGGTGCCGGGACCTCCGACGGCGGCTCGGCACCCGACATCGTCATCGGCTCGGGGGACGACGCGGCGGTCATCGACACCGCCGGTCCGACGGTGATCAGCACCGACACCGCCGTGCAGGGACGGCACTTCCGCTTCGACTGGTCGGATGCGCGGACCGTGGGTGCCCGGGCGGTGATCCAGGCGTCCGCCGACATCGCGGCGATGGGGGCGCGCACGACCGGCATCGTCGTCTCCATCGCATGCCCCTCGTCGACCACCGTCGGCACGGTCCTCGAACTCAACGCGGGCATCGTCGAGGCCACCCACGGGATCGGTGCCCGCGTGCTCGGCGGTGACCTCGTGGCCGCAGACCAGGTCGTGCTGGGTGTCACCGCCGTCGGCGCGCTCGACGGCGGCGACCCGATCGTGGTGGGCGGGGCCCGGCCAGGCGACGTCCTCGCCGTGACCGGACACGCGCTCGGTTCGAGCGCGGCCGGCCTGGCGCTGCTCATCGACGCGCAGGCCCGCGGCACCGACGACCTGCTCCGCGCGCACCCGGGTCCGCTCGCCGCATATCGGCTGCCGGCACCCGACCTGGGACAGGGACCGATCGCCGCGCGGGCCGGCGCACACGCGATGACCGACATCTCCGACGGACTGGTGGAGGAGTTGATCACCATGGCGACCGCTTCGGGGGTGCGACTGGAGGTGCGTGCCGACCACGTGCCGGCCGGACCCGGCGTGGCGGCCGCGGCGGCGGCACTCGGCGTCGACCCCCGCTCCTGGGTGCTTGCCGGTGGTGAGGACCACGAACTGCTCGCGGCCTTCCCCGCCGGTGCGGTCCCGGCCGAGTGGACGGCGATCGGACACGTTGCCGCCGGGTCGGGGGTCTGGATCGATGGTCATCCGATCGGCGAACTCCACGGCTGGGGGTCGTTCGACTCCTGACGACCCGCGCCGGACGCCGTGTGTTTGGATTTGGGGCATGGCAATCCATGCGCTCGGTGAGTGCGAACCCACGATCGCCGACGACGTCGACATCCACCGCGACCAGTTGCGGCGGATCGGATGACCCCGCGACCGCTCGCGGAGCTGATCGACCCGGGATGGGCGCGGGCGCTGGCGCCGGTCGAGCCGGTGATCACGTCGATGGGTGAGTTCCTCCGTGCGGAGAACGCCGCCGGACGCGGCTACCTCCCGGCGGGCCGCAACGTTCTACGGGCGTTCACGCAGCCCTTCGACGACGTGCGGGTGCTCATCGTCGGTCAGGATCCCTACCCGACGCCCGGGCATGCGGTGGGCCTGAGTTTCTCGGTGGCGCCCGACGTCTCACCGATCCCTCGGTCTCTGGCCAACATCTACCGCGAGTACTGCGAGGACCTCGGCTATCCGAGGCCCGCCAACGGCGACCTCACCCCGTGGGCGAGATCGGGGGTGCTGTTGCTCAATCGGGTTCTGACCGTCTGTCCGGGACAGCCCGCGTCGCATCGCGGCAAAGGGTGGGAACAGGTCACCGAGTGCGCCATCAAGGCCCTCGTGGCCCGCGAGGGCGAACCGTTCGTGGCGATCCTGTGGGGACGTGACGCGTCCGGACTCAAACAGTGGTTGCCCGACGTCCCGGTGATCGAATCGGCGCATCCGTCACCACTGTCGGCCGGCCGCGGTTTCTTCGGGTCACGGCCGTTCACCCGTGCCAACGAGGCACTCGACGAACTCGGTGCCGATCCGGTGGACTGGCGTCTCCCGGACTGAGAAATCAGTTCGACCGGGCGGCGCCGAAGTCGGGTTTGCGTTTGCCGACGAACGCGTCGACACCCTCGATGCCCTCGGGCGACGCGGACAGTTGCGAGATCGACCGGGCCTCGGCGATCAGGTGCTCCGCCAGCGACGTCGTCGGCGACTGGGCCAGCAGCGCGCGGGTCGCGGCATCGGCCGCCCACGGGCCGCTCGCGATCTTCTGTGCGGCGGCCCGTGCCGCGGAGTCCACCTCGTCGTCGGCGACGAGCTCGGAGAGGATGCCCCAGTCCAGAGCCTGTTCGGCGCCGATGACCTGGTTGGTCAGGATGATGTGGCGTGCGCGGGCCTGACCGACGGCGCGGGGCAGAGTCCAGGTCAGACCGCCGTCGGGGGACAGGCCGATCCCGCGGTACGCAGGGCGCATCTGGGTCGATGATCCGCCGATGGCGATGTCCGCATGCAGCACGAGACTCATGCCGGCGCCCGCCGCCCATCCCTTGACCGCCGCCACGACCGGCTTGTTCGCCTCGTGGAGGGCGTTGACGAAATCGTGGAAATCGTCGGCGAGACCGCGGAGATAGGTGGGCCGATGCTCGGCCGACTCGAAGGCGCGGACATTGCCGCCCGCGCAGAAGTTGGCGCCGGTACTGACGAGCAGGATCGCACCGATCCGGCGTTCACCGCGAGCCACCTCGCGCAGCGCGGCCGCGGCCTCGATGACTGCGTCGTCGGCGAGGGAATTGCCGCCGGCCGGCGTGGAGACGGTGACGGTCAAGACGCCGTCGTCCTCGGAGACGAAGGGGGTGGTCGGTTCGGTCGCAGGCTGTGCGGTCATGGTCGGAGACTCTAGCCGGAACGCACAAAGACCCGACGCCCGGGGCGAGCGAACGCTCGGCCGTGGGTCGGGCTCGGTGGATGAAGAGCTGGATCCGGGCGGGCGAGGGCACGCCCGTCGACGATCAGACGCTGGCGGTCTTACCGGCCTTCAGGCATGAGGTGCACACGTTCTTCCGCTTGCGGTTCCCCGGCGCGACCTCGACGCGCACCGACTGAATGTTCGGGTTCCACCGGCGGTTCGTGCGCCGGTGCGAGTGCGAAACCGACTTGCCGAAGCCCGGTCCCTTGCCGCAGATGTCGCAAACGGCAGCCATCGTCGAACTCCCTTGGTTTGATGAATGTGGTCGTGTTCTACCTGATCGAGGTCCGCGATCGGCGCGCAGCGTCGTCGGGTCCGGCAAAAAGGCAACCCTGCAAGGATAGCGGGAGGTGCCCACACCGACCAAATCCGTGTCGTTGAGCGTACACACCGGGGTGTGCGGCGTGGTGCTCTGGCGACGGCGCTGTCCGTCCGCACGGGTAACCTCGGACCCATTGATCTCCGGTGGTGCAACGGTGAAGGGGCTTCATGGAGTCGGTGTTCGACGGTGGACTCGCCCGGACGATGAACCCGCAGCTGCTGCGGGACTGGGCGCACGCCGCGGCCGAGGGGCTGGCGTCGCTGCGCGGTGAGATCAACGACCTGAACGTCTTCCCGATCCCGGATTCCGACACCGGTAGCAACATGCTGTTCACCATGACCGCGGCCGCGGAGGCCGCCGACCGGGTCGCGCCGGAGACGGGCGTCGCCGGTGTCGCACGGGCGATGGCCGACGCCGCGGTGGCCGCCGCCCACGGTAACTCCGGGATCATCCTCGCGCAGGTACTCGTGGGGCTCTCCGATGCCGCCGAACTGATCACCACCGACGAATCGCAGCTCACCTTCAACCAGTTGTGGGCCGCGGGACTGCGCCTCGGCTCGCTCGCCGCGGTGCGCGCGGTGAGCGAACCGCGGGAGGGAACGGTGCTGACCGTGGTCCGCGTCGGCGCCGAGACCGCGGCGGCCAATGTGCACGCGTCGGCCGGTGATCTGGCGCGCGCGGTCGCCGACGAATGCGCCGACGCCCTCGAAAAGACACCCGAACAACTTCCCGAACTCGCGAACGCCGGTGTCGTCGACGCCGGCGGCCGTGGGTTCTTGGTACTCGCCGACGCGATGGTCGCGGTGCTCACCGGAGTCGCGCAGCGCCGTCGTCGGTACAAGGGCATTCTTACCGGCGGTGGCGAGCCGGGGCATCAGGACAA
>NZ_BAHC01000180.1 GCF_000298195.1 Gordonia rhizosphera NBRC 16068 | reverse complement strand
GAAGCCTGTCTGGCCGACCTGGCGATAGCGATCCTCGACGAAGCCACCGACGAAGCCGGCAGCCATCATGTGGCCGAAGTGGAACGAGCCGCCGCGGTGGTGACCCGTGGTCGCACCGCACTTGTCTCAGCACACCGTCTCGACCAGATCAGGTCTGCGGACATCGTCGCCTTACTTGATGATGGCGTGGTCACCGAGCATGGGCCACCCGATGAACTCGTCGCAGCCGGCGGTGTACTCGAACAGATGTGGAGTGCACGGACGGAACGGAGAACGCCCGACAACGACCTCACTTCGCGCCTCTCTGACCGACTCACCGAACGACCGAACGACCCGGAGGGCCACATATGAGCAGCTCGATCCGATCCAACGAAACCACGACGACCGTTCGCGACGCGGCGGGCGCCGGAGGCTCCGATATCGTCGATGTCCTCGGGGTCGGTTATGGTCCGTCCAACCTGGCTCTGGCGATCGCTGTGGCCGAGCACAACAGCGAGTCCGGTGAGCCGCCGGTCCGCGCACGGTTCGTCGAGCGTCAGGAGGAGTTCGGCTGGCACCCGGGGATGTTGCTGCCCCGGACCACCATGCAGGTCTCGTTCCTCAAGGATCTGGTCACACAGCGCAATGTGCAGAGCCGGTATTCGTTCCTCGGCTACCTCGCCGAAGTCGGCCGTCTCACCGACTTCATCAATCACCAGACCTTCTTCCCCACCCGGCGCGAATTCGACGACTACCTCCGGTGGGCGGCCCGGACCGTCGACGCCCATGTCGTCTACGGCTCCAGCGTGGTCGCGATCCGAGATGCCGGCGACCATTTCGAGGCCCGTACAGACGGCCGCAGCAAAGGCGTCGCACGAGCGCGCAACATCGTGATCTCGACCGGATTGGTCCCCCGGATGCCAGAAGGAGTGAATCCTTCGCCGCGTGTGTTCCACAATCACAATCTGTTGGGTCTGCTCGAGGATCTGCCGAGCACTCATCAGCGGCGGTTCGCCGTCCTCGGCGCCGGACAAAGTGCCGCCGAAACAGTCGAGTATCTGCACTCGACCTATCCGGATGCCGAAGTCCATGCGGTCTTCGCCAAGTACGGTTTCAGCCCGGCCGACGACAGCCCATACGCCAATCGCATCTTCGATCCGGGTGCCATCGATGACTTCTACGCCTCGACGCCGGAGTATCGAAGGAGGCTGCTCAGCTATCACCGCAGAACAAATTACTCGGCCGTTGACCTCCCTCTGATCGAAGAGCTCTACGCCCGTGAATACGATGAGCGCGTCGCCGGCCGGCGACGCTTGTTCATGCACGGAGCCTCGCGCGCGGTCAGGATCGAGGATCGTGGTTGCGAGGCGCTGGTCAGGGTCGCCAATGAGCCGACGGGACTGACCGAGGACCTCCATTGCGATGCGGTCGTCTGTGCGACCGGCTTCGAGCACATGAATGTTGCCCCCATCCTCGGAAAACTGGCCGACGATGTCGTGTACGAGGAGGACGGCCCCGCCGTGACGCGCGACTACCGTCTGGTGACGCGACGCCCCACCAGTGGTGCGATCTACCTCCAGGGCGGAACCGAACACACCCATGGGATCTCGTCGTCGCTGCTGTCCAACGTCGCGATACGCACTGGGGAGATCGTGCGATCAGTGGCTCGCGACCGGAACGTGATGCCCGGTCGACGCTAACGGCTGGTCAGGGGTCTGCCGCGCCAGTTCATGCGCCAGGCGACTGTTTGCACAGCTAAAGGAAATGTGGCGGGTTTCTTACAACATAGCGACAAGCGGCCGTAGCGATGCTGCCAATTATTCTGGATCCACTATGTGTAAAAGGGCCGACATAGGTATTGGTTTGCCGATCGTAAACACGCAGTACAAATCCGTCTCTCTGGATTCCTACGGTCGTGCCAATTGCCTGGGCTGCTACTGAGTTGTTAATCCTTGAAATGTAGCGCACAAGCGGCCCGAGCTTCGTAGCGAGCACGACTTCTTTGGAGAATTCATCCTCGTGTAACGTCGACTCCTTATATGTGAGAAAGGATTCCTTCTCGTGAAGGAGGGGAAATAGGCGCATATCCGTTTTAGGTCCGATGGAAATCAAAGCATCCTGCTTGGCGACCCGGTAAATCTGACGGGCCGCATTCTCGGCGGGCAACTCGCTGTCGATAGACAGGTGTGGGAACATCCAGTAAGAAAATACAGCGTCGAACTCTTCGCCTGGGAGAGTTTGGGAGATTCTAGTGGCATCGCCGGCGACAAAACTGATGTTTCCAGGGGCATCGGCCCTGGCCCTGTCGAGTATGAAAGGGTCACTGTAACCAAAATCAAAATTGATCCAACGGACGTCTGGCCGTGCCCCAGCCACCGTCGTTCCGAGGTTGGAGAGGCCCGCACCGACATCGAGTACGTTTGCATGGCGAGGCAGGTAGTCGATAAGCGAGTCAAGGCTATCAAAATGGTGCCGTTTTGCCAGAAGCTCGGCGTTCCGGTCGGTCGTAGGAGCTGACTCGTAGATGGTCTTTCCGTCACTCTCACAACTCATGGTTGGACTATATGCGATATGCCCGCGTCGCCGAGGCGTTCGGTCCCGACGAACCTCACGCCTTCCCTTTTTCCTGCTGGGACTGTGAACCCTCCAGGGTCTCTGGTGGAGACCGTATACGCCCCAGGAGAATGTGGTCATGGCAGCACTGAAGGAGTTCTATGCGGAGACGCGGGCGAAGGCGGTTGTTCGTGCACGGGGCCTCGCGCGTCATCCCCTCCTGTGGGCCATTTTGACACCTCCCGTGAACGCGTCATGGCAGCCGGTTACGTGTGGTGCGGCCGTGCAGACCACGGCCTGACCATGCCACGCACCGATAGGCGACAAAAGTCATCACCAGCACGATCACGGCGACGGCGGCGATCAACTGCACACCGGCGAATGTTCGAGCGACATCGGCCGCCTCTTCCACTCTCCCCGCGACCGCCCGGATCGCCCACGAGTAAGCCGAGGTCTCGGCGACCTTGTTCAGCGCGAGGGGCGATCCGGTCATGGCGGCGATGTCAGTGGACACGGGTCGGATGAACCGTCGCCGTGCGGGGGCGGTTCGTGTCGATCCACTCGGGTAGCCGGTCCGGCAGTCGTTCGCGCAGCGTGACGAGCACGGCATCGACGAGACCGGGGACGACGAGTGCCGCGACGGCTGCGACGGCGAAGGCCGCGAGGACGTCGGAGAACCAGTGCACGCCCAGGTACAGACGGGTGAACGCGGCCGCGGCACCGATCAGCACCGCGGACGCGATCGCGATCGTGCGGACCCGCCGCGAGGCTGCCGACGTCGCGACGACCGCGGTCATCAGCGCCAGCGCACATGTCCCGGTGACATGTCCCGACGGGTAGGAGTACGTCATCTCGGCGGTGGCCAGGTGATACTGCATCGGGGGCCGCGGACGTGCCACCAGGACCTTGGCCACCTCGGTGACGACCCCGGCGCACGCGACACCGGCGAGCACGGCGGCGGCACGGCCGACGTTGCGGTCGCGCATCACCAGAACCGCGGCGATGGCAACTGTCCACATCACGACCATCACCGGACCGAACGCGTCGGAGATCAGCGAGATCACCGACATGGAACTCGCGCTGCGATGGGCGACCATCCAGTTCATGACCGCCTGGTCGACGCCGAACGGGCCGCTGTGAAAGGCCACGAAAACGCCGACGATACCGACCAGTGCCAGCAGCAGTACCGCCGCCAGCCTTCTCACCCACACTGATGCCATGGTGATGATGCTGGTCGCATCGCGCTTAGGAGACGCTGAGTAACACTGCAGAGCCGCTGCGCGCCCGATTACTGTCGCTGTGGTGCGGGTTCGTCTGTCGCGGTTGGCACGGTGGGTGGGTGATCGGATGAGACCCGTCCGTAATCGCCTCACACTGCTCGCCACCGCCCTGGTGACGGGTGCGCTCGCCATCGCGGCCGTCGTGCTGGTCCTCGTGATCCACCACGTCCTGCTGCACGTCGCGGACACCTCGACCGCGGCCCGAGCGAAGTCGATCGCCGACGTGGTCCGCGACGACGGCATCGAGGGGGTCGAGTCGTCGCTGCTGATGCCCACCCGCAATGTGGACATCGTCCAGGTGATCGATGAACAGGGACTCGTGCAGGTGACCAACGGTCCCGCCGGGTCGCGGCCACTGGCCACCCCGGCGGCGCCGGGGAGCCAGGAGGTCATCGACGGCGGGCGACCGACGCCGTCGAGTCCGGAATACCGCGCCACCGTCGTCGGCATCGCCACCCCGAACGACGGTACGGTCACGATCGTCGTCGGCGCCTCAGAACGCGATATCAACTGGCTTGTCCTCGTCGTCGGCCTGATGTGCTGCATCGTGTTCCCGCTCATCGTCATCGGAATGGCGGTACTCACCTATTACTTCGTCGGCCGGGCCCTCGAGCCCGTCGAGCAGATCCGCCGCCAGGTCGACGACATCTCGGGCGGTGAACTCGACCGGCGGGTACCGGTGCCGACCACCGGAGACGAGATCGCCACACTGGCGACCACCATGAACGCGATGCTCGACCGTATCGACACCGCGCGGACACAGCAGATGCGGTTCGTCAACGACGCCTCGCACGAACTCAACGCCCCGCTCACCACGCTGGTGGGGCTGCTCGATCTGGCCAGCAGCAAAAAGCAGGTGATCGACACCGAGACCGTCGACACCGTGATGATGCCCGAGGCACTGCGCCTGCAGGGGATGGTGGCCGACCTGCTGCTCCTGGCCCGAGCCGACGAGCACGGAGTGCCGCTTCGGGTCGCCGACGTCGACCTCGACGAGATCGTCAGCGCCGAGGTCACCCGGCTCGAGGCGCTCGGCCGACACCGCATCGGCGCGCACATCGTCGCCGCGCGGGTCCGCGGCGACCGCGAGAAGCTGGCACGGGCGCTGCGCAACATCGCCGACAACGCCGCCCGGCACACCCAGGACCGACTCGACTTCGAGATGAGCGTGAGCGACGACCGGACTCGCGTGACGGTGACCGTCGCCGACAACGGCGCCGGAATCCCCGACGTCGACAAGCCACGTGTCCTGCAACGGTTTGTGCGGCTCGACACCACCCGCAACCGCAGCAGCGGAGGGTCCGGGCTCGGGCTGGCGATCGTCGACGAGATCATCCGCGCCCATCACGGCAAGGTCGTCATCGCCGACACGCCAGGTGGCGGCGCCACGATCGGGTTCACTCTGCCGATGACGCCCTGGGAACCGTAGAGGTCCGGGCTCAGCCACCACCGTCGGCGGCGAGCCGGTAGCCGACCCCGCGGACCGTCTCGATCGCCTTGCATCCGAACGGTGCGTCGATCCGCCGGCGCAGATAGCTGGCGTAGACCTCGACGACGTTCTCGTCGCCTCGGTAGTTGATGTCCCACACCGAGTCCAGGATCTCGGCCTTGGTCACCACCTCACCCTTGTGCCGCATCAGGAACTCCAGCATCCCGAACTCACGGGGCGTCAGCTCCAGCACGGTGTCGCCGCGTTTGGCGACGTGGGCGGCCGGATCCAGCGACAGCGAGCCCGCCGTCAGTACCGGGGGGCGTTCGGGCGCGCCGCGGCGCGCGAGGGCCCGCAGCCGTGCGATCAGCACGACGAAGGAGAACGGTTTCGTCAGATAGTCGTCGGCGCCGAAGTCGAACGCGTCGGCCTGGTCGTATTCGCCGTCCTTGGCCGTCAGCATCAACACCGGCGTCCACACCCCGCCGCGGCGCAGTTCACGGACGACCTCGTAGCCGTTGAGGCCGGGCATCATGATGTCGAGGATGATGACGTCGAAATGGTTGTTGCGGGCCTTCTCGAGGCCGCTGACGCCGTCATAGGTGACGTCGACGACCCATCCCTCGGCCACCATCATCCGCCGGACCGTCTCCGCGACATTACGGTCGTCGTCCACTACGAGAACGCGCACGTCTCCACTATCCACGCTTCACGCGGGTGGCGTCGCGTCACTTCTGCCAGCCGATGTCCTCGATCGGGCCGATGTAGAACTGTCCCGCCCCGTAGTTCGCGAGCTTCTCCTTGACCGCCACCATCGACGGACCGTTGTAGAGCGGCAGATCGGAGAACTGACCGAAGGCCTCACGCTCCACCTTGTTGCCCTCCTTGATCTGCTCGTTCGGGTCGGAGATCTGCGCTACTGCCCGGATCTTCGCGTCCAACTCCGGTGAACCGGCACCGGCCTTGTTCAATTGCGACCCCTCGCACCAGATCTGGCACAGATAGGCCATGCCGTACGGATCGGAGGAACTGAAGCCCATCAGGAAGACATCGAATTCCTTGTTCACCACGATCTTCGAGAACTCGGCACTGCTGCGCGACTGGACGGCGAGATCAACACCGATCGACTTCATCATGGCCTGCAGCGACCGGGCGATGTTCGCCACGGTCGGCGAGTCGCCGGTGACGGGCATTGTCAGGGTGAGCCGTTTTCCGTCTTTCGTCCGGATGCCGTCGGAGCCCGGTGTCCAGCCCTGGCCATCGAGCAGCGACTTGGCCTTGTCTTGGTTGAAGTCGACGACACCGTCGAGGTTGTCCTCGTAGCCGGGTTCGAAAGGGAACAATGTCAGTGACCCGGGCAACTGCTCGCTGTAGTCGAGACCGTTGAACCGCACCTTGGCCAGCGTCTCGCGGTCCACACCGGCCAGGACCGCCTCCCGCACCTCGGATGAACCCAGCAATGGCGCATCGAGATTGACGACCATCAACGACACCCCCGTCGAGGCCGAGGACCGGATGTCGATCCCCTGCATACCCTGGACCTGCGCCAGGTTCTCCTTGCTGGAAACGCCGATGGCGTCGAGTTCACCGTTGCGGAAGCCGTTGATGGACGCCTGATCCTCGAGTTGGCGGTAGATCCGCTGGTCCAGTTTGCCGGGATTGCCCCACCATTTCGGGTTGCGTTCGAAGATCACCACGCCGGTCTGGGAGTCGTAGGACTTCACGGTGTACGGTCCGGCACCCCACTCGGGATGCGGCTGTTGGATGTAGGCCTTGTTGAACTGCTCTGCGGTCGCCACCTTCGGGTGCAGCAGGTAGTTGAAGAGTCCGTTCGGCCAGGCCCACACGCCTTTGAACCGGACGATCGCCTGACGGTCGTCGACACCCCGGGTCACCGATTCGATCTGGTCGTATCCGTCGGACGACCCGACCACATACGACGGATCGGTGCCACGGGAGGCGACCCAGGTGTTGACGAAGGCGCGATAGTCGATCGGGGTGCCGTCGTTGTAGAACGCCTTCGGGTTGATGGTGTAGGTGACCACCGTCTTGCCGTCCTCCAGCGTCGTCTGCACGTCGGTGAGGTAGTCGCGGTTGAACGAGTAGGTGCCGTCCGGCGCGAAGTACGCCAACGTCGGGTTGTACCAGCGCCAGAGGCCGAGCGTGTAGGCGGTGCCGTCGGCTTGGAAGGTGTTCCACTGTGGTGACACCTCGGGCAGCGCGGTGGTCAATGTCCCACCGTCGCGGATGTTGTCCCGCGGCTGCTCGTTGAGTTCGGCTCCGGATGTCTTCGGCGTCGTCGACGAGTCGCTGCCGCCCGAGCCACAGCCTGCGACGAGCGCAACCATCGCCGCGACCACCACAGCGACGACCGCCGGGGCCGTACCGAGACGTTTCACCGTGCTACCTCCTGTATCGGGGACAAGACCTTCTCGAAGTGATGACATGCCGCCTCATGCGAGGGGGTGGCGGTGGCGACGACACGCAGTCCCGGAACCTCTGTCCGGCAACGATTTCGATGCTCCTCGTCGAGTTCCGCATACAGCGGACACCGACCCGCGAAGGAGCACCCCGCGTATTCCGCTGTCGGTGAGGGCTGTTCACCGGTCAGCAGGATCGGTCGCCGATCGCGTTCGACGACGGGGTCGGGTACCGGTACGGCGGACAGCAGCGCGCGAGTGTAGGGATGCGTTGGCGCATCGAAGATCTGCTCGGCGGTACCGACCTCGACGAAGCCGCCCAGATACATTACCGCGACCCGGTCGGCGGCGTGACGGACCACCGACAGATCGTGGGCCACGAGAAGATAGGCGATCTCGGAGTCGCGCTGCAGCCGCGCGATGAGGTTCACGATGTCGGCCTGCACCGAGACGTCGAGCGACGACAGCGGCTCGTCGAGGATCACCAGCGCCGGATCGGTGATCAGCGCGCGGGCGATCGCGATGCGCTGTCGCTGACCGCCGGAGAACGCGATCGGGTAGCGGTCGGCATGAGCCGGATCAAGTCCGACCCGCCGCATGAGCCCGGCAACCCGCTCGCCCACCTCAGATCGCGACATCCCCAGTGCACGTAATGGTTCGGCGATTATGTCGAATGCGGTGAACCGCGGATCGAGGGCGCTTGCCGGGTCCTGGAACACCATCGACATCCTGCGGCGCAGCACGCGCGCGGACCGCTTCGACATGGTCGCGGGATCGGTGCCGTCGACCCCGACGACGCCTTCGGGTTGGGTGAAGTCCATGAGTTCACGCAGCGTCGTCGACTTACCGCTGCCCGACTCCCCGACGATCGCCAGCGTCTCGCCCGCGTGGAGGTCGAAGGAGACACCGGTGACCGCTCGCACGGTGCCCACCCGCCGGCGGAGCAGTCCGCCGGTCAGCGGGAACTCCTTGCGCAGACCGCGTACCCGCAACACCACGGGACGGCTACCGGGCGCGTGGGGGCTGTCGACGGGAACCGGGGCGTCGTCGACGGGATTCTGGGTGTCGGGGGCGAAGACGGGACTGCCGTCGATCGTCTGGTCGTCGCCGATCTCTCCGGATCTCAGGCACGCCGCCACGTGAGCGTCGGCCACCGATTCCAGAGCCGGCTCTCGCTTCCGGCATTCGTCGCCGACGATCGGGCAGCGCGGCGCGAACGGGCAGGCATCCGGCAGGTCGATCAGGAGCGGTGGAGTACCGGGAATCGGGGTCAGGGCGTCGGTACGTCGGTCGACCCGCGGTACCGCTCCGAGCAGTCCGATCGTGTACGGCATCCGGGGGGTTCGGAAAAGCGCGTCGACACCTGACTTCTCGACGGTCCGGCCGGCATACATGACCACCACGTCGTCGGCCGTTCCGGCGACCATGCCGAGGTCGTGGGTGATGAGCAGCAGTGCCGCTCCGGTTTCGCGCCGCGCCTGCCCGAGCACCTCGAGGATCTGCGCCTGGATGGTGACGTCGAGCGCGGTCGTCGGTTCGTCGGCGATGATGACTTTCGGGTTGTTGGCGATCGCCATCGCGATCATCACCCGCTGCCGCATACCGCCGGACAGCTCGTGGGGGTAGGCGCGGGCCCGCCGCGACGGGTCGGGGATGCCCACGAGGTCGAGCAGTTCCACGGCACGCTCGGCGGCCCGACGCTTCGGAAGGTCCTGATGTGCCAGAACTGCTTCCGCGATCTGATCACCGACGGTGAAGACGGGGGTCAACGACGACAGCGGATCCTGGAAGATCATCGCGATCTCGTTGCCACGCACTTTCGACATGGCCACGTCGTCGAGACCGATCAGCTCCCGGCCGCGCAGTCGCACAGAGCCCGACATCCTGGCGGTATCCGGTAGCAAGCCGAGCACACCGAGCGCGGTCACCGACTTCCCGCTCCCCGATTCACCGACGATGGCGGTCGCCGAACCGGCGGCGAGATCGAACGACACACCCCGGACCGCATGCACGCGGCCTGCCTCGCTGCCGAACTCGACGTCGAGGTCGCGCACTGAGAGGACGGGTTCGGCAGTACTCACGCGTGCGCTCCCGCCGACGATGTCGGGTCCAGCGCGTCGCGCAGGCCGTCGGCGATCAACGCCATCGACACGGTGAGCAACACCAGTGTGCCGGCGGGGAAGTAGAACAACCACGGCGACGAGGTCAGCGTTCCGGTGCCCTCCTGCAGCAAGGAGCCCAACGTCACATCGGGGACTTGGACACCGAAACCGAGGAACGACAGGGCGGTCTCGGCGAGCACTGTGGCCACGACTCCAAGCGCGAAGTTGATCACCAACAGCGAGGCCAGGTTCGGCACGATGTGCCGCGCGATGATCACCAACGGCGGTTCGCCGAGATACCGTGCTGCCCGCACATAGTCGTTTTCCCGGATCGACTGCGCCATCGAGTGGATCACACGGGCCAGCATCATCCACCCGGTCAACGTGAGTACCACGATGAGCCAGCGCCAATCACCTCCGGTGCGACTGGAGATGAGCGCGAGGATCAAGAATGTCGGTACCACCAGCAACAGGTACAGCAGGCCGAGTACCACGGCCTGCACCCGCCCGCCGAAATAGGCCGCGCCGGCACCGACGAAGGCGGCGATCACGATCGTGCCCAACGACACCGTCACCGCGATCACCAGCGATCGTTGCAGCCCGTGCACCACCTGCGCGTAGAGGTCGTTGCCGGCGTCATTGGTGCCGAACCAATGCTCCGGCGACGGCGGCACACCGAGCGCGGCGAAGTCGACATCGGAGTAGCTGTACGACGTCAGCAGGCCCCCGAACAGCGCGAAGAGCACCAGCAGCACGAACACGGTGAGACCGCCGAGCGCGGTCCGGTTTCGCGCGAACCGGGTGGCGATCAATCGCAGTCGGCCACGCCGACGACGGGCGACGGGTACCTCGATGCTCTCCTGGGTGGGGCCCACACCGTCGGCGATCGGTCCCCCGGTTTCGCTGACCAGCGGGACGTTCGCGGTCGGTTCGGCCCGGTTCCGGCGATTCGCCGGCCATGGCTCGCGCCGGTTCGGTTCGGGTGGCAGCGTCACCACGGCAGGCTCCTCAACGGTCTCGTCATCGACACGGTTCTCACCGCACCCGCGGATCGAGGCTGACCACTGCGACGTCCGCAAGGATCGCACCCACCGCCGTGACCAGTGCACCGAACGCGGCGACCGCGACCACGCCGTGCACGTCGTTGGTGTTGATCGACGTGACGAAATAGCGGCCCATGCCCTCCCACCCGAAGATCGTCTCGGTGATGACCGCGCCGGTGAACACCGCCGGGATAGCGAACGCCACACCGACCGCGACGGGGATGATCGCGGTACGCAGCGCGTGTCGTCGTACCGCCACCCCGCGGGTGAGTCCCTTCGCTCGGGCAGTGCGGACATAGTCGGCGTTGATGGTGTCGAGCAGGAGCGACCGCTGCAGCATGTGCAGGCCCGCGTAGGAGACCACCACCAGCGTGATCGTCGGCAGGATGAGGTGCTGAATCCGGTCGACCAGGACCGGGAGGAAGCCGTGGACGTCGACGCTCGACGATCCCGACACCAGGAACACGGTGTGTCCAACCTGCTGGTTGATGGTGATGCCGAGCAGCACGACGGCGAGGCCCGCAACCGCGACCGGGACGACGAACATCACGATCGAGACGAACTGCCAGGCGCGGTCGGAGAGCCGGTACTGGCGCAACGCGGTGTACACCCCGAGAGCGATGCCGAGCAGTGTGGAGATCACGGTGGCACCCGCGATGAGCTGCGCCGATGCGGCCAGACGGAAGCCGATCTGGGCGTTGACGCTGGTCCCGACCGGTGTGGCACCCCAATCCCAGTGCACCACGACGCCCTCGAGCCAGGTCCACCAGCGCTCCAGGATGGGTGTCTTGTCGTTCAGGTTGTAGCTGTCGAGGGTGGTATCCACGACCTGCGCGGGGAGCGGTGGTTTGCGCTGTGCGTAATTGGATCGGGGGTCGAGAAACCACGATGCGAGGAAGTACGTCAGGTTCGTCGCCAGAAAGACCAATACCGCCCACCCCGCGATGCGCTTGGTGAGGTAACCGATCATTCGGCCCATTCTGGCAGTGCGGGCCATCGGATGCGCGACATCCGGGTCGAACTAGGCTCGGGTCATGGGTTGGAACTACCTCATGGACATGGACGGTGTACTGGTCAGAGAGGAGCACCTGATCCCGGGCGCCGATGCCTTTCTCGCCGAACTGAAAGAGAACGGGACGCCGTTCATCGTGCTGACCAACAACTCCATCCGCACCGCACGCGATCTACGCGCCCGGCTGCTGCGCACCGGGCTGGACATCCCCGAGGAATCGATCTGGACGTCCGCGCTGGCGACCGCGCGTTTCCTCGATTCCCAACGACCGGGAGGCACCGCCTACGTCGTCGGCGAATCGGGTCTGACGACGGCACTGCACGAGATCGGCTACGTGATCACCGATTCCGATCCCGACTACGTGGTCCTCGGGGAGACCCGCACCTACTCCTTCGAGGCGATCACCACCGCCATCCGGTTGGTCGAACACGGCGCCCGGTTCATCGCGACCAATCCCGACGCCACCGGCCCGTCAACCGCCGGCTCCCTGCCGGCCACGGGCGCCGTCGCGGCGCTCATCGCGCGCGCCACCGGGCGCGAACCCTACTTCGTGGGGAAGCCGAATCCGCTGATGATGCGTTCGGCGTTGCGCCAGATCGGCGTGCACTCCGAACACACGCTGATGATCGGCGATCGCATGGACACCGACGTCGTCTCCGGCCTCGAGGCGGGCCTGCAGACCATCCTGGTTTTGTCCGGCATCTCCACCCCGGAATCCGTGGAACGTTTCCCCTACCGTCCGACCCGCGTCATCGCGTCTGTCGCCGACCTGGTCGGCCACACCCAGAATCCCTTCCCCACCGAAAGCTGACCCTTCCGGCCTCACCTCCCCAACCCAACCCCCTCGCGTCCACAACCCCGGCACGCCTCCCCACGCCCCCAGCACGGCAGCCGAGAGCACCCGGTTTTTCGCCAACCTCACCTCCCCAACCCGACCCCCTCGCGTCGACAACCGCAGCATCGCCCGCGACGCCACCAGCACGGCGGCCGAGAGCACCCGGTTTTTCGCCGACAGCACCCCAGACAACGCGACAGCACCCGACTCCGAAAACGGAATCGGGTGCTGTCGGCGAAAAACCGGGTGCTCTCGGCGCGAAACGCGCCCCGCGCCTCGCGCGAAAACGCGCCCGGGAACCTAACCCAGCGCCTTCGCCTTGAGAGTGTCGAACTCCTGCTGGCTGATGGCACCGGAGTCGAGCAATGCCTTGGCGTCGGCGATCTGCTCGGCCGGGCTCTTGGGAGAGGCGACGGACTGGATGTAGCTGTCGGTGGCGGCCTTGGCCTCCTTGACCGCCTGCTCCTGCCGCTCGGCCATGCCGCGGCCCTTGACGAGCAGATACACGATGGCCGTGATGTAGGGGACGATGATCAGGAAGATGATCCAGATCGCCTTGATCCAGCCCGACGACTCCTTGTCACGGAACAGGTCGACGATGATGTGCCAGAGGATGATCAGGTACGCGACGAACGCGAAGATGACGACGGTGTACCAGATGAAGTCCCAGAATGAGTTCCACATGGGAAGTATTCCTGCTTTCTGTCTGAGGTCGGGTTCCGACGATCCTCGTCGGTGCGTCCATAGCTTCTCACATGGCAGTTACCACAGCGCGGATTGACTACGATTCGTTTTCATGCAACTGCGGCTGGACACCTTCGGCGACATCACGGTCGACAATGCCGGCCAGCCGCTGACCGCGGCCCAGACCATCCGCAACGTGCTCGATCAGGCGGTTCTGGCCGACGACGTCGGTGTCGACTTCCTCGGTGTCGGTGAGCATCACCGCGACGACTACGCGATCTCCGCGCCGGAGGTGATACTCGGCGCCATCGCGGCCCGAACCTCCCGCATCCGACTGGGTTCGGCAGTGACGGTCCTCAGTTCCGACGACCCGATTCGGGTTTACGAGCGCTTCTCGACGATCGACGCACTTTCGGACGGGCGTGCCGAAGTGATTCTCGGCCGAGGCTCGTTCACCGAATCCTTCCCGCTGTTCGGCTTCGATCTGACCGAATACGAGGAGCTGTTCAGCGACAAGCTCTCGCTGTTCGCCCAGCTCCGTGACGGCGAGCCGGTCACCTGGTCGGGTTCGACGCGGGGACCGCTCGCCCGGCAGCCGGTGTACCCGCCGCTCGAGAAACCGCCGCTGCCCACCTGGATCGCAGTCGGCGGCAGCCCGGAATCGGTGATCCGCGCCGCCTCCTATGGGCTGCCCCTCATGCTTGCGATCATCGGCGGTGACCCACTGAGGTTCTCGCCCTACGTCGACCTCTACCGGCGGGCGCTCGGCGAGTACGACGGACCCACCGATCTACCGGTCGGCGTGCACTGTCCGGGCCACGTCGCCGACACCGACGAACAGGCGCGCGAGGAGCTCTGGCCGCACTACCGGGGTTATGTCGCGCGCATCGGTGCCGAACGCGGCTGGCCACCGCCCACGCGGATAGAGTTCGACCGGTCTGCGGACCCGTCCGGAGCCCTGTTCGTCGGCTCCCCCGAGACCGTCGCCACCAAGATCGCCGCGACGTCGAAGGCGCTGGGGCTCAGTAGGTTCGACATGAAGTATTCGCATGGCACGTTGCCCCACGCCAAGCTCATGCGCAGCATCGAACTCTATGGGACGCGGGTGATCGGGCGGGTGCGCGAACTACTCAACGACAGCTCAACGTGAGCAGGAAGTCCCCCGCATCATCGGTCCAGGAACGCACCTCGCGCAGGCCTGCCGCGGCGAGTTCGCCTGCAAGGTCTGACGGATCGAACTTCGTGCTGATCTCGGTGAGCACCTCGGTGCCCGCGGAAAGCTTCCAGTGTCGTTGTAGCACTGCGAAATAGACATCGATATCACGGCGCGCTCGCAGCCACATCTCGATCCGATGGCGGCCGGGGTTCCATCGCGCGATGTGATCGAAATCGTCCGCGTACAGGCCCTGTGCGTCGAGACCGGCGCGCAGCACCTCGATCATGTTCCGGTTGAAATCCGCGGTCACTCCGGCCTTGTCGTTGTAGGCAGCGACAAGCCGTCCGGTGTCCTTGATGAGATCGGCACCGAGCAGGAAGTAGTCCCCCGGACTCAACACCGCCGCGAGCCGCTCGAGAAAGACCGCACGTTCGGCATCGTCGAAATTACCGATGGTACCGCCGAGGAAGACCGCCATCCGCGGACCCGTCGACGGCGGCAATACCAGACCCGGGCTGGTGAAATCGGTCACCATCGGGTGTATATCGATCCCCGGATAGTCAGAGGCGAGGACCGCGGCCGACGATTCGAGGATCTCGGTGCTCACGTCGAGCGGAACGTAGGTGACGGGGCGCCCGAGGGTCGCGGCGCGATCGGCGAAGGCCTGCAACAACAGTCGCGTCTTGGTCGATGTACCGGACCCGAACTCGACGAGCATCTCCGCATTCGTGGCCTGCGCGATGTCGGCGGCGTGTGCCTCCAGGATCGCGGTCTCGCGCCGCGTGGGGTAGTACTCGGGCAGCCGGGTGATCTCGTCGAACAGTCGGCTGCCACGCTCGTCGTAGAGCCATTTCGGCGGCAGCGTCGGCGGATACGCCCACAGCCCGGTGACCGCGTCGGCGGCGAGCGGGTTGTCGATGTCGACCGTCATCGCGCCAACCTCAGCCCGGAGAAGACCCATCGTGCCGGCGCAGGGAAGAAGTTGCGGTAGGTCGCGCGTTCGTGTCCGGGAGGGGTGATGGCGCTGGCGCCGCGCAACACGTGCTGATCGCACATGAACTTGCCGTTGTACTCCCCGACCGCACCGTTGGCCGGGACGAAACCCGGATAGGGCAGATAGGCGCTGGAGGTCCATTCCCAGACGTCGCCGATCATCGTCGTGCCGGCCCGGCCGGGATGGCAGCGTGTGGTGTCGAGCAGCTGTCCGCGAGCCGATCCTCCGGTGAGCGCTGCGGCTTCCCATTCGAATTCAGTCGGCAGCCGCGCCCCCGCCCACCGCGCATACGCGTCGGCCTCGTAGAAGCTGACGTGGACCACCGGTTCGTCGGGGACGACCCGCCGGCGCCCGGAAAGGGTGAATGTCGTCCATTCGCCGTCGGCCTCGCGCCAGTAGCCCGGGGCGCGCCAACCGGTCTGCTGGATGTGCGCCCAGCCGTCCGACAGCCACAACTCCGGGCGGCGATATCCGTCGTCGCCCATGAACGCCCGCCATTCGGCGTTGGTCACCGCGCGGTCGGCGATCTCGAAATCCTCGAGGTAGACGCGGTGGCGTGGTCCCTCGTTGTCGTAGGAGAATGTCGAAGCCCCGTCGGGCACGCCGATCTCGGTGACGCCGCCGGTGATCGGACGCCAGGTGAGGGGTGGGATCTCGCCGGCCTCATCGATCTCGCGGTCGACGTAGACGGGGTCGAACGCGTGGGTGGAAAAAAGGTGCTTGATGTCCATCAACAGCAGTTCCTGATGCTGCTGTTCGTGGTTGCACCCGAGTTCGACGAGGGCGATCGACGCATCGTCGAGCGCGCCGCGTTCGAGAAGCCCGATCATCGCATTGTCCACGTATTCGCGGTAGTGACCGATGTCGGCAACCCCTGGACGCGTCACCAACCCCCGTTCGGGCCGTGGATGGCGCGGTCCTACGGCCTCGTAGTAGCTGTTGAACAGGTAGCGGTAGGTCTCGTCGTACACGACGTATGTCGGGTCGTTGCGGAGGATGAACTCCTCGAAGAACCACGTGACGTGCGCCCGGTGCCATTTCGCCGGGCTGGCCTCGGTCATCGACTGCGGTGTCTGGTCCTCGGCGGACAGATGCGCCGTGAGGGTGTCGGTCAATCCCCGGACGTCGAGGAATCTGCCGACGAGCGACGACGAAACCGGCGTCGCTCGATTGATGATGCTCATTTGGTACCTCCCGTGTGCTGTGTGCCTCGGTCGGGTGAACCGGGGCGGACGGGCAACCCTGGCCTCCATCGTCACCACGGTGGCAAGGGCTGTCAACGAGGTCACGCGCGGCGACGACGACGTCCATGACATCACGGAGTACCGACAATTCCGCGTCACCGCCGACCACCTCGGCGAGATCGCCCGCGGGTTGGTCACCGCTCCCGAGTCCCTCGCCGATCTGACGCTGCGCGCGCTGGGCACCGACCTGGCGAGCCCGGCCGCGGCGGCCGTCGAGTCATCGTCGCCGCCTGGCACCGAGACGGACGCCGGGAGATCCGTTGTGCCCTACGACGACCGGTCAAGATCAGTGCTCGAGGCGACCGTGGCGACCGCCGTGGAGATGGGCCACGATTTCATCGGTACCGAGCATCTGCTGCTCGCGTTGTTCACCGACCCGGCCATGTCGGAGACACTCTCGTCCTTGCACGTCGATGCCGCGGGCGCGCGGAGCCACGTCGTGGAACTTCTCGCGGAATCGAGACACTGACAGGTCCGCACGCCCCGACGTGGAGGCAACCCCTCAGTCCACCTGGCTGTCGGCGCGTTCGGACGCCTCCATCTCGTCGGCATCGATGTAGTGCATCGCGGCCTCCTCGGCCGACGCGCCCGCACCGTCGATACCCACGTCGGTGGCGAAGGATTCCTGATCGTCGTGCGCACCGGTGCCCTCGTCCGGGGAGATCAGTCGGCCGGCTCGCCGCACACCGGCCTGATCGGTGTCGTCGTAGTCGTCGTCGCGGTCGGATTCATGCGAGCGCCAGTCCCTCTCGGCGTCGTCGAGCGGATCCGTTGCGCCGACGTCGGGCGTCTCCTCGGCGAGTCGTTCGTCGAGCGTCTCCCCCGTTCGCTGTTCGGCGGTTGTCAGTCCGCGGCGCGCCCCGCTCGGCCGATGGTCCGGCGGTGAGAACCCTTCGTCGAGGACGTCGTCGATGCCTCGGTCGTCAAGGGTGTCCTCCGGCTGGAGCTGGTCGTCGTCATCGAGGCTGTACTCGCCGTCCGACCCTTCCGGGGTGCTGCCGATGTCGTTCACAGTGATCACGATGCCAGCCGCCGACGACCGGATCCACCAACACGGCGAAAGACCCGCCCAAGGTCCCGGCCATATCCACCGGATTCATACGACGATGACACGACGCGCAGGCGCCAAACACTGTTGACCTCGGTTGGTGTTCCGTATTCTCCCTGCCATGACCACACCGCCCGATCCGAACAATCCCGACTCTGACTCCGCAGCCGGCGGGACCTCCGGGCAAACCCCGGACCCCAACGCAAGCGGCGGATATCCGCCCCCTTCGGGACCGCCGCCGTCAACGCCGCCACCGTCGTCGCCGCCGCCCGGCTCCTACCCTCCGCCGGGGAGCACCCCACCGCCGCCGCCCGGCTCGGGGTATCCGCCGCCCGGCGGATACCCGCCTCCCGCAGGCGGTCCGAGCGGTGGATACGGGAGCCAGCAGGGTGGATATGGAGCGCCCCAGGGCGGTTATGGGACCCCCCAGGGTGGCTACGGCACCCCCGGTGGCTACGGCGCCCCACAGGGCGGTTACGGCGCACCTCAAGGCGGTTACGGCGCACCCGGGTACCCGCCGGCCGGATACGGCGCCCCGGCGCAGCCGGAGTTCTCGGTCGGCGCCGCCATCAGCTACGCGTGGAATCGATACAAGGAGAACCCGCTGCCCTGGATCCTGGTGATCCTGGTCGGTGGCGTCGTCACGTCGGCGATCAACTGGATCGGTTCGGCGTTGTCCGGCAGCGACGGCGGTTGGGCCATCTCGACCATCTTCAGCATCATCGCGGCCGTCGTCGGCTGGATCTTCCAGGGCGCCTACGCACGAGGTGCGCTCGACGAGGTCAGCGGCACCAAGCCGGATTTCGGCGCCTTCTTCCGGATCCCGTTCGGCCCGGTCATCCTCACCGCACTACTCGTCGCCATCGGCACGGTGATCGGATTCATCCTGCTGATCATCCCGGGCATCATCTTCGCGTTCCTGGCCTACTGGTCGATCACCTTCGTGGTGGATCGCAACCTCGACCCGATCGAGGGGATCAAGTCGAGTTTCTCGGTGATCAGCAAGAACGTCGGACCGCTACTCCTGCTCGCGCTCGCCAACATCGGCCTGCTGATCCTGGGTGCCCTACTGTGCCTGGTGGGTCTGCTGGTGACGTTCCCGCTGACGGTCATGTCGAGCGTCTACGCCTACCGCTTCTTCACCGGGGGACAGATCGTGCCCGTCGGACTGGTCGCGCCGACAGCGCCGCCGCCCTACCCGCCGACTCAGCAGTACTGAGCCGCTTCGGTACTCGCACACCTGACCGACACGACCGGGCCGCCACCTCATCGGGTGGCGGCCCGGTCGCTTCGCATTTCCCAGGGGTACCCGGTTTCGGTTGGGCACCGTTTCCGCGCGAAATCGCCCATCACCGGCCCGCGTCCCCGACAATGATGAAGATGATCGACGAGATGCAGGTGGAGGCCGAGGCGTTCCTGGCCGCCGGCGAATACTCTCACGCTCTGGCCGAGTTCTCGGTGCTCCGCGAGATCCGGTCCCGCCGCGAGGGGCCGTACTCGGTCAAGTACCTGTCGAACCTGCACGACTGTGTCCGGTGCATGTCGCATCTGCACCTATGGGCCGATGCCACGCCGCTGTGTCGGGAACTGCACGGCAAGTATGTCCGGACCCACGGTCCGGCCCAGTCCGACACCGTCGACGTCGCCAAGCACTGGGCGTGGGCGCTGCTCCACCTCCACGACTACCCGCCCGCCGTACGCCTGTACCTGACCACCGCCGACGCGCTGTGGGACACCGATCCGCAACAGGCCAAACGACTGTTGGCGGCTGCGGTCGCGCACCGCGCAGAGGCCGATCCCGTCCGCATGATGACCGCCGACACGCCACTCATCGACAGCGCACGACTGTCACACAGTCACGACGTGCTCGTCGCGATCAACCGCTTGATCGACGAATTACCCGCCGACACGGCGACCGCACGGGCGGAGGTCACCATCGACGGGCTCATCGTGGCCTGAGGTCATCCGGCACTCGGTCGAGACCTCAGACGGTCTCGACCTTCTTCGGCAGGATGAACAGCGTGACGACGCTGATGACGATCAGCATGATCGCGGCGATCCACACGAAGGCGGTCCATGCCAGGCCCGGGATCGTCATCATCACGATGCCCGCGATGATCGAGACGGCACCGGAGAGAATCAACAGCCAGCGGGGTGCGTGCATCGACCCAGTGATCGCTTGTGCGAGATCGGCGACTCCCTGGAAAATCCAGGCGATACCGATGAAGATCGCCAACAGCCACAGGGACTTCTCCGGGTTGAACAGCGCGATGATCCCGGCCGCGAGAATCAGCGCACCGACGAGGCCGAGCAGCAAACGCCACCCACCGGACAGCAGCGACGCCGCGAACGCCGCATAGATGCGGAACAGGCCCGCGACGATCAGCGAAATCCCGAATAGCACCGCGATCACCAACAGCGTGACGTTGGGCCACACGAGCATCATGATGCCCAGCACGATTCCGATGATCGAGGTGGTGATCATGGTCGTCCGGACGAAGGCCACCGCCTCGTTCGGCATCTGCCTTGAGTAATCTGCCATTGTCATGACCGAAGGTTAGTACGATCCGCAGGGCTCGACACCACATTGACCCGCCGAACAGAAGGGAAATTCGTGTCGTCGATCGCCTTTTTCGCACGCGAAGCACACACAGCGGAGACCGATCCCGACGACGACGCGCAGATCTCCTACGCCCCGACCCGATTCGCGCGCAGCCTGTGGGCACCCGGCACCCTGAACGGCCCGGCCGTCTGCGCGGTCGCCGCGCGGGCCGCGGAGGAACGCTTCTCGCTCACGGGCTTCCGTCCCGCACGCTTCACCATCGACTTGTTCAAGGTGGCCAGGGAGATACCGACGTTCACCCGTGAGCGGCTCATCCGCGACGGCGGGCGGATCAAGGTGGCCGAGGTCGACGTGGTGCAGCGCCACGGCGACTCCGAGGTCCACGTGGCGCGCAGCACCACCGTGTTCGTCAAGGAGTCCACGAATCCGCCGGGCGAGCGGTGGACACGGACCTACGACGGCTTCCGGCCGCCCGAGGCCACACCCGACGACCTGCTGCCGTGGTTCGGTTCCGGGGGACCGGGAGCCGGGGACGGCGGTCGGATGCAGTGGGATCAGGACATGGGCGCCCATCAGGACAACCGTCGCAAACGACTGTGGACGCGTGCGGTGTCCACCCTGGTCGGCGAGGACCCGACGCCCTTCCAGCGAGCCGTGATCAGCGGGGAATCGACGAGCCTCGTGGGAAATTGGGGTTCCACCGGGATCGGTTTCATCAACTGCGACCTGACCGTCTCGCTCACCCGACTGCCGGTCGGGTCCCGCATCGGGGTCGAGGCCGACACCCATGTCGAGGCAGACGGCATCTCGACGAGCACGGCCCGCCTGTACGACCGGGACGGGCTGTTCGGCGTCGGCCTCGTCACCGGCGTGGACAACGCGGCCGCCGAGATCGATTTCACGACCGTCGACCGTCGCGGACGCTATAGCGAAGGCTGAGACCGCAGTTCCGACCGCACTCCACTCGGTTACAGCGCGGTCTCCGTACGGCCTTGATAGGGTCACGCCATGGTGGGGCGCATCCTGCGATCGCGACGATGGAAATCCGGTGTGGCCGCGTTGTCGCTGACGGCCGCGCTCGGCGTGGGCGTGGTGACGGCACCGGTGGCACAGGCCGGTCCGGTGGCCGCGGGCCCGGCGTCGATGGTCACGCGGCTGACGGGGCCGTTCTCGCTCAACGACACGATCGCACGCTACGACATCGTCGGCACCGATCTGGGTGTCATGTGGGACAACGGCCACGGGGAGATCCTGACCGCCTTCGGTGACACACAGTCGTTCAACGGCTGGTCGCTGCTCTACGGCGATCTGTTCTACTGGCGTTCCAATGTCCTGCTGCGCAGCTCCGACCGCTACCTCGCCGACGGGATGTCGTTCACCTCCCACGCCGGTCCGCCCGGACACGCCAAGCGTCTGCTGAAGCCGAACGTGCACAAAGAGATCACCATCATCCCGACCGGAGGTGTCGCCGCCAACGGCAAGCAATACCTCAACGTCATGTCGGTCCGCCACTGGGCGCAGCCCGGCATCTGGTACACGAATTGGTCCGGCCTGACCGTCTCCACCGACAACGGTTCGAATTGGCGCGCCGTCAACGCCTTCCGCCCCAACGGTGGCGGGAACAAGAAGTTCCAGATGGTCGCCTATCTCAAGGTCGGCGACACCGTCTACACGTACGGCACCCCGGATGGCCGTTGGGGCGCAGTCTATCTCGCCCGTGTCGATCAGAAGAACATCGAACGCCTCGGCGCCTACGAGTACTTCTCGTGGGGGCGCTGGGTGCGCAACAACCCGGATGCGGCCACTCCGGTGATGGGAGCACCCACCGGCGAACTGTCGGTGGCCTGGAACGACTACCTCGGCAAGTTCATCTCCCTCGGACAGAGCGACCGCGGCGTGGTGATGCGTACCGCCGACAACCCCGCCGGTCCGTGGACCTCCGGCGAGATCGTGGTGCCGGCGAACAATCCGTACAGCGGGTACGCGCCCTACATCCATCCGTGGTCGACCGGCAGCACGCTCTACTTCACCTACTCGATCTCGACGGGCTATCAGGTCTACCTGATGCGGTTACCGCTGCTCCGATCCTGACCGACCGGGTCGGGTGCCCACCACGCGCGGAACACGTTGCGGGCACCCGACCCATCGCTCACGGGTTCAGCAGCCGGTTCATCTCGTCGATCTCCGCCTGCTGGGCGACCCTGATCCGAGTCGCGAGTTCGCGTGAGGAGGGGTCGATCCCCTCCGCGAGTTCGTCATCGGACATCTCCACCGCGCCCTGGTGGTGAGCGATCATCTGTTGCAGCCACAGCCGGTCGAAAGCGGTTCCGTCGGCTGCCGCAAGCGCCGACATGTCGTCGTCGGTCATCGTTCCCGGCATCGCGTGACCCTCGTGCGTTGACGGCGTGGCAACACCCCACGCGGCCAGGCGGGCGGTCATCTCGTCGATCTCGGGTTGCTGCGCGGCCTGGATGCGCGTCGCCAGATCGCGCACCGCGGCCGTCGTCGTCCGGTCGGCGACCAGTTCGGCCATCGCGACGGCCTGCTGGTGATGCGGAATCATCATCTGATTGAACGAGACGTCGTACTCGTTGTACGACATCGCCGTCGATGACGAAGCGCTGCCCGACGCCATCGGCATGGGCAGCGAGGGCGTCGACGACTCGGCGGCCGACGGTTCGTCGGCGGTCGAGCAGCCCGCCACCAGGGTGACGGCGACGACGGCCGACCACAGGATCGTGTTCTTCTTCATGTGTGTATTCCTCTGCATGAGTGAGTGGTCGGCCTGCCCGAGGAGGGCAGCCGACGATGACGGCATCACGGACGCAAGGCCCGCCGATGCCTCCTCAGCAGCGGATCACCGCGAGTTGCGAATGGGTCGGCATCACCCAGGGAGGTGGACGCCCGGTGCGCAGGATGCGCCGACCGCGGATCGAGCCGAGCAGCAGCGGAATGGGGAATCCCCACGCCAGTACCGAGACCGCCTTCGGCGTGACCACCGGGTCCCCGTCGCGGGTGAACACACATGGGTGCTCGGGCATGTCGCAGTCGTCGGACCCACTGATCGTGGGATGCCGGTCGATGGAATCAGACGTCGTCTGAGCGGTCGGCGACGAATCGCACTCGTGCGCACGTGCATCGCCGTGCCCGACGCCGGCGTGCATGACCAGAACGGCCATCACGGTGCCGAGCAGCACGTACACCCGCACCGCACCGGCGGCTCGAAGGCGGGCGATGACGGTCGGCACCTGCCAAGCTTACGGGGATTTCACCTCTGCCCCGACGACGAGCACATCGCCCGTCCGCTCCCGCGCACGCCGGTGCTGTCGCGGGAGGATCCACCGACGGTCGATCACCCGCGCGACGACGATGACGATGGCCGCCAACGCCCAGCCGAGCAGGATGTCGAAGACGTAGTGTTCGGCCGTGTAGACGAGCGTGAACGCCATCGCGATCGCGTAGCCCATGAACAACGCCTTGCCCAACGCCCTGACCCGCGGCCACATGAACAGCGCGAGGAGCATCGTCAGACCCGCGTGCAGTGACGGGACGGCGGCGACCAGATTGGCCTTGCCCTGACCGACCTTGACCAGGGTGGAGGCCGCGTGGATGTTGAGGTAGTTCCAGCCGCGCGCCGAGATCCGTTCGACGTAGGGGGCCGCGTCCGGATTCGACGGAGTCACCTCCCCGAGGATTCCACCGCCGGCGGCACCGGTTTCGGTTGCCATGCACTGCGGGTCACGGGGTTGGTCGGCGACCTGGACGGCGGTACATCGCGCCGCCGCCCAGGGCGGGGCGGCGGGCACCAACGTGTATCCGACGAGCGCGAGGAAGGTCGTCGCCACGAAACAGGCCGCGTATCGCCGCCAGGCCGCCCGGTTGCGCACCCAGAGCACCGCCGCGGCCGCGTACGGGACGATGAAGTACGACATGTAGACGACGCTGGTGATGACCTCCCACCACGGCGGCGAAGCATCCTTGATGTGGCTTTGCAGCCACACGGTGGGGTTCACACCGAAGATGGCGTGGTCGACGTCGGCGGCGAGAAACCACTGCGTCGGCATGTCGACGATGCGTGCGACGTCGCGGGTCCAGTCGTAGAGGAGCAGGATCAGGGCGAAGGGCAGCCAGTCGACGATCACGCTGATCGCCTTGCGCCGGCCGATCGTGGCGGCCAGCATGCCCAGGCAGAGCAGGATGATGAGCCGGGTGCGATCGAAGGCCAGTCCGCTGACGCTGAACTCGTAGACCATGAACGCGATCCACGCGACGATCGCGATCCGTCGCACCATCGTCAGGTCCCGGCGCTTCTCCGGTTCCGGCTCCATCTCGGCGGCGGCGGCCACATCGTCGAGGAACGGCTCGACCCCCGGTCGGTGGCCGCGATCGTTCGGCGGGTCGGCGTCTATCGCCTCGTCAATGCTCAACCGTCTTCCTGCCCACCACACCCGCGACGGGGCCCTCGCCTCTTAACCTTCCGTCAGCCTAATTGTCATCGGCCGTTCGTGGCCCCGTAAACCGGCGCGAAGTCCGTGTCGATCGGGCTGTGGCCGTAGGATGGTGATCGGCGTCACAGCGGGTCGACGGCATCATCGCGACTCGCCACCGAATCGTGGGAGGAGTGCAGTGCCCGACCGTTATCTGCGATATGGCGACCAGCGCTACATCATCACCAAGGAGGCGGAGGCACGCCTGCATCGTGTGCTCGACTCGGTCTACGCCGAGGGCAGCCGGGGACATGAGTGGCTGAGCCTCTACCAGGGAACCGAGGCACCCTGCCGCCTGCTGATCGCACCGGGTGTCCCGATCTCGATCGAGATGCTGCCGGGCACCGACGATTAGCGCCGGTGGCCGCCAACTATCGTTGAGCCATGCGCATCGGAGCACACCTTCGTGAGGACACCGATCCCCTGACCACGGCCACCGACCTCGACATCGACGTGTTCCAGATGTTCGTCACCGATCCGCAGAGTTGGCGCAAGCCGGTGCCACGCCCGGATGCCGAGGCCATCCGTGACTCGGAGATCGACGTCGTGGTGCACTCGAGCTATCAGATCAACGTGGCCAGTCTCAACAACCGTCTGCGCATGCCGTCGCGTAAGGCGGTCGAGCAGCAGGCCGCCGCGGCCGCCGAACTGGGCGCCTTCGGGCTGGTGGTGCACGGCGGTCACCTCCGTGACGGTGAGGACGCCGCGGAGGGATTCGCCAACTGGCGCAAGCTCTTCGACCGTCAGGTCGACAAGGGTGGCTTCGGGGTGCCGATCCTCATCGAGAACACCGCGGGCGGCGATCATGCGATGGCCCGCACCCTCGAGGCGATCGACCGACTGTGGGAGTCGGTGGGCGATTTCGAGCAGGCCGGCTTCTGCCTCGACACCTGTCACGCATGGGCCGGGGGCGAAGACCTGGTCGGACTCGTCGAGCGTGTCCGTGCGATCACCGGACGCATCGACCTGGTGCACCTGAACAACTCCCGCGACGAGTTCGACTCCGGACGTGACCGCCACGCGAACCTCGCCGACGGGCACATCGACCCGGAGGTCCTCGTCGCGGTCGCGGCCGCCGCGGACGCACCGGTCATCCTCGAGACGCCCGCCGAGGGCGTGCCCGGCGACCTGGACTATCTACGCTCGGCTCTGTAGGGCTTTCGTAGCCGGAGGGCTTCACAGTCAGGCCGGTGACTCCACAGAGCGCGGCGAATCCGTCGTCACTGCCGGGCCACTGAGCACGCACCGCTTCGAGTCCGGCTCTGCGGACCACTGCGCGGAGAACTGCGGTCACGATGATGGCGTCATCCGCGTAGCCGAGGACGGGGATGAAGTCGGGAATCAGATCGAACGGCAACGCCAGATAGGCCAGCAGAGCCCAGAGCCGGATGCGGACACCGCCGGGCAACGTCTTGTCCGCGGCCAGGCGCCGAACGAGGCGGAGGACGTCGGGCAGGATTCGCAGGGCCTCGCGCAGAAGTCCGCCGGACGGCCGCAGGATCACCAGGGTGATCACCAGCGCGACCCAGATCACGATGAGCGCCGCGGCGATGCCGATGGCCATGTCCCACATGAACGAACCGGTCACATCGTTATCTATACCGCGCCCTCGACGCCGGGGTCGACGCAGGTCACACCCCGTTCGGGTTGTCCGCCGCCGGTGAGCGAGGTATTGTGGGGTTACTGGCGAGTAACTTTCTCTCACGCCGAAGACGAACCCAGCGGTATGGCAGGCGATCCTCCCCTCCGGGTGGATGTATGTCGGCCGACGATCCACGCCCGTATCGAGATAGGAACAGCAGATGGGCCACTACAAGAGCAACATGCGCGACCTGCACTTCAACCTGTTCGAGATGTTCGAACTCGACAAGGTGCTCGAGTCCGGAGCTTTCGGCGACCTGGATCACGAAACCGCCGTCGACATGCTCCGTGAGGTCAAGGCGCTTGCCGAGGGGCCCATCGCCGAGTCGTTCGCCGACGCCGACCGCAACCCGCCTGTCTTCGACCCGGACGCCCACACCGTCACCGTCCCGGAGTCGTTCAAGAAGTCCTATAACGCCTTCGTCGAGGGTGGTTGGGACAAAATCGGCGTCGCCGAAGAACTCGGGGGCCTTCCGGCGCCGCGGTCGCTGTACTGGGCCATCGGCGAGATGATCCTCGGCGCCAACCCGCCGGTGTTCATGTACGCAGCCGGCTCGGGCTTCGCCAACATCTTCTTCGAGAACGGCACCGACGAGCAGAAGAAGTGGGCGGCGATCTCGGCTGAACGCGGCTGGGGCGCGACGATGGTGCTCACCGAACCCGACGCGGGTTCCGACGTGGGCGCCGCGCGCACCAAGGCGGTCAAGCAGGAGGACGGGACCTGGCACATCGACGGTGTCAAGCGCTTCATCACCTCTGCCGACCAGGACATGACCGAGAGCATCATCCACCTGGTGCTGGCCCGCCCCGAGGGCGCGAAGCCCGGCACCAAGGGTCTGTCGCTGTTCTTCGTGCCGAAATACCACTTCGACCACGAGACCGGCGAACTCGGTGAGCGCAACGGCGTCTTCGTCACCAACGTCGAACACAAGATGGGCATCAAATCCTCGGCCACCTGTGAACTGACCTTCGGTCAGCACGGCACGCCGGCGGTCGGCTGGCTCGTCGGGGAGGTGCACGACGGCATCGCGCAGATGTTCGACGTCATCGAGCACGCCCGAATGATGGTGGGCACCAAGGCGATCTCGACGCTGTCGACGGGCTACCTCAACGCGCTCGAATACGCGAAGGAGCGGGTCCAGGGTGCCGACCTCACACAGATGACCGACAAGGCCGCCCCGCGGGTGGCCATCACCCATCATCCGGACGTACGTCGTTCGCTGATGACCCAGAAGGCCTATGCCGAGGGGATGCGCGCGATCTACCTCTACACCGCGTCGCATCAGGACGCCGTTGCCGCGAACATCGTGTCCGGCGCGGACGAGAAGATGGCCCACAAGGTCAACGATCTGCTGCTGCCGATCGTCAAAGGTGTCGGCTCGGAGCGGGCCTACAGCCTCCTGTCCCACGAGTCGCTGCAAACCCTCGGCGGCTCCGGCTTCCTTCAGGACTACCCGATCGAGCAGTACGTCCGCGACTCGAAGATCGACTCCCTCTACGAGGGCACCACCGCGATCCAAGCGCAGGACTTCTTCTTCCGCAAGATCATTCGCGACAAGGGCGCCGCGCTGGCGCATGTGTCGGGTCAGATCCAGGAGTTCCTCGACGCCGAGGGCGGCAACGGCCGCCTGAAGGCCGAGCGTGCGCTGCTCAAGACGGCCCTCGAGGATGTGCAGGCGATGACCGGCACGCTCATGGGGTACCTGATGGGCGCGCAGGAAAATCCGAAGGAGCTCTACAAGGTCGGCCTCGGGTCGGTGCGCTACCTGCTCGCCGTCGGCGACCTGCTCATCGGCTGGATGCTGCTGCGTCAGGCCGAGGTGGCGCTGGCCGCGCTGGATGCGGGCGTCTCGGAGGATGACACCGCGTTCTACAACGGCAAGATCGCCGTCGCGAGCTTCTTCGCGAAGAACATGCTGCCGTTGCTGACCGCCGTCCGCGGCACCGTCGAGAACATCGATCTCGACGTGATGGAGGTCGACGAGTCGGTCTTCTGATCCGCCTCTGAAACCGCTCTGAGCAAACGCGTACCTCTCACGGGTGCGCGTTTGCGGTTGAGGGGCACCGAGGGGACCATTGGGACAAGCACAAACCGCCACATCGGTGACCACGCGGCGGGTAGATTCCCAGGCAGTCCCTCGAGAGGCCCAGCGATGTTCGCTGTACTCGCACGTGTCGTCGCCGCTCATCCGTGGCGTGTGGTCGTCGTGTGGGCGATCGCGGTGGGGGCGATCATCGTGTTCGCCCCCAACCTCTCCGACCACACCACCGGAAACCAGCAGGACTTCCTGCCGTCGTCGTTCGAGTCGGTGGACGCGCAGAACATCGGCAACGAGTACTTCCCCGCCACCGCCGGCGCCACCGGAACCCTGGTCGTCTCGCGCACCGACGGCGGCCAACTCTCGCCGGCCGATCAGCAGACCGCCCTCGGCCTCGCCACCACCCTGCAGAACGACAAGATCCCCGGCGTGACCACCGTGACCGCGGGTCCGCAGTCGGTCGCCCCCGACGACGAGGTCGTTGCCCTGCAGGTGGCCTTCGACGGCCAGCCCGGTGACCCCGATGTCGATGCCGCGGTGCCGGCGGTCCGCGATGCGGCGTCGTCGGCGCTGACGAACACCGACCTCACCTCCGGACTGACCGGCAACGCCGCGATCCTGGTGGACAGCAACAACGCTTACAACGACGCCGAACGCATCATCACGATCGCCACCGTCATCGTCATCCTGACCACCCTGGGCATCCTGTTCCGCAGCCCGCTGATCGCCGTCCTGCCGGTGATCGTGATCGCCGTCGTGTTCCTGACCGTGCGCGGCCTGACCGCCTGGGCGACACAGATCTTCGACTTCGAGGTCAGCACCACCCTGGATGCGATCCTGGTGGTGGTCCTGTTCGGCGTCGGCACCGACTACACGGTCTTCCTGTTGTTCCGCTACCGCGAACACCTGCGCGACGGCGAGGAACGGTTGGACGCGCTCGTGGGGGCCACCAGCGCGGTCGGGCGGGTCATCGCATCGTCGGCGCTGACGGTCATCGGCGCATTCGCAGCGCTGTTCCTCGCCCGGCTCGGGTCCCTCAACTCACTGGCGCCGGGACTCATCATCGCGGTCGCGGTCATGCTGATCACCGCGCTGACGCTGATTCCCGCGGTGATCGCGATCGGCTCGAAGGTGATGTTCTGGCCGGTCGGTCCCGGCCACGAACCGCAGCGCTCGGTGTTCGCGGCGCTCGGCCGCGGCGTCGCGCATCGCCCGGCGATCACCGCGGTTCTCATCGGCGCCCTGCTGATCGTGCTCGCCGTGTTCAGTTCCGGCTACAAGGCCACCTACAACACCCTCGGCGAGATGCCGTCGGACACGCCGTCACAGGTGGCGTTCGACACCCTCGCCGCCTCGATGCCGCCGGGTGATCTCAGCCCCACGCAGGTCTATGTGAAGTCGTCCGGGCCGATTCCGCAGAACGAGCTGGCCACGCTGACGACGAACCTCGAGGGGGTACCCGGCGTCGCGGCCGTGACCCCGCCACGTATCAGCGGGGACGGCACCGCAGCCGTCGTCAACGTCGTCCTGGACACCTCACCGTTCTCCACCCAGGCCCTCGACACCATCGACGACTCGTTGCGGCCGGTCGCGCATTCGTCGGTGCCGGGTGCGGTGGTCGCCGTCGGCGGGCAGACCGCGACGCTGGCCGACGTCCGCTCTCAACTGCACTCCGACACCCGACACGTGTTCCCCACCGCGGTGATCATCGTGTGGGTGATCCTCGGTGCGCTGCTCCTGGCGGTCCTCGCCCCGGCGAACCTGCTGGTCAGCGTGTTCGTGACCTTCGCCGCGACTCTCGGCGCGCTGGTCATCGTCTTCCAGCACATCCTGGACTACTCCGGCATCGACTTCTCCACGCCCATCGTGCTCTATCTGTTCGTGGTCGCCATCGGCACCGACTACAACATCCTGATGGCCGAACGGGTGCGCGAGGAGTTCGTCGCCGGAAAAGCGCCGCCGGACGCGGCCCGGATCGCCATCACCCGCAACGGTCAGACCGCGGCGGCGGCCGGCGTCATCCTCGGTCTCACCTTCGCGTCGCTGACCCTGACCGGACTGAAGAACCTCGAGGAATTGGGGGCCGGTGTAGCGATCGGCGTGATCCTGGCGTCCTGCGTGATGGCACCGATGCTCGTCCCATCGCTGTCCGTGCTGCAGCGTGGCGCGTTCTGGTGGCCGACGCGCCCGGCCGCCGTCAGAGCAACGTCAGACGCACGCCCAGCGCGCGATAGATCGGTTCAGAACGACGGTCCAGACTGATCGTGTCAGCGCTGGTCGCCAAGACGAAGCTCACGGATGTCGTCGGTGGAGAGTTCGGGCCCTCCCCCAGGAAGGAGCAATCGACCGTCCACCTCAACGAGTACGTCGATGGTGACCGGCTCGAGGACGAGTGCGTTGCCCGAAACGGTGATCTCCACCTCCCCCGGCACCAGGCCAACCCGATCCCGAAGTTCCTTGGGCACCACCACACGACCCGAACGGTCGATGGTAGTTCTCATGGCAGCGACCGTACCATTTCAATGGCAGCCTCGGTCCCCACGCACACCAAACTCCCACTTGCACACGCAATCTCGTGTGTAAGTGGGAGTTTTAGGTGTAGCTGAAAGAGAGAACTACTTCGGTGGCATCCGGATGCCGCCGTCGACGCGGACGACCTCGGCGTTCATGTACGAGTTGGTGACCAGCTCGACGACCATCGACGCCAGCTCGTCGGGCTGGCCGAGACGATGCGGGAACAGCACCGACTCGCCGAGCTTGGCCTTGAACGCCTCAGCGGCCTCGCCCTCGCCGTAGATCGGGGTGTCGATCAGGCCGGGGGCGATGGTGTTGACGCGCACACCGACAGCCGCGAGGTCGCGGGCGACCGGCAGGGTCATGCCGACGACGCCGCCCTTCGACGACGAGTACGACGCCTGGCCGATCTGACCGTCGAATGCGGCGACGCTGGCCATGTTGACGATGGCGCCACGCTCACCGGACTCGAGCGGCTCGTTGCGGCTCATCGCGGTCGCGGCCAGCCGGATGCAGTCGAAGGTGCCGACCAGGTTGATCGCGATGACCTTCTTGTAGGCGTCCAGGTTGTGTGCCGAGGCGAACTCGCCGTCGCGGCCGATGGTGCGCTGCGCCCAGCCGATGCCGGCGGAGTTCACCAGCGCCCGCAGCGGACCGAGTTCGACCGCCTTGTTGACGGCCTCCTCGATCTGAGCGGTGTCGGTGACATCGACGCGCACGAATGCTCCGCCGACCTCCTTGGCGAGGATTTCCCCCTTGTCGGCCTGCAGGTCGGCGACGACGACCTTGGCACCCTTGGCCGCCAGCTGGCGGACCGCGGCCTCGCCGATGCCCGACGCGCCGCCCGTGACAATTGCACTTGCTCCATTGATATCCACATTGCGGAGCCTATCGAGCGTTCTATCGCTCGGTCCAGAGGGGTGTTCACTTGCAGGTGACCTTAGGTTCTGGGTCGTAGCGGACCGTGCGGGTGTGGCGGCTGATCTCCGCGCCGGTACGGGCGTCGGTGACGATGCGTGTGTCCGACGTCGTGAATCCGCGGTTGCCGCCGGATGCGATGCAGTTCTCGCCCTTCGGGAACTCGAGCGACGGCGGGTCGGTGTAGGAGTGACGCTCACCCGTGATCGACTGCACCTCCCGAGTCTTGGTTCCCCACAACCGCACCGTGATCGCCGACGAAGTCCAACTCGTCTCGATGTAGACGCCGTGTCGGGTGTTGTTGCGGAACTTCAGGTCGATCGCACCTTCGAAGACGGTCGCCTCGCGCGCCTCGGGATAGCGGGAGATGTAGTAGCTGTGCTCGGTGTGGTCGACGTCCTCGAGCCCGGCGAAATAGGTGGCGTTGTAGAGGGTCGTCGCGAATTGGGAGATGCCGCCGCCGACCGCCTGTTCGGCGTGCCCGTGATCGATGATCGTCGACGTCACGTATCCCTGCGCGGTGCCGCGCGGACCGGTATGGGTGTTCAGCGAGAACGTCGCGCCCGGCTTGACCAGGGCGCCGTCGACCTCGGCGGCGACGAGCCGGATGTTCTCCCCCGAGGCGCTGCTGAAGCCCGATGTGGTGTACTCGGCGACCACCTCGCGGATGCCGAGTCGGCGGGCGGACGCGGTGTCGAAGCGTGGCTTGATCGGCTGGTAGGCGACCTCGACGCGGCGGGCGTCGGAGGCATCGGCGCCGGTCGCGACCGCGGCCGCCGACGCGAGGGTCTTGTCCCAGTCAAGACGCACCCCGTCGCGGGACGGCACCACCCTTGGTTCACCGGATGCCATCGAGAACCTGGCATCGACGGGTTTGCGTTCGGTTCGCCCCAGACGCCCTCCCAGCAGGGCCACCGCGCCCTTGTCTTCGATCGCCGGGGCCAGCCCACCGGTGCCATCGGGCACAAAGGTGAGGATCGAGCCCAGCTGCGCCGGCTCGAGGCGCACCGCGATGTCACCCGTACCCCGGAAGGTCAGCGGCCCCGCGACGGCCCGGGTCGCCGCGCCCGCGACCGTGTTGCGCACGACGTCGGCGGACACCGTCGGCCAAAAATCCTCGAGGGGAAGATCGATGGGTTTCGCGTAGAGCCAGCGGTCGGTGAGCGCCGACATCGCGTCGTCGCGATCGACGCGCTTGCCGGCGGCCGGCAGGTCGGCGACCGGGGTGACACCGTCGTAGTGGATCCCGCCCTCGACAGCGGCCGTCTCGAGAGTGGACCGCTGCTCGTCGAGCGTCACCTCGACGGCTCCGCGGTCGACCGCCACCACCGGTTCCACGGTCCGTGACCGGCCGAACAGTGCGAGGACCCGAGTGAGCGGGTTGCGCGGCTGCTCCATGAGGCGTGCGAGGGTGGCGTCTCGGTCGAAGGTCAACCCGAGCGCGTCGGGTGCCACCGTGACGGTTCCCGACGACGTGCGGAGCGCTACACGGCGGGTGGCGCGGTCGGACAGATCGTCGAGGACGGCCTGCGTCTGCGCGTCGTCGAGGTTCCCGGCGGGAATACCGGCGACGACGACACCCCGGGCGGTCGAGTTCTTCGAGGCCACGAAATCGGCTGCGAGAACGATGCCGGCGAACGCGAGGATTCCGACGACGACGCGCACCACCGCACGCGCGGCCGGGGATCTGATCACGTCGACAACCATAAGGAAACCGCGCAGCGGATGCGCGCTGTGGGAACCCCGCGAAGGGACCCGAAGGCCCGAACGAAGGCGCTCCGGCCGAGCTGCCGGGTCGGGGGTCTGGCAGCTCAGCCGGAGCTATCCGTTATATCTACGCTAATTTCCGCCGCGTTACAGCTTTCCGGAGACTTTTTTTCGGCTGATGTGACCAGATCGATGCCGACCGGACCGGCTATCCCTCGATGATGGCGGTAACGCCCTGTCCTCCGGCCGCGCAGATCGAGATAAGGGCGCGACCGCCACCGTTCTCTTTGAGCGTCTTGGCCGCCTGCGCGACGATGCGTCCACCGGTGGCCGCAAACGGGTGGCCGGCCGCGAGCGACGAACCGTGCACGTTGAGCTTGGCGCGATCGATGACGCCGAGCGCGCCGTCGAGGCCCAGACGCTCCTTGCAGTACTGTTCGGACTCCCACGCGGACAGGGTCGCGAGCACGACCGAGGCGAACGCCTCGTGAATCTCGTAGAAGTCGAAGTCGGCCAGGGTGAGCCCGTTGCGTTCGAGCAGACGCGGCACCGCGTAGGTGGGGGCCATCAACAGTCCGTCGGGGCCGTTGACGTAGTCGACGGCCGCGGTCTCGCTGTCGACGAGATAGGCCTGCACCGGCAGGCCCCTCGCCTGCGCCCACTCGTCGCCGGCCAGCAGCACCGTCGACGCACCGTCGGTGAGCGGGGTCGAGTTGCCCGCGGTCATGGTCGCGTCGCCGAGCGAGACCCCGAAGACGGGTTTGAGGGTGGCCAGCTTCTCCGTCGACGAATCCGGGCGCAGGTTCTCGTCGCGGGTCAGGCCACCGAACGGGGTGATGAGGTCGTCGAAGAAGCCTGCGTCGTAGGCGGCGGCCATGTTGCGATGGCTGGCCGCGGCCAGGGCGTCCTGGTCGGCGCGGTTGATGCCGAACTCCTTCGCGGTGATCGCAGCGTGATCACCCATCGACATGCCGGTACGCGGCTCGCCGTTGCGCGGGATCTCGATACCCAGCTTCCCGATCAGCCGGACCGCGCCGAGCAGCTGGTCCTTGGCGCTGCGGGCCCGGTTGACCTCCAGCATTTGCCGCCGCATCGACTCCGAGACGCCGATCGGGGCGTCGGAGGTGGTGTCCACGCCGCCGCCGACCGCGACGTCGTAGCGACCCGACGCGATACCGTCGCCGACCGCGACGATGGCCTGCAGGCCGGTTCCGCAGGCCTGTTGCATGTCGAAAGAAGGGGTGTACGGCGAGAGCGCGGAACCGAGCACGCACTCGCGGATCAGATTGAAGTCCCGGGAATGCTTGAGCACGGCGCCGCCGGCGACCATGCCGAGCCGCTCACCCTGCAGGTTGAAACGACTCACGAGCCCGTCCAGGGCTGCGGTGAACATCTCTTGGTTGCTGATCTTGGCGTAGGCCTTGTCCTGGCGGGCGAACGGGATGCGATTGCCGCCGAGGATCGCGACCGGACGCAGGCTGCGGGTCTTGGGGGTGTAGGCCACTTCGATCTCCCAGGGGTGTGGTTCGGTATCTATAGAGTATTCTTACTCATGAGTAAGTTAGTTGTCGAACGGCGCTCCCCTGGCGTCGTCGCAGACCCTTCGACCTGCCCACACGACTGAGGAGAACTCCCGTGGCCTCGAACGGAAACCCCGGCCTCTACTCGACCTTCGTCCATTCCGCGCCCGGCGCGTTCATCGCCAAGCAGGCCGGGCTGCCCGTGCCGCCCACGCTACGCCGCTACAAGTCGTCGGAGCCGGCACTGCCCGGCCCGGTCCGGCTCGGCGGTTCCGGCCGCCTGGTCGAACCCCTGCGCGAGATGCTGTCACACCCCGACTACACGCTCATCCATAACGCCACCACCGGCCAGGGCGCCGACAAGTATGGTGCACTCGCCTTCGACGCCACCAGCATCACGTCGCCGGCGCAGCTGGGTCAGCTCTTCGAGTTCTTCGGGCCGAACATGCGTTCCCTCGCGCCGTGCGCGCGTCTTCTCGTCATCGGTACCACCCCCGAACTCGTGTCCGACCCCGACGAGCACGTCGCGCAGCGCGCGCTCGAGGGCTTCACGAGGTCGGTGGGCAAGGAACTACTCAAGGGCGCGACCGCGCAGCTCGTCTACCTCTCCCCCGACGCCAAGACCGGCCTGACCGGTCTGGAGTCGACCGTCCGGTTCGTACTGTCGGCGAAGTCGGCCTTCGTCGACGCCCAGGTGATCCGGGTCGGCCCGGCAGACGCGTCGGCGCCGGAAGACTGGGACAAACCGCTGGCGGGCAAGGTCGCGGTGGTGACCGGTGCCGCCCGCGGTATCGGCGCCACCATCGCCGAGGTCCTTGCCCGCGACGGTGCCCACGTCATCGCCGCCGACGTTCCACAGGCCGGTGAGGCCCTGTCGAAGACCGCGAACAAGATCAAGGGCACCGCGTTCCCGATCGACGTCACCGCCGACGACGCGGGCGCCAAGCTCGCCGAACACGCGCTCGAGCGCCACGGCGGCCTCGACATCGTCGTCAACAACGCCGGCATCACCCGCGACAAACTCCTGGCCAACATGGACGCCGCACGCTGGGATGCGGTGATCGCGGTCAACCTGATCGCCCCGCAGAAGCTGGTCAACGACCTGTTGGACAAGGGTGCGTTGCGTCCCGGCGGCGCGGTCATCGACGTGTCGTCGATAGCCGGGATCGCCGGTAACCGCGGCCAGACGAACTACGGTGCGTCCAAGGCCGGGGTGATCGGCCTCGTCGACACCTATGCGCCGATCCTCGCCGAGAAGGGCGTCACCATCAACGCCGTGGCCCCCGGCTTCATCGAGACGAAGATGACCGCGGCCATCCCGCTCGCGACCCGCGAGGCGGGGCGGCTCATGAGTTCGCTGCAGCAGGGCGGACAGACCGTCGACGTCGCCGAGACGGTCGCCTACTTCGCCAACCCAGCGTCGAGTTCGGTCACCGGCAACGTCGTCCGCGTGTGCGGCCAGGCTCTGTTGGGGGCGTGATGTCGAGGACGATCACGCTGCCTGCACCTCCGAGGACCCGCGAGGTGTACTCCAAGGCCATCGGGGCGATGCTGCCGGTCATCGGGAAATCGGGGTCGGTCGGCCCCGACGCGCTCATCCCCGACACCCGGTTCCGGCTTGACGACGTGCGCGTCGATGCCGACCGCCTGCACGACTACTGCCGGGCGACCGGCCAACGGTTCGGCTCGGCGCTGCCGTTGACCTACCCGTTCGTGATGCAGTTCCCGCTGGTCATGAAGCTCATGACACTGCGCGAGTTCCCCTTCGGCGCCGTCGGCTCGGTCCACGTGGAGAACACCATCCGCCGCCGACGACCGATCGGCATCGACGAGCCGTTGACCATCGAGACGCACGCGCAGAATCTGCGTGAGCACCGCAAGGGCATGCTGATCGACGTCATCTCCGAGTTCACCGTCGGCTCGGAGGTGGTCGGCGAGCAGGTCGGCACCTTCCTCAGGCAGCAGCGGACGAGCCTATCCGACGAACCGCGCGGCCCGGAGCCCAAGCAGGTCGCCCCGCCGCCACCGGACGCGGTGCTCACCGTCGACCTCGGTCGCATCCGTGGATACGCGGAGGCGTCGGGGGACCGCAACCCGATCCACATGGGTAACCTGGCCGCCAAGGCCTTCGGCTTTCCCCGTGCGATCGCTCACGGGATGTGGAGCGCCGCAGCCGCGATCGCGAACGTCGAGGCCCAGCTCGGAGATGACGTCACTTACGCGGTTCGGTTCGGCAAGCCGATCCTGCTGCCCGCCAAGGTGAATCTCTACACCACACGTATCGACGGCACTGGCGCCGTGAGCGCAGCGAGCGGGACGAGTTCATCCGGCAATTTCGACATCTCGATCCTTGACCGCCGCAAGGGGTTTCCGCATCTGACCGCGACGACCCGGAGCAGCTGAGTTCGGGAACGCATGTGCTTGCGTGCGTCCTCCAGCATTCGCGTGACGGCGGTCTACCAGTCGTCGGAGGCGACCTCGCCGCAGGCGGTCGCGGCCTTGACCGCGTTCGGACAAACGATCAATCGGTGCAGCCCTCCCGGCGGATGTCGGATTTGCGTGTTCTAAATTTAATCACTCTCACTTTGTAGACGCCCGGCATTTCTGAACGAGCCGGACTCACCAGAGAGGGGTGACAATGTCCGGTACCGCTGTGCACGCGATAGCGAACGACGTCGGCCTGCCGGTCCACGCGGAAGTCAAACTTGCTCGCCGTCTCGGAGACAAGACGGTCAAGAACGCGTCCAGTCTTGTCCGTCCCGCGGTTGTCCGACAGATCCGCCAAACACACAGCAAGAAGTCCTCCGCTGCATTGCGGACACGGCGGGACACACTCGCCTGGGCCGCGCGCGGACGCCAACTGACGAAGGCCGAGACGAACGAGCTGCGGAAATTGACATCAATCTTCGGACTCCCTGTGGCGCACGCAACAAGGCGGCCAGGCGGCAAGAAGCCGCCCAAGGTGACGCCATCGACAAGGAGCCCACAACCCACTGCTCGAAAGCAACCCGTCACGCGCGCGAAGACGCCATCCGAATCGGCCCGGCCGACTGCGGGAACGCAGTCACAGGCCAGATCAGGTCCACCACCTCCGCGCTCGCCCACGAGCTCCGGCTCAGCGTCGACTACATCGGAGTCCTCGCTGCGAGGTGCGACTCTCGAGTGAGCCGACAACCTCTGGTACGCGCAACGTCGAGAGTTGCTGCGCCACGGCGAATCTGCCGACTCTGCAATAGAGAATTCCACTCGACAGAACCTTCGCACGGGTGCGCGCTCGACCTGCGCACCCGCCAACCGGCCGACTTGCCACCGGTTCGGCCTGTCAAGGGACGGCGGCAGAAGAAACCCACCACCTCGGGACCGGTCTACGACGTATCGCCTCGCCGCAGCAGCATAGAGCTGCCCAGTGGACATCCTGGGAGCGGGCGGCGACGTTGAACGCCATAGCTCCGAGCGCTACCGACCACGTGCGGGGTCGATTCACATACTGGTGAGTTCGACCTCGGACTCGACGCGTGCACGGACACCGAGCTTGTCGCGGAGGGCGTCGCAGATCAGGGATGCGAGGTGGCTCAGGTTGGGCTCACGGATGTGGTAGAGATTCACCGAGAGATTCGCTCCTGCGACGAACTCGCCCTCGCCCGAGTCGACATCCCACGCGGAGTATCCATTCGGAACAAGGCCGGACTCCGTGATGACGTGAGCGGCGATGTCGCGGACAGCCTCCACCGTGGCGACCGGAGTGTCGTCCACATAGATGCTGATCTCGTCACTGCTCACGGGCCCAGCCTACCGCGGCGACGTCCGCCTCCGCACTGTAGATGATCAGGATCTCGCTGACCGTCGCGCCGTACCGCGCGGCGGACAGCGTCAGTGCGCGAAGTGCTTCTTCCCTGCTCAGCAGGGCTTCTCTCGCGTCCACTACCACTAGGTCGTTCGTTTGTCCGAGCGCACGACGGACCTGTTTCACTGCCGCTGTGACCGGCTGCGCGGTGCCAGCTATCCGCTTGAGCTCGACAGCTCGGCCGCCAGCAAGAGCATCTGCAGCCTTCCCGTACACGCCATCCATGGCATCGATCGACACCAATCTGATTGACGGGTAAAGCGCCTCCAGCTGCTCAGCCGTCGCTTGTTCTGCCGATGAGAAGTATCGATGCGGATCATCGTCCGGCGCGACCTGGCCGCGTTGGAGGTAGCAAACCGGGTCGGGAGATGGAACGTCGCCCTCGCGTGAGCTTGGTGTGACGACGACATCCGACTTCTCGACAACAACCGCCGCTCGCGAGGTGCTGTCATCACGACGACGCTCGTCAGATTCCATGTGTCGGACCCGGCGCATCAACGGCCTCGACCGCGTTCCGCGGAACGCTCAGCAGGACATCCCGGATGCCGGCAGTGCTTCCGCCGAGGTCCACGGTCAAGAATTGGTATCGATGCCCTTGGATCGTCGCCGTTTCATTGAGATGTTGTCCGACCACCGGATAGAGCAGCACCCCTTCGGCCGTCGTCGACAGCTCGTCCTTGCCGTGCTGTGTCTGCACATACGCGTAGAGCTGGAAGAGGTGGTCGCGTGAGAGTTTGACGGCACCGTACTGATTCGGTTTGAGAGCATCTGCAAACTTGGTCTCGACGATGATGCGTCGTGAGGCGGACTCGAGCAGGGTGTCCGTCTTCATGATGGGCAGAATCGCCGTCAACCCACCGCTCCCGTCGGTGACCGGCCAGTGATGGTGGACCTCACCGGAAGCGACCTTCCAGTCGGGCGGTAAGACGGCCCGGTAGAAACCGCGCACCGCCGCCTCGTAGAGTCGACGAATCGCCTCGGCCTCACGTTCCGGATCACGCGTTGTCTGCTTGCCCGCTGACTCTGCGGGGATCGTCATCTGCAGGAGGAGTTGTGCCGCATCGATGGCTTCGACATCGTCCTGCTCGTTTCGACCCAGGGTGAGTTGAGCAGCCTCGCGTTGCGTAACCAGCCGTGGCGAGACGCCGTACTGGTCGAGGATGTCCGCCAGACCCCGTGCCCGGCGTTCCAGTGTGACGTCGGCGACGTGGCGGGCAGCGAGTACCAGAGCAGTTCGCAGCACGCGGTTGCGGAGGTTGTCGACCGAGAGCTCGTCGAACCTGCAGGCGACCCGTCCCTGCGCGAGCAGCAGTCTCGACTCGGTGGTGAGCACGTCGATCTGTCCGCGAACCCGTGTGAGCGTGTCGGACCGAGATCGGTACTGCCGACCGAGACTTCGCTGCAGGCGCCGCTCGGTGGCGGTGACCAGGATTTCGGCCACCAGATCGAATAGCTCATCCGGATTGTCCTCGACGTCACCCTTCTGAATCCGCTGGTCGTGTTGAAACAGCTTGGAAGCGTAAAGCATCAGCAGCCAGAGGTTGCGCACCGGGATGGCGGTGCTGCCACTGGTAATGATGCCGGGAACGGTCACGACGTGCCGATCAACTTCGCGGTCTCGGCCTCGACTCTCTTGGGATCGTCAAACCAGTACTCGGACAGCAGCGGGCGGATCTCCTGCTCGACGACATCGCTGATCCAGGCTCCCGTGTCGTCGACCCTCGTGTCGTTGGTCGGTGTGAAGAAGCTGTGGCCGATGCAGTACTGCGCGCCCAGAGAGCGATCCTCGGTGATCTGCGTGTTCAGCGCCCCGATGCGGTTACCCAGGTCTGCGAGGGTGGAGATGTCGATTCCGTTCCGCTCCGACACGAACTTCCGCCAAGCACTGTTGAACTGCGGCGACAAGTCGGCAAACGCGAAGCGACGCCGCAGCGCGAAGTCGACGATCGCCAGCGAACGGTCGGCGAGGTTCATGGTGCCGATGACGTAGAGGTTCTCGGGGATGAACACGGGATCTTCGTCAGGTTGAGAATAGGCCAGCTGCAACGCTTCCGAC
>NZ_BAHC01000181.1 GCF_000298195.1 Gordonia rhizosphera NBRC 16068 | reverse complement strand
AGACCGCGCCCTGCTTGGTGGGTTCCAGACGCCAGGCGGGTTCCACGAGGAATGTCGTGGTCTCCGTGGTCACGATCGCGGGACCGTGGATGACGGCATCGGCGGTCAGTGCTTCCTGGTCGTAGACGGGGGTGTCGATGGCCTTGTCGATGCCGATGAAGTGGGCCTTACGGTGTCCGACGGGCGCGGGCTCGGTCCGGGCGCCGACCGCGTCGAGGGAATCGAAGTTCACCACGTCGCCGTCCACAAATGAGGCAACTCGGACTGTGTTGCAGCGAATTCCGGCCTCGGGTGCCGCAGACGCGGCGCCGAATCGGTGGCTGTAGACGTCGCCGAAGATCTTGATGATCTCCAGGATGTCGCCGACGCCGCGGACGCGGGAGATGTCCGGCAGCGTCACCGCCTGTGTCAGTAGCTGATTGCCGTAGCGCATGTCCAGCTCGAGCCGGTGCCGCACATCGTCACCGGAGAATCCCTGCCGGATGAGGTCTTCGCGACCCTGATCCTCCAACTCCGTGATCACCGCGTTCAGCTCATCGTAGTCGTCGTGCAGGGCGCGGGTGGTGGCGTTGTACATGGTGATGTGCACGCCGCGTTCGTGGAAGTGCAGCTGCTTCATGTTGCCGGCGCCGCAGGCGGAGAACACCGACGAGAACGGCGGCGCCAGAACCCGTTTGATACCGGCGTGGCGTGCGATGCCGCAGGCGTGCAGCGGTCCGTTGCCGCCGTAGGCCAGCATCGTGAAGTCCTCGGGGAGATATCCGCGCACGCGCAGTTCCTTGCCGATGCCGATGGCCATCTGTTCGTCGACACTGTCCTTGATCACCCGGCATACATCGATGACATCCATGTCGAGGTGATCGCAGAGATTCTCTTCCATCGCGAACTTCGAACGGCGCGGATTCAGCTTGATGAAGCCGTTCGCGTAGTTCTCCGGGTCGAGGTAGCCCAGCAGCAGGTCGGCGTCGGTGACGGTGGGCCGCAGCCCGCCGCGGTCGTAGCATGCGGGTCCGGGGTTGGATCCCGCGGACTGCGGGCCGATCTTGATCGAGTTGTGGATGCGGTCGTAGCTCGCGATGGAACCACCACCCGCGCCGAGGGTGTCGAGGTGAACCATGGGCACCGAGACCAGCCAGCGATCGATGGTGGGCAGAAAGTCGTAGTGTTTGACCCCGCCTTCCGGTACGAGCCCGATGTCGAAGGAGGTGCCGCCCATGTCGGTGGAGATGACGTGTCCCAGACCGGTCTCGGTGGACAGGTGCTCGGCCGCGCCGACGCCGGCGATGGGACCGGAGTGGATCGTCTGCAGTGCATCGGTGGAGTTCATCTGCGCCATGCCGCCGGAGTTGTGGATGACGAGCATGGGGCGGTCGTATCCGAAGTCGCGCAGGTTGTTCGACAACTGTGAGAGCGCGTGGAACATGATCGAGTGCAGGTAGCCGTCGACGATGGTCGAGGTGGCCCGCACGTATTCGCCCTTGCGCCCGGACACCTGGTGGCCGAGCAGGACCGGGATCGCGCCGAGTTCGTGCGGCGGGAACTCGTCGAGGATGATCTCCTGGATCGCCAACTCGTGGTCGGGGTTCTCGGTGGCGTTGGTCAGAGAGACGACGATCGCCTCGGCGCCGGCGTCGACGAGTTCCCGGACGACCGATCGGACGTCGTCGGGGTCGAGCCTGGCCACCACCTGGCCGGCGGAGTTGATGCGTTCCTTGACCGATCGGATCAGCTTGCGCGGGACCAACGGTTCCGGCCGTTCGGCCGCGGGCAGGTTCTGCTGCATCGAATAGTCCAGGCCCTCGCCGTAGCCACGGCCGCGGGACAGCGGGATGGTGTCCTCGAAGCCGTGGGTGACGATCGCGGCGACCTTGGGGCCGTTGCGTTCGATGAGCGCGTTGGTGCCCAGCGTGGTCGCGTACCGAACCGAGTCGACCTCCGACAGCACGGTCGAGCGGTCGAGTCCGGCGCGTTTGCATGCGAGGTCCAGGGCGTCGTTGAAGCCGATCGCGAGGTTGTGGTGGGTGGTGAGCGCCTTGGCATCGACGTAGGTGTCGTCCCAGACGAAGAAGCAGTCGGTGAATGTTCCGCCGATGTCAACGGAGATGCGTTTCATTGGTGACTCCTGTGGGCTTTCGTGGATCGGGTCGGATCAGCGGATGTGACCGGCGGACTTGAGTTCTGCGGTGTACTTCTGCGCGTCGTCGCCGGGTCCGTAGTTGTGGACCTCCTCGGCGTCGCAGCCGCGCTCCTCCCATTGCCGACGCAGGGCGGGGATGTCGATGAGCATGTCGACGGCGGGCGGATGGCCCGGCGGCAGGTACTCCACCTCGATCTGTGTCGCGCAGCCCGGGCAGTAGTACTCGACGATGCGGCAGAAACCCGGGTCGGGACTGAAGGTGTACTCGTAGCGCTCGGGGTCGATGATCGGCTGATGGATCTCGCGCGGATCACGATCGTAGGCAAGCGTTCCGGGCTTGTAGTTGTCGTGGGCCGAACCCATGTCGTGGCCGCACACACGGCACAGCCAACGTTCGGCGTCGAGATCGATGAGCAGGTATTCGGTCATGGGGACTCGCATCGGAGTCCTCCTTTCGGGGTGTGGGATGGATGGACGCGGCCGGTGGTCAGTGCGCGTCGGTGAGGAAGATGTCGCCGGATGCGGTGATCCGGAACGACCAGCCAGGCAGGACACGGGCGGTGAAGAAGGGGCCCTCGATGATCGCGGGACCCTGACCGGTGTGGCCCGGTTCGAGGTCGTCGAGGACGTGCACGGGCACGTCGTCGATCTGATCGGCCGACGAACGCACCTGCCGGGTGCCCGCCGAAGGCGCTGGTCGGGCAGCGGGTTCGACGTCCGCCTCGAGAACGGGATGAGGCAGCGTCGCGGTCGCGGTGAGCTCCAGCGAGACGGCATGTCCCGGGTAGTCGACCTCGTCGCCGCGCAGGTACCCGATCCGCCGCACCTCACCGTCGTCCGGGTTCTCGACGACGAGCTGCCAGGACGTCTCGCAGTCGGCGAGCGCGTAGCCCTCCTGGAACATGTCCCGCTCCGCGCGGGCGAGGAGGTCGTCGTAGATGGCGGCCGCCGCGTCCGCACTCGCCTCGCCGACGAGTACCTCGTAGGTCTTGCCGATGTCGGAGAAGGCGATGCCGAATGCGGAGAACACGGCCGCGGTACGCGGGATCAGGACCCGGTTGACGCCGGCGAGTCGCGCGGCGCCCGCGGCGCTCATCGGTCCGGCGCCACCGAAGGCCACCAGGGTGGTGCCGGATTGCACCCACGAGGCGAAGGAACCGGCCAGCGCCGCGAAGTACGCGTTCTCCATCCGGATCAGCGCATCGGGGAGGCCGATGCCGAGCGGCTCGGCGATGGTCTCGGTGATGACCGCCCGCGACCGTTCGGGATCGAGGGTGAAGGTTCCGTCGAGATAGGTGTCGGCGTCGAGCACCCCGAGCAGCAGGTTGACGTCGGTGATCGTGGCCTGTTTGCCGCCGAAGCCGAAGCAGGCGGGTCCGGGAGCCGCCCCCACCGACTGCGGTCCCACGGTGATCGCGCCGTCGACGACCGCGATGACCGACGATCCGCCCACACCGGTGGAGGCGACGTCGCTCATCGGGTAGGAGATGTCGACGCCCTCGATGGTGCCGCGGTTGAGGGCGGCGACCTCGTGGTCGCGGACGACACCCACGTCGGTGGTGGTACCGCCGATGTCCATCATCAGCGCATGCCCCAGGCCGTAGACCTTCGCGAGTGCGGCGGTGGCCTCGAGACCGCCCCGTGGACCCGAGGAATAGGTCTTGAGTGCGATGGACTTGGCGACCCGCGACGACGCGCCGTCATTGCGGTAGACCAGCAGCGGGTTGGCGACCTTGTACTCCTTGAGCCGGCGCTCGGCGCCGTACAGAAAGCGCTCCATCGTCGGGTGCAGGAACGAGTTGACCACGCAGGACCACGCGCGCCGTTCGTCCTTGCGGTCGCCGGCGAGTTCCCAGCTGTAGATCAGCGGTACCGAGCCGAGCAGGTGGCGCGGGAACTTGCGCAGCAGGATCTGTCGCAGATGCCGTTCCTGCTCGACGGTCGCCGCCACGATCACCACGCGGGCCGCGCCCAGGGTGGTCAGCCGGTTGACCTCTTGCACCGCCTCGAACTCCAGATCGTCCGAGTCGGGGTCGAGGACGGCGATCCGCTCATCCACGAGGCCGGCGAACAGCTTCGCCTCCGCCTCGGTGACCTCCATGCGCTCGCGCAGATCCGGGATCGTGGTGACGATGCCGATCATCGGCCCCTTACGTTCCACCAGGGCATTGGTGCCCTGAGTGGTCGAGTACCGGATGTGGTGGGCCTGGTGCAGGAGTCGGGTGATGTCGGGCTCACCATAGAGATTCGTCGACGCCTTCTCGATGCCGGTGAACAGGCATTCGGACAGGTCGTGCGGAGTGGTCAGGGTCTTGGTGAAGCTGACGCTCGCCCCATTCCACACGCAGATGTCGGTGAGGGTGCCCCCGTTGTCGATGTTGATCAGAGTTTCCATGCCGATCCATTCGTGAGACTTCTCTGGCTTCGGAAGTGGCGTGCGCCACACCTAGGACCAGATTTGTCGCGTCTCACACCCGCAGCGTGTGTCAACCTGCTACAGCCGACGGGGTAGCGATGTGACCTGGATCTCTTCGATAATTGAGATATCCCGACGACACCGAGACCCGGACGGAGGTCGGCACATGCCGAACAGCGCGAGTCGTCTGCTCAGGGTTGCCGCAGCTCGAGCGGATTTCCTCGACGCCGGCCCGGCCGCCGCGGGCGGCGTCGATGACGTCGTCGTCGCCTCGTGGCAGCGCAGCCATGCCGCGGGTGTGGATGTCACAGCCGCTCACACCACGTTCTCCGACGACATCGATCCCGGTTCGCTGCTCGCCGGCTGTGCTCAGCCGGTCCTGGAGCAACTACGCAACGACACCGCCGACATGCCCCTGGTCATCGCCCTCACCGATCGCCGCGCACGGCTGGTGCGGCGGATCGACTCCTCGGTCGCCGTCGGCCGCCTGCTCGACCGGGTGCAGTTCGCACCGGGATTCTCGTATGCCGAGACGGCGATGGGTACCAACGGCGTCGGCACCGTGCTGGAGGCCGGACGGCCGGTCAGCGTCGTCGGGCCCGAGCATTTCACCGAACATCTCCAGTCGTTCGCGTGCTCGGGCGCTCCGATCATCGACCCGGTGACCCGGCACGTCGAAGGCGTGCTCGACATCTCGACGCTCACGAACTCGTGGAGCCCGATCATGCACGCGCTGGTCAAGAGCGCCGCCAAGGACATCGCACAGAACCTGCTGCTCGACCGCAGCCAGGCCCAGCAGGCCATTTTCTCCACCTACCTGCAGGCCACGAGCCGTTCCTCGAAGCGGGCGGTCTTCGCGTTCGGCAGTTCGTTGTTCATGGCCAACGCGGTGGCCGAGGATCTGTTCACCCCCGACGAACAGCGGACGCTACGTGAGCATGCCACCTTCCTGATGAAGCGGCGTGAGCGGATCAGCGACACCGTCGTGCTCGATCGGGGCCGGCACGTGCACATCACCGGGACACGGATCATGATCGGTTCCGATGTCGCCGGGCTCGTCACGACCGCAGAGATCGTCTCCGCCGGTGAGCGCGGTTGCATCAGCACGCTCGATGACCGCCACCTGCCGCGCGCCGGGGTGAGCACCACCGAGACGTCGAAGCTCGCCGATACCGCGGCGCAGCCGTCGGAGAGTGTGGTGGCGGGGCGGTCGCCCGGATGGGTGCGGGCGTGTACCGAGTTGGAGAACGCGATGGCCCGCCGCCAACCCGCGGTGATCGTCGGCGAGTCCGGGACCGGGAAGTTCACGCTGACCGCCGAGATGTTCCACGGCCTGTATGCCGGGGCGCGCAGCATCAGCGTGGACGCCACACAGCTCAGCACCGACGCCGTGGGGACCGACGTGGGTTCGATCCTCGCCGGCGGCACCGACCCCACGCTCTACATCGTCCGCAACATCGACCAGCTCACGACGGACGGGGCGTCGCAGGCGACCGAACTCCTCGACGAGATCACCGCGCGCGAGGGTCCGACCTGGTTCTGCGCGACCGTCTCCGACTCGTCCCTCGACTCCGATCTGCCGTTCCGCGAACTGCTCGGATTCTTCGAGGTCTCGGTGACCGTGCCGCCGCTTCGTCTGCGCACCGACGACTTCGAGCAGATCACCGCCGCCGTACTGCGCGCGATCGCACCCGGTCGCAGCGTCCGGCTGAGCCCGGAAGCCAAGCGTGTGCTGTCGCGGTATTCGTGGCCACGCAACATCTCTCAGCTCCGTGAAGCATTGGTGCACGCCCTTCGTCGGCGTCCGGTCGGCGAGATCCAGGCCGGCGATCTGCCCGGGTACTGCCAGTCCGCCACGCGGCGCACCCTGACTCCGGTCGAGAGTTCCGAACGCGACCTCATCGTCAACGCCCTTCGCGAGCACACCGGTAACCGTGTCGCGGCCGCGGAGAGCCTGGGCATGTCGCGCTCGACGTTCTATCGCCGGATCAAGGCGTATGGAGTGACGGCCTGACAGAGCGGGACGTCGGCCCGCCACGGGATCAGCGGCATGCCCTGCATGAACTCGCCGCCGGAAGAGACCGGCAGTTGTTCACTTGCTGCCTGACGGCGTTGACCCGGCCACGCTGTTCCGAAGCCACTTCTTGTCGAGCTTTCCCAATGCCGTCACCGGGAGAGCGTCAACCAGCCACACGGATTTGGGCACCTTGTAGCGGGACAGGGCGGCTCGGCAATGCGTGATCACGTCCGCCTCGTCGAGGGTCTCACCCGACGAGGCGACCACGAATGCCGCCACCGCCTCTCCCCAATCGGGATGCGGAATGCCCACGACCGCAACCTGGGCCACCGCGTCGAGTTCGGCGATTACGTTCTCGACCTCTGTGGAGTAGACGTTCATCCCGCCCGTGATGATCATGTCGTTCTTCCGGTCGACGAGATAGAGGTAACCATCGTCATCGACGCGCCCGAGATCTCCTGTGTACAACCAGCCGTCGCGCACCGTGTCCGCGGTCTTCTCGGGTAGTCCGTGATAGCCCACCATGGTGAACGGAGTCATCGCGGTGACCTCGCCGATCTCGCCGGCCGCACGTTCGGTTCCGTCCTCGCCGACGATGCGGACCCGGGCCATCGGGGTCGGACGACCGCAGCTGGCCAGCCTTTCCGGCCGGGCGACGTCATGGTCTTCACGGGTGAGCCGGGTGATGAAGTTGGGCGCCTCGGTCTGTCCATACAGCTGCATGAAAACAGGTCCGAACATCTCGATACCCTGCGTCAACCGATCCGACGTGATCGGTGCGGCACCGTAGAGAATGGTCCGCAGGGCGGAGAGATCCGGAGTCCGATCGGCTTTGATCGCGTTCACGTGGTCAATGAGCCGGTAGATCATCGTCGGGACGGCGAAAAGGAAAGTACCGCGGTCTTTTTCGATTCTCTCGACGACCAGACCCGGATCGAATGCGTGCTCGACGAAGCAGTGCGCGCCCTTCACCAGGCCGGCCTGCAGGTGGAAGCCCGCCGAATGCGGTAGCGGCGAGGTGATCACCAGACGTTCGTCGTCGCCGAAGCCGATCTCGATGATGTGATTGAGGACGTTGATGGCGAGGCCGCGCTGACAATGCACGACGCCTTTGGGTGACCCGGTCGTACCGCCGGTGTAGGCGATCAGAGCGCGGTCGGAGGGATCGACGAGGACATCGGGCGGCTCGAGACGACCGTCCCCCACGGCCTCGGTCCACGACATCACCCCGCGTGGAGGGTCGTCGGGCATCGCGCCGACCACAACCACGGTGCGCAGTGGAGTGTCGGGATCGTTCAACGCGTCGAGCGCGTAGGAGAGTTGGGAATGGGTCGCGATCGCGATGACTGCGCCGCTGTCGCGCGTGATGTAGGCGATGTCGCGACCGCTGAGCAGGTCGTTGCACGGCACCTTCGTTGCCCCGCATCGGATGATGGCCTGATCGGCGACGACGAATTCGATCCCGTTGCTCATCATGAGCGCCACCGGCGCATCCGCGGAGGCGCCGAGTTCGTGCATCGTCGACGCCAGACCGTTGGCCTGCTCGACGAGCTCCCGATAGCTGAGCTCGACTCCGCCGGAGGTGACCGCGGGCCGTTCACCGAATCGTCGCAGAGCGGTGTCGAACAGGTCCCGCATCGTCAGGTGATCCGTCGTCATCGAAGTCCTCTCGTGTCGAGAGTGAAATACGAACGACAACAGTGCTGTTCACACTCCACTTTCGCTCACCCGCCACTCGGGGCCACCCGCGATACCGCGACGGGATGTGGCGCACACCACTGTATAGCCGGTCATCGAGGACAGAAGCACATTCAGTGCGTGCACGGCATCGCCCAACACGAGTATGGGCAGGCCGTCACGACAACGATCGTCGCGGCGACCCGCCCACACTGCGGATATGGCCGCCTCAGGCAGCGGCAGTGGCGACCCCCGTGGCCGGTTCCAGCGCCTGCGCGATGATGTCGGCGACGTCGACCATCGGCCGGACGTCCAGCGCGTCGAGCACCTCCGCCGGCACATCGTCGAGGTCGGGCTCGTTGCGCTGCGGGATGAAGACGGTCTTCAGTCCGTTGCGCTGCGCGGCCAGTAACTTCTGCTTGACGCCACCGATCGGCAGGACCCGCCCGTTGAGCGTGACCTCACCGGTCATCCCGACGTCGGCGCGCACCTTGCGGCCGGTCGCCATGGAGACCAGTGCGGTCACCATCGTGACACCCGCGCTCGGGCCGTCCTTGGGCACCGCGCCCGCGGGCACGTGGACGTGGATGGCCTTCTGCAGCGCGGCCAGGTCGACACCGAACTGGTCGGCATGCGCACAGACGTACGACAGCGCGATCTGCGCGGACTCCTTCATCACGTCACCGAGCTGACCGGTGAGCTTCAGACCGGGTTCGCCGTCGGTACCGGTGGCCTCGATGAACAGCACGTCGCCACCCATCCCGGTGACCGCCAGACCCGTCGCCACACCCGGCACCGCCGTGCGTTCGGCCGATTCCGGGGTGAAACGCGGCCGACCCAGATACTCCTTCAGGTCGTCGACGCCGATCGCAACCGGGGCCTGCGCCGTACCCGATTCGAGGTTGGTCGCGGCCTTCCGGAGCAGTTTGGCGAGTAGCCGTTCGAACTGTCGCACACCGGGTTCCCGGGTGTAGTTCGCGGCGATCTCCCGCAACGCGTCTTCGCTGACGGTCACCTCGTCGGGGGTCAGCGCGGCACGCTCATCCTGCCGGGGCAGCAGGAAGTCGCGCGCGATGGCGACCTTGTCATCCTCGGTGTAGCCATCGATGGTCACCAACTCCATCCGGTCCAGCAGCGCCGACGGAATGTTCTCCACCACGTTGGCCGTGGCGAGGAACAAGACGTCGGACAGGTCCAGATCCAGATCGAGGTAGTGGTCGCGGAAGGTGTGGTTCTGCGCGGGGTCGAGGACCTCGAGCAGCGCCGCCGCCGGGTCACCCCGGTAGTCGGAGCCGACCTTGTCGATCTCGTCCAGCAGCACGACCGGATTCATCGATCCGGCCTCGCCGATCGCACGCACGATCCGACCGGGGAGGGCACCGACGTAGGTTCGCCGGTGACCGCGGATCTCGGCCTCGTCGCGTACACCGCCGAGGGCCACACGCACGAACTTGCGACCGAGCGCACGGGCGACGCTCTCTCCGAGCGACGTCTTGCCGACACCGGGAGGACCGGCGAGCACCATCACCGCGCCGGAGCCCCGTCCGCCGACGACCTGCAGGCCGCGCTCGGCACGCCGGGCACGCACGGCCAGGTATTCGACGATGCGGTCCTTCACGTCGTCGAGGCCATGGTGGTCGGCGTCGAGGATCTCGCGGGCACCCTTGATGTCGGTGGAGTCGGTGGTTGTGACGTTCCAGGGCAGATCGAGCACGGTGTCGAGCCAGGTCCGGATCCAGCCGGTCTCCGGGGACTGGTCGCTGGCGCGTTCGAGCTTGCCGACCTCACGCAGCGCCGCCTCGCGCACCCTATCCGGTAAGTCGGCCGCCTCGACGCGGGCGCGGTAGTCGTCGGCGCCGTCGGGCTCATCCTCACCGAGTTCCTTGCGAATCGCATTGAGTTGCTGGCGCAGCAGGAACTCCTTCTGCTGCTTCTCCATCCCACTACGGACATCGTCGGCGATCTTGTCGCTGACCTCGGTCTCGGCAAGGTGCTCGCCGGTCCAATCGATCAGCAGCGTCAGCCGCTTCGCGATGTCGGGGGTCTCGAGCAACTGCCGCTTCTGGGCATCGGCGAGCCACGAGCTGTAGCCGGCCGTGTCGGCGAGGTCCGACGGGTCGGTCATCTTGTTGACCGCGTCGATGATCTGCCAGGCCTCCCGGCGCTGCAGCATCGCGAGCACCAGCTTCTTGTAGTCGGCGGCGAGGGTCTTCACCTCGTCGGTGATCTCCGGCTCGTCGACCTCGGTGATCTCGACCCAGAGGGCAGCACCGTTACCCGGCGCACCCGACCCGATGTGAGCGCGGGTCTCGCCCTTGACCACCGCAGCGCTCTGACCGCCCGGCATACGTCCGATCTGAACGATCGACGCGATCACGCCGTAGGTGGGGTACCGATCGTCGAGGCGTGGAGCGATCAGCAGTTTTCCGGACTCACTGGCCCGGGCCGCATCCACCGTCGCCTGAGCAGCGTCGTCGAGCGGGATGGGTACCACCATGCCGGGCAGGACGACCAGGTCGGGAACGAAGAGGACGGGCACTGAGTATGTCTGCGACATCAAACCTCCAAAGTTCAGTCTGACCGACTCAACCCTGGTGGCGGGATATTTGTTCCCGGGAAAATTTCGCCAGCAGCGGACAGGCGTGCAGACAGATCGACGGTGAGTTCACCTGCTGACCGGATCGTCGTACCTTCGTGGCACGCTGTGACCAAGGTTGTCTTGGGCGACTTGGATGGGTCGGGGCGTCGAGTAGTCAGAGCACGGGGCCGAGCAAACACGGTGTCGCCGGTCTTTTCCATCGAGCACAATGGGTACACAGCGCACCGAGCAAACATCAGGGGGTGAACATCATGACGACACAGTTCGAGTTCCACCTTCAGGGCGCAAACGCTCCCGAAGGACAGCTGGACGCTGACCTCCTCATCGCAATCGTCCAGAGCCTCAAGAGCATTGCGCTGAACATCGGACGCATCGAAACCGATGCGGAGCGATTGGGCCGTGCGCCCGCAAGGGTCCATCGAGTCGCCAGACTGGTCATCGGGATGGAGCCTGGCAGTACGACGATCCTCGCCCGCCGGGCCGGGGCCGGGGCGAACGCCTTGGACTTCGATCTCGCCGACGAGGAGGCTTTCGACGCGAAGTTCGAATCGCTCATGGGGTCCATTGCACTCGACCAGCGGCCAGATTGGGTCGATGACTCACTCGCCGCGGTTATGGGTCAGCTGACTGCAGCACTGCAGCAGGCCGCCACCGCGATTGAGTTCAAGGCCAACGGCCAGACCCGCCGCCGTTTCGCGACCGCAGGTCTGCAGCGCGAAACCTGGAACTCCGCTGTGCAGACACCTCCGGGCGACATCACCTTTGTTGGACGTTTGTACGCGGTGAACCTGCACACGCATCGCCTCCTCGTTCAAGACGACGTCGGTCACCAGGTGGCGTTGCCGAACGTGGCAGACGACAGCGACCTCGGACCGCTACTGGGAAGGTATGTGGCCGTCACCGGATCGCCCGAGTTCGATCCCCTTGGGCAGGTGAAACGCATCCAGGGCGCAGCAATTTCAGCTGCAGCCGATCCAATTGGTTCGCCGATGATACCCGAACCGCTGTCGCTCGAAGAGATCCTCGCCAGTGCTCCAGGCATCGAACCAGGCAGGATCGAGGGTCTGAGCGACGCAGAGGCCGACGCGTTCTTCGACGCAATGGGCTTGTGATCACGTCCGTGGCTGAACAAATCGGCAATTGGGTGATCGCCGAGTCTCTGATGCGCGAGACAGGCTCGACTCAATTCCGACGATCCTCGCCGACCGAGATGTCATCGAGGAGTATGCCGCTCTGACCGCAGCCTGCAGACTCAATGGACATGCGCTGCAGGACAAAATCCACACAGCGGACCGCCGGGTCGCCGCGTGCGCTATCGCCAAGGGCCTGCCACTGTTCAGTCGAGACGGCATCTATGCCGATGCGCCACGACTTCGGCTTGTGTAAGGCATGAGAGACCATGTCAAGTCGCACTGACGTCGATGGCGATACGCACCCGTCAGCGGAAGACCAGACCACCGTCGATCAACACCGCCTGACCGGTCATGTAGTCAGAATCCGGACCGGCCAGGTAGGAGACGAATGCCGCGACATCGTCTGGCGTCTGGGCACGACCCAGCGTGATGCCACCGACGAACTTGTCGTAGGTCTCCCCCTCGGCCGCACCGGTCAGCTCGGCGAAACGTTTGTCGATGGTCACCCACATGTCGGTACCCACGACTCCGGGGCAGTAGGCATTCACGGTGATGCCGTGTGCCGCATATTCCTTGGCCGCGGCCTGGGTCAGCGCGCGAACGGCGAACTTCGTCGCGCTGTAGACACCCAGCATGGCGAAACCGTCATGCCCGGCGATGGACGAGGCGTTGATGATCTTTCCCTTGTGCCCCATGGCCATGAACTTCGCAGCTGCAGCCTGGATTCCCCACAGCACACCGTCGACGTTGACACCCCAGATCTGCTGTACGTCGGACGGCCGTACGTCGTCGATCGGCGCGACCTGCGCGATGCCGGCGTTGTTGACCATGACGTCGAACCCGCCGAGGGCCTCGTCGGCGTGATCCACCGCAGCGAACACCTGGTCCCGATCGCTCACATCGGCGACGAAGGTCGTCGCCTTGGTGCCGATCTCGCGCACCTCGGTTGCGACCGACTCGATTCCTGCCTCGTTGATGTCGACGAGGGCGATATCGTGCCCATCGCTCGCCAGTCGGAGCGCGATTCCACGGCCGATTCCCTGACCACCTCCGGTGATGAGTGCGACGCTCATGCTGTCACCTCCGACGGATCGACGAGGACCTTCATCTTCGTGCCGGCATGAAGTGCTTCGAAGCCGTCGTCGATGACGGATTCCAGGCCGATCTTGTCCACCCAACCCGTGGTGTCATATCGGCCCTGCGACATGAGTTCGATGACAGCCTCGAAGTCTGCCGAGGTGTAACACAGCGAGCCCTGGATTCGTGATTCGTTCATGACCAGTCGCTGAAGTGGTGTGGACAAAGGCTTCTCGTAGATGGCAACACTGACCAGTGACCGCCGGGCGCCGATGCACTCGAGAGCGGTTTCGACGGCGGGCTGTACCCCCGCGGCGTCGAAGATGGCGTCGGCGCCACGACCGTCGGTGGCGTCCGCGATGAACTGCGGGATGTCCAGCGATGTCGGATCGAGCGTCGTCGCGCCCAGCGCTTCGATGGCAACGCGCCGGGTCTGTGACGGCTCCACCACGTAGACGTTGTCGAGCCCCTTGCCGCGCAACGCAAACCATAGCCCGATGCCGATGGGGCCGGCGCCGAACACCATGGCGGTGTCATCCGGCGTGGTTCCGCCGAGGGTGGCGGCGTGAAAGGCGACCGACATCGGCTCGACGAGGGCTCCGAGTTCGAGCGACACGTTGTCCGGAAGCCGGTGGATCATGTTGACCGGAACCACCGTGTACTCGGCCATCCCGCCATCGGACATCAGGCCGTGGAAGCCGATCTGCTGGCAGATGTTGTAGTTGCCCGCCCGACACGGTCCGCAGTGCCCGCACCGGTACAACGGCTCGATCGCTACGCGGTCGCCGACCCGGACATCCGTGACGCCGGCGCCGACGTCGGTGACCGTGCCGGAGAACTCGTGTCCCAGCACCAGCGGCAATGCCTGTTGGGTCAGTGGGTGCGGCTCGGTGGGGATGAAGATGGGACCTGCGTAGTACTCATGCAGATCGGTCCCGCAGATGCCGTTGAATCCGACCTTCACCTTCACCTGACCCGCGCCTGGCGAGGGTTCGGGTACATCGGCGATCTCCACCTTGTTCGCTCCGTAATACACAGCTGCGCGCATCAGTTCTGACTCCTGTTCCTCGGCTCGTACCGATGCATCAACAGGTATGTGACCCGCCCCACATTGCGACAGGGTTGCAGTGCGTTGCAAGTGTCCGGCGCCCGTCGACCGAACCGGCGCAACCCCTCGCAACCCTGCCGGTGAAGGTGTGATCCAGACCATAGTGACAGCGCCCCGCTCACGAATGCCGAGGAGATATCGAGATGACCGCAACTGCAGGCGTGGAACAGCCCGCATTACAAGAAGATTCGCCAACCGTCGCACCCAGCGGTCGCTGGTTCGGGTTTGGGATCGCGAATCTCGCGATCGTCGTGGCCCTTTCGGTCGGCACCTGGTATCTGCTGGCCGACCCGACCACCAGTCCGTGGCATTTCTATCCGCTGCCGTTCAACGCTGCACTCTTCTGGGCGATCCTGTTCATCGTCTTCATCGGCTTCAACTGCGAGTTCGCCGGGTTCAACCGGCTGCCTCAACCGCTGCGCGGAACCGCGATCCTGGCTGCGACGACCGCTTTCGCAGTCGCCGTCACCTGGCTGCTCGGAGCCGGACTCGGCTCGATCTACCCTGATTTCTCGAGTTCGCGTGCCGATGGCCTGGGCTACTTCGCCGGGGCACTGTTCGTGCTCTTCGGCTTCGCGACCTGGGTCATGGTCGTCCTCAATTGGCAACACTGGCCGTGGACGGTGTTGCGGATGAAGCAGCCGCTCATCGGATTGTGCGAGATCGCGTTCGTGGCAGTACCGACGCTGGCGTTGTATTTCGTGTTCGGATTGCCCTCAGTGTCACTGTCGGCCACGCATTCACTGATGACGGTCGACACCGTTCTCGGGTGGTTCTATTCGATGGTCGTCGCGGTGATCCTCACCGGGCAGACGCTGGACAACTGGCCGTGGAAGCTGTTCGGTGGCGGCGGACGTACCGCACTCGCGGCGACCATCGGGAACGTCATCCTCGGCACCGCGATCTACTTCGTGATGGTGCCACTCGCCAAGGCTCTCCTCGGTCCGGCCGCAACCGCCGAACTCGGAAGCACCATCCATCAGTTCCCGGCACAGATCGGTGTATGCTGGGCATTCTGGATGATCTTCTGGGCCAATGGATTCGGAAACAGGTTCTCTCCGGTTGCGCGCGTGTTGATCACGTTCGCACTCGCCGTCGCCACTTTCATCTTCTACTACCGGTTTGCGGCCGGACACATCCTGCACGAGCCCGAAGTCGCAACGGGCGTGAGCGGAACCGCGCTCGGATTCATCGACTGGCTGGTCTTGTGGACCCTGATCTACGTCGTCGGCTACGGATCGCTCGGTTTGAAGCGGTTGAACCCTGCGTAACGCGAGCCACCAGGTTGCGGCGGTCCACGCGAGGTCTGCGGGCACCGCCGCAACGTGATCCAACACGATCGTCAAGGACAGAGCAATGGCCAGTCAGTCGAACCCGAACCATGCGAAGGCGTCTCACCCCGAGGGACCGACCGACAGGCACCTGCGTGCGATGGTCGATCACGCTTTGGCGTGGATGCCCTTCGGCGGTGCCGACGATCAGATCTTCCTCGAGTTCGGAACCACGCCCGGCGCGTTCTATCGACGGATCGCGATCGAACTGGACCGGTCCGCGAGCCTCCAGCACCTCGCACCACGCCAGAGGAAGGATCTGCACCGCTTCTGCCGACGCAAACTCTGGCACTACCACCGAGCGCCCCGATCACGGGCGAGCCCGGTGGGTTTCCCGACATGACCGGGTCTGCCAACATGACCAGATCCATTTCGGATATCTCGGCTTCTCTCAAGGGATTTCGTCACCGACCCCGACCCGGGCTGGAGCTCCATTCACGTGCAGTTCCTTCGGAACTGCTGGGGAGACACTCCGAACTCACGACGGAACAGGCGTGAGGCATTCGTGGTACTTTCGATACCCCAACGATTGAAGATCGCAGCCAGCGAGAGTTGCTTGAGAGCGGGATCGCCCAGGTCCATCCGGATGCGCTCGAGTCGCTGAAGCCGCATCCATGCCGCAACCGTGACCCCATCGCCGTTGAAGAGTTTGTGTAGCTGGCGCAGGGACATGAAGTGGGCATCCGCTACCGTCTGCGGGTCGAGCGACGGGTCTCCCAGGTTATCGAGAATATAGCGCCGGATCTCGAGCGTCTGGAGACGCTGGGGGTTCACCGGGTCCACCTCGGCCTGATCGAGATGCTGCGCAATAGCCTGTCGCAGAATAAGAAAGGACGCTTGCAGCACGCTTTCGTCCGACGGCGAGCGCGAGACGGTCGGCCAGCTGTTCAACAGACCAGAGATCAGTCCCGTGGTGAGTGGACCAAGACCCTCATGACCGTCCAATCGAACATTGAACGCCGATGTGGGGGTGTCTGATACCCCGATGACGCGACGCGGTACCAGGATGACGGCCATCCTGTGGCCTGTCTCGAACTCACGAGAGTACGGGCTGGTCCAATCGAGCAGCGTGTAGTCGCCGGGACCCAACTCCGTCGTCCGCCCACCCTGGACAGTGGTTCCCGACCCGTCGAGCTGCATCGCCAGCGAGACCAGGGGCTCGCGCGCGTCGCGTGCATGCTGTGCGGTGCGCTGGAAATGGTGTGGCGTCGCAGCGATGTCCCAGAGCTGGATGCCGGATTGCTCAATTAGCCTCACGTCGGCGTGAAAGTCCGTATCGTCGAGCGATTCGATGAACAGCGGCTGCATCCGTCGAGACACGGCGAGTCGCCAATCGTGGAGGTCGTACCGCTTTGTCAGCGAAATCATGACACGGTCCTCGAGATCATGGACTCCAGACCTCCTGCGTTGCTCGAGTCGCTGACCACGGACTGGATCGCTCGTCTCGGGCCCGAACACAGCGAGTCCGTGAAGTCAGGTACCCGGACCACCTCGTTCGCGAGGTCGGCCGCACAGATCGGGGACTCGGCTTTCACCGCAACCCAGTGGTTCGAGTGCAGACATTCTACCCCGTGATCGCGTCCCGCTGACCTGCCCGTATGGCGCTCGCGTCCTTCGCGGCACCCGCGGTATCGCACCCGTGCACGCATTGACGACCGCCGTGCACGCGCAGAAGGCCCCTGCACAGTCGAGCGGGGCACCATGTGACGTACGCCGCAGGAGGCGTCGCCAGAGGTTCAGCACACACCGCCCCCCCTCCGCGGCTCCGGCGTCGATGCAGGCTCGAAAGGACGTTCGAATGACAAAACCAGACACTGTCCGTCACTCGCCTTCGGAAAAGGACAGGCAGGGATCATCCATCAGTACCTCGCTCCACTCGTGGCTGATCTTGTCGACCCTGTTTGTCTTCATGATCATCAACTTCGCCGACAAGGCACTGATGGGAATAGCCGCCAAACCGATCATGAATGATCTGGGTCTGTCTCCATCTCAATATGGGTGGGTCGCCAGCAGTTTCTTCTTCCTCTTCAGTATCAGCTCGCTGGTCGTGGGTTTCCTGACGACCAAGTACCCGAGCAAGCGCATCTTGTTGGTGATGGCCATCGTGTGGACCATCGCTCAAGGGGTGATCGTCTCTCCTCTTGCGGGCTTCTGGACGCTGATTGTCACCCGGATCGTTCTGGGTGCAGGTGAGGGCCCAGCATATGGGATGGCGAATCACGTAGCGATGCAGTGGTTTCCACGCACCAAGAGCGGAATCGCCACGGCCGTGATCGGCGTTGGCGTCCCGATGGGGACCATGCTGGCGGCCCCGATCGTCGGCAAGCTCGTTGCCGGGATCGGCTGGCGCGAGTCGTTCGGCGTCCTCGCGCTGGCGAGCCTGGTGTGGGCTGCGGTCTGGTTCTTCATCGGTAGGGAGGGGCCCTACAGCCATAGTCGTCGGATAACCGTCGCAGGTCCGGTGCCCGACGTTCGCCCGGTGCCCTACGGCCCCATCATCCGGAGTAGAACTTTTCTCGGGTTGCTGATCGCGGGTATCGCGTCGTACTGGAACGTCGTTCTGCTGATTGCCTGGGTACCCGTCTACCTGACCTCAACTCAGGGGTACGAAACAGCCACGGTGGGTTGGGCGGTGGCCCTCCCCTGGGCTGTGCAGATCGCCAGCAATCTCATCCTGGTCGGGTGGCTGGGCACGGCGCTCATGAGTCGAGGTGTGTCGAGCAGGGTCGCGCGCGGTGTGGTCTCGGGAATCGCCGTGGCACTGTCGGGAGTGGCGATGGTCGCATTCGTGGCGGCGCCATCCGGGCCCACGAAACTCATCCTGTTGGCCATGGCGTTCGGCATCGGCTCCTGTGTGTTCTCCGCCTCGCAGTCGGTCATCGGCGACCTCGTGCCGTCCCGGCAACGAGGTGCGGTACTGGGCATCTATGTGGCTGTCTACTCGCTCACCGGCGTCTTCGCGCCGATGATCGCCGGCGCACTCGTCGAGTCGGCCGACGTCGTCGAATCGGGCTACGACCGGATCTTCCTTCTCTCGGCAGCACTCTCGCTGACGGCGGGCCTATTGTGCGCCGTCCTGGTCAATCCAGAGCGTGATCGCGCCACCCTGAACATCCGACATGAGAGGAACAGCAATGTCATTGACTAGTCGCGCCACCGCAACCCCACCACCATCGCCGGTGGACCGGCCCGTCCACCGATTTCAGAGCGCGAGCGCGCACACGGCCCGGGCGCACGCAGAGGCCATCCGGCAGCTGCCCTGGAGCGATGACGTCGACTTCGCTGACGCTCGAAGAGGTTTCATCGCGACGGTGGACAATCCG
>NZ_BAHC01000182.1 GCF_000298195.1 Gordonia rhizosphera NBRC 16068 | reverse complement strand
CGAACCGTCGATTTCACCGACGGTCAGGATGGTCGTATTGGCCATCTTGCCCCAGCTGATCTCGCCGAGCACCGGAAGCGCGTCCTCCATCGAGGGGAAGGTGTGGGTGGCACCGAGCTTCTCGGCCATCTGCAGCTTGAACGGCACCGGGTCGATCGCGGCGACGATCCGCGCTCCGGCCGCCGCGGCGCCCTGCACCGCATTGATACCCACACCGCCGATACCGACGACGACAACCACGTCACCGGCGTGCGTCCCACCGATCTCGACCGCGGACCCCCAGCCGGTTGCGACACCACATCCGAGAAGCGCCGCGGTCTGCAGCGGGATGTCGTCCTCGATCTTGATCAACGATGCCTGGTTGACGGTGATGTAGGGCGCGAACGTGCCGAGCAGGCACATCTGGGTCAGGCCCTGGCCGTCAGAGGTGGTGCATCGATGTGTGTCGTCGGCGATCGCGAGACCGGTCAGCAACCGGGCGCCCTCGTCGCAGAAGTTCTGGTCGCCCCGTGAACACGGTTCACAGACACCGCAGGCGGGGATGAAGGCGGTGACCACGTGGTCGCCCTCCTTCAGGCTGGTGACGCCCGGTCCCACCTTGGTGACGACGCCGGCACCCTCGTGGCCGCCGAGCACCGGCATCGGTGCCGGGCTGTCACCGGTCCGCAGATGGTGATCGGAGTGGCACAGACCGGAACTGACCAGCTTCACCTGGACCTCACCGGCAACCGGGTCGCCGAGCTCGAACTCCTCGATCTTCCACTTCTCGCCCGGGTTACGGAGGATTGCACCCTTCGTCTTCATGTAGCGCGCCCTTTCTTTGAGCATCGGTGTGCGATCTGACTCCCATCGTTGCCGGATATGCACCTGCGTGCATACGAAATCGCGATTTCGATTGCCGGAGCATCTGTTTGATCTCGCCGGTCACCTATCGATCGACCTTCCTGCCTTTGTGCAAGTGACCCCACGGCGCCGATCAGCTCTCGACGAGCAACGGGGGTTGACGGTCGTGTAGGAATGGTCACATGGCGAAGACGGCCCGGCTGCGCTGGCTCATCCCCGCACTCCTGATCCTCGGCTGGCTCGTCATCGGCGGTATCACCGGGCCGTTCGCAGGCAAGCTGGCGTCGGTGTCGACGAACGACATCAGCGCCTTCCTTCCTTCGTCGGCAGAGTCCACCGAAGTCAACGATGCTCTCGGCGGTTTCCAGGACACCTCGACGGTGCCCGCGGTGGTGATCGCCGAGCGTCCGTCCGGGGTCACCGCCCAGGATCTCGAGTTCCTGACGACCGCCACCCAGCCGCTGTCGGGGGCGCCCGGGTTCGGAACTCCGTTCTCCCCGCCGATCCCCTCGACCGACGGCCAGGCGGCGCAGATGTTCGTGCCGATCGAGAGCCAGGGGGAACCCGCCGACACCGTCGAGCAACTGCGGGACGCCCTGTCCCCCGCGCCTGCCGGGCTCACGGTGCTGGTCACCGGCCCGGCCGGACAGATCGCCGACCTCGGCGAGGCCTTCGCCGGGATCGACGGGATCCTGCTGCTGGTTGCCGGACTGGTGGTGATCGTGATCCTCATCGTGGTCTACCGCAGTCCGATCCTGCCGTTCGTCGTCATCATCTCGGCGGTGTTCGCACTCGGCCTCGCCTCCGGGGCCATCTACCTACTCGCCGACCAGAACATCCTGGAACTCAACGGCCAGAGCCAGGGCATCCTGTTCATCCTGGTGTTCGGCGCCGCCACCGACTACGCGCTCCTGCTGGTGTCCCGCTTCCGCGAGGAACTCGTCGGGAACGCCGACAAGTACACCGCGTTGCGAACGGCGTGGCGGGCCACCATCGAACCGGTCGCCGCCTCGGCGGGCACCGTCATCGCGGGCGTCCTGTGTCTGCTCTTCTCCGACCTCAATTCCAACCGCAGTCTGGGCCCGGTCGCGGCGATCGGCATCGTGGCATCGTTCCTCGCCGCCATGACCTTCCTGCCCGCCGCGCTCGCACTCCTCGGACGCGCGGCGTTCTGGCCGTTCCGACCGCGGTTCGACCCCGACACCCGGCAGTCCGGCAGCACCCATCGTCTGTGGCGGCAGATCGCCGACCGCGTCGCGATCCGGCCCCGGCCCATCTGGATCGGAACGCTCGTCGTCCTACTCATCGGCGCCGCGTTCGCGCCGACCTTCAGGGCCGACGGCGTCGCACAGACCGACTTCTTCCTGGGCACCGTCGACTCCGTCACGGGGGCCGAGGTCCAGGCGCGGCATTTCGATGCCGGTAGCGGATCTCCGACGTGGGTGATCACCAACCAGGATCAGGCCGACCAGGTCCTGCAGACCGTCCGCCGCGTTGACGGCGTCGGCCGGGCCGAGATCGTGACCAGAGACGATGCGCCGGTCGTCGTCGACGGCAAGGTCGCGATCGAGGCCACACTCACCGAGAACGCCGACTCCCTCGCCGCCCAGGACATCGTGGCCGACATCCGCGAAGTGGTGCACCCGATCGCAGGTGCCGACGCCCTCGTCGGCGGCACCACCGCCATCGACCTCGACACCCGCGAGACGGCGATCCGCGACCGTAATCTGATCATCCCGATCGTGTTGCTGGTGGTGTTCGCCGTGCTGATCGCGCTGCTCCGCAGCCTGCTCGCGCCGGCCCTTCTGCTCGCGACCACGGTGCTGTCGTTCGCCGCCACCCTCGGGGTGGCCGCGCTGCTGTTCAACGGGCCGTTCGGCTTCCCCGGCGCCGATCCGGTGGTTCCCCTCTTCGGCTTCGTCTTCCTCGTCGCGCTGGGCATCGACTACAACATCTTCCTCATGACACGCGTACGCGAGGAGGCGTTGGCCCACGGCACCCGGTCGGGGATGCTCCGCGGTCTCACCGCGACCGGCGGTGTCATCACGTCCGCCGGTGTTGTGCTGGCCGCCACGTTCGCGTCGTTGGCGGTCATCCCACTGCTGTTCCTCGCGCAGGTGGCGTTCATCGTGGCGTTCGGGGTCCTCGTCGACACCCTGATTGTCCGCACCCTGCTGGTTCCGGCGATCACCCTCGATATCGGCAGACGGGTCTGGTGGCCGAACTCCGTGCCCCGCTGACCCTTTCGAAACCGCCTCGAGACCATCCCGGAATCGGGCGACAGACCCGGGACCGGAGAGTTCGACGAAACGCGGACGTTACATCCAAGGGAAGACTAACGTCGTCATATCCACCTTGAATGATCGTTAGCTGGTGATCGCAGATGACTCTTGCCAAGCACAAAGCGCCGCCGGGCCGTGAGGACTTCACGTCCCTCCGCAGCGGTGGCCTCAATTGGGAGTCATTCCCCTTGCGCCTGTTCATCAAGGGCAATGCGCGGTTCTGGGATCCCGTCGCGATCGACTTCAGCCGCGACGCCCAGGACTGGCACGACATCACCGACGAGCAGCGGCGCAGCACCACCTACCTGGTGAGCCAGTTCGTCGCCGGCGAGGAAGCCGTCACCCAGGACATCCAGCCGTTCATGAAGGCCATGGCCGCCGAGGGCCGCTTCGGCGACGAGATGTACCTGACCCAGTTCTGCTACGAGGAGGCCAAACACACCCAGGTCTTCCGGATGTGGATGGACGCCGTCGGACTGACCGGCGACCTGCAACCCTTCGTCGCCGACAACCCGTACTACCGGCAGCTGTTCTACGAGGAGCTCCCTGACTCGCTGCATCAACTCGACGACGACCCGTCGCCCCGCAATCAAGTGCGGGCGAGCGTCACCTACAACCACGTCATCGAGGGCAGCCTCGCCCTCACCGGTTACCACGCCTGGCAGACGGTGTGCACGCGTCACGGGATCTTCCCCGGGATGCAGAAGCTCATCCGGTTCATCGGTGGCGACGAACGACGCCACATGGCCTGGGGCACCTTCACCTGCCGACGGCACGTCGCCGCCGACGACTCGATGTGGGATGTGATCGCCGAGCGGATGGGCGAACTGATGCCGCTCGCGCTGGGCATGATCAACTGGGTTAACGAGCAGTTCGACGAGCAGCCCTTCGGACTCGACAACAACGAGTTCATCGCATACGCGGCCGACCGCGGCCAGCGCAGGCTGGGCGCCATCGAATCGGCCCGCGGGAGATCGGTCGCCGAGATCGACCTCGACTACTCCCCCGAAGCGCTCGAGGATCAGTTCGGCGAGGAGGACGCGGCCTCCGTCGGTGGCTGACCCCAACCGCTGGTCGAGTAGCGACGCGCGAGCGAAGCGAGCCCGACGCGTATCGAGACCACACCCGTGACAACAAACTAGAACACGTTCTAACCTGACTTCGTGGATGTCACCTACGACGCGACGAAACGCGAACTGACCACCGACCAGGGCACCCTGCGTTACCACGAGGCAGGCCCCGACGACGCACCACCGCTGATCCTGCTGCACGGATCGGGTCCCGGCGTCACCGGTTGGCGCAACTACCGCGGCAACCTGGGCTTCTTCGCCCAGACCCACCACTGCTACGTCCTCGAGTTCCCCGGCTTCGGCGTCAGCGATCCCGTGGAGGGGCATCCGGTGCTGACCGCCGGGTCGTCGGTCATCAGGTTCATGGACGCGCTCGATATCGGCTCGGCCGCGATGATCGGCAATTCGATGGGTGGTGTCGTCGGGGTCAACCTGGCCATCAAGAAGCCGGATCGTGTCGAGAAGCTGGTCACCATCGGCGGCGTCGGACCCAACGTGTTCAGCCCCAGCCCGAGCGAGGGCCTGCGGCTGCTACAGGAGTTCACCGACGCACCGGATCGGGACAAGCTCGTCCGCTGGCTGACCTCGATGGTCTTCGACAAGAAGCTCGTCACCGAGGCACTCATCGAGGAGCGCTGGGCCGCCGCCATCCACCCGGACGCCCAGAAGACCGCCCAGATGATGTACGGCTCGGCCGCTTTCGAGATGCAGCAGCAGTTCATGGCCGCCTCCGACACCCCGCCGTACTGGTCGATGATGCACAAGGTGTCGTGCCCGACCTTGCTGACCTGGGGGCGCGACGACCGGGTCAGCCCACTCGACATGGCGATGATGCCGATGCGACTCATCCCGGACGCCGAGCTACACGTCTTCCCCAACTGCGGCCACTGGGTGATGATCGAGGCCAAGGAGGCGTTCGAGGCCACGGTCGCAGCCTTCCTCGCTCGGACCGACACGCTCCGGCCGTAGATCCGGGCCAGTATGTGGCTCGAATCTACGGCGATCCGGCATCAGACGATGGGCAGTGGGGGCACGAGGCCACCGCCCCGGGCCAACCGTGGCGGTTCAACACCTTCCCGATCTTCACCGCGGTCGAGCACGCGCGGGCGAACACCTGACCCCAACCGATTCGGAGCGTCTCTCGGTCGGCACCGGCAGCAGCGTCCAGGTCGCGCTCCATGTCTTGATCGCGAGCGTGCACATCGTCGTGCCCAAACCGCCCGTCCAACTCCACCACCACGTGCCAGTCGGGATAGTCGACATCCCGAAACCCCTTCCGCCCCACGCCCGTCGGCGATTGCCGGTGCGGCCTCGGAAGACCATGCGCACGTTCGACTCTGGTCAGGTATCCATACTCGAGTACCGAGCACGTGCCGTCGCGCGCGTCACGGAGCACACCCTCGACGAACGCACGCCGCCGCATCCGCGGGCGGGACTGCAATGCAACGAGAAGTCGCTCGGCAGTGGTCTTTCGAGCTTGCAGGACCTCGGTGAGGCACGCAACGACACGCATCTCCGAACTCACCAGCGCGACCATGTCGAGCGCGGCTTCCTCGACCCGCTGCCGCGGTGGGTGAGCGTCACAAAGCACCTGCTCGTCGAATCTGGCTGCATAGTGGACGACCACACTCGCGCGCCGAGTCACTCGACGGTGACGCGCGACCATGATGTGAATCGGGCCGGCGCCGTGGTCCTGGGCTGTACCGACAGCCGATGCATGGCTCAGCGCGGACGGCCACGCATCGAGTACCGCCGCCCACGCCCGCTGCCGCCATGTCAGCGGTCCGGTGTGGTCGACATAGGTCCCGGGATAGATCGTGGCCCACTCGCGACGGCGCACCCGACACCGGATGTAGGGCACGGTGAACCCGCACCCGATGACCTGGCGGCGCGCGATCACCCCGTCCTGGTCGTCGAGCAACTCCTGCAGCCGGGCTACATCCGGTGTCGGGGCCATGACAGAAAGTCTCGCCGACAACCACCCCAACCAGCCGTCCCAACCGAAAGCCTGTGGATAACCAACCGCGCCGTAGATCCGAGTCGATATAAGACGCGGATCTACGGCGCAGGGGGTCAGCGAGGAGTCAGAACTTCTCGCCCTTGGCTGCCTTCTCGACGAGCGAGGCCGGCGGCTCGAAGTGCTTGCCGTACTTCGACGCGAGATCGCGAGCACGGTCGACGAAGCCCGCCACGCCACCCTCGTAACCGTTGATGTACTGGATGACACCACCGGTCCACGCGGGGAAGCCGATGCCGAAGATCGAACCGATGTTGGCGTCCTCGACGGAGGTGAGCACACCTTCGTCGAAGCACTTCACGGTCTCCAGCGCCTCGGCGAAGAGCATGCGCTCCTTCATGTCCTCGAACGGGATCTCCGTGGTGCCCGAGTTGAAGTGCTCGCGCAGACCCGGCCACAGGCCGACGCGCTTGCCGTTCTCGTCGTAGTCGTAGAAGCCCTTGCCGTCCTTGCGGGCGGTGCGTCCGTTCTCGACCATCCAGTCGACGACGGCGGACGACGCGTGCTGCGGGAAGTCCACACCGGCTTCCTTGGCCGCGGCCTCGGACTCCTTGCGGATCTTCTGCGGAAGGGTCAGGGTCAGCTCGTCCATCAGCTGCAGCGGCGCGGCCGGGTAGCCGGCCTGGGTGCCCGCGTGCTCGATGAACACCGGGTCCACGCCCTCGCCGACGGCCGCGATGGCCTCGTTGACGAAGGTGCCGATGACACGGCTGGTGAAGAAGCCGCGGCTGTCGTTGACGACGATCGGCGTCTTGCGGATCGCCAAGGTGTAGTCGATGACCTTGGCCAGCACCGCATCCGAGGTCTTCTGGCCCTTGATGATCTCGACCAGCGGCATCTTGTCGACCGGCGAGAAGAAGTGGATGCCGATGAAGTCCTCAGCGCGCTGCACACCCTCGGCGAGGATGGTGATCGGCAGGGTCGAGGTGTTCGAACCCAGGATCGCGTCGGGCTCGACGATGTCCTCGATCTCCTGGAACACCTTGTGCTTGACCTCGACCGACTCGAACGCGGCCTCGATGACGAGGTCGACGCCCTTGAAGTCGGCGGCGTCGACGGTCGGGTGGATGCGGGCCAGCAGCGCGTCGGCCTTCTCCTGGGTGGTCTTACCCTTGGCGACGGCCTTGGCCTCGAGGTTCTCCGAGTAGGCCTTGCCCTTCTTGGCGGCGTCGAGGTCGATGTCCTTGAGGACGACCTCCATGCCGGCCTTGGCCGACACGTAGGCGATCGCGGCACCCATCATGCCCGCACCGATGACTCCGACCTTCTTGGCGGTGTACTTCGGGTAGCCCTCGGGACGCGAGCCACCGTTGTTGATGTGCTGCAGGTCGAAGAAGAACGCCTTGATCATGTTCTGCGCGACCTGGCCGGTGAGCAGGTCCACGAAGTAGCGGGTTTCGATGATGTCGGCGGTGTCGACGTCGACGTAGGCACCTTCGACCGCGGCGGCCAGGATGTTACGCGGAGCCGGCATGTTGGCACCCTTGATCTGCTTGCGCAGCAGGGCCGGCAGGGCCGGGAGGTTGGCGGCGAAGGCCGGGTTGGTGGGAGCACCGCCCGGGATCTTGTAGCCCTTCTTGTCCCACGGCTGCGCGGCGTCGGGGTTCGCGGCGATCCAGGCCTTGGCGGCGGGGATCAGTTCCTCGATGGAGCCGACGACCTCGTCGATCAGGCCGGTTTCCCTGGCCTTGGTCGGGTTGAAGCGCTGGCCCTGCAGCAGCACACCCATCAGCGCGTTCTGGATACCGAGCAGACGGACGGTGCGGACCACGCCGCCACCGGCGGGAAGCAGGCCGAGGGTCGCCTCCGGCAGACCGATCTGGACACCCTTGACATCGGCGGCCACGCGGTAGTGCGTGTGCAGCGCGATCTCCAGGCCGCCGCCGAGTGCGGCGCCGTTGATGGCGGCGACGACGGGCTTGCCGAGGGTCTCGAGACGGCGAAGGACACGCTTCATGCCGTTGACGCTGTGCGTCATCTCGGTGGCGATCTCTTCCTTCGACCGACCACCGGCTCCGCTGGTCATGTCCTTGAGGTCGCCACCGGCGAAGAAGGTCTTCTTCGCGGAGGTGAGGACGACACCGGTGATGTCATCCTTCTCGGCCTCGAGGCGCTCGACGGTCGCGGACATCGACGACCGGTAGAGGTCGTTCATCGTGTTGGCGCCCTGGTTGGGGTCGTCCATGGTCAGGACGACGACGCCATCGGCGTCCTTCTCCCAGGCAATCATGTTGTCACTCATGTTGTTTGAAAGGTTCTTTCTGTAGGGCCTCCCCGCTCCCCGAGGAGCGAGTGAAGCGAGCCTCGAAGGGTCAGAGACGCTCGATGATGGTCGCGACGCCCATGCCGCCGCCGATGCACAGGGTGACCAGGCCGTAGCGGCCGCCGGTGCGCTCGAGCTCGTCGAGGCAGGTGCCGAAGATCATCGCGCCGGTTGCGCCGAGCGGGTGACCCATGGCGATGGCGCCACCGTTGACGTTGACCTTCTCGTGCGGGATCTTCAGATCCTTCATCCACTTCATGACGACCGACGCGAAGGCCTCGTTGAGCTCGAAGACGTCGATGTCGTCGACCGTCAGGCCTGCCTTCTTCAGCGCCAACTCGGTGGCCGGGGTCGGACCGGTGAGCATGATGGTCGGCTCGGAGCCGATCTCGGCGAAGGTGACGATGCGGCCGCGCGGGGTGAGGCCGTTGCGCTTGCCCGCAGCCTCGCTGCCGATCAGGACGAGTCCGGAGCCGTCGACGATGCCGGAGCTGTTACCGCCGGTGTGGACGTGGTTGATCTTCTCCACGTTGTGGTACTTCTGCAGCGCCACGTCGTCGAAGCCGGCCATGTCGGCCAACGCCTGGAAGGCAGCCTTGAGCTTGCCGAGCGACTCGACGGTCGACCCGGGACGACGATGCTCGTCGTGGTCGAGCACGATGACGCCGTTCATGTCGCGGACCGGTACGACCGACTTGGCGAAGTAGCCTGCACTCCAAGCCTTCTCGGCGCGATCCTGCGACTCCGCGGCGTAGGCGTCGACGTCTTCGCGGCTGAAGCCCTCCATGGTGGCGATCAGGTCGGCGCCGATGCCCTGCGGAACGATGTAGTTCTCGTACGCGGTGAGCGGGTCGGTGAAGAGTGCACCGCCGTCGCTGCCCATCGGCACGCGCGACATCGACTCGACACCACCGGCGAGCACCAGGTCATCGAAGCCGGACGCCACCTTGGCCGCGGCCAGGTTGGTGGCCTCCAGCCCCGAGGCGCAGAAACGGTTGATCTGGGTTCCCGGAACACTCTCGGGCAGACCGCTGTTCAGCGCTGCGGTGCGCGCGATGACCGCACCCTGCTCACCTACCGGCGAGACGACACCGAGCACGACGTCGTTGACTTCTGCCGGGTCGAGGGAGCCGTGCCGTGCCAGAACCTCGTCGATCAGGCCGGAGACCAGATCGACGGGCTTGATGCTGTGCAGCGAACCTCCACGCTGCTTGCCACGGGGCGTACGGATCGCCTCGTAGATGAATGCTTGATCAGCCACGTTGTGTGTTCCTTTCACATGAACAGGTGTGGTTCCGACTTCCAGGCTAACGCGGAATAACTTGTTTGGCTATACCGGGTGGTCACGAAGCCACATGTATCGACAAATATGCGCTATGGTCGGTTCACCATGCCTACCCCGAAGACACCCCGGCGCATCCGGCCCGCGGACCGCAAGCGACAACTGCTCGACCATGCGGCAGCCCTGTTCGCCGAGCGCGGCTACGCCCAGGTGTCGGTCGCGGACATCGCCCGTGCAGCAGGCGTGACCGCACCGTCGGTCTACCGGCATTTCGCCGACAAGCAGTCGCTGCTGGCGGCCGCGGTCAACGCCGGCGTCGACGACCTCGAGACCTGCACCGGCCGGGCGCTGACCGAGGGCGACGCACCGGTGGACGACCTCATCTCCTCGGTGTGCGCGTTGGGTGTCAAACGACCCGAGTCGACGTCGCTGTGGCGGTGGGGCAGTCAGCACCTCACCGACGAACAGAACCGCGAGGTGGTGCTGCGCACCCGCGCGATCCTGCATCACTGGGCCGACGTTCTGGCCGACGGCACCGACCTCACCGAGCGTGAGGCGGTGACCCTCGCCTGGGCGATGATCAGCGTGGCCGGCAGCCTGTCGGTACACCGAACCCGGATGTCGCTGACTCGCACGCTGGCCGAGGTGGACGCTCTGGTGCGGCGCCTGATCGCGCTGCGACCCGACTCGGCACCGCCGCTTCCCGCCCTTCCCCCGTCCGGCACGGGCGCGCCCACCCGCCGCGACGAGATCCTGGACGCCGCCGCGACGCTGTTCGCCGAGCGCGGTTACGCGGGCGTCGGCGTGGACGACATCGGCGCCGCCGTCGGGATCACCGGTCCGAGTGTCTACAAACACTTCAGTTCCAAGATCGCGATCCTGATCGGCATCGGTCAGCGCGGCGCGACGCGCCTGGAAGCCGGCGTGATGACCGCCTACGCCTCGACCTCCGATCCCGCGAAACTGCTTGCGCTGCTGATCGACTCGTATGTCAACGTGATCACGTCCACACCCGAGCTGTCGGTCACGTTCAACAGTTCCGACGCACTGGCGGGCCAACCGAACGCCTCGGACCTCGTCGACATCCAGCGTCGTTACGTGGCCCGCTGGGTAGATCTGCTCATGCAGACCGACCCCGATCTGCCCCGTGACCGCGCGGCGATCGACGTCCACGCCGCGCTGAGCATCGTCAACGACGCGGTCCGGATGCGCCGCGGCACCAGCCGGCCTGAGTTCGGCGCACAGATGGCGTACCTGATGAAGGGTGTGTTGGGGGTGTGATGCCCGAAAATGCCGGCGTCAACCGCCACGCGTCTTCCGCAGACGTTTTGGGCCGGCCGAATTCTGCGCCAGTCAAGCAGTCCAGGGATTGAGTACCTCTATACCCACGTCTGCGAAGTCGTCGACATTGCGGGTGGCCAGACGTGCGCCAGCTCCGACACCACGTTCGTATCGTCCGCCTCCATCGACCTTCCGTTCTCAGCTGCGCGAACACTCAAGGCTGCCTTCAGATCGTCGTCCAGATCACGGATTGTCAAAGTAGCCATGTCCACCGCCCGATCAGCAACGAGATCATTGCATTCAATGCAAGCAGGTAGGTGCTTGGGACGCCAGAGTCCCCTCTACCTATTGGTGCACGCCTCGGCAGAGACAGAGATGCCAATTCCCGCCGTGACACCCGATACCACGGGCGTCACGGCGGGAACGGACGAACAATTGCATTACCCCAACGAGAACGGCCTACCCCACAGCGTCGTCTCGCTCTTCGACGAGGGGGTGGTCACCTGGATGGTGATCCGCGCCCGGGCCTGCGCGTAGCCGGCACAGCCGTTGACCCGCAACTCTTCCTGACTGTAGGCGACCGACGCTTGCTTTCCGGCGAACTGATAGCCGTTGATCGTGTACAGCGCGTTGTCGGCATCGAGCGCATAGTTCTTCTGGTCGATGATCGGCACATACGCGGCCTGCCCGGGACCCAAGGTCAGGGTGCCACCCGCGGTGGGCCCGATGAGCGCCCCCGTCGACGTGTTCACGCCCGCGGCACCGGAGGTGCCGGCGCCGGCCAGATTCACCTGACAGCCGACGACATACCCGCCCTTGATGACACCGCCCTTGGCCTTCCCGGTCACCGAGACACGCACCGCACCCGACACCCACGCCACCCGCGACGTCGGTATGCCGGCGACGTTGCCCGGCTGGACATCCACCTTCTCGTTGACCAGCCGCGCGGTCATGGTGGTACCGCCGCCGAGATCGGCATGGGCGGCCCCGCCCGGAAGTGGGCCCGCCGCGGCGGGTCCGATTCCCGACAACACACCCACACCGGCCGCCACACAGACACCCCACACCACGCCGGTGGAGATCACAGACTTGCTCTTCACGTCAGACTCTTCTCTTCTTGCACAATCACTTGCATCGATGGACAGGACTAGCTGAGGCTGAACGGCTGGCCGTACAACGTGGACTGGACATACGCGCCGGTACCACCGATGTTGGTGGTGTTCGACGCGTCGATCTCATACCCTTCGACTGCCTCGACCCTCGCGTACGAGCGCGCCTGCGCCGCGCCACCGCAACCCTGCACCTGGACCTCGAGGCCGGAGTACTGGTACATGGCGTGGCCACCGGTGATGTTCTGCGTCGACAACTGCACCAGCTTGATCTCGCCCGGCGCCAACGGGAACGAGACGGTCCCCGTCACTGTCGGTGTCGCCGAGATCGTGCTGGACAGCCCCGCCGTCAGGTTCCCCAGGGAGACTTGGCAGCCCACCAGATACCCGACGCGCAGCTTCCCGGTGCCCTTGCTCAACGTCGTGGTGATCTTGCCCGACAACACCGCCGATCGACCGGCACCATTGGCCGCCATCGACAGGGCCGGGAGCGCGGACTCACCCGTACGCCACGTCTGGACGGTCACCGCACCCTCGCTGACCCGCTTGTACCCATTCGGCAATCCCGCCGCCGACGCGGGTCCGGCCAGTACCGGTCCCGCCACCGTGGCGGCAACCAGCGCAGCCACCACCGCAAACCACTTCTTCACCTGGTATTCCTCTTCTCTCCCGACCACATTTCGGCATGACTCTGCAAACGTGGAGCCACAACATCACTCAGATCCGAGGCGGCGATCCGCAGATCTGCGCCCAGGGACCGCCACGGATCGGCCCACGAAGATGTGCGTCGGTACGACGCACATTTCGACCGTCTGACCTGCTCCAATCTCTCCGCTCCCTGAGTAAATCTGGGTTTATTTTCAGAAAAATAGCGGTCGCTTGGTGTCGTGTCAAACACGACATGGGCCCGAGGTGACGACCACCACCACGATCGTGGGCGCTGCGCGCGCACCGGAGAGCACGCGTCCTTGTCGCGGCGGTCACGCGCCCTCGGCACTGCTACGCTGTGATCTGAACCACGAGAGGGCGGACATGGACGGCGAATCGCCCGACGACCAGCCTCGCTACACCCGCGACGAACTGATCGCGAAGTTGGAGCTGTCTCAGGAGTTCGCGGAAAAGATCTGGAACGCTTTCGGTTTCGCTCGACGAACCACTCCGGAGAAGATCTTCGCCGAAGCCGATCTCGCTGCGTTACGTCTGTTCGCCGGCCCCGAGTCCGCAGTGCCCGTGGACATGCAGATCGCGACCGCACGCGCCATCGGTCAGGCGATGTCGAGGCTCGCCGACTGGCAGGCCGATCAGCTTCGCGTGTTCGACCGCGACCCGACCGTGGATCTGTCCATCGACGAGATGGCCGACACCGTTGGCCGGATCCAGCATCTCATCTGGCGCCGGCACCTGACCTATGCCCTCGAACGAGGCGTCGAGCAGGAATCGGATGAACATCTCGATCTGGTGGTGGGTTTCGCCGACATCGTCGGCTACACGAGCTTGTCCCGACGAATCGAGCTCAAGGAACTCGAGACACTCCTGGAGACCTTCGAGGAGGACACGTTCGAGATCGTCGCGGCCAACGGCGGCAGTGTGGTGAAAACGCTGGGTGATGCGGTGATGTTCAGCTTCCACGACCCCGCGTCGGCCGCCGCCACCGCGATCGCCATTCAGGATCACTCCGACAGCGGCGTCATCCCGACCCTACGGATCGGGATGACGCGCGGCCACGTCCTCAACAGACTCGGCGACGTCTTCGGCGAACCGGTCAACATCGCGGCACGGCTGGCCGGATCTGCCTATCCCGGAACAACATTGATCGACGAGGCGATGGGCATCGCCCTCGCCGGAGACGACCGATTCCGCATCCGACCCATTCCGACATTGAACGTCCGCGGCTACCGACGACTCAAGGCACGCACGCTCCAGGCGAACCGTTCTCACAACGGGTCGCCCACCTCGATCGCGGAGACAGGCGCGCCCGGCGAAGCCACCCCGTAGATCCGCACCTCGCTCGCCTTGAGAACCAGCACGACATCTTGCCCGACGACGAGACCGAGATCGCGCACCGCAGACCATGTGACCTCGGCGTCGACGATCTGCCGCCCGACCAGCGTGCGCACCACAGCGTGATCGCCCCGTGGCACTACATCGGTCACCCGTGCACGCATCATCGTGCGCGGGCTCCCGTGTGGCGGTGCAAGATACACCGCGACCGCGCGCGGCGAGAACGCCGCCGCGCACGGACTGCCCTCCGGCACATCCTCGACCACACCACCCACGACGCGGTGTCCCTCATCGTCGTCGACGGCGTGATCGACGTGGCGCCCGACGAAGAGGTTGAGCCCCGACAGCGACGCGGTGAACGGATGCCCCGGCGTGGTCAGCACCTCCCGCGTCCGACCGGCATCGACGACCCGGCCGGCATCCATGACCGCCACGTCGTCGGCCAGACTCACCGCATCGATGAGGTCGTGGGTGACCAGAACCGTGACCCCGGACCGTTGACCGAGCAGGTCGCGCAACAGCGAGCGGATCTGCTGTGTCACAGATACATCGAGGGCCGCGAACGGTTCGTCGAGCAGCAGGACCCGCGGTTCGCATGCCAACGCCCGCGCGAGCGCAACCCGCTGCGCCTGCCCACCCGACAACTGACCCGGCATCCGGTCGGCGAGATCGGCCACCCCCACCGCGTCGAGCCACCGGTCGGTGCGTTCGGTGACCTCGCCCCGTTGCAGCCGCAAGGCCGACGGCCCGAACGCCACGTTGCGGCGCACACTGAGGTGCGGAAAAAGCTTGGGCCGCTGGGCCAGCAGGACGACCGACCTCCGGTGCGCCGGAAGGAAACGACGCCCGTCCTGCACCACCTCGTCACCCACTGTCACCGTCGAGGCGCTGCGGCGCAGGCCGGCCAACACAGACAACGCCGTGCTCTTGCCCGCCCCGTTGGGACCCATGATGGCCAGCGTCGCGCCGTCGTCGATGTCGATGTCGACCGACACCGCCGGGGTGTCACATCTGATCGAGGCGTGCAGACCGCTCATCGCGCTCCCGTCGCACCCGGGCGCATGTGCACCCCGACGACAACCACCAATGCCACGACCATCAACACCAGTGCCAGCGGCAACGCCTGAATCGGGTTGTTGATCGCGTCGAGATAGATCTTCAACGGAGCGGTCTGCGTAGTACCGGGGAGGTTGCCCGCGAAGGTGATCGTCGCGCCGAATTCCCCGAGGGCACGCGCAAATGCGAGAACCGTACCCGCCAGCAACGACGGCACCACCAGCGGCAGCGTCACCTTCCACAGGGTCCGGGTGGGTCCGGCGCCGAGCGTCGCGGCCACCTGCTCGTACTCGTCGTCGGAGGACCGCAACGCCCCTTCGACGCTGATCACCAGGAACGGTAGGGCCACGAAGGTCTGCGCGAGCACCACCGCGGTGGTGGTGAACGCGATCGTGATCCCCTGATCGTCGAGGTACTGCCCGACGATCCCGCGCCGTCCGAGCGCGTAGAGCAGGGCGAGGCCCCCGACGACGGGCGGAAGGACGAGCGGCAACAGCACCAGGGCGCGGACGATCCGCACGACGACGCCGTTGGATCGGGCGAACACCACGGCCATCGGGACGCCGAAGACCAGACACAGAGCGGTGCTCGTCAGCGCCGTGACCACGGCCAGGCGCAACGCGTCGAGCGATGCGGGAGATGTCACCGATGCGACGAAGTCCGTCCATGGCATCCGGATGACGAGCGCCATCGGTCCGAGCAGGATGAACGCGACTCCGATCAGTGCCGGTACATAGACCCAACGCGGAACGCGACGCATCGTCGGGCCGATCAGCCCGCGGGCGGGGCGAAACCCGCCGCACCCAGGTACTCGGCGCCGGTCTCTCCGAGCACCATGCCGACGAACATCTGCGCGTCCTCGCTGTGTGTGGTTCCCTTCAGGGTCGCGATCGGGTAGCTGTTGACCACCCTGGCGAATGCGGCGTCGCCGACCGTGGCCACCGCGTCGCCGGCACCGCGGGCATCGGTGACGTAGACGAGGCCGGCGTCGGCCTGTCCGGAGGTCACCTTCGCCAACACCGCGCTCACCGATGTCTCCTCGCTGACCGGGTCGAGATCGACGCCGGTGTTCTTCTCGACCTGTGCGGTCGCCGCGCCGCACGGCACCTCGACCGCACAGACCACCGTCTTGATGTCGGGGTTGCGCAGACCGGCGAAGTTCACGATGTTCTTCGGGTTGCCCGGCGCGGTCACGATCACCAGAGTGTTGGTGGCGAAGACCTTCGGGTCCACGGCCTGTTCCCCGAGTCGGGCCATGGTCGCCTGGTTCGCGGTGGCGATCACGTCGGCGTCGGCGCCCTGCTGGATCTGGTTGACGAGCGCCGAGGAGCCGGCGAAGTTGAGCTTCACGTCGACGTCGTGCACCTTCTCGTACTCGTCGGCGATCTCGGTGAATGCCTCCGTCAGCGACGCCGCCGCATACACGTTCAGCACGGCCTTGCCGGCCGCGTCGTCGTTGCTCGCGCAACCGGTCGCGGCCGAGGCGACCGCCAGCACCACCCCCACCGCGGCGAACCCGCGGCGCACGGCCCTACTCATCGTCATCGGATCTCCTGGTTCGGTGCCCCGAGGTTCACGGTGCACGCCTTTCCACGATCACCGTGGTCGCCTTGACCACTGCGGTCGCCACCACACCCGGCTGCAGCCCGAGTTCGCGGACCGCCTCGGCACTCATGAGGGAGGTGACCTCGAACGGACCGCACTGCAACGTCACCTGGGCCATCACCCGGTCCGCGATCACCTCGGTGACCAGTCCGGTGAAGCGGTTCCGGGCCGAGCGCAGCACCCCGGCACCGTCGTCGGGTGGCCGACCGGCCCGCTCACGGGCCAGCGCGGCGAGCTGCTCACCGTCGACGGTGGTGACGGCGCGCTCACCGCTGGTCGCCTCGAGGACCCCCGAGGTCACCCATCGGCGCACGGTGTCGTCGCTGACTCCGAGTAGCGTCGCGGCATCGCGGATCCTGATCTCGGCCACCCGCACAATCTATCCGCATCTGCGGACGTATTTCGCACTTTGTTCCGCATCATCGGAGATATATGCCGGATTTGCGGAGATTTTCGTACTCTCTGTCTCCGGCACCGATGAATTCCGCCGACGCCCACGGTCTGTCCCACCGACCGCGGCTCGAGGTCAGCCGAAAAACGAGTCGCACCCTGTCGGTACCGATCGATAACGTGGAGAATCATGAGCTCACCATTCACCCCGGCCCGGATAGACGGCCCCGCGACAGGCGAGGTCGCCATAGAGGCGGTCGACCTGGTCAAGCGCTTCGGCGACTTCACCGCCGTCGACACGGTCAGCTTCACGGTCCCGCGGGGCTCGGTCCTCGGTCTCCTCGGCCCCAACGGCGCCGGCAAGACCACCATCGTCCGGATGATGACCACGCTGTCCCCGCCGACCAGCGGTTCCGCCCGAATCGCGGGCTATGACGTCGCGACCGAACCCGAGATGGTCCGTCGCAGCATGGGGTTGACCGGGCAGGCGGCCACCGTCGACGAGATCCTCACCGGCCGGGAGAACATCCGGATGATCGGGGGTCTCTACGGTATCGGCCGTCGAGAACTCGCCCGGCGATCCGATCAACTCCTCGAACAGTTCTCCCTGGCCGACGCCGGGAACAAGCAGGTCAAGTCGTACTCCGGTGGTATGCGCCGCCGACTCGACCTCGCGGTCAGCCTGCTCGCGGCACCGCCGGTGCTGTTCCTCGACGAGCCGACGACGGGTCTCGACCCGCGCAGCCGGTCGGAACTGTGGGATGTGTTGCGGTCCCTGGTCGCCGAGGGCACCACCCTGCTGCTGACCACGCAGTACCTCGAGGAGGCCGATCAACTCGCCGACAAGATCGTGGTCATCGACAAGGGCCGGGTCATCGCGCATGGCACGCCGCTGCAGCTCAAGGAGCAGGCCGGAGCGGCGAGCCTGGTGCTGACGGTGTCCGACGCCGGTGACATCCCCGAGGCGGAAGCGCTGCTGCGAAAAACCGGCGGCGAGGTCTTCGTCGACCACGGAGCGCGCCGGCTCACCTCCCCGGCCAACGGGCTGGGCGACCTGACCCGCGTCGTCTCGTGGTTCGACGAGAGCGGGATCGCCATCGACGATCTCGGTCTGGCCCGCCCCAGCCTGGACGATGTGTTCCTGTCCCTCACCGGCCACAAAGCCGAGGACGACGCCTCCACCGACGAGGAGAAATCCGCATGACCACCACACTCGTCACCGGCGACCCGGTGACCCAGCGCCCCGAGATCCATCAGACCAGCATCTGGCAGCAGTCCTGGATCATGGTCAAACGCAACATGATCCACACCCGGCGGATGCCGGAGATGCTGTCCGACGTCACCATTCAGCCGATCATGTTCGTGCTGCTGTTTGCCTACGTGTTCGGCGCCTCCATCACCAACACCGGCGGTGTGTCCTACAAGGAGTTCCTGCTTCCGGGCATCATGGGCCAGACGATCGTGTTCACCGCGTTCATCGTTTCCACCGGCATCACCGCCGACCTGGAGAAGGGCATCATCGACCGATTCCGATCGCTGCCGATCCGGCGGTCGTCGGTACTGATCGGACGGAGCATCGCCAGCCTGCTGCATTCGTCGATCGGCATCGTCGTCATGGCGATCACCGGTCTGGCGATCGGCTGGCGGATCAACGGCACCTTCGGCGAAGCGATTCTGGCGTTCGCGCTGTTGCTGATGTTCGGGTTCGGAATGATCTGGTTCGGCATCCTCATCGGTTCGTGGCTGCGTTCGGTGGAGGCCGTGAACGGATTCATGTTCACCACCCTGTTCCCGCTCACATTCCTGTCCAACGCATTCGTGCCGACCGCGCCCATGCCGACGTGGCTGCGCACCATCGCCGAGTGGAATCCCATCTCCGCACTCGTGCAGGCGTTGCGCGTGCTGTGGGGCAATGGACCCGCGGCTCCGGCCGATGCACCCCTGCCGCTGCAGTACCCGGTGCTCGCCACGCTGATCTGGGCGGTCGTCCTGACCCTGGTGTTCGCGCCGTTCGCCCTGCGTGCGTACACCAAGCGCACCTCGAACTGACCCGACACCCGGGTTGAGTACGTCACGCGGTGAACGTAACCGCCTCCAGCGGATCGGCGTAGATGGCATCGAGTGACACCGCACCGGCCGCCTGCTGTTGCACCGTCGTCCCCGAATGTGACACGCGGACGTCACGATCGGCGACCACCGACGTCGCGGCCAGCGCCTTCGCCACGGTGGGCAGGGTGGCGGGGAAATCGGTGAAGGCCTGACCGCCGAGCACGATGTGATCGGGGTTGAAGATGTCGGCGATCAGCGCGACCGTCCGGCCCAGGACCTCGGCGCGCTCTTCGAGGATCGCGCGGGCGGTCGGGTCACCACCGCGGGCCAGCTCATGCAGCCCTTCGGCGTCGGTCACCGCGAGACCCAGAGCGCGTGCCGCCTCGACGACACCGGTGTCGCTCACCGTCTGTTCGAGGCGCCCGGTGCGGTCCGGGTCGAGCAGGGTCGTCGCACCGGTCGGGAAGTGCCCGATGACCGGCGGGCCGGCGCTCGGCGTATGCACCGTGCCGTCCACGCTGAAGGCGATGCCAACCATCTCGCGCGCGTAGAAATAGAGGAAGCTGGCCTTGTTCTGGTCCGGGTTGGCGACCAGTTCGGCGGCTGCCATGGCCTCGACGTGCGAGGCCACCGACACCGGGACGCCCACGGTCTCGGCGATGATCCGTCCCACCGGCGCGCCCGTCCACCCCAGCTTCGGGTGGTCGACAAACCCTCCGGAGGCGACCCGGCCGCCGAGCGCGACCCCGGCCCACAGGATGCGGCGTCCGGTCCAGCGCCCCGCGAACCGACGGGCGCTCTGACCGATCGCCGTGAGTGTTTCCTCGGGTGTCGCGGCGACCGGGGTCGGGATCTGGATGGCCCCGACGACACGATGCCCGAGATCATGGGTGGTGATCGACGTGACCTTGTAGCCGATGTGGATCCCGACGGTCAGGAAGTCGGTGACGTTGAGCTCGAAGGGCAGTCGCGGACGTCCGATGGCGCCCGCGGGCGTGAGGTCGGCGCGTTCCCGGATGAGTCCGGCCTTCAACAGGGCGCCGACCTGGCGGTTGACGGTCGAGGTGCTCAGCCCGGTGCGATCGGCCGCGTCGTCGCGGAACACCGGCCCGGCGAGCCGCGCGGTCCGCAGGACGAGTGCGGCCGGTTTGGACGACAGTTGCAGCTCCGGTGTCGCGACGTGGATCGTCGGCGTCGCGACGCGCGGGGGGCCATAGGCGAGGGGACGGCGGCCGCGGGCGGCAGCCGGCCGCAGGGCCTGCGGTCGCGGAGGCGCGGTGGTGGTGTGGAGATCGAGTGTTGCGGTCATCGGTGTTGTCCTCGTCGGAAGCGCCACATCGGCCGACGCGTTCGCCGCGAGATGCGGCGCCGATCGTGCGGATGAGCGGAAGTCTGGGCCGTTGCGGCCCGGGGCGAATGGCGGGGTCAGCGCATTCGACGACAACACAGGACACGAGCCAGCGGCAGCCGACAGCCCAGAGCAGTTGTCACATAGGTGACCTCTGGGACGTAGGGCTGGGCGCTCATGTCGATCAAGCTAGCAACGGTCGCCAGGAGATGGCAACCCGCAGCGAGACGGGTCACAGGGCTGCGCCGGTGTCGCGCCCGATCCCCGCGCTCCAGCGGTTTGGGACGTGAAGCTGTCGGTGGGACGACGTAGCCTGGGACACATGTCCACCACAACCACGGGTAGGGCTTCTGACGCCGCGTTCCTCGAGGCCACCGACCCGTTCCGGCGTGAGATTCTCGCGCACTGCTATCGGATGATGGGGTCTCATCACGACGCCGAGGACCTCATGCAGGAGACCTATCTTCGCGCCTGGCGCGGCTACGCCAAATTCGACCGGCGCGCGTCGGTGCGGACGTGGCTGCACAAGATCGCCACCAACACCTGTCTGACCGCGCTGCAGAGTCGTCAACGCCGGCCGCTGCCGTCGGGACTGGGGGGCGACGCATTCGATCCGACCGACGACCTGCTCCAGGATCACGAGGTGCCGTGGCTGGAACCGTTCTCGGGCACCGTCGACGAGGTATCTCCCGGCGACGACGCCGACCCGGCCTATGTGGTGGGCGCGCGGGAGTCCATCCGGCTCGCCTTCATCGCCGCGCTCCAGCACCTGCCCGAACGCCAACGTGCCGTGCTGATTCTGCGCGACGTGTTGCAGTGGAAGGCGGCCGAGGTGGCCGACACCATCGGCGTCACCACCGCCACCGTCAACAGCCTTCTGCAGCGCGCCCGCGAGCAGCTGAAGCACGCGGCGCCGCGGGAGGGCTCCCAGGAGGAGCTCGACGACGCGGCCAAACGCGAGTTGCTCGCTCGCTATGTGTCGGCCTTCGAACGCTACGACGTCGACGCGATCGTCGAACTGTTCACCGACAAGGCGATCTGGGAGATGCCGCCGTTCACCGGTTGGTACCGGGGCGCCGAGTCGATCGGCACACTCATCCGGCACAACTGCCCGGCGGAGAAGGAAGGAGACCAGATCATGCTGCCCACCGTCGCCAATGGGCAACCGGCGTTCGGTCTCTACATGCGCGAGCCCGACGGAATACATCGCGCTTTCCAACTGCAGGTACTCGACTTCGACGACGCCGGCAGGGTTGCCCACGTGGTGGCGTTCTTCAGCAACACCATCGACGACGTCTTCGCCCGGTTCGGACTCCCGCCGACCCCCTACGACGCGCCGCCGCGCACCACACCCAGCGCCTACCACTGACAGCGCCGCCCACCGACCCGGGCCGCAGAGTCAGTCGTCTTCCGGGATCCGGGACGCGTCCATCCAGACCATCTCCCAGGCGTGACCGTCGGGGTCGCAGAAACTGCGGCAGTACACGAACCCGAGATCCTCGGTCGCACGCAGCCGCGTCCCCTCGTGCGCCAACGCCGAGTCGGCCAGCCGGTCGACCTCGGCCCGGGAATCGGCGGAGACGGCCAGCACCGTCTCGCGGCCGCAATCGGGACCGGCTGCCGCATAGCCGGCGAACCGGTCGCTGCGATGCAGCACCACCCGACATGACGGGTTGATCTGGAAGCAGAGGGTGCCACGATCACAGAACAGCACGTCGGGTCGAAAACCGAGACTCGCGTAGAAGCGTCGCGCCTTCTCCACGTCGGCCACCGGCAGGTTGACGAACACCATCGTCGACAAGCAGCACACTCCTCCCTCGTCACCCCTGACGGGACTGACCGTCTGGTGGACCCGAACTCATCGTCGGGCCCGCGGTGCCCATAGGGTGAACGGCATGGGTGTCATCTATCTGGTGCGGCATGGCCAAGCGGACCCGAATGCCTACGGCATTTCCGACAGCACCGAGCCCGCCCCGAACGGCCCTGGTGGCCTCACCGATGCCGGCGTGATGCAGGCGCGCCTGAGCGGCATGCTGCTGGCCCGGCTCATCGACCGCGTCACCGCCGCGGTCAGCGGTGACCTGCCCCGCCAGACGCAGACGCTGGCCGCGGTGCTCGGCGAGATCGACGGTGCGCCCGAGCCGCGCGTCGACCCCGGCTGGAACGAGTACGAATTGCCTGCGCTCGTCGGGACCGCGACGACCGACGAGTACCGGGATGGTCGCAGCTACCAGCGGCGTCTCGACGAGGGACTGATGGAGTGGATCTCCGGTGGCGGTGAGCACGGCGCCGGCGAGACCTATCACCACTTCGGCCGTCGGGTGTCCGACGCCGCCGACCGGGTCCGGGCGCTGGCCGGCTCGGGGCAAACCGTCGTCGTCGTCTCGTCGGCCGGTTCGATCACCCAGTGGATCGGTCAGCTGTGGGGTCTGCCGGCCGAACGATGGCCGGTGCTCTCCCGGACGATGGTCAACGCCTCGGTCTCGAAGCTCATCGTCGGGCGCAGTGGTGTCACGGTGGTCTCGTTCAACGAGCACGCGCACCTCTCCGACCGTGACGGCGGCCTCGCGACCTACCGCTGAGCCCCGACTCCCGCTCACCGCGCCGACTCCCGCTCACCAATTCCTCTCCCGCTCACCCGATCGCATCGGAATCGGTGAGCAGGAGCAGGTTTGGTGAGCGGGAACGGATTAGGTGAGCGGGAGGGAGCCGAAATCGCCCCGCCGTGCCGCGAAGTCCGAGTGGAACCGGTCGCCGAGTCGTCGCGTCCAAGAAGACATGGCCACCTATCCCACCGATCGGTACGGACTCATCAGACGTGAGGCGACGCTCGCACGCGGCATCTCCGACGCACAGATCGCCACGGCAGTCCGCAAGAAGGATCTGCTCCGACTGACACCCGGTGTGTGCGTGGAGAACAGCGGCACTTTCGAGGGCCACAAGGGCGCTGACAAGCTATATCGGCTGCGCTCCATCGCCGTCGCGACATCGGAACTCCTCGGTGAACGCGCACTCCCCCTGAGCCATCAATCGGCCGCGGCCGTCCATGGTCTGGCGCTGCTCAAGCCTGACCGCAGTCGGGTGCATGTCAGCACCGGACGTGCGGCGGGAGGGTCGGTCCGCAAACATCGTCACCTCCACGCCGGGCTGGTGGCACCCGATGAGATCATCGTCGTCGACGGAATCCGGGTGACCAGCGTCGAACGCACCGCGGTCGACATCGCCGCCGCAGGGGATTTCGCCCAGGCGCTCACCGTCTTCGACACCGCGCTGCGTGCGGGTGCCGACCGGGGCCTGATGGAGCAGCTCCTGAAGACCAGACGCCGCAACGGCATTCAGCGTGCGTTCAGCGCGTTGTCGGCAGCGGATCCGCTGTCGGAGAGCGTCGGCGAGTCATGGAGTCGGGCCCAGATGATCGAGGCTGGGTTGCCCGTGCCACGCCTGCAGCACACCTACCGGTGTGGGAGCAAGAAGTACCAGACCGACTACGACTCGGACGACCGGATGGTCGGCGAGTTCGACGGCAAAAAGAAGTACCTCCGGCTGCGCAGGCCGGGTGAGAGCATCGAGGAGGCGGTGATGCGGGAGAAGGTCCGTGAGGACGAACTCCGAGCACTGGGACTCATGGTGATTCGCTGGACGTGGGCGGTGCTGGAACGCCACGGCTTGGTCGAGCTGCTGCGACCCTGGCTCGTCCGGCTGGGCATCATCGCAAGGTGAGATGTGGTCGCAGCGGGCCAGTCCCCGCTCACCCATTCCGTTCCCGCTCACACATTCCGTTCCTGCTCACCCAATCAGATCGGATTCGGTGAGCAGGAACGGATTCGGTGATCGGGAACGGATTCGCGGCTCAGGCGCGGTGCAGGTTGGTGCCCGGACGCGTGAGGATCACGTTGGGAAGCACAGCGAAACGGGAGAGCTGGGTGACCGCGTGCGCCATCGTCGCGACATCGCCGACGGTGATCATTTCGTCAGCCGGGATCTGATCCTTGAGCCAGCCGGACATGTCGGTGTCGACGTAGCCCGGCGCGATCGTGGTGGCGCTCAACCCGTTCAACGACTCCTCGAGGTTGAAAGTCTCACACAGCGAGATGAGCGCCGCCTTGGTGGCGCCATAGGCGGACAGTTCCGGCTCGGGGTATACGCCGGTGATGGACGCGACGGCGATGACCTTCGACGACCCGTGCGCCTGCGCCGTCGAGCGCAGTGTCGGGATCAGCGACTGCAGAAGGATGTACGGTGCACGGACATTCACCTGATAGAGCCGGTCGAAACGCCGTACCGGCAGATCCGCGACCGCACCCTTCTGCCCCATACCGGCATTGATGACGAGGGCATCGCAACGCCCGAAGGCCTCCGCATGCGCGGCGGCCAAGCCCTCGACGGCGTCGGCGTCGGTCATGTCGGCGGGGATCACCTCGACGCGACCGGCGCCGACATCGCGGAGTTCGTCGGCGCGCTGCTCCAGCGCCTCCTGACCACGCGAGCTGATCGTGAGGTCCCAGCCGTCGGCGGCGAGACGCGACGCGATGGCCGCTCCGATACCGCGCGACGCGCCGGTGACGAGCGCAACCCTGTTATCCGACATGCTGTTTGTCTCCCGTGGTCGAGCCGAGTTGAGCCAACCCGGCACTGATGAATTCCGCGGTCGCCTCGGCGGCCCGCTCCGCACCGTCGGAGGCTGCACCGGCCAGTGCGCGGTGAGTGATGCCCTCGGCGATCACGCCGAGCTTCAGGTTCGCCAGGGCGAGGTAGAAGTCCCAGTCACCCAGATCTCTTCCGGTCGCGACCGCATAGCGCTGGGCGATCTCGTCGGCCGACGGGTACCGGTCGCTGGTCCAGGCGGCCTCGAAGCCGACGACCCGATCGAATCCCGGCCGGCGGTAGACGCACATCAGGGCGGCGTCGGTGAGCGGGTCGCCCAATGTCGACATCTCCCAATCCACCACCGCCCGAATCACTCCCGGATCATCGGCGGCGATGATGGTGTTGTCGACGCGGTAGTCGCCGTGCACGATCGTGTTCTCCGTGGTCGCGGGAACCCGCTCCGTCAGTGCGGCGACCAGCCGGTCCACGTCGCCGAGTTCACGGGTCTTCACATGCCCCCATTGGCGTGCCCACAGTTTCACCTGACGGGCCGCGAAGCCGTCCGGGCGGCCGAACTCACCGAGCCCGACAGCCTGGTAGTCGACGTCGTGCAGCCGCGCGAGGGTATCGACGAGACCGTCGATATTGCGGGCCACATCGCCGTCGGACAGCGAATCCAGGTCGTCGCGGGTCCTGATGACGCGACCGTCGACGAACTCGACAACCGTGAACGGCGCACCGAGCAACTCGCCCTCCGCGTCGATGGCGACCGTCGTCGCCACCGGCACGTCGGTCGACTGCAGCGCACTCGTCACCGCCCACTCGCGGTTCATGTCGTGCGCGGACGGGGTGAGCCCACTCGTCGGCGGCCGCCGCACGACCCAGACAGAGGCGTCATCGGACACGCTGAAGGTGAGGTTGGACTTGCCGCCGCTGATCAACTCGACGCGCAGTTCCCCGACGACGGGCACACCCCGATCGACCAGAAATTGCCGCAGCGGCGCGGACGGCAGTGCCTCGAACTCGGTCATCGGGCCGACTCCGCCCGCGCGGCAGCCTTCTTCGCCCGTCCGACGGCACGCCGCGCGATCGCCCAGCGATGAACCTCGGACGGACCGTCGTAGATCCGGAACGGCCGCAGCTCATTCTGTAGCCGGGACAGCGGCAGATCCTCGGAGACGCCCAAACCGCCGCACATCTGGATGCTGCGGTCGGCAATCCTCGTATAGGCCTCGGCGGCAAAGGTCTTCGCGATCGAGGTCTCGTTGGATGCGTGGTTGCCCTGATCGAGTTCGTAGCAGGCCTTGACCAGCAGGGCCATGCTCGCGGCCAGGTCGATCTCGTTGTCGGCCACCATCTGCTGGATCATGCCCAGGTCGCCGAGCTTGCCGCCGAAGCCCTCCCGCTTCGAGACATAGTCGACCGCGACGTCGTGGCATCGTTGCGCCGAACCGTACCAACGCATCACGTGGGTCATGCGGGCCGGCCCGAGGCGTACCTGCGCATACCGGTATCCCTCGTCGACCTCGCCGAGGATGTCCTCGTCGGGGACGAAGACGTCGGTGAAGCTCACCTCGCAGTGTCCGCCGATCATCGAGCGGTCGGTCGTCACGATGTGGCGGTCCACGGAGATACCCGGGGTGTCGGCCGGCGCGAGGAACATCGTCGCGCCGCCCCGGTCACCCGGCGAACCGGCGGTCCGCGCCATGATGATGAAGAAACCCGCACCGTCGGCGCCGGTGATGAATCGCTTCTCGCCGTTGATCTTCCAACCGCCGTCGACCTTGACGGCCATGGTGCGCAGAGCATCGGGGTCGGCACCGGCCCCAGGCGACGGTTCGGTCATCGCGAACGCCGATCGAACGTCGCCCGCCGCGAGCGGCGCGAGGTACCTATGCTTCTGCTCGTCGCTCGCGATGTGTGCGAGCATGTGCACGTTGCCCTCATCGGGTGCGCCGATGTGCAACGCCACCGGCCCGAAGGTCGAGTAGCCGGCCGCGGCGAAGACCGGGGTGCGATCGGACATGTTCAGGCCCAGTCCCCCGAATTCGACTGGAGCGTGGGGCGCGAAGATGCCCTCGGCCTTGGCCTTGGCGTTCATCTCGCGCCGGATGTCGTCACCGCCGGCCGTGGTGATGTCGCCGCCGTATTGGTATTCGATCGGCAGGATCTGATCGCGGACGAACCTCGACGTCTTCTCGACGATGTCGGCCACATCGGGGGCGTAACTCAGGTCAACAGGCATCGCAGCTCCTCGGGGATTCGCCGACCGACCGAGCGATCGTTCGGCGCCCGTCACAATGCCAGCTGCGAGCATCGTGGTCAAGTCGTGGCGCGTCGTCCCTCCGTTGCACTGTCGCACCAGCGCGGGGGTGGGCGGGTGGGCGCGTGGGTCAGGAGCGGTAGCCGACCGCGTCGCGCGCGATCTGCAGATTGCGGTGGATGAGCTCGTCCGCGCCGAGCTCGCCGCCGAGTTTGAACCAGGTCGAGACGCCGACACACATCGTGGTGACCGCCCGGCTCGCGTCCTTGGGGTAGCGAGTGGCGAAATCTCCTGCCTCGACGCCCGCGAAGACGATCTCGTCGACCATATGTTGCTGGCGGTCACGGTGGGCGATATAGGTCGGTCGATAGTCGTCGTCGAGACTGCGGATCTCGGTCGAACCGACAAAGGCCTGTTCACGCCGGTACATGTGGAACCGCAGCAACGACTCCACGACGGCATCGAATTGGTCCACCGGCTTGTCACCGGCCTCGGCGACGGCCATCTCCGACCGCCGGAGCAGGTCGGTCATCGTCCGCTCGAGCAGACCCTGAAGCAGCGACTGCTTGGACGGGTAGTGGTGATACAGACCCGGGACCGACAGGTTGGCGCGAGCGGCGATCTCACGGACCGACGTCCCGTGATAGCCGTGTTCGGTGAATGCCGCCAAGGCCGCTGCCAGCGGCACCGGCAGCTCCGATTCCCCGTAATCACGCCATTCACCGAGAGAGTCTGTACGCACCTCCGTCTCGCCGGCCCCGCTGCTCATGGTTTACAACATAGCCGTTTGAGGACCCACCCTCGCAGCGCGGGCGTCACGACCCGAACCGGGATACTCCTTCGGCGACGGACATGATCAGGCCCACACTCGCCTCGACGACACCGTCGGGGTCGAGTTCCAGGAGCCCGTCCAACCACGCGGCGAGCAGCCGCCCGAGGCCCCCGACCTGGAAATGCGCGGCTGCGAGCGCCATCGGCCCGGCCTTGACATCCATGACCCCCGACGCAGTCTGCAACGTCAGACCGGCGAAAAGTGCGGTCGATTCCATCCGCTTGGTCGCGATCGTCGGACTCAGCAGCGATTGCGAGAACAGCAATCGTCCCTTGCGTCGGTCCTCGTCGATGACCCGCACGATCGCCGCGATCGCCGCCGTCACCTTGCCCGGAACATCCGTCCCGGCCTCGAACGCCGCGAGCGCATCCTTGGAGAGCTCCGCGGTCACCTCGTCGAAGGTCGCGCCGACGAGAGCCTCGATCGAGTCGAAGCTCTCGTAGAAGTAGCGCGTGGTCAGGCCCGCCTCGCGGCACACACCGCGGACGGTGATCGACCCCCCGTCGGAGGCACCCAGCAGTTCGAGGGCCGCGTCGATGAGTGTGGCGCGACGACGCGCCACCCGACTGTCACCGGCCTCGCCGCCGTACGCACGCAGGCCTTCGCCGCTCGCGGGGTTGGTCCTGGTCTCTCCGGAAGAACTCACCACAGGGTCTATCTTGACATCCACAACCTTGCCATCGTTGAATGTAAGAGAAAACACCCGTTGTCAGTTTTGTTCACTTCACCTGGGGGGTCACCGTGAGTATCGAACAGATCATCGAGACCGATGTCGACGTGGCGATCGCCAAGCCGTCACCCGACACCGAGTACCTGCCTCCGGCCGCACGGATGACCCGTGGTGAGCTCGACGCCCTGCCGGCGCGGCAGAACGAGATGAAGGGCATCTCTGTCCTCGCCGGACCCGCCAACGTCATCATGCAGCTCGCCCTGCCCGCGGTGGGATACGGGGTCAAGGAGAGCCGGGTGGAGAGCGGCAGCCTCTTCCATCATCCGATCAAGCGCACCCGCACCACCTTGAGCTACCTCGCGGTCGCCAGCATGGGCACCCCGAAAGATCGCAAGGCCTATCGCAAGGCGATCGGCAGGGCGCACGCCCAGGTCCGCTCGACCCCCGAGAGCCCTGTCGCCTACAACGCCTTCGACCCGAAGTTGCAGCTGTGGGTCGCGGCCTGCCTCTACAAGGGCTGGGAGGACATGCAGCGCATCTACGGCGACCCGGCCGACATCACCGAGGAGACCTACCAAAGCGGCGCGGTGCTGGGGACGACGCTCCAGGTGCCCCGCGAGATGTGGCCGGCCACCCGGGCCGACTTCGAGACCTACTGGGACGAGACCGTCGAGTCACTCGAGATCGATCCGACGATCCGCGACATGCTGCTGTCGATCGTGCGCGTGCAGTTCATGCCGCGCTGGTTCAGCATCATCTTCGGCTGGTGGTTCGAGCTGCTCACCATCGGCTTCCTGCCGGAGAACTTCCGAAAGAAGATGGGTCTGCGCTTCCGCCCGTGGCAGCGTGCCGTGTTCGACACCCACAACAAGATCGCCCGCGCGATCATCAGCCGAATGCCGAAGCCTCTGCGCGAGTTCCCGTTCAACATCCTCCTGTGGGATGTGCGCTGGCGGATGCGGACCAATCGCCCCCTGGTGTGACCTGATCGCGGGAGTCGCCTCGATCGCCGACGAAGGCGGTAACCGCGGTCACATTGCCTGTCGCCACCGCGTCAGTAGGCTTGCGGAAGACGACAGGGGAGGTCTCCGTGGCGCTGTGGTTGTATCGGCTCGGCCGGTTCACGTTCCGGCACAAGTGGTGGATCATCGGCGCCTGGGTGGCGATCGTCGTCGCGCTGGGCGTGCTCACCAGCGCGCTCGCACCGAAATTCGCGACCGATTTCTCCCTGCCGGGTACCGATTCCGATCGCGCAATGTCGGTGATGAAGACGGATTTTCCGGCACAGAATGATCAGCTACTGAAGGCCTCGACGACGATCGTCGTGCAGGCCGACGATGGGCTCGCCAACCACACCGAGCAGATCGACGCCCTGGCCGCGAAGGCCAGGACGCTACCGGAGGTCGTCGACCCTCAGGCCATCGCGAACCCCGTCACCGTCGCCGAGGCGAACCCCGCGATGGCCGCCCGGGTGCTCAGCCCCGACGGCACGGTCGGCCTCATCCAGATCCAGCAGGACATTCCGCGCCAGGATCTCACCCCGGCCGACATGGCCGAGTTCGAAGATCTGCTCGCCGAGTTCCGCGGCAATGGCCTGCAGGTCGAGGGCACCGGAGCCCTGATGCAGGTGTTCGAGCCCGGCGGCGCCGCGGAACTGCTCGGTTTCGCGATCGCCTTCATCGTCATGATCGTCGCGTTCGGCGCGCTGATCGCCGCGTTCATCCCCATCGTCACCGGCGTGCTGGGCGTCGGGATCACCATGCTGCTCGTCACGCTCAGCGCCAAGATCATCGACGTCCAGCAGAGCGCGACGACGATCATCACCATGCTCGGTATCGCCGTCTCGATCGACTACGCGCTGTTCATCGTGTCGCGCTACCGGTCCGAACTGAACCTCGGCGGTAGCCGTGAGGCAGCCGCCGGTCGCGCCGTCGGAACCGCGGGTTCGGCGGTCTGCTTCGCCGGGCTCACCGTCGTGGTCGCCGTCTCCGCGCTGGCCGTCGTCGGCATTCCGTTCATCACCCAGATGGGAATCGCGGCAGCGCTGGCGGTGGTCATCGCGGTGCTCGGCGCGATCACGCTGATCCCGGCGCTGCTCGGCGCGTTCGGGCGATTCGCGTTCAAACCTCGCATCCCAGGTCTGCACCACGGCGACGAACCCGACTCCGCACCGTCCAACGGACTTCGCTTCGCCCGTCAGCTCACCCGCCATCCCCTGCCGTGGGCGATCGGCGGGCTGGTCGTGCTCGTCATCGCCGCGATCCCGATGACCAACATGGAACTCGGGATGGGCTCGACCACCGACAAGGAGTACGCCGCGACCCAGCTGCTTCAGCACGGATTCGGTGAGGGCGTCAACGGCGCACTGATGATCGTGGTCAGCGACGCGGACGGCGGGAACGTCACCACCGCGGCCGACGATGTGGTCGCACACGTGAAGACGCTCGACAACGTGGCCAATACGACGACGTTGACCTGGATCGGCAACGGCGCCAACCCGGCCAACCCGCAGGCCGGCGCCACCACGGCGCTCATCTCCGTCATCCCCGAACTGTCGCCGAGCGGCCCGGAGACCCAGCACCTGATGGAGCAGATCCGCGAGTACGCCACCACGTCGCCGGATGGGGCAACAGTCAATGTCGGAGGCCAGACCGCGATCATGGCCGACATCTCGTCAAAGCTGTCGTCGGCGCTGATCCCATTCCTCGTCGTCGTTGTCGGGTTGGCGTTCATCATCCTGATGATCGTGTTCCGGTCGTTGCTGGTGCCGCTGATCGCCACGGTCGGCTTCCTGTTCTCGGTCTGCGCCACCTTCGGCGCGACGGTGTGGATCTTCCAGGAAGGCCACTGGGGCCTCATCGCCCACACCAAACCGCTGATCGCATTCCTGCCGATCTTCATGGTCGGCGTCGTCTTCGGCCTCGCGATGGACTATCAGGTGTTCCTGGTGACGCGAATGCGCGAGGAGTACGTCCACGACGTCCCGGCCAAGGAGTCGGTCATCATCGGCTACCAGCACGGCGCGCGGGTGGTCGCGTCTGCCGCGGTGATCATGATCTCGGTGTTCGCCGCGTTCATGCTGTCGTCGGACACCACGGCCAAGATGATGGGGTTCGCGCTGGCGGCGGCGGTCTTCTTCGACGCGTTCATCATCCGCATGGTGGTGGTGCCTGCGGTCATCACCCTGCTCGGTGACGCGGCCTGGAAGCTACCGGGGTGGCTCAACCGACTGCTGCCGGATGTCGATGTCGAGGGCACCGCGATCCGGAAGATCCCGATCGAGCCGGAGGCCGATCCGTCGGCCGGACAGCCCGTCGTCGTCTGACGGTTGTCCTGAGAGATCTCAGACCGAGACGACCAGCATCGCACCCAGCCCGATCATCACGATCGCGACAAGGGCGTCGAGGATCTTCCAGGCCCGCGGGGTGGAGAACAGCGGCGCCAGCCGGCTCGCCCCGCCGCCCAGGGACGCGAACCACACCAGGCTTGCCACACTCGCCCCGATGGCGAAGGCCCACCGGGCGCTGCCGTGGCTGTTCGCGATGGCCCCCATGGTCAGGACGGTGTCGAGGTAGACGTGCGGGTTGAGCCAGGTCAGCGCCAGCGTCATGGCGATGGCGGCCCACCTGCTGACTGTCGCCGCCTCGTCGGGATTGGCGACGATCGACTCGGTGCTCCGCAGGCATCGGCGGGCGGCCAGCAACCCGAGGACGATCACGTATCCGCCGCCGAGCAGCTTGGCTGCGGTCACCACGCTCGGATGGGCGGCGACCACCGCGCCGAGTCCGGCGACCCCCGCGACGATGAGCACCACGTCGGAGACCGCGCACACCACGACGACGGGCACGACGTGCGCGCGAGCCAGACCCTGCCGCAATACGAAGACATTTTGCGGACCGATCGCGATGATCAGCCCAGCACCGGTCAGGAGACCGGCGATCGCGGCAAAGACATACGTCGTCATACCCCCGACGCTAGGTGTGCGATCATCGACAATCCAGCGAATGTTTTTCATGAATCATAAGCGCCACTTAAGATATTCGGGTGGAGATCAGCCAGGAGGGCCTGCAGACCCTGGCCGCTGTGCTGCGCGAGGGCACCTTCGACGCCGCCGCTGCCGCGCTGCACATCACCCCGTCGGCAGTCAGCCAGCGCATCAAGGCGCTGGAGAGTTCGGTCGGCCGCGTGGTGCTGCGCCGCACGAAACCCGCCACCGCCACGCCCGACGGCGAGGTTCTCGTTCGTCTCGCCAAACAGTGGGAACTGCTGGCGTCCGAAGCCCGCAGCGAACTGCTGGGTGGCCAGACCGCGCAGGACACCGAGTCGCGGATTCGCGTCCCGATCGCCGCGAACGCGGACTCGCTGGCGACCTGGTTCCTACCCGTGTTGGCCCGCATGCATGCCGAGCACCCGGTCGCGATCGAGATCCTGCGCGACGACGAGAGCCAGAACGGTCGATTCCTCCGCTCGGGTGAGGTGTTGGGCGCCATCACCTCCGACCCGCTCGGCATCCGCGGTTGCGCGATTCTCCCCCTCGGGGCGATGCGGTACATCCCGGTCGCGACGCCCGCGTTCGTCGAGAGATGGTTGCCCGACGGGCCGACCACCGAGGCGCTCTCCCGCGCCCCGATGGTCCAATTCGACCGCAACGACTACCTGCAACATGACGTCCTTGCGGCCATCGCCGAACAACCCGTGTCCCCGCCCATCAGCTACATCCCCGCCTCCACCGAGTTCCACCGTGCGGTGGAACTCGGCATCGGCTGGGGTGCGGTCCCGCAGGTACAGATCGCCGACGCCCTGCGCTCGGGCCGCGTGGTCCGGATCGTCGGCCATCACGTCGACGTCCCGCTGTTCTGGCAGTACTGGAAGCTCAGCTCACCGATCCTCGACACGCTCACCGAGCTCACCGTCGCGGCCGCCGCCGAACACCTCACCCCGGCCGGGTCCCGGGTCAGGTGAGCACAGGGTCGTCGTCGACGACGGCCCCCTCCACTCGCAGCGGGTGCGCGACCTCGTCGCGCCACAGCCGCGCCGCGCAGTAGAAGCCGAACGCGACCGGCACCGGGAGGAGACCGGCGAGCACGAACGTCGACGCCAGACCGATCGCCTGGCTGACCGGCGCGGCGATCGCCATCGAGACCGGCATCAACGCGACGGACACGAAGAAGTCCAGGCTCGCCACCCGTCCGAGCAACGCCGGTGGCACACGACGCTGGAGCAGGGTGCCCCACAGCACCATCGGACCGTCGAACAGCACGCCCATCAACAAGCCGGAAACGACGAACATCCAGGTCCGATCGGCGAGCCCCATGATCACCAGCGGCAGGCTCGAGAATCCCCAGATCCCGAACATCAGCGAAAGGTATCGCCGCGGCATCGGGATCGACGCGAACACCAGCGACGCCGATGCCGCCCCGATTCCGAAGGCTGCCAACACAAGTGAGTGATCGCCTGCATCGCCGCCAACACGTTCCCGCAACGCGAATGGGATGAGGACCTCAATCGGCCCCATCGTCGCGAGTACCAGCAGGCACGCGAAGAACAGCGTCGCCCACAGCCACGGGGTCCGCCACAGGTAGGCGAAGCCCTCGGCGATGTCGGCGATGACCTCCCGGACCCGGTGTCCGGCCGCCGCCGCGAGTTCGCGGCGCACGGCGACCGGTGCCATCGCCAGGTAGAACAACGCCGACGACGCGCTCGCGACGCCCGCCAGCACGATCGCCAGGCCCGGCGACGCGATCGAGATGACCCCACCCGCGACCATCGGGCCCAACGCCTGGAAGATCACCGGGCGCAGGAAACCCTCGATCCCGTTGGCCGCCTGCAACTGTGACTCCTCGACGATGCTCGGCAGCAGCGCCGAATACGCCGGGTAGTACATGCCCATGGTGATACCGCCCAGCAACGCGGCCCCGATGAGCACGGGCAGGGACAGGACTCCGAGGATGCCTGCCACCCCGACAACCGCGAACGCGGTGAGCTTGACGAGTTCGAGCCCGATCATGATGAGCCGCTGCGACACCCGGTCGGCGAGCACGCCGCCGGCGAGGGTGAATGCCACCATGCCCAGCGCGGCGACGCCGGTGACGGCCGACAGCTGACCGGGGCCGCCGCCCATCTCGATGACCTGCCACACGGCGCCGACGGCCCAGACACCGTCGGCGAACATGGCCAGCACGAGCCCCGATGCGAGCAGCCGGTATTGCCGCAGCGCAAACGGTTTCAACGCCGCGGGCACGCGGGTGTCGACCGTCGAGCTCACCCCGCCATGGTCACCTGCCCGCGCCCACCCGGGCAACTGATTTTCCGTGCGCCCCTAAGCGATCTCCACCAGGTCGAACCGCGCATGCAACTCGGCCCAGGTAGCGCAGTGCCGCCCGCTGGCGATCCGATACAGGTTGCCGTCCACCGGAGTCCACCGCCGCATCAGATCGTCGCGCACCGCGGGACGATCGATCGGTTCGTCGTCACCGCTGATGTCGGCTACCAACCACACCCGCGGATGGTCGTCGGATGTGTCGCCGTTGTGGTTGTCCCTGGAATCGTTCATCACATGAGCCTTTGCCGCTTGCCTTCGGAGCCTTCCGACGACGTTGGTGTCCTCGGTCGAATCCGTAGAGACAATTGTGCGGCGTGATCCAGGTCACAGACTGTCTCAATCTGGAACAGTCGAGGACCGACGTCGCGCGCTCACGCGGACTTCTTGGCCGCCGCTTTCTTGGCGGCAGCCTTCTTCGCCGGCGCCTTCTTCGCGGCAGTCTTCTTCGCGGGCGCCTTCCGGGCCGCAGCCTTCTTGGCGGGCGCCTTCTTCGCCGGCTCGGACTTCTCGTCGTCCGCACCATCCGTCGACGACGACGAGCCGTCCCGGTCCTTCACCGAAGCCCGCAGTGCGGCAAGCAGATCCGCGACCTCCGAGTCGGTATCCTCGGACTCGGAGGTCTCGGTCTCCGGGAAGGCTTCGGCCCCTTCGGCTTTCGCCTCCACCAGTTTGGCGAGTTCGATCTGGTAGGTGTCGGAGTACTCCGACGGATCGAAGTCCGACGCCATCGTCTCGATCAACGAGGCCGCCATCTCCAGCTCCTGGGGCCGGATCTCGGGCTCGTCGTCGAGGAAACCGAAGTCGGCGGCACGGACCTCGTCCGGCCAGAGCAGCGTCTGCAGCGTCATCACACCGTCAACCACGCGCAGGGCCGCCAGACGCGTCCGGTTACGCAATGTGAACTGCGCGATCGCAAGCCGATCGGTCTTCTGTAGTGCCTGCGCCAGCAGCGTGTAGGCCTTCGGTGATTTCGACGCCGGCTCCAGGTAGTACGGCTTATCGAAGTAGATCGGATCGACCTGCTCGGTCGGCACGAACTCCAGGATGGAGATCTCCGGACTCTTCTGCACCGGCAGCGTCGCGAGATCCTCCTTGGTGAGGATCACCGTGTCGCCGGAGTCGGTTTCGTAGGCGTTGGCGATGTCGGCGTAGTCGACCTCGGTGTCGGTGCCTTCCCGCACGCGGCGATAGCGGATGCGGACGCCGTCGGACGAGTCGACCTGATACGACTTGCGGTCGTGGCTCTCCGTCGCCGAATACACCTTGACCGGTACGTTGACCAGGCCAAAGCTCAGATCGCCCTTCCAGATCGAGCGCATGGGCCCATTGTGCCATCCGGTTGGCCGAAAACCGACGGCATGAGCGTGGACAATGGTCGGCATGGGTGGTGGTGAGAGCCTCGACGTCGACGGTCGGCGTATCGCCATCACCAACCTCGCGAAGGTCCTCTACCCTGCCACAGGCACCCGGAAGTTCGAGGTCATCGACTACTACACGCGTATCGCCGACGTGATGCTGCCGCATCTGGCGGGCCGCCCGATCACACGGAAGCGGTGGCCGAACGGCGTCGAATCGGCGCCGTTCTTCGAAAAGGATCTCCCGTCCTCTGCGCCGGAATGGCTCGCCCGCTACGCCGAACAGCACAGCCAGCGCGTGATCACCTATCCGCTCGCCACCTCCCGCGCCGATCTGGTGTGGTTCGCGCAAATGGCCGCGCTCGAGCTGCACACACCGCAGTGGCGGGTTCCGAACCCCGACGACGGGCCGCCGAAGGCCGACCGGCTCGTCCTCGATCTCGACCCGGGCCCGAACGTATCACTCTCCCAATGCGCCGAGGTGGCCCTGATGATCCGGGACATGCTCTCCGGTGCGGGCCTGACCGCCTTCCCGGTCACCAGTGGAGGCAAGGGCATGCATCTCTACGCCCGCTTCGAGCGTCCCGTCTCCCCCGACTCGGCGCGAACCGTCGCCAGACAGATCGCCACCAGCCTGGCCGCCACCCACCCCGACTCGATCACCGCGACGATGACCAAGGCGGTGCGCGAGGGCAAGGTGTTCATCGACTGGAGTCAGAACAGCGGGTCGAAGACGACCCTGGCGCCCTATTCGCTACGCGGCCGGGAACAGCCGTGGGTCGCCGCCCCGCGCACCTGGTCAGAACTCACCGAACCGAACCTGCGGCAGTTGCTGTTCCACGAGGTCCTCGAGCGGGTCGACGCCGACGGCGACCCGCTCGCCGATCTCGACCTGCCACACCCCGGCGAGACCGCCGAGCCGTCCATCAATCCCGTTGTCAGCCTGGGCGAATACCGCCGCAAACGCGACGCCGCCACCACCCGGGAACCGTTCGGCGACGAGGCGCACCGCGAACGAACCGAGGCGCAGACAGGCTCGAGCGCACCGATCTTCGTGATCCAGGAACACCATGCCCGCCGACTGCACTACGACTTTCGGCTTGAACGCGACGGAGTGCTGGTGTCCTGGGCGGTGCCGAAGAACCTGCCCGACGACCCGACCCAGAACCGTCTGGCAGTCCACACCGAGGATCACCCGATGGACTACGCCGACTTCGAAGGCGACATCCCGGCCGGCGAGTACGGCGGCGGCCATGTCGAGATCTGGGATCGCGGCACCTACGAGACGGAGAAGTGGCGCGACAACGAGGTCATCGTGCGGTTACACGGCGACCGCATCCAGGGCCGCTACGCGCTGATCAAGACCGGCGACAAGAACTGGCTCGCCCATCTGATGACTGATGAGCCGCGGCCCATTCTGCCCGACAGCCTGCGCGACCCACGCCCGATGCTGGCCACCGACGAGTCCATCGAGAACCTCGACGGGCGTGACTGGGCCTTCGAGGGGAAGTGGGACGGGTACCGAATCCTGGTGCGCTACATCGACGGCGACTTCCGGCTCACCTCCCGGTCGGGGATCGACATGACTGCCGACTTCCCCGGGTTCCGTTCCATCGCCGACGATCTCGGGTTGATCGACGTCGTCCTCGACGGCGAGGTCGTCGCGCTCGACGCCGCCGGGCACACCAATTTCGCCCTGCTCGCGGCCCGCAACACCACCGACGAGGACATCCGGCTCAAGCTCTACCTGTTCGACATCCTCTATCTGAACGGGACGTCGTTGTTGCGGCGCCCGTGGTCGCAGCGACGAGAGCTGCTCGAGGAACTCGCGCCCGCCTTTCGTCATTCGCCCCACGTGGAGATCCCGCCGCTGCTCGATGGTCCGGGCCGGGTGGCCCTGGAGCACAGCCGCGAACTCGGCTATGAGGGGGTCGTCGCCAAGCGCCGCTCGTCGACCTATCAACAGGGCCGACGCACCACCACCTGGCTCAAACACAAGAACTGGAGCGACATCGAGGTGGTCATCGGCGGCTACCGGCCCGGTCGAGGCAATCGCGCAGACACCATCGGGTCGCTGTTGCTCGGGCTGCCCGAGGAGACCGGGCTGCGGTATGTGGGCCGGGTCGGCACCGGATTCACCGACGCCCAACTCCGTTCCCTGTCGGCCGAACTCGAACCCCTGCGGATCAAGACATGCCCGTTCGTCGACAAACTCGACCGCCCGGTGGCGTCGAGTGCGGTATGGGTATTACCCAAGATAGTCGGCGAGGTCCGGTTCATGGACTGGACGAGTACCGGGCACCTCCGCCACCCGAGCTGGCGGGGTATCCGCCGCGACAAACTGCCCGGAGACCTCTAACGAAAGGACCCAACCCTTGTCGGACAAGATGATCACCATCGAGACACCCGACGGCGCGGCGGAGGCCTACGTGGCCCGCCCCGACGACGCTCCGGGCCCGCTGCCCGGAGTGCTGCTGATCATGGACGCCTTCGGTTTGCGCCCGCAGATCGAGAGGATGGCCGACCGGATCGCGTCGTGGGGTTACGTCGTGCTGGCGCCCAACGTATTCTACCGATGGGGAACCGCAGCCGAACTCGCACCGGCGGGTGACCTCACCGACGAGGAGCGCGCCAAGTTTCTCACCGAGGCGATGCCGAGGGTCCGGGCACTCACCGAAGACCTGGCCACGCCCGACCTGTCGGCCTACCTCGACGCGCTGCACGGGCTCGACGGCGTGGCCGCCGGTGACATCGGGGTCACCGGCTACTGCATGGGTGGTCGTCTCGCGCTACTGGCGGCGGTGACCCGCCCCGACGTCGTCGGTGCGGTCGGGCTGTTCCACACCGGGGGCCTGGTCACCGATCAGCCGACCAGCCCCCATCGTCGGCTTACCGACGTACGCGCCGACCTGTTGGCGGTGCACGCCGACAACGATCGCTCCCTGCCACCACAGGCGGTCGCCGAGTTCGAACACGCCCTCACATCGGCCGGTGTGACGCATTCGGCCTCGGTGTACCCGGGTGCGCTGCACGGCTACACGATGGCCGACACCGCCGTTTATCACCACGATGCCGCCGAGTATCACTACGCCGAACTCGAGAAACTCTTCGCACACAACCTGTGCTGACCGTCACATCGGTTGGTGCGCGAGCACTCTGCCAGAGGCCTCGTCGCGACGACACGGCACACCTTGACTAGCCTCAAGGGCATCGAAGACCAAGGAGCGTGAGTGTTCGTCGTCGCCCACATCAGCGACCTGCATTTCAACGGCACGCGGTTCAACCGCCGCCGCATCGAGTCGACGCTGAGCTACATCAACGCTCGCGCCGACGGGATCAATGCGCTCCTGGTCACCGGCGACATCACCGACGAGGGTTCCGAATCGGAGTATCGCGAAGCATGGGGTGTGCTCTACAGCCCGCTCCCGATGATCGTCACCGCAGGTAACCACGATCGGCGACGGCCCCTCAACGCCGGTCTGCTCGAAAGGGACACAGACGAACCGGTCAACTGGGCCGAGATCATCGACGGGGTGCAATTCATCGTCGCCGACAGCTCGATCCCGGGTCGCAACGACGGATACCTCGCGGACGAGACGCTGGCGTGGATGTCCGCGCGACTCGAGGCCGCGGGTTCCGACACACCCGCGATCGTCGCCTTCCATCACCCGCCGGTGACCCTGGAGATGCCGTTCATGGACGCCATCAAACAGACCGGGGAGGATCGTCTCGCAGCCCTGGTACAGCGGCACCCGAACATCGTCGGGTTCCTGTGCGGGCACGCCCACACCCCCTGCGTCACGACCTTCGCGGGCCGGCCGCTGGCCGTCGCCCCTGGTGTGGCGTCGACCCTGAACCTCCCCTTCGAGGGCACGGAGATCGTCAACCGCGGACAGCCGCCCGGCATCGCGTTCCATTTCATCGACGGCGACCGGCTGATCACCCATTTCCGCTCGGTGATGTTCTAGGGCAGCGGTGCCGCGCCCGCAGCCGTTCCCGCCGGGCTTCCTGCTGAAATCGGCCCCGTGGCGTCCATCCGAGGGGATATCCCGTCGGATGCTCCTGACGGGGCCATTTTCAGCAGCACGATCGCCAACAGCGATCAGTGAGGCTGGTCAGTTCGCCGACGACGACCCCGCCCCGAGCAACGTCTCCAGGAGTTTCCCCCCGAATTCGATGACGAGCCCGGGCCCTGTGTCGGGGAGACCCTCGGGTGCGCCGGGTACCGGCAGACCCGCCTGCCGGGTCGCGGGGATCTTCGCCGTTCGCGTCGCCTCGAGGCGAATCCCCTTCTGCTGGTTGCGAGTCAGCGGGGTCTCGTATTTCTCCAGATCGGTCGCGGTCGTCACGGTGGCCACCGTCTTCAGGCCCGCGGCGGCGAAATCGGCTGCACCGCGGCGGATGTGATTGGGCGAGGTGACCAGGATGATGTCCCGAATCCCCTGCGCGAGCAGGATGGCCGCGGTGTTCTGCGCATTGGCCACCGTGGAACCGGATTTGTCCTCCGTGGTGATCCGCGCGGCGTCGACGCCGTTGTCCACCAACCACTTCCTCATCGCCGCCGCCTCGGTGATGCCGGCCTTCGGCGCCCCGCCGGTCACCACGATCGGTGCGGTGGTGGTGGTCTCGGCCTGCGCCTTGCCCGCGGTCACCCGCCGGACGAGTTCGGGCGCCATCTTGCCGTTGCCGTTCAGGCCGTAGCCGAGGATGACGATGGCGGGTTGGCCGGACACCGTCTTCGGGGTGGTGTCGGGCACGATCTGCGCTGCGGCCGACACACCCTCGATGATGTCGCGCGCCGTCGTCGCGAGCAGTGGGTTGATCGCGGTCAGCCGTGTCAGCGCGGCCCGGCGGGTGGCCTCGTCGGCGGCCTGATCCGACCAGATCGCCTGCAGGGCAAGTGCGTCCCCGTCGACGGGAGACACGGTGAGCATCTGCTTGATCGCATCGAGTCCGCCTACCACGTCACCCGTGGCAAACCGTTGCTGCGCCGAGTTGTACAGCGATGCCGAATCGACCGAGGTGACCGTCGGCCGCACCCCGGGGACGCCGGACTGGTCCACCGGCAGCGCACCGATGGCAAATCCGCCGACCGCCGCGGCGCCGACCACGACTGCCGCGGCCACAACACGCTTCACTCTAGTCACATACGCCACTCGTGCAACGCTATCGTTTTCCGGCAACACCCCTACGCCGAGGCGATCCCAACTCGATAACGTATGCGACCTCAGCGGCGCAGACCCGCGACCTTCAACAGCTCGGGGCGGCGCAGGATCAAGCCGATCCAGAGCAATACGCCAAGGTAGAGGGCGAACAGCGTGGTGCTGAACAACGGCGATTCGATCCGCATGTTCGCTGTCACCGCACCGCCGAGGTACGCGGTGATCCCGACCGCACCGAGCACGGCGGTCCGCGGAATCGCATACACGACAAGGCAAACCAACAGGACCGTGCCCATCACGTAGGTCTGGTTGGTGGGGAAGCCCAATTCGGCGGTGGCCTCGACGACGGCGTCGGGGCGGGTGAGTTTGCCGAAGATGTCGAAGGCGAGGAAAGCGCCGACGATCACGCTGATCACGACTCCCGTTGTGTGCCCGCGACTTCGGATACCGGTACTTGTCGCTTCATTGCCGGTCAGAGATGCGCTCATAGTGTCCTCCACGGGTTGATGTGCTGTCTGTCGGGATAGACAACGGGCACGCGGAGAACTCATCGCACTAAAGCCAGAACCGCCCCGACGATGGGCCGGGGCGGTTCTGGTCGGACTGTGCCGGGCTACAGTGCCTTGAGTTCCTCGATGACACTGTCGACGGACTTCTTGGCGTCGCCGAACAACATCGAGGTGCCTTCGGCGAAGAACAGCGGGTTCTCGATGCCGGCGTAACCCGAACTCATCGACCGCTTGAGCACGATCGTCGAGCGGGCCTCGTCGACGTTGAGGATCGGCATGCCGTGGATGGGCGAACTCGGATCGTTGCGCGCCGCCGGGTTGGTGACATCGTTGGCGCCGATCACGATGGCGACATCGGTGCGGTTGAACTCACCGTTGATGTCGTCCATCTCCTTCATCGCGTCATACTCGACGTCGGCCTCGGCCAGGAGCACGTTCATGTGGCCCGGCATACGGCCGGCCACCGGATGAATGGCGTATTTGACCTCGACGCCCTTCGCCTCGAGCAGCGCGGCCATCTCCTTGACCGCATGCTGGGCCTGGGCGACGGCCAGACCGTAGCCGGGGACCACGATGACCTGATTGGCGTAGGCCATCTGGATCGCGGCATCGGCGGCCGAGGTGGCCTTGACGGTGCCGCCCGCGGCAGACATACCGCCCGGGCCACCCTCGTCGCCACCGCCGAAGGAGCCGAACACGATCGCCGGGATGGACCGGTTCATCGCCTTGGCCATCAGGTTGGTCAGGATCGAACCCGAGGCGCCGACGATCATGCCGGCCACGATCATCGCCTGGTTGTTCAGTGCGAGACCGGCGGCAGCAGCCGACAGACCGGTCAGCGCGTTCAGCAGCGAGATGACCACCGGCATGTCCGCGCCGCCGATCGGGAACACCACGAACAGACCCATCACACCGGCGATCACCAGCAGCAACACGATCCAGAACCACGGCGTCGCGTCGGCCGAATCGGCGGACACCCCGATGTAGATCGCGATCGCGATCGCGGCGATGGCCAGCACGATGTTGGCGAACTGGAACCCCTTGGCCGCGGCGACCAGCTTCTTCTCGAGGTTCTTGTTGAGCAGTTCCTGCAGCTTGGCGAACGCCACCAGCGAACCCCAGAACGACACCGAACCGACGATCGCGGCGAACAGCGACCCGACGATCACGTGCACGTCCGGGGTCTCGGCGATCGCGGTGAATCCGTCGGACTCGATGTACTCGGCCCACGCGATCAACGCGACCGTGCCACCACCGACACCGTTGAACAGCGCGACCAGCTGTGGCATCGCGGTCATCTTGGTCTTGAGCGCCGGTGGGATACCCAACGCGACACCGACCGCGAGGCCCAGCACGATGAGGACCCAGTTGATCCCCGGCACGCCGGCATCTCCGGCGTTGTTGTAGACGCCCAGCAGGGTCGCGATGACCGCGATGCCCATGCCGGTCGCGGCAATCCAGTTGCCGCGCACCGCGGTCTTCGGCCCTGTCAGGCCCATCAGACCGTAGATGAACAGCGAGAACGCGACGATGTAGAGAGCGGTGACCCCGTAACCGAGGCCCTCGGACACCTGACCCGACGAATCGGCGGCCAGATTCAGGACAGCGGTGTTCACTTGGCGGTCTCCTTCTTACCCTTGAACATCCCGAGCATGCGGTCGGTGACCAGGAAGCCACCCACCACGTTCAGGGTTCCGAAGATCAACGCGACGAACGTGATGACCCGCACGCCCCACGAGGCGTCGGCCGGCAACGAGCCCAGCACCACCAGGGCACCGAGCACCACGATGCCGTGGATGGCGTTGGTTCCCGACATCAGCGGCGTGTGCAGGGTGTTGGGCACCTTGGAGATCACGGCGAACCCGACGAACCCGGCCAACACCAGGATCGCGACGTTCGCGAGAAGTTCGTTGTACATCAGGCCGAAACCTCCTGTCGCGTGACACACGCGGCCGCGAGCACCTCGTCGTCGAAATCCGGTGCGATGACACCGTTGTCGTCGAGCATCAGCTCGATCAGGGCGAGCAGGTTCTTCGAATACAGCTCGCTGGCGTGCTCGGGCATCGTCGCGGGCAGATTCAGCGGCGACGAGATCGTCACATCCTCCTTGACGACGGTTTGTCCCGGCTCGGTCAACTCGCAGTTGCCGCCGGTCTCCCCGGCCAGATCGATGACGACGCTACCGGCCTTCATCCCCTCGACCGCGGCGGCGGTCACCAGCCGCGGCGCGGGACGACCCGGCACCAGCGCGGTCGTGATGACCACGTCGAAGCCCTTGATCGCGTCCTCGAGCGCCTGCTGCTGCTTCGCCCGCTCCTCGTCGGTCAGCTCGCGCGCGTAGCCGCCTTCGCCGGCGGCGTCGATCCCGAGATCGAGCCATTGCGCACCCACCGACCGGACCTGCTCGGCGACCTCGGGACGCACATCGTATCCGGTGGTCTTGGCACCCAATCGCTTCGCGGTCGCAAGCGCCTGCAGACCCGCCACACCGACGCCGAGGACGAGCACCGTGGCCGGCTTGACCGTGCCTGCGGCGGTGGTCAGCATCGGGAAGAACCGCGTCGACAGATCTGCAGCGACGATGACGGACTTGTAGCCGGCGACGTTGGCCTGCGAGCTCAGTGCATCCATCACCTGGGCACGCGAGATGCGCGGGATCGCCTCCACGGCGTAGGCCTCGACACCGACGCTCGTCAGCGCGCCGATCTGATTGTCGGCATTGCGCGGCGCGAGGAAGCCGATCAGCTTCTGTCCGCTGCGCAACCGTCCGATCTCGGCGTCGGTCGGCGGGGCCACCCGCACCACGACGTCGGCGGAATACGGGTCACCTATCGTTGCGCCCGCGTCCACGTACTGTTCGTCGGGGATCAACGCCCCCAACCCGGCACCCGACTCCACAATCACCGGGACACCCTTGCCGACCAGCGTCGAAACCACCTTGGGAACCAACGCCACACGGCGTTCGCCCACGGCGGATTCGCGCACGACACCCACACTCATAGTTCTCACCTTGTCTGGTTCACATCGGGCAGACCGGACGCGCCGCGGTCGATACCTGCACCCCGACCATGGCGGCCACGGCACACCGGGCACAGTGCACTGTCTCCCGGCTCACAAAACGTGCAAGGAACATAACATGAGCCAACCTCACTGTCCGAGTCAGTCGGATTGGTCACTTCTCCCTTGACGGAACACGTTCTATCGCTGTTGGACAAACGTCCCATTCGGCTTTCGGATCGTCCCGCGTAGCAGATCCACTCCTTGCTCCATGACGTCGTTCACGAGCGACGACACCGCCGTCGCCAGCGACTCCGGGTCGATCTGCACCGATGGCATCGGAGGCGGCGTGACGGTCGCCGACTTCGGCGTGATCGCGCGCGCCCGCCGATCGACGACGTCCGGATCGGCGGCCGGCACCGTCGTGCCGAGCCTCGTGTAGATCTGCTCCTGCAGTTCACGCGGTGTCGGGATCGCGACCCCGTTCCTCGTCGCCTGCGCGCCGGGCATCGGTACCGGGACCGCGGCGTTGAGCGTCTCGTCGAATTCCCTGGGCGCCGGCAGGCCGAGCGCGCGCAGCATCATCCCCCACGGATTGCCACCGCCGTCACCCTCGAGGACCACGTATGTGGTGTTGCCGGTGGCGCTCTGCCAGGTCTTGGTCACCGTGTAGTCGTTGACGTACGGCTGCAGAAACCCGTGGGTGAAGAACCCCGGGATCAGATAGAAGGCGGTGCCGACGGGGTCGGCCAAGGGATTGCCCACACCACAGGTGGCGTCTCCGCGCACACAGTAGGAGATGACCTGGATGCCGCCCGTGTCGGCAGGATCGCGGTTCCCGTTGGTGTACATGCCGTCGATGACGCTCGGGACGACGTTCTCTACACCGCTGTTCGGGAAGCGAGAGTCGGCTCCGACCAGGACAACGACATCGTCGTCGGGAATCGTTCCCGCGACTCCGTTCAGATTCTTCTTGTGCAATCTATATGCGATGTTCATGGCGACCGGCGCACTCTGCGAATAGCCGTTGAGGACGATCGTGCCCTTCCGTCCGCGGGCCATCCACGCAGCATGGGCATCCGTGACGCCGCGGGCCGTTCCGATATTCACCGAGTCGTTGAAGGTGGCAGCGCCGGCCAGGTCGATCTCGAGACCGAAGATCTTGAGTCCGAACGCGGCCGGATAGTCGAGGACGGAGATCTTCGGATGGTTGCGCTGACCACCCGGAGCGTCGTAGAAGCCGATGTCGACAGTCCGGCCCATCTGATCGGAGCCGTCGTAGTCGGTGGTCCCGGGTACCAGGATCACCGTCGTGTTTTCGCCGAGGGACCCGGGCAACCAGTCCGGCTTGTCGCGGGTGGGTGTCCGGCCGTCATAAAGGGGCGGCTGCTCGTCGCTGTCCGGGACCAATTGGATTCCGCCGATGCGCAGGGCATTCGCCGAGCCCGTCGGAAACCCGGGCAGCAGCATCGCGCTGATTGTCAGGAAAACGATCAGCGACACCAGAATCCCGCGCACGATCCCTCGATCTCCGCAGTGGCCCACCCCAGGGGGTAGTTTACCGGCCGCCTCAGGTGATCGTGTACGCCCGCGAATCCAGTCCCGTGGCCCCGTCAGGGACTGGGGATGTGCGGTCTTCGATCTGCCGTTTACCTGACTTGTCCGTCGCCCGGCAGTACACCCTGTGGTCTCCCGGCTGGGCGTCCCAACTGAACCGCCATTGCCGCCAGGTGTCGTCGGAGTAGTCGCCGGCGAGTTCGGCGGGCTCCCAGGAACCGTCGTCGACCCGGACCTCGACGGCCGCGATCCCGGTGTGCTGCGCCCAGGCGGTACCAGCGATCACCACCTCGCCGCGCCGGTGCGACGAGCGCGAGCGCGGCCGGTCGATCCGCGACGACAATTTGATCGGCCCGAGCGCCGACCACCCGCGGGTGGTCCAGTAGGCCTTGGCGTCGGCGAAACGAGTGAGTTCCCAGTCGACGACCCACTTGGTCGCGGACACGTAGCCATACAGCCCCGGGATCACCTGCCGGACCGGATACCCATGCTCGACCGGGAGCGGCTGCCCGTTCATGCCGATGGCGAGCAGCGCGTCGCGTCCGTCGGTGACCACCGAGACGGGGGTGCCACTCGTCCAGCCGTCCGAGCTCGTGGACAGCAGCATGTCTGCGCCGGGGCGTACCCCGACGCGGTCGAGGAGTGTCTTCATCGGAACGCCGAGCCAGCGCGCGTTGCCGATGAGGTCACCGCCGATCTCGTTGGAGACACACGTCAGTGTGACGAAGCGCTCGGTCATCGGCATCGCGAGCAAATCGTCCCAACCGATACGGATCTCCGTGTCGACCATGCCGTGGATGCGCAGCGACCAGTCCGACGTGGTCAGGTTCGGCACCTGCAACGCTGTGTCGATCCGGTAGAAGTCGGCGTTGCTGGTGACGAACGGGGTCGCGCCGGGGACCTCGAGGTTCGCGCTCGCCGGTACCGGCGGCGCCGGTGATCTCGGCGTCGGGAGGGTCACGCCGGCACGGTCGGCGATGGTGCGTGCGGTGTCGGCGAGCATGCGTCGGCCGACCACACCGACGACGACGGCGAGCCCCGCGATCCCGGCCGCGGTGAGGACGAATCGTCGCCCGACCCCCTCGGGTTCGTCGGTGTCCGGGGTTGCGTCTGTGTCCGAAGTTGCGCCTGTGCTCGGCGACCGCAGCATGCCGACGAGGATGCGCAGCACCAGGATCGCGGCGATGCCGGCGAACACCGACGGGATGGCGAAGGTCCAGCGCGAACCCGGCCGGTCGAGCGCGGCCAGCACACCGACGATCGCGAACAGGCCGACCGCCACCGACCCCGCCGGTGGGCGGAAACGTTCGGCGACACCGCACCCCGCGGCGATCAGCACCATCACCGCGGCCATGCCGAGGAACAACACGGGCTTGTCGCCGGTGCCGAAGGTACTGATGGCCCATTCGCGGACCGCCGTCGGTGTGTGGTCGACGACCGCCGAACCGACCGCGAAATACGGCGAGGAATCCGGGGAGACCAACACCGCGGTGCCCTCGCCCACCGCGAGTCCCGCACCGACCGCGACCACACCGGACAACGCGGCCGCCGCCAGACGACCCGAGTCACGCCGTGTGGAGGTCACACCCCTTGATACCGCAGCTCGACGCCTCGCCGGCCGGAGCGGGGATCGCCGTCACCGTCTCGTCATAGTTCGTTCGGTGGTTGCGGCCCGCCCCCGGTCGCCGAGGTCTCGATGCGTTCGTCATGCCCGGCCCCGAACTGCGTTCGGCTCTCGCCAAGATCCGGTCGATGAGGGCCTCGGCACTGTGGAAGCGGTAGGACCGTTTGCGACGGCCCTCGGGTGGGTGTTGGTGGCCTCGGTGAGAGCGTTCGACATGTCGCAGAC
>NZ_BAHC01000183.1 GCF_000298195.1 Gordonia rhizosphera NBRC 16068 | reverse complement strand
GCCGAGGTTGCCGAGGCGAGCGCTTCTTTGCTCAGGTTGGCGTCGAATCCCGCGGTGATCGCGGTCTTCACGAAATCCGGGGTGAGACCAGCGGCGAAGTTGAACACGCCGGAGACCGTCATGTAGCCGACGCACAGCAGCAAGGTGATCGCCAGCAGGTTCTTTCCCAGGAGCGACGGCGCCTTCTCCGATGTGGCCAGGTCGGCGCCGGCAGCAGACTCGAACCGCCGCTCGGCGGCCTTCACGGACTCGGGCAGGCCTACGAACGCGGCGACGAACGCCGCGGCGGCCAATCCGGCGCCCAGGAGGAACAGAGCCTTCCAGTTCGAGCCGAATGCGGAGGTGATCGCGTTGGTACTCAACGCCGCCAGCACGCTGCCCACGGGATAACCGATCATCACCAGGCCAGTCGCAAGGTTCCGATACTTCGGCGCAGCCGATTCCTGGGCGGCCACCACGATGGCGACGCTGACCATGCCGATGCCGACTCCGGTGATGAACCGAGCACCCATCATGAACTCGGCGTTGGGGGACACCGCCGACAGAATGAGGCCGACACAGTTGACGGTGATGCCGACCAGTGCGATCAAGCGCCGGCCGTACCGATCGGCCAAGCGCGCGAGACCGATGGCGCCGACCGCCATGCCGACCAGTGCGAAGCTGACGATGTAGCCCTTTTCGGCCGTCGACGCGAAGTTCAGCGGATCGCCCGGATCATTCGAGTTGGTCGGCAGATTCGGCAACACGAAGCTGATGATCAACAGGTCGAATCCGTCGACCAGATTCAGGAACATACACAGCACGGCGACACCGAGGCCACGCCTGCCTACGTCGGTTGTTCCGGGTGGAGAAAATGCGCTCGCATTCATGGAGGGGTCAGCCTTTCGTCGAGGTCGGCGAAATCGCATTCCTACAAGGAGTTTTCGCCGATCCCACTGAGAGTGACACGCCGCTGACGGCCTAACAAGGGGTCACTGGCACCCCGCACACGACGCAACGAAGAATCCTTCTCGCTGATCGAGAAAGTACCAGGCCAACGTGGGCCACGAAGGGTTGCCCCTTCCGCTGGTCGAGTAAGGCTCCGAGCGCCGGCGAGGCGCCGAATCGAGGCCACTCCCTGTGTCGTACAGGTGATCTCGCTACGCTCGTCGCAAGTTCATGGCTTACCCTCGATCCACCGATCGGCTTCTGAGCATGCGGTGAATCCTGTCGGGTACGTTCGGCCAGATTGGGGTATGAGTGAGTCGCCGATCTCTGATTTCGGCGTGTTTCACCGGGTTTCGTGTTCGGGGCCGGCGAGCCGGGCGGGTTCGGGTCAGATTGTGTGTTGTCGGCTGATCACGTTGTCGAACAATTGGTTCCACTCGCTTTCCCACGGCCACCCGGCTGGCAGGTGCATCGTGATGCGTCGGGCTGAGGATGTGGGCGGGCACGCAGATCAGGATCCGCCTGATGGTGGGGGTCGTGGCTTTGGCCAGGCGTCGCCCGCCGAGACAGGCGGCGGCCCGGGTCAGGTTGAAGGCGATGACCGCGCACACCAGCCAGGCGGTGTTCGCGCAGAACTTCCCGACGGCAGATGCGCGAGCGCGGAGGCTTTCAGGTCTGCATGGACCTTCTGGACGATCGCGTGAGCGCGATGAGTCCTGTCCGCGGACACGGTGTCGAGGTCGCAGGTGGTGAAGAACGCGTGGAACCGCCACACATCGAACAAGCCGTCCCCGTCGGGATGGAGTCGGGGATACGGCGCACCACCAGCCGGCCGGGAACTCAGAGGGCTTTGGCTTTGGCTTTGGAGGTGAACGCGGTGAGCGCCATGCCGCCGGCAAGCTGATACTTGATCGTGGTCGACGACCGGGGGGCAGGACGGCATCCTGATCGAGCGCATTGATCAACTCGGCGTTGGCGAATGCGGCGCCCGGCACCGATGTGGTGCGTCCGACGCCCAGGATCGACGCCGGACCCGAGCCGCCGCCGAGATAGCAGTCCCGTAACTGCGCCACGCAGGGCGCCGGCGTCGTCGAGCGAGGCGACGGCGCATCCGATGCTGTCGAGGAGGACGCGTTTCGATTCGCGGACCACGTCGTCGGGTAGGTCAGCACTGAATTGTTGTCGAGGCAAACTCGGCGAGTTGCTCGACGATGGTTGTCGCCACTGTCGGTCCTTCCGTCGTCGGCCGGCGAGAGCGAAGCTTCCCATGTGAGCTAATGCACAATATACTATCCATTGGCCAGCGAGGCCAGGGATATCCACGGCCCGCCAGCCGTCTGCAGACAGCCTCATGAGGCATAATGTATGGAACTTCATGCTGAAAGGACCGGTTGTGACGACGCAATCTCTCTCCGCAGGTTCACTGCCGCGGGTCGGTACTCCCAAGCAGCAGCTGTCCGAGGATGTGGCCGGTTATGTTCGTGAACTGATCATCTCCGGTCGCGTGAAGCCGGGCGACTTCTTGCGCACCGAACCGATCGCCGAGGCGGTCGGGGTCAGCAACACGCCGGTGCGCGAGGGGCTGTTGTTGCTCAGCGGCGAGGGATTCGTCGAACTGGTACCCCGACGCGGATTCGTCGTCGCCGCGTTCAGCCGCCAGGATGTCCGCGACATCTTCTGGGCGCAGGCCGACCTGGCCGCCGAACTCTGCGGCCGCGCCGCCAAGCAGATCAGTGCCGCACAGCTGGATCATCTCGAAGAGGTCATGCTCAAGCACCAGGAGGCGGTGCGCAACAAGGCCGACTCGGACACCATCGTCTCCCTCGGCCACGAGTTCCACCGGACCATCAACCTGGCCGCGAACTCGCGCCGATTGGCGCTGATGCTGCGCAGCATCGTCAAGCAGTTGCCGAACCGCTTCTACAACGAGATCGAGGGCCACAGCGACGACACGATGCACGCGCATCCCGAGATCCTCGACGCGATGCGGAATCGCCGCAGCAAGGCTGCGGCCAACCTCATGCGCGACCACATCATGTCCGGCGCCGACGAACTCGTCGCGATGCTCGAGAAGCAAGGTGTCTGGGCGGACGACGTGGAGTCGACCGCCTGACCTGACGAAGCGTCATCCTCGTCCGCGTCCACAGCCACCGTTGCGATGGATTAAATATTGTGCTTCAGTGGTGACGTAATCGAGTTGGAGTTCACCACGAGGATCGACGATGACAGCGCTCACCAGCTCCGGCATCGTCGGACACTCCGTGGGATTCACCACCGACCACTTCGTGTTCGACAGTCCCGTGGTCGGTGACAGCTTCTCCGTCGCCGTCACCGCACCTGCACGCCGACGTGGCGACCTCCCCGTCATCTACGCCGCCGATGCGCACACCAACGCCGCGCCGACGATGGCCGCCGCGATGTCGCTTATGGGCGATCGACTTCGTCCAGTCCAGCCGTTCGTACTGGTGACAATCGGCTATGCGGACAACGATTTCGCTTCGTCACTGATCCGGCGGAACCGAGACTTCGTCCCACCGGATGAGGCCGTGCCAGCAGCATTGGAGCGCCATGTCTCGACGCCCGCGTACGCACAGGCGCTGGGCGGCATCGACGGCGTCGGACGATTCATGGATCGGGCACGGCACGGCCTCGCGAACCGATTTCTTGAGTTCCTGGAGCGGGAACTGCACCCGGAAATTGTCCGCCGACTCGAGTTGGGCAACCAGCACGCCGGACTGTTCGGCCACTCGTTCGGCGGCCTGTTCAGCCTCTACGCACTCACGTCTGACAGCATGTTGTTCGACAAGTACTGCGCGGCAAGTCCCGCACTCATCGCCGACGACACGACCATCACGAGTCGCTGGCACTCATTGGCCGCAGATCACCCCATTGACCTGTGCGTCACACTGAGCGAGCTCGAGATGACCGGGCCCCACGAGCTCTATCGCATCCTCGCCGCCAACACCTTGCGGTTCCTCGATCAGGCAGCGCTCAATCCGTCACCCCACGTACGACTCTCAAGTTCCATTGTCCCGGACGAGACACACTATTCGACGGTGTACGAATCGTTTCGACGCTTTGTCCGGTTCAGCTATCCCGAAAGGACGGCGACGTGAAGCCCTTCTCCGACACCTGGTGGAGCGAGATCGAGGGCGCCTCGCCCGCGGACGCAGCGCAGATCCAGAACGCACGGCTCCGCGAGCAACTCGATTATCTCAACGCGCACAGCGACTTCTATCGGACCAAGTTCGCCGAGCACGGCATCGACCCGGCGAGGGTCCGCACCGTCGAGGACCTCGCCAACCTGCCGTTCACCGAGAAGCAGGAACTGCGAGACAGCCTGGTGGCCACACCGCCATTGGGCTCTCATGTGGCGGCCGATGCCGCCGACATCGTGCAGATACAGGCGTCATCGGGCACCACCGGCAGCCCGAGTTACGTGGGGCTGACCCGCAGCGACATCACCACCTGGTGCGAACTCGGCGCTCGAGCCCTCTACGCCAACGGCTTTCGGCCAGGCGACCGGCTGCTCCACGCGTTCGGCATGAGCAAGGGGTTCGTCGGCGGACTGCCGGTCATCCAGATCCTGCAGTACATGGGCATCGTCGACATCCCGATCGGCGCCGAAGCCGGCACCGACCGACTCCTGCGGGTGCAGGCCGATCAGCGCCCGAACGCGATGATTGGCACCCCCAACTTCCTGATCCACCTCGCCGAGCAGGCCCCGACCGTCGTGGGTCGACCGGCCGACGAACTCGGCGTGCGGACGATCAGCGTCGGCGGTGAACCCGGCGGCGGTCTGCCCGCGGTGCGCGACCGCCTCGAGGTGCTGTGGGGTGCGACGACACGAGAGATGCTCGGCGGCACAGACATCGCGTGCACCTACTGGGGCGAGTGTGAGGTCGGAAACGGAATGCACTTCCTGTCAACAGATCTCATGGTGGCCGAGCTGATCAACCCGGACACCGGTGAGGTGCTCGCACCGGTCGAGGGCGCCACCGGCGAGCTCGTCTACACCGCCCTGCAACGACAGGCGTCTCCCCTGCTGCGTTTCCGCACTCGCGACAATGTGGTGGTGACCGGCACCGATTGTGAATGCGGCCGCACCGGCTACACCGTCCGCTGCGTCGGCCGCACCGACGACATGCTGATCGTCCGCGGTATCAACCTGTTCCCTTCTGCGGTCAAGGAACTCATCGTCGAGATGCGACCGGAGACGACCGGCGAGATGCGGATACGCGCCGATTTCGAGGGTCACTCCACGCAGCGCCCGCTACCTCTGGTCGTCGAGTATGCCGATGGGATCGACGACGCACGCCGGGCGGAACTCAAGCAGACGATTGAGGCACGCATCCGTTCGGCCCTGAACGTCAAGACGATTGTGGAACTCGTGCCGGACGGCACCTTGCAGCGACCGGATCATGTGAAGGTGGCGCTGGTCGAGCGGGTGGCTTCGCAGTAGACGATTCGGCGACAGGATACCGACGACAAACGTATCCGGCTACTACTGATACCCCCTGTAGCTGGCACCTGGTTCGCACCAATGGTGAGTGGTTGCGTTGAGGCATGACAGTAACCATCGAACACAAGAACTTTCACTCGCCGGGTATGGCATGGGACATCGCCGGTGACCTCTATCTGCCGAGCGACTTCGACAGCTCCGGGTCGTATCCGGCCATTGTCAGCGTCCATCCGATCGGTAGCTGCAAAGAGCAGACGTCAGGCAACATCTATGGACAAGCCCTCTCCGAGAGCGGTTACGTGGTACTCGCTTTCGACGCGAGCCACCAGGGACAGAGCGGCGGCGAACCCCGCCTCGTCGAGGACCCGACACGACGTGTCGAGGACATCCGAGTCGCCGTCGATCATCTCGTCACCCTGCCGTTCGTCGACGACGAACGGATCGGTGTGCTCGGTGTCTGCGGAGGAGGCGGCTACTCGATCAGCGCGACGATGACCGACCGTCGGATCAAGGCCGTCACCAGCATCACCGGCGTCAACTTCGGGCGACTGTCCCGCGAGTCCTTCAGCGGTTACGACCCGATCGGCGCCATGGAGACGATGGGCCGGCAACGGAGCGCCGAGGCCCGCGGCGAGCAGACGCGCATCGACAACCTCCTTCCGGAATCCGTCGACACCGCCAAAGCCAACGGGATCAACGACATCGACGTCCTCGAAGCCACCGACTACTACAAGACGCCACGCGGCCAACAGCCCGGCGGTGCAACAAGCGCCGCCTTCTCGCGGCGAACTGCGGCCATGGGATGGGACGCATTCAGCCATGCCGAACAGTTGCTGACCCAGCCCCTGCTCGTCGTGATCGGTGACAAGCCAGGCGGATTCGGTGCATACCGCGATGGCCAGGAGATCTACGGACGGGCCGCGTCGCCGGACAAGGAACTCTTGGTGCTACCCGGCGTCTCTCACTACGAACTCTACGATCAGCCGGAGCCGACGGCGCAGGCGATTGCGAAGGCCGTCGAGTTCTTCGGGAAGCACCTGTGAACACGTCCAGGACCGTCCTCATCACCGGCGCATCATCCGGATTCGGCGCCGCGCTCGTCGATGCCTTCGCCGACGCCGGCTGGGCGGTGGCGGCGACGATGCGCACTCCTGAAAAAGCGCCGGCACGCTTTGCCGGCATCGACAACGTCACCGTCTACCGTCTCGATGTCACCGATGACGAGGCGGTGGCAGCAACGGTCAACCAGATCGAGCACCATCACGGTGCAATTGCGGTGCTGCTCAACGTTGCCGGTTACGTCGTGCAGGGAACGCTGGAAGAACCGAGCTCGATCAGATCCGTACCCAGCTCGAGACCAACGTCGTGGGTCTCGCGTCGGTGATCAAGGCCGTCCTCCCCCAGATGCGCCGCGCCCGCCACGGGCACATCATCAACTTCTCCTCGGGCGGAGGGTTGATCGGCGTGCCCCGCCTCGACGCGTATGTCGCCTCGAAATTCGCGGTTGAGGGCCTCAGCGAGGCCCTTTCGCGAGATCTCGCCCATCTCGGTGTCCACGTGACCATCGTCGAGCCCGGTGTGTTCCAGACCGGACTGGGCGGGTCAGCCGTCGGCGCCGCGAACCCCATCGCCGACTATGACGCCGCATCCGCGCTCCTGCCGGATCTCTACGACTGGACGCCCGGCAATCTCGACGCGGCCGCCGCCGCCATCGAGGCGATCGCCGACAAACCCGACGCCCCGCTGCGGCTGTATGTCGGCCACGGCCTGGACGACGTGCAACGCCACTACCGGCAACGGATGGACGCGTGGGACCAGACGGCGCCGATCACCGCCACGACGCTCAGCGGTTAGCCGGATCAGGTTGGTCACCGACGACTCCCCACTTGTGAACTCGGCACGGTGTTCGTTGAAGAACTCGACGTTTGTGTCGAGCACGTCTCCTCTCTGCGCTCATTCTCCGCCACCAGGCCGTCTGTGGCCCAGATCAGTGAGACGAGTGGATAGGCCAGATGGGTCGCCTAGGATCAGTGCATGGTCGACATTAGTGCACAAAATATTTCCTACGAGATGAACGGCCTGCAGATCTGCGGCGATCGCTGGGTCGGCGAGCGCTCATCGGATCATGTCTCGCCGATCGTTCTGCTACACGGCGGCGGGCAGACCCGGCACTCATGGGATCGCAGTGCGGCTGCCCTGGCGCAGCGCGGGTATGACGTCTACAGCCTCGACCTGCGAGGACACGGTGACAGTGACTGGGCGCCGGACAAGGATTACGCGATCGGCGCCTTCGTCGGCGATCTGGTCGAGTTCGTCAAGACGCTCGATGCGGCCCCGATTCTGGTGGGCGCCTCACTCGGCGGCATCACCAGTCTGTGCACGGTCGGCGAGCATCCCGGCATCGCGACGGCCCTGATCCTGGTGGATGTGGTGGTCGACGTGGAACCCGCCGGCATCGACCGCATCAAGAAGTTCATGACCACTCATGTCGACGGCTTCGCCACTCTCGACGAGGTCGCCGACGCGGTCGCGGCGTACAACCCGGAACGCAAACGAACCCGCAACCTCGACGGCCTGCGCAAGAATGTGCGGCAGCACGACGACGGCCGTTGGTATTGGCATTGGGACCCCGAGTTCATCCGCTCCGACGACGACGAACCCCGCCGCCACACCGACCCTGCACGTCTGACCGCCGCCGCCCGCCAGGTCACGGTGCCGACGTTGATCGTGCGCGGCGGCAAGTCCGACGTGGTCAGTGACGCCGGTATCGCGAGCATGCTGAAGCTGGTGCCGCACGGCGAGGTCGCCGACGTCAGCGCCGCGGGCCACATGGTCGCCGGTGACGACAATCAGGTGTTCGCGGCCGCCATCGAATCGTTCTTGGAGCGACACCGGCTCTGACTCGCCAAGGCTTCGTCACGCGTCGGGCTCGCTGCGCTCGCCCGTCGCTCCTCAGCCATCGGTAGTCGCGACCCAACGAGCGAACGTCACCCCCGGCCCGTGAGGTGCGAGGCGCCGGCGACCCCGATCCCTGAGGTGCGAGGCGCCAGCCGAGCCACGAAGGGGCGCGACTCAGCCGAACTCGGCCCGCACCGCCTCGGTGTGTTCTCCCAACGCGGGCACCCAACCCGACCGCACTTCCCAATCTCGCGCCAGCGCCGGGTGTTTGAGCGCCGGCACCGGACCCGACGGGGTGCCGATGTCGCGCCAGCGACCGCGTTCGGCGAGCTGGGGGTGTTGCGCCAGGTCGGCGACGGTGTTCAGCCGGGAATTGCCGATGCCGGCCTCGTCGGCGAGCTTCTGGATGTCGGCGAGACTCCGTTGCGCACACCACTCCCCGACCACGGCATCGAGCGCGGCACGTTCGCGGACGCGGTCGTCGTTGTGCGCGTAGCGCGGGTCGTCGGCGAGCTCGGAGCGGCCGATCATCGTCGCCAGCCTGGACCATTCACGATCATTGGTGGTGCCGAGCACCGCGGTCTGACCGTCTGCGGTCGGGTACGCACCGTACGGAGCGATCATGGGTGAGCCCATCCCGACCGGTTCGGGTTCGGTGCCGCCATGGAGGTAGCCGTTCAATGCGAAACCCATCATCTCGGCCACGGTGTCGAGCATGGCGATCGGGATGATCGCACCGCGTCCGGTCTTTTCGCGATCGTAGAGTGCCGCGAGGATGGACGAGTACGCGTAGAGAGCGGTGCCGATGTCGGCTGCCGGGATACCGGGCTTGGCCGGATGACCCGGCGTTCCGGTGATGGCACAGGACCCGCCCTCGGATTGGATCAGCAGATCGTAGGCACGCTTGTGATCCAGCGGGCCGCCGGTACCGTAGCCGGAGATGTCGACGATGATCAGGCGTGGGAATCGTTGCGCCAGTTCATCGGTACCGAGTCCGAGTCGGCCCAGTGCGCCGGGCGCGAGGTTGGACACGATGACGTCGGCGGTCTGCAGAATGCGGTTCAACACCCCGAGGTCGGCCTCGGCCTTGAGGTCGAGGGTGACCGATTCCTTGCCGTGGTTGAGCCACACGAAGTGCGCGGACATCCCGCCGACGACGGTGTCATAGTGCCGTGTGGAGTCACCGAATCCGGGGTTCTCCACCTTGATCACCCGGGCACCGAGGTCGGCGAGGTGGCGGGTGCACAGCGGCGCGGAGATCGCCTGTTCCAGTCCGACGACGGTGATGCCGTCCAGTGGTCTTCTGCGGATAGGGGGTCGTGTACTCATGGGAAATTCGGCTCCCGCTTCTCACGGTGTGAGGCCACACCTTCGATCACTTCGGGGCCCCCGAACCCGTAGAACTCCAGCCCCCAGGAGGCGTCGAAGATCGGCATCGCCTGCCGGTACCAGTTGTTGAGGGAGTGCTTGGTCAGTTGGATCGAACTGCGCGCACCCTTGGCGAGTTTCTGGGCGATCTCCATGGCCTTGTCCTGGACCTGATCGTCGTCGACGCACAGGGAGACCATGCCGATGCGTTCGGCCTCTTCGCCGGTAAGGATCTCATTACTAAGCAGGTGATACTTGGCCTTGGCCATGCTCATCATCATGGGCCAGACGATGGCGGCGTGATCACCGGCAGCGACGCCGAGCCGCACGTGGCCGTCGACGATCTTGGCCTTGCGTCCGGCCACCGAGATGTCGGCGAGCACCGCGCAGACCAGGCCGGCGCCGGCGGCCGGCCCGTTGATCGCGGAGATGATCGGTTGCGGACATTCGATGATGTTGCGCACCAGATCTCGCGCCTCCCGCATCACGCGGCTGCGCGACGTGAAGTCTCCGACCATCTCTTCGACGAGATCGAACGAGCCGCCCGCGGAGAACGCTTTCTCTCCGGCGCCCCGAATCACCACGACACGGGTGTCGTCGTCCTTGGCGATCGCCTGCCACACGTCGGTGAGGTCGGTGTGCATCTGCGGGCCAACCGCATTGAGATTGGGAGCATCCAGCACGATCCGCAGCACGCCGTCGGAGGGACGGTCGATCTGCAGGGTGGTGAACTCGTCGTAACTCTTCATCGAGATTCCTTGCCGAGTCGGAGGATCAGTAGGGCACCGGGACGTCTGCATGTCCCCAGTCGGCGGCGACGTCATCGGCAGACCGGAGACCCAACGGCGGACGGGCCGGTCCACGTGCGGGTGTCCGGCTCAAGCGAGGGGCCGGCGCCGAATGCAGCACGCCGTCCACAGTGCCATACATATTGCGTGCCAGGTTGTGCGGCGACACGGCCGCCTCATCGAAGGTCAGGACCGGGGTGACGCAGGAGTCGGTGCCCTCGTAGATGCGCGCCCACTCGTCGCGCGGACGCTGCTTGACGGAATCGGCGATGACTTCTCGCAGCCGGTTCCAGCCGCGGCGGTCGTTCTGTTCCGGCCAGTCCGACGTGTCCACCCCGAGCCGGGAGATGAACTCGCGGTAGAAGTCCGGTTCGAGGGCTCCGACTGCGATGTAGCCGCCATCGGCGCACCGATAGGTGTCGTAGAAGGGGGCACCGGAATCCAGGAAGTTGGTGCCCGGATCGTCGGAGTAGAGACCCGCGGCCCGCAGGCCCTGGAGCTTGGCGGTCAGTAGTGCGACGCCATCGATCATGGCGGCGTCGATCACCTGGCCCTCGCCGGAGGTCCTGGCTTCGACCAGTGCACAGGCGATTCCGTAGGCTGCCGTCATACCGCCACCGGCGTAGTCGCCGAGCAGGTTGATCGGCGGGCGTGGCGCTTCACCATGCCGAGCCATCGCGTGCAGGGCGCCGGTCTGTGCGACGTAGTTGATGTCGTGCCCGGCGTCGTGCGCGAGCGGACCGGTCTGGCCGTAGCCGGTCATCCGGACATAGATGAGCCGAGAGTTCTGCTTTCGCAACACCTCCGGCCCGAGACCGAGGCGCTCCACCACACCCGGGCGGTAGCCTTCGATGAACACGTCAGCCGCCCTGGCCAGGTCGATGACCTGCTCGACACCGGCCGGGTCCTTCAAGTCGACGGCGATCGAGTCGACATGACGGTTGACCGGATCGGCGTCGTCGCGCAGCGCATCGGTCTGGCTCAGCGCCCGTGCGCTGCGATGCGGCGGCCGGATCACGCGCACCACGTGGGCGCCCATGTCGGCCAACAGCATCGAGACGTAGGGAACCGGACCCATGCCGGCGAGGACGAGCACACGAACTCCGTGCAGTGGTCCGGTCATGATATGTCTCCTGAGGTGGGTGGGTGCCCGGCGCCCCCTGGAGGCAGTAGGACGCCGGGCAGTCTGGTGGGTGAATCAGTACGAACGGGGCAGGCCGAGGACCTGTTGAGAGATGTAGTTGCGCACCATCTCCTGCGAGAACGGGGCGTTGCGCAGCAGTCGCACCTCACGCCACAGGCGCTCGATGTGATACTCCCTGGCGTAGGCGTAGCCGCCGAGCGTGGAGAACGCGCGGTCACACGCTTCGAACCCGGCCTCGGCTCCCAGATACTTCGCGGCGGCCGCCTCGTGACCGCACTCCTTGTGCTCGTCGAACAACTTCGCGGCGTGCATGGCCATCCGTTCGGCGGCCTCGAGACGAATCCACGAGTCGGCCAACGGATGTGCGACAGCCTGGTTCTGGCCGATCGGGCGGTCGAACACGACGCGGTTCTTGGCGTACTCGGTGCCGATCTCCAGGGCGGCGCGACCGAGGCCGACGCCTTCCATCGCGACGACGATGCGCTCCGGGTTGAGGCCGTCGATGATGTAGTAGAAGCCCTTGCCGACCTCGCCGACCACGTCCTCGTCGGCGACGAAGAGGTTGTCGATGAACAGCTCGTTGGTGTCGATCGCGGCACGGCCGAGCTTGTCGATCTCACGTACGGTGACGTGCTCGCGGTTCATCTCGGCGAAGAAGATGGTCATGCCGCTCAACGGCTTTGCGTCGTCGCGCGGCGACGTGCGGGCCAGCAGCAGGATGCGGTCGGCGTTCTGCGCATTGGTGATGAACACCTTCTGCCCGTTGATGACCCAGCCGCCGTCGACCTTGGTTGCCTTGGTCTTGATGCGCGAGGTATCCACGCCCGCAGTCGGTTCGGTGATGCCGAAGGCGGTCAGCATCTCACCCGATGCCAGCTTGGGCAGATACTTCTTCTTCATCTCCTCCGAGCCGTAGCGCACGATCGGGGCCGGCGGGAAGACGTAGAAGTGGATGGCCGAGCCGCCGCTCATGCCGCCGCCGGAGGCGGAGATCTCGCCCATCATGACCGCGGCCTCCTGCAGGCCGAGCCCGATGCCGCCGTACTCTTCGGGGATCATCGCGCCCAGCCAGCCACCGTCGGCGAAGGCCTTCACGAAATCCCACGGGTACTTGTGGTTCTTGTCGCAGTCGAGCCAGTAGTCGTAGTCGAACTTACGGGCCAGTTCCCGCGTGGTGTTGCGGATCAGGTCCAGGTCGGGGGCATCGACACGGTCGTCGGTGGTGGTCATGGGTCTCTCCTCAATTCGATTGGGTCGGGATGTCTTCGAGTGGGGTGGCCGGATCGAGCGACGACATGTCGCCGGCTGACTGCCCGAGGTAACGGGCGCGGATCGCGCGTCGCATGATCTTGCCGTTCTTGGTTTTCGGCAGGGTCGGCACCACGACGACGGCGGGCGCAAAGGATTTGCCCGCGTTGGTCGCTGCCGTGGCCTCCAGGTCGGCATGCTCGGCGTCGGACTTGAGCACCACGAATGCGACTGCACGCTGGCCGCGCATCTCGTCGGGTACTCCGATGACGGCCACCTCGGCGACCCGCGGATCACGCAGCACCGCGGTTTCGATCTCGGCGGGGCCGACGCGTCGTCCGGACAGCTTGAGCGTGTCGTCGGAGCGTCCGTGGATGCGCCACATACCCTCGGCGTCCACGCTGGCAAGGTCGCCGTGAATCCACACCCCGTCGAACCGCTGCCAGTAGGTGGCCAGGTAGCGGTCGTGGTCACCCCAGAAGCTGTGTGTCATCCCGGGGAAGGTATTGCGGACGGCCAGTTCGCCGATCTCGCCGACCACCGCCTCGCCGTTGTCGTCAAGCACCGCGGTGTCGATGCCGGGCAGCGGCCCGTTGAAGGCTGCGGCCGCTGCCGGGAAGCACGGGTAGCCGACCAGGAGTCCGCCACCCACTTCGGTTCCGCCGCTGTAGTTGATGATCGCGCGGCGCTTGCCGCCGAAGTCGTCGAACAGCCACCACCAGGTGGGGTCATCCCAGGCTTCGCCGGTGGAGACAAAGGATTTCAGTGTCGGGACGTCGACGATGGCCTCGTCGCCGGCCGCCCGCAGGGCGCGGGCCGCGGTGGGTGCGATTCCCTGGACGGTGACGCCATTGCGGTTGACCACATCCCACATGCGGGTCGGCGACGGATAGGTCGGCAAACCCTCGATCATCACAATCGTCGCGCCGAGCTGCAGCGGACCGGTCATCAGCATCGGGCCGACGAGCCAGCCGAGGTCGGTGATCCAGCAGACCACGTCGTCGTCGTGCACGTCGAATCCGTAGGCGAAGTCGATGGCTGTCTTGAGCGCGAATCCCCCGTGCGAGTGGACGATTCCCTTGGGACGCCCGGTGGTGCCGGAGGTGTAGACGATGCACAGCGGGTCGTTGGCGTCGGTCGCCACCGTCTCCACCGGTGCCGGGTTGGCGGGCAGTTCGTCGTAGTAGACGTCGCGGCCGGACTGCATCGGCACGTCGGCACCGAGATGCCGGATGACGACGACCGAACGCACCGACGGTGAATCGGCCACGGCCGCATCCGCGGTGGACTTCATGTCGATCTGCTTGCCGCGGCGGGTGGTGCCGTCGGCAGTGATCAGCGCGACCGCATCCGAGTCCTGCAGCCGGGTGGCCAGGGCGTCGGCGGCGTAGCCGCTGAACGTCGGCACGGTGATCGCGCCGAGCTGTGCGATGGCGAGGAACGCGACCACGGCTTCGGGGACGACCGGCATGAAGAGTGCCACGCGGTCACCGCGGCCGACACCGAGTCCGGCGAGGTTGGCAGCGAAACGCCGCACCTGCGTGTCGAGTTCGGCGAAGGTCAGCGTGCGTCGCTGGCCGCCGTCGCCCTCGTAGACCACCGCGGTCTTGTCGGCGTATGTGCCGGTGGCGTGGCGGTGTGCGCACAGCGTGGCGACGTTGATCTGACCACCGGTGAACCACTGCGGGAATTGTTTGCCAGCGGATTCGTCGAGCGCCGCGGTGAAGTCGGTGGCGAACTCGACGTCGAGGTCCGCCGCAGCGGCCCGCCAGAACCAGTCCGGGTCGGCGATCGCCTTCCTGTTCAACTCTTCGAATCCCGCGCGGTCGTCGGCGAAGCCCCACTTGCGCAGTGCGGCCAGCAGCCGGCTGCGTTTCTTGATCGCGTCGTCCGGGGTCCAGGCGATGTCGGTGGATAACACCTGGGTGTCTGCCATGTCGGAATCACTCCACTCGTTGCGGTCGGGGGCCGGTCAGGCCGGCTGTGCCTGCGCCAGGCTGGATTTCTTGATCATCAGGCCGACGCGGGTGGTATCACAGACGACCTCGTCACGCTGGTTGATGCCCTGGTGCCGGAAGGTGACGATGCCGGAGTCGTCGCGGCTCTTGGATTCGCGGACCGCGATGATCTCGGTGCGCACGCGGATGGTGTCGCCGTGGAACACCGGCTTGGGGAACTTGGTCTCCTGGAAGCCCAGGTTGCCCAGGGTGGTTCCGTAGGTGGTCTCGTGCATCGAGATGCCGCAGACCAAGCCGTGGACGAACAGGCTGTTCATCAGGCGCTGTCCGTGGATGGAGTTCTTGGAGTACTCGGCATCCAGGTGCAGCGGCGCCATGTTGAGGGTCATCGTCGAGAACAGCACGTTGTCGGTCTCGGTGACGGTGCGTCGCACCTCGTGCTCGATGACCTGACCGGGCTCGAACTCTTCGAAATACAGACCGGGCATGATGGGTGTCCTTTCAGGAAAATATTGTGCTTTAGAGGATGGTAAAAGGGGTCGCGCTACGCGTTCGCGCCCACCGCATCGGCAAGCGCGATGACGCCTTCGGCGGTCTTCACGTGCGCGATGTCGATGTGCTGTCCCTCGAAATCGACTGCCGCACTACCGTTTGCCTCGGCCTCGCGGAAGGCGTCGATCATCCGGCGGTAGCGGTCGACCAGTTCGGGTTCGGGGGTGAACACCTCGTTGGAGATGGCGATGTGCGACGGGTGGATGCACACCATGCCGCGGTAGCCGAGCTGCCGGTTGTCCAGGCAGAACGTCCGCATACCGTCGAGGTCCTTGATGTCCTGCCAGACGCCGGCGACCGGATGGTGGAGGCCCGCGGCACGCGCAGCCAGGACGATTCGGCTGCGCAGATACAGGGTTTCGAGGCCGCCGGGGGTGAACTCGAAGCCCAGTTCGCGGCCGACGTCAGCGCTGGGGCCGGTGGCGCCGAGCAGGCTCGAGACGCGCGGGCTGGCCGCGGCGATCTCTTCGCAGTGCGCCATCGACACAGCGGTCTCGTAGCTGACGATCAGGCCGACGGTGCCGGGTTCGAGGCCGCGCACCTCTTCGAGGTGGGTGACCACCGCGTCGATGCGGACGATCTCCTCTGCGTCGAACACCTTGGGCAGGAACAGGCCCGCCAGTCCGGGGCGGACGACGGTCTCGAGATCTTGCGCCTGGATGCCGCTGCTCTTGCTGTTGGGACGAACCCACACGTCGGCGCGGATGCCGTCGCTATGCAGGCGGTCGATGGTGGCGGCGACCGTGACGCGTGCCTCGTCCTTGTCGGCGACGGGTACCGAGTCCTCGAGGTCGAGGATCACCGCGTCGGCGCCCGACGCGATGCCCTTGTCGGCCCAGCTGGGTTTGTGGCCGGGGACGAACAGCATGGAACGGTAGGGATTCACGGTTTCTCCTTCGTGGGAATGGTCAGATCACGCTGTGTGGGAAAGGCTTCGGCAGGATCAGGATTGCGAGCTGTCGTCGTCGAGCACGCCGGATGCGACGAGTTCGTCGATGGTCTCCTCGGAGTAGACCTCGCGGGCGACGTCGCGGCTGTCCGCGCCGACCCGCGGTGCCCGCGGATTACGCTCGGGCCGTTCCCCGTCGAAGCGCCAGGGCGGCCGCATCAGTGCCAGGCCGTCGGGCTGGACGTCGGCCAGTTCCAGCCATTTCACCTGCTCGCTCTCGAGGTAGCCGGTGACGGTGAGGACCGGAGCGAACGGTACGTCGTGTTCGGTGAGCCGCTTCTCCCACTCGGCGTATGAACGGGTGGCAAACTCTGCTTCGACGATCTTGACGAGCTCGAAGTAGTTGGCCTCACGCGGCCGGTAGATCGCGAACCGAGGGTCCTCGGTCAGATCCGGCCGCTCCATCGCGACACACAAGGCGTGCCAGAACTTCTGCGACGACGACAGGTGCACGGCCATGAACTCTCCGGTGGAGGTCTCCACGCAGAAGTTCTGCGCCTGTGGGTGCCGGCTCTGCCGGTCGGGGTCCTTGCCGAGTTCGAAGGCCTGGGTGATCGAGTCGGTCGTCAACGTGCTGACCGCCTCCATGATCGAGGTCTGCACATGCTGACTCTCGCCGGTCTTCAGGCGTCCGACGAGCGCGGCGAGCACGCCGGTCGCGGTCGAGAGTCCGGTCACCAGATCGGCGGACAGACCACCGGCGAGCTGCGGATGCCCGGCGTCGCCGAAGATCGAGTACAGGCCGCCGAAGGCATGGCCGATGGTGTCGTAGGCGGGACGATTCGCCAGGGGGCCACCCTCACCGAACCCGGTGACCGAGCCGTAGACGATGTCGGGACGCAGCGCCCGGCAATCCTCCAAACCCAGGCCGAGGGCATCGGCCTTGCCGGGCCGCAGGTTCTCCAGCACGACGTCGAAGTGCGGGATCAGCGCCTTCACCAGAGCAACGCCCTCGGGCTTCTTCAGGTCCACCGCGAGGCTGCGCTTGCCGGCGTTGTACTGCCGGAAGTAGGGGCTCTGGTCGTTCTGCAGCCGACGAAAGTCCTCGCCCACCTCGGGCTTCTCCACCTTGACGACCTCGGCTCCCAGCGAGCAGAGCATCGAGGTGCCGAACGGGAGCGCGATGTATCCACCGATCTCAAGGATGCGAATCCCGTCGAGTGGCTTGTGCTGCATGTTCAACTCCTGTGTGTTATGACCTCGGTCACTGAAGAATATATTATCTATAATCGATTGGCAAGAGTGCTGCTCGAGCTATGGCCGAGCATGCGCGGACGATCACGACCGACGACATCGTGGACCTCCAACACATCATCGAGCCTCGACTGGAACGGGGGCTTCGGCGGGAGCAGAACTGGGGCGGCGGACCTGGCTGGTCGCCGTTGCGAGCGGCCTTCGTCCCGCCGCCGGAGACCGAGGTGCCGCGTCTGGTGGGTGACCTGGCGCGCTTTGTCACGGACACCCGCGGAAACCCGGTGGTCAGGGCGGCGATCGCGCACGCACAATTCGAAACGATCCATCCATTTATCGATGGCAATGGCCGAACCGGGCGCGCGCTGATCCATACGATCCTGCGCAGGGCCGACGTGTTGCGGAACGTTCTCATCCCGATCAGCGCCGTCTTCGCCGACGACACCGACTCCTACATCGCCGGACTCACCGCCTACCGCGCCGACCCGCCGGCGCTCGATGACTGGGTGATCGGATTCGCCCGTGCCGTCGAGAAAGCTGCGGGCAGTGCGGTGAAGCTCGCCGACGATGTCACTGATCTCGACCGCGAGATCTATGACCGGCTGGTAGCGTACCGCCGCGGACGCCGCGTCAATCCTGCGGCGCCACGACGCGATGCCGTCCTGTTGCGCATTCTCGACACGCTCGCCTCCGATCCGGTGCTCACCGCCGAGTCTGTCAGCGCGCAATTATCCGCGTCACCCCAGGCCGCCCACCGAGCGCTCACCGAACTCGCGAATGCCGGCGTACTCGGACGCACGAAGGATCAGCGCGGCAGACCTATCTGCTGGACGGCGGACTGTCATCTCGCACTCGTCGCCGTCACCGAACGCGGCAAGTAAGGACTCCCGCCGACAGCAACATGTTTCGCGTCACAGCAACATGTTTGGCGCCGACACCACTCTCCCCGGGAGGAGTTACCCGGTACTCACCGGCACTCCGAGTTGTGACGATTGACTACGAACATGAGTTTCGGGACGGCTGGCCGAGTCAGCGTTTCGAATCCGGAGTGTCCTACAAACGGTCGTATTCGAGACGCTCCCCAGCCGAGCGCCTTCGCCGTCATCATCGAAACCATGATCCTCCGGAGCGCTCCGCTCAAGGGAGAATGACACCTCATAGCAGCATTCGATGACTACGAGCGGATCGCCGCCACGCGCATCCGCCCGAGAACTACGCTGACGTCGTCGACCTGCTCGAGATCGAAGACCGCGTCGATGACGTGGTCGATGTCGTCGTCGGCCAGCATTCCATCGACGTTGTGTCGGAACTTCGCGATCAACTCCTCGTCGGTCATGTACGTGTCAGGGTTCGGCGAGAGGACCCCCTTCGGGTACTGGCGCTCGCCCACGAACGACTGTCCGTGCGCTCGGAGTTCGAGGCGGGTGGTGCGGGCCGACGGATCGGCGGCGAGCGCCTCGGCGAAGTCGGGATGGGCGTGGAAGGTCGATCGCGCCATCAGGTCCAGTACCGAGCGATCGTGGATGGCGTCCATGGTCTGCCACCCCTTGCCGGGCGGCAGCCGATGCGCGGCGAGCGCCAGACCGTGGGTCATCGAGAATTGCGCATCGCGCGGGTTTCGGATGTCCTCGTTGACCCACACCGGTTGCATCACAAAACTTTCGCCCCAGGCATCGATCGACTCGATCTCGCCGGGTCTGATGTCGTGCTCGGTCACGATCTCGATCAGCGCATCGAACAGGCCGTGCATCACGCGGCAATGCGGGTAGGGCTTGAACGCCTGATATTGCGGGAACGTCCACTGCTCCCCCAGCTCCGCGGTGATCGGTGCCGGCTCCCACCGTGCGGTGCCGATGAAGCGGGGAAAGCCGAACTCCCGATCGTCGAGAATGGCGCGGTCTCCGGTGTGGCCCAACTCTGCCATCGCCGCGGCGGTGACCGTGGACAGCGCCATGGCGCCGGGGAGCTGGTACTTGATGGTGGTCGACGGGGCGTGCATCATCCAGGCTCGCTGTGTGTTCGTCGGCATGGTCGACCCCATGATGCCCAGCGCATCGGCCATCGTCTCCGTCAAGAACCCCTTGACCACACCGTTCGCCGCAGCCCCGCCGAACAGCGTGCTGCTGTAGCCGATGATTTTTGGAATGGTCACGACACCATCGCGGATGTCGCGTAGATAATCCGTCGCCTGACCGATGCGATAGGACATCTCGTGCGCCACCGCGATCGCGGTGAGCAGTCGCGCACCCGACGCGCCGAGTGCCTCGGCATTGGCCAGGGCGCCGGGCAGGACATACGGCGTGACGTGACCGGGAGGCAGCACCGCGTCCTGGTCGAGCCCATTGATCAACTCCGCGTTCGCGAATGCGGCGCCGCCGACCGACGACGTACGGCCCGTACCCAGAATCGTCGCCGGCCCGTTCTCGCCACCGAGTTGAACGCCGTACTCGACACCGCGCTGCGAGGCCGCGTCCTCAAGGGACGCCACGGCACACCCAAGGGAATCGAGAAGAACTCGCTTCGATTCCGCAACCACACTGTCCGGCAACGCCTCCAATCGTATGTTCGCGGCGAACTCGGCCAGTCGCTCAACGATGGTCGACATACCCACAACCCTTTCCGTTTATGAATTCAACCTGGCCGCAACAGATCACAGCGGCCACTGCACGTATTTGACCTCGAAGAACTCGCGGAAGCCCTCCTCGCCGCCCTCGCGGCCGATACCGCTGTGGCCGGGGCCGCCCCACGGTGCGTCGGCACGCATCCCGCCGCCACCGTTGATGGTCACGGTGCCCGACCGCAGTCGCCGACCGAAGTTGATGGCGTCCGGCGTCGGCCCCCAGACGTTGGCGTTGAGGGCGTATCGGACGTCGTTGGCCAGCCGTACCGTCTCGTCGAGATCGGTGTACGGCATGATGACGCCGACCGGTGCGAACAGTTCTTCTTGCGCCACTTCAGCGGCGTTGGGTACGCCCGTGACCAGGGTCGCCTCGAGGAAGTAGCCGTCGTCGAGACCCGTGGGTCGGCCGCCGCCAACCGGTAGGCGGGCACCCGCGGCAACGGCCCGCGACAACACCCCCTCGACGCGGTCCCGGTGCTCACCGGTGATCAACGGCCCGAGCACTGTATCGGGTTCGAACGGATCGCCGACCGTGAGGGTCTGCAGGAACTCCGCTGATCGTTCGATGTATTCGTCCAGGTCCTGCTGTGGGACAAAGGTTCTCGTGGTAGCCCCGCACGCCTGTCCACTGTTGCGCGTGAAGCGCAGCGCCGACGCGGGGACGGCCTTGGTCATGTCAGTGCCGGGCAGCACGATGTTGGGTGACTTGCCGCCCAGTTCGAGGACGACCTTGGTGAGGTTGGGTGCCGCGAGCTCGAGGATCTTGCTGCCGACCCCGGGAGATCCGGTGAACGTCACCATGTCGACGTCCGGCGATCCGGCGACGCCGGCGGTCACGTCCGGTGGGCCGTACACGAAATTGACCGCACCCCTGGGGAAGCCTGCCTCTTCGAACAGTTTGACCACCGCGGCGGTCAGCAATACCGACCGCGGCGAGCTGACGAGCACCGTCGAGCAGCCGGCCGCCAGCGCGCCACCGAGCTTGTACGCGCACATCATGACGGGCACGTTGTAGGCGACGATGGCGGCGACCACTCCGATCGGTTCGCGCACCAGCATGCCGCTGGTGGTGATCGGGTCGTGGTGTAGCGGCATCGGTTGTTCCAGGCCGTCCCGCGGTCCACGGATGGCGGCGTCGGCGAACCACCGGAAGAAGGTGCCGGGCAGGTCGACGTGCAGGGTGGGGCCGGTCGATATCGGTGTTCCCAGCTCTGCTGCGGCCAACCGGACGAGCGAATCACGGTTCTTCTCCAGCAGATCGGCGAATCGGTGGAGAAGTCGGCCTCGGTCGGCGGACGACAGTCGGCTCCATTCGCCGCCGTCGAAGGCACGGCGTGCCGATGTGACCGCCGCCTCGACCTGCGCCGGGTCAGCCGACGGCGACTCCGCGATCACGGCGGAGGTGCTGGGGCTGACGGTGACGACGGGCTCGCCGGCGCCCGCCACCCACCGTCCGTCGATGAAACATTCCGCGGGGGCATGTGTTGTGGTCATGGTTGATCCTCCTCGGTGGTGTGTCAGCCGGCCAGGTAGCCGCCGTCGACGACGAACTCGCCGCCGCTGGCGTAGGAGGCACGATCGGAGAGCAGCCAGCACGCCATCTGCGCGATGTCGTCGGGTTGGGCGAGTCGTCCGGCCGGGATTCGCGTGTACAGCGAGTCCCCCAGCAGCCGCTTGGCCTCGGCCATCAGTGCGGTGTCGGTGTAGCCGGGGCACACGGCGTAGATCCGGATGGCCGGACCGTATTCGAGCGCAGCGGTTTTGGTGAGTCCGATGACGCCGTGCTTTCCTGCCGAGTACCCAGCGGTCCGCTTGAAGCCGGTGAGGCCGGCCAGGGACGCGGTGTTGACGATCGCACCGCCGCCCTGGGCTTCCATCTGCGACAGTTCGGCGCGCAGACACAGCCAGGTGGCCTTCAGGTTGACGGCGATGGCGAGATCGAACTTGTGTTCGTCCCACTCACCGACGCGCCGGTCACCCTGGCCGATCTGGCCACCGCTGACGCCGGCGTTGTTGAATGCGCCGTCGAGTCGACCGTAGTGGTCGACGGCCGCGGCGACCAGCGCGTCGACGTCGGCCCGCACGGTCAGGTCGGCGGCGACGCCGATCACGTTCCCGCCTTGTGCGCGAACGTGATCGACGGTGTCGGCCAATCCGTCGGCGGACAGATCGGAGAGCAGTAGGCTCGCGCCTTCGGCGGCCGCGAGGGTCGCGGTGGCCCGGCCGATGCCACCGGCCGCGCCGGTGATGAGCACGACCTTGTCGTCGAGCAATGTGGTTGACATGGGCGATACCTTCCTCAGCCGACGCGGGATGCCGGCCAGTCGTGCGCCGGTGACCGCCAGGCGGGCCAATTGTCTTCGGGCTCCGGGCGAGTCACCGATGCGTGGTGAAAGCACTGCTGGCACTTGATGACCATGCGCGGCCCCAGGTAGTTGGCCACCGGGTGACGGGCGAGATCGGTTGCCCCACATGCCTCGCAGGTGCCGTCGACGGGGGTCTTCACGACGTACACGCGGTCGGTGTCGGGGCGGGGGAACAGGAGTCGGTCGACTGCCATGGGATTGCCTTTCGTTCAGATGGTCCAGGTATGGGGGATCGCCACGGGTATTTCCCATGTGCCCGAGGCACGTTCGGCGGCGAGGCGGGCGCGTTCGAGTGTCGTGGCGTCGACATCGACAGCGCCGTCGACGATCACGACGCCGTAGGCCAGACGGGCGTGCTCGACGGTCACGAGTCCGGACCGGACGTCGGCGGTCACCCGGTCGACGTCGCGCTGTAGCGGGTCGCCCCAGCCGCCGCCTCCGCCGATGAGGAAGCGGATCGCGTCGCCGGCCTTGACCAGCATGTTGGAGAACTTGCCGGTGCGGTAGCGTGCTCCGCGGCCGAACTCGCCGTGGACCGGGTCGGGGCGGCCCTGTTCGTCGAACATGCCGAAGAGTGGTTCGGCGCCGTGCAGATTCAGCGGATCGCCATGATGGGCGAGGTCGAAATCCGGGATGTACCACCCGTAGGCCGGTGCACCGGCACCACCGCCCTTCGCGCCCGGCGCACCGCGACGGAGCCGATCGGCGACGACGGTGATCAGCGTGTCCGATTCGGCGAGAATCGAATACACCGAGCCGAGGCCGCCGCGGAACTCACCGGCTCCGGCGGTGTCGGCGACGATCTCGTGTTGCACCACGACGAGCGGACTCTCGATCTCGACGTGTTCCTGCACCGAGGTCCGGCAGTTGCCGATCGGCGTGACGCAGAACGAGACGCCGTCCTCCTTCCACGTTCCGCCCCAGCCGCCACCGCCGAGTCCGTATGCGCCCCAGGGAGTTCCCTCGTGTCCGGGACGCGAGTCGATTCCGCTGAATCCGACGTAGAGTGCGGTTCCGGTGTCGGGAGCGAACGATTCCTCGGTGGCCTGGCTCAGTGCCTGGGTGACGACGTTGATCGCCCGCGGCCCGATGTCGGCGTGGCTGGAGCAGCTCGACGGCGGTAGCACCTGCACCACACTGCCGGCGGGCAGCAGCACGTCGATCGGGCGCAGGGTGCCGCTGTTGACCGGCGTCGACGGGTCGACCATCAGTTTGACGGCCTCGATGCACCGTCCCGCTTCGCACCATGCGGTGCCGCAGTTGCCGAGTGGCTGTCGTCCGGAACCGGAGAAGTCGATCTCCATCGAGTCACCGCGGACCCGGACGGTGACGTGGACCGGGATCTGTTCGTCGGTGACGCCGTCCTCGTCGAGGAAGTCCTCGGCGGTGTAGTCGCCGTCGGGGATGGCCGCGATGCCGCGTCGCATGCTCGCCTCGGTGGCGTCGATCGCGTACCGGCCGGCGGCACGCACCTGATCGAGGCCACCACGGCTGATCAGTTCTTGCAGCTGTCGCTCACCGACGACGAGGCAGCCGTGCAGGGCACGCAGGTCGCCGAGGACGAGATGCGGGACCCGGTTGTTCTCCAGCAGGAAGTTGAACGTGGAACGAACTGGGATGTCGTTGGCGTACAACATCGTCGGCGGCAGCTTCAGCTGCTCCTCGAAGTGCGTCTGCGCGCCGTTGGAGAAGCCGCCGGGAATCGGTCCGCCCAGATCCACCAGGTGTGAGGTCGACTGCAGCAGGAATTCCACCCGCCCGTCGACGAACACCGGGCGGAACAGGTTGACGTCGGCCTGGTGCAGCGAGCCGCGCCACGGATCGTTGGTGAAGATGACGTCGCCGGGTTGCATCTGGTCGACATCCCAGTCGTCCATGACGAAGTTCGCGATGTGCGGGGCCACGAAGGCATGCTGCATGCAGCCTTCCCACAGGGCCGCGGCCTCCCATCCTTCGTCGGTGCGCATGTGGATCACCACCGTGCAGTCGAGGATGTCGCGGCAGACCGGCGAGAACGCGCTGCGCATCAGCGAGTCGAGCATTTCGCGTCCGACTTCGATGAGTCCGTAGCGCAGGATGTCGAGTTGCACGTCGGTGGTGGTGTCGTCGGTGCTGATGTCGGGCGGGGTGGTGAGGGTCATTTTGATGCTCCTGTCGCGGGCGATTCGACGATGAGGTTGCCGTCGTCGTCGACATAGGCGTGACGGTCGGGAAGGACGAGGGTGGTGGCGAACTTTTCGGTGACCAGGGCGGGGCCGGCGACGGGTTGGTGTGCACGCATCCGTTCCCGCACGTACACCGGGATCTCGGTGGTCGTGTCGGTGCCCGGCACCATCACGGGTGCGGTGCGCAGCAGCGGGTCGCCGTCCTCGACGGTGGTCGAGATGGCGGACTGTTCCCGCCCGATGATCGCGGTCACCTCGACGGTCGAGACCACGACCGGGATCTCGGTGGCGGCGAATCCGTATGACTCGCGGTAGAAGTCGTGGAAGCGGTCGACCAGTGGTGTCACACCGTCGGCGGTCACCGGCCCCTCGATGGCCAGACGGTTGTCCCATGTCTGGCCCCGGTACATGGCGAAGATCGCCCGTTCAAAGCGGAGTCCACCGACGTCGACACCCTGGTCGATCAGGTCATCGCGGATGCGGTCTTCGAGTTCGACGAACGCCTTCTCGATGGCAGTTGCCTCGGCCGCCGCGAGCGGCGTCATGATCGATTGCGCCCGGGTGACCATCAGGTCGCTGCGAAGCAGGCCCAGCGCGGAGAACTGGCCGGGGCTGCGCGGCACGATGACTCGATCGAGGCCGAGGATCTGCGCGACCCGGTCGGCGAGCATGGGTCCGGCGGACCCGGACGGCTGCAGCGCGAACTCCGACAGGTTGAACCCGCGGTAGACCGAGATGGTGCGGACTTTGGCGGCGATGTCCTGGCACGCGATCTCATACGCCGCCGCCGCGAGCTCGGCGTCGGAGAAGTTCCACTGTTTTCCGCTCTGCGCCAATGCTGTTCGCGCACTCTCGACGTCGAGTCGGATGGCGCCGTTGGCGAACAGGTCGGGCTGGAGGATGCCGAGTGCGGCGCAGGCGTCGGTCAGCGTCGGCTCGGTGCCACCACGCTGGTAGCACACCGGACCGGGGTTCGATCCGGCCGACGCCGGGCCGACCGCGACACTGCCCAGTGCGTTCGGGGCGATGATGCTGCCGGCACCCGATCCGATGCTCTCCACGTCGACGAGCGGCATCGTGAGCGTGAGCCCCGTCTCGAGTGTCCAGGTATCGGTCAACGGAGTCTTGGCATTTCGGATCGCGGCCACGTCGGTGCTGGTGCCGCCGACGTCGATGGTCAGGAGATTCGGGTTGCTGCTCTCGGCCGCGAGTTTGATGCTGCCACTCACTCCGCCGACCGGGCCGGAGACCAGTTGGAACACCGGCGCCTTGGCCGCGTCACGGAAGGTGGCGACGCCCCCGTTCATCATCATGATCCACAACGTGCCGCGGTAGCCGTCGGCGGTCAGTCGGCCCATCAACCGGTCGAGATAGCCGACGACGCTGGGCCCGACATAGGCGTCGAGCGCGACTGTCGCGGTGCGTTCGTGCTCGCGTGTGACCGGATACAGCGCCGAGGTCTGGATGTACGCGCCGGGGATCTCCTCGGCGACGATCTCGGCGGCGCGCTGCTCGTTGGCGGGATTCGCATACGAGTTGACCAAGCAGATCGCCACCGATTCGGCGCCGTCGGCTACCAGTTCCCGCGCGGCGTCACGGACGGCGTGCTCGTCGAGCGCCAGGATCTCGGTGCCGTCGTAGCGTAGACGCTCCGGCACCCCGAATCGCAGCTCGCGCTCCACTATCGGTCGTTCCTGATGGGGACGTCGCCAGGTCGGATCGTAGAAGCGTTCACCGAACTCGCGGTGCATCCGGCCGATGTCGAGCAGGTCGCGATGCCCGCCGGTGGCCAGCAGCGCGGTCCGCTTCCCGGTGCGGCTGAGCAGTGCGTTGATGCCGACGGTGTGTCCGTGCACGATCTCGGCGACGTCGGGGACGTCGACGTCGATGGCCGTCAGCGCGTCGAGGACGCCGACTTCCTGTTCGACGGTCGAGAGGACTTTGCCGTCGCGGACTTCCCCGGTCTCCCGGTTCAGTCCGATGATGTCGGTGAATGTACCCCCGACATCGATGCCGACCACCCAGTCGGCCGGTCGTTCGACCTGTGTCATAGCTGCGCCTTCCTGTGACGGGCAGTTGGGCGATCATGGTGCGTCCCAACCTTTTTGTGTCACAGGTCACTCTGCCGTGCGTCAGTGATGGCGACATCTGCCGCAGGTATGACTTTTGTAAGACCTTCGGCTTCGAGTCAGTGGCGCTGATCGGCCCGCAGCCAGACCGCCACCGCTTCGGCACGATTGGTGACCTCGAGTTTGCGCAGGATGCGGGTGACATGGGTCTTGACGGTGCCCTCGGAGATGACCAGTCGGCGGGCGATCTTGGCGTTGCCGTCACCGTCGGCCATCAACCGCATGATCTGCGCCTCGCGCCGGGTGAGAATCGAGTCGTCATGGCGGCCTGCGGTCACCGAGGCAGCGGCTCTCCGGGCGGGCGCCTGCCATTGCGTCACCCCGTCGAGGTGAGATCGCAAAGCGGCCACCCCGTCGAGCAGCGTGACGCGTGCGAGGCTTTGGCTGACTCCGGCGGCGAAGGTGGACAGCATGGACTGATCCTCGGGCGTGAACGACCGTTTCTGGTGGTAGCAGTCGGCATGCAACAGTCCGACGACCTCACCGTCGACGAGCAGTGGTGCGATCCCGTACGACGACGACTTGGTGACCTCGGCCAATGCCCGGTTGACGCGCGGATTTTCCTGGACGTGGTCGACGAGGGTCGGTGCAACGCTGACGACGGTGTCGTTCTCCACCAGGGTTCGATCGAGCACAGGCGGATCGTCGCGTCCGACGGCGACGATCTCGTCGGCCCAGCGCTGATCGCGGACGACACACATCGTGTGCAGTTGCCATGAGGTGTCGACGGTGGACACCAGTGCGCGATCGAATCCGAGCGCGCATGCAGCGCTGGGCGAGAGCGTCAGCAGTTCGTCGACCGAGCCCGCCGAGGAGACCTCGTCCAGGGCTGCACGGATGCGCGTCAACGCCTGCGACCGGTCGGCCAGCCGGGCTTGCGTCCACGACGACTCGGCTGCTCGGATCCGAGTGAGGAGTCCGAGCATCGCGGCCATCCGGTCCGCATCCGCGCCGACGACGGCGTCGCGCTGAATGCGGCCAGTGATCAGATCCCACAACGCCTCGAGAGGCTGCTCGGTCAGCAGCCTCTCGACGTCGTCGTCCAGCAGATCACCCGCGTCGGCGACGATCCCCAGGATGTCGGAGGGCAGGTCGAGCATCCCACTCTCCCTTCCGCTCCGTCGTGACCCCTGAGTCTAGTTCGCCACGAGCAACGCCACCAGATCCGCAGCCTTTACCGACGGATCGGTGTTCTTGATCGCCGCCAGCAACGCCTCGGTCTGCGCCGCCCCGAGGTTGGTCGTGGCGAGGTCACGGAACTTGGCGTCCGAATCCTCCTGCGACATCGGGTTGGGTGCCGATCCGATCGAGTCCTCGACGAAGATGTGCTCGGTGGACCCGTCGGTGAAGGTCGCGGTGATGTCGGCGACCATCTTGGTGGGATAGTTCCGGTCGAGCTCGGGGGCAACATGGATGCGAAGCCGTTGGGCCAGTTGGGCGATCTCGCCCTCGGGCCCAAGATCCAGGGTGCCCGCCATGTACTGCCGGTGGGTCTCGTAGCCGTTGCCCTTACCCAGCGTCGACAGCGCGAACTGGAACGGAAGGCTGTACTGCAGGTGCTCGATCTGTTGCGGTGCATACGCATTCACGTTGCTGTTGCCGACGACGACGTCGCCGCTCTCCCGGATGCCGAGGTCGACGTGGTCGATGTCCGCGGCGCGAGCACGAAGTTGGCGTGCGCCGTCGATGAAGGCGTGGTTGAACCCGCAGCAGCAGTACGGCTTGAACAGCGGGTCGGCGATCTCGTACGGCTTCGTCAGGGAAAACCGCTCGGCGTCTTCGGGTTTGTGGTCCTTGACGACGAAGGTCTGGAAGAAGCCCTTGGCGCCGGACAGGAATCGGCTCGGTCCGGTGATACCGGCCTCGGCCATCTCCGCGGCGCGGATGCCGTTGCGGGCGCCGATGCCCGAGTGCACGCGTTTGATCGAGCCGCCCGACGAGGTGTACTCGGTGGTGCCGGCGCAGTGGCTGAAGGCGATCGCGAGTGCGTCGACGGTGGTCGGTAGGTCGAAGCCACGCATCTTCGCCACCACGGCGGCGGTGCCGAACGGGGAGAGCACCGCATGCGGATGGAACCCGCGGCGCAGCAGGTCTGGGGAGGCGAGCGTGCCGATGCGGGTGTAGACCTCGTAGCCGGCGACGATGCCCTCGATCACCTCCCGCATGGTGGCGCCCATCTCCTCGCCGACGGCCAGCGCCGCCGAGATGACCGCGCTGCCGGGGTGGCTGAGGCTGGCCGAGTGCGCGTCATCGTACTCGAAGCTGTGGCCGAAGGTCGCGTTGACGAACGCGGCGTCGCCGGCGCTCATCGCCTCACCGGACAGCGCGACCCGTGCGGTACCCGGCGCGTGGGTGCGCCGGGTCAGGTCGGCGACGGCCTGACTCCACGGCAGGGTGGCGCAGCCGACCTGCAGGCCGAGCTGATCCTGCATGAGTCGACGAGTGCCATCGAGCGCTTCGGGGGTCAGCTGGTCGTAGTCGAGGTCAACGACGAGCTTGGCGACGGCTTCTTCGATGGAGGTCATGAAAAGTGTTCTCCTACAAGCTTATGGTGAGGTCAAGAGAGCTTCGCCAGCAGATCGGCCGGCAGTCCGTAGGACTTGAGTTCGACGTACGCGTCGAAGCCCTCAAGTCCGGCTTCGCGACCGATGCCGCTGTGCTTGAAGCCGCCGATCGGCGCGTGGAAGCCGACGCCGCTGCCGTTCAGTTCGACTGTCCCGGTGCGGATATTGCGGGCGAAGGCGAGTGCATGTTCGGGGTCGGCGGTGAATACCGAACCGTTGAGCCCGTATTCGGAGTTGTTGGCGATGTCGATCGCCTCGTTCTCGTCGCCGAAGGTGTGCACGGTCAGTACCGGACCGAACACCTCTTCCTGGGCGATCTTCGCGTTCGGGTCGACATCGGCGAAGATGGTCGGTTCGACGTAGAAACCGCGGTCGAGGCCGGCCGGCCGGCCGCCGCCGACGAGGAGTTTGAGCCCGGCGGCCTTGGCGTCACCGACGTAGTCCTCGACGCGATCGCGTTGTACGGCGCTCGCGACCGGACCGATCTCGGTGGCCGGGTCGAACGGATCGCCCACGGGCATCGAACCGATCATGTCGACGAGCCGGTCGAGCAGTTCGTCGCGACGCGAGGCGGCAACGACGATGCGTGTCTTGTTGCTGCACACCTGACCGGTGTTGCGCAGCGAGAGCGCCCGGATCGACGGAATCGCCAGGTCCAGGTCGGCGTCGTCGAGCAGCACCGCCGCCGACTTGCCACCCAGCTCAAGTGTGCAGCGTCGCAGATCCTCGCCACAGATCGCGCCGATGCGTCGGCCGGCCGCGGTGGAACCGGTGAACGACACCTTGTCGACGCCGCGGTGCCGGACGAGGTACTCGCTGACATCGCGGTCGGCGGGTACCACGTTGACCACACCGTCGGGCAGACCGACCTCGGCGAGCAGATCGGCGAGGAAATAGGCGTCCAGGGGTGTCTGCGGGGTCGGCTTGATGATCATCGTGCAGCCGGCGAGCAGCGCCGGTGCCAGCTTGATCATGGTGATCAGCAGCGGCGCGTTCCACGGCACGACCGCCGCGACCACCCCGACCGGTTCCCGTGTCACCAGGGCGTTGCCGGTGGCCGACCGCCGGATATCGCTCCAGTTGTACTGCGGGGCAAGCTCGATGAAGCTGTCGAGGAGAAGCCGCGGACCGATCGACTGCATCTTGGTGGACAACGTGATGGGGCACCCCATCTCGGCGCTCACCAGTTCGGCGGCGACGTCCTGTTTCTCCTCGAGCTTCGCACTCAGCTTGCGCAGCACCGCGATTCGCTCGTCCAGCGGCATCCGCGGCCACGGCCCCTGGTCGAATGCCGCCCGCGCTGCGGCAACCGCCTTGTCGACGTCTGCGGTGGTGCCCTGCGGCACCCGCGCAATGACCTCCTCGGTCGACGGCGAGATCACCGCGAAGGTCTCGGCGGATTCGGGATCGACCCATTTGCCGCCGATGAACAGCTTGTCGTAGTTGCCTTGCCACACCATGACATTCTCCTTGCCACACACATTGTTTCCGCGTCGCTGCGCCAGCGCCACGGTTCGTCAGAACTCGATGACGGCCTTGCCGCGCGTCTGCTTGTCGAACTCCTTGTAGGCCTGATCGGCATCTTCGATGTTCCAGCGGTCGGTGAATACCGCGTCGACGTCGATGTCGTGCGCGGCGACGAAGCGGGCGCACTCCCCCATCCCCACGTTGGAGAAGGTGTAGGAGCCGATGATCGAGATCTGCTTGATCACGATGTCCGGCGACACGTCGAGGTCGATGTTGCCGCCGAGGCCGACGAGTGCGATCCGGCCCCAGACGCCGAGCGCGCGGGTGGCCGCGGCGCGGGCGACGGGCGCACCAGAGGTTTCGATGGCCACCGACGCGCCCTTGCCACCGGTGATCTCGCGGATCGCCTCGATGGGATCAGAGACGCTGGAGTCGATGACGTGGTGCGCACCGAGTTCCTTGGCGGCGGCCACGCGGTCGGCGGCGATGTCGACGGCGATCACCTCGGCGCCCATGGCGGTGGCGAACTGAATGGTCGACTGCCCGATGGGACCGAGGCCGAACACGGCGACGGTGTCGCGGCCGGTCACATCGGCCCGCTTGAGCGCGCCGAACGCGGTTCCGGTGCCGCAAGCGATGGCGGCGCCGGCCGAGAAGGAGATGCCCTCGGGCATGTGGACCAGAGTGCGGGCCGGCACCACCATGTAGGTGGCGTGGCCACCGTGTGCGGTGGCGCCGTAGATGGTGGCACCCTGTTCACACATCTGCGTCCAGCCGGTGCGGCACAGGTCGCAGTAGCCGCAGCCGTCGTAGTGGAAGACCATGACGCGGTCGCCCGGCGTGAAGCTCTGCGGATTGACGTTCGAGCCGATCTCGGCGACCACACCGCACGGTTCGTGGCCGGCGATGATGGCCGGGTTCTCGTCCATCCCACGCGACGCGAAGTCCTTGAATCCCAGCGCCTTCAGTGCCGCGCCGGGTGGATCGCGGTAGAACTTCAGGTCGCTGCCGCACAGGCCGGAGGCCTTGATCTCGATGACCACGTCGTCGGGTCCGGGTGTCGGGTCGGGAAAGTCGGTGACCTCGAGTTCACGGTCGCCCTTGAAGACCACTCCGCGCATTGCTCTGCTCCTTCTGTCGTGCCCGCGCTCAGCGCGCGCCGCTCACCATGGTCGCGACGAGCGTGACCGGCTTCTCGGTGCGATTGCTCCAGATGTGCTTGACGCCGCGGGTGACGAACGTGTCACCCGGCTTCAGAAGGGTCTCGCCGGTCTCGGTGACCGCATACAGTTCGCCCTCGATGATGGTGACCACGTCGACGGTGTCGGTCTCGTGCCACACCGCGGCCTGCTCATCGCCGGCACCTCCGTGCGAGTCCGAACCGTGGAAAGCGTCCAGCGACGCGGCGTAGGCGTCGGCGTCGAACTCACTGTCCGGCGGGAACACCGCGATCCGGACCACGAGACCACCGTTCGGCGGATCGAGGACCGGTTCGGTGCCGACGGTCGACTCGCTGTTGACCTTGGCCGGCAGGCTGTCGATCTGCCACAGCTCGTTCACGGTGAAGCCCGGCTGTGCGGTGCGGACGACGCTGTCGGAATCGGAGACGATGGTCGACTTGCCGTCGGCGTCGACACCGGAGACGACGATGCGCGACTGGACGGTGAGGTGCTCTCCACTCATGACATTCCTGCTTTCTCGGGATTCTTCGGGTGATCGATGATCTGAGGTTCGAGGGCGCGGATCGCGACCCGTGCTGTTCGCTATGCCACGGGCTGCCGTTCCCTATGACTGCCATCACAGTACTTAATATATTATGCGGAGTCAACGGATGGTCTTGAAATCCTTCGACGGCGATCTGCGATCAGGGTGAAGTTATTGTCAAAGAGACAAGTTCGTCACGATGACAACGCAACAAGACGGACCGTCGATGCTGCGGACGGGACGTCGAGCATGGGTTTCAACGCGCCCGGCTGATTGTGATACTTCGCCCGATAGGCGTCAGCGACCCGGTCGTTGGTCTGCTCGTCGTTCACCTTTTCCAGCGTCGCGTCAGATTCGAGATCGCCGACCTGGACGCGGGCGGTGCCGGCGGTGGCGTGGCGATACCACGCGCCGTCGGCACCGTAGGCCGATCGGATGTAGAGGTCGTCGTCGACGCGAACGACCCAGATGGGAGTCCATTTGCGGAGCGAACCGTCTCGGCGGTAGCTGGTGATGTGCAGCTCTTCGCTGCCGCCGATGCGGTCGAGTTGTTGTGTGTTCCAGGTCATAGAACGAGGCTAACGACGCCAAACCCCGTTAGGGAGTTGCTACGAGTAACCCTCAGTCGACCCAGGTCACCACTTGCTCCAATGGCGCACGCGAGGTGCGGTAGCTGTTGGCCGGATGTGCTTCATCGGCATAGCCAAAGGAGATGCCCACCAATACTTTACGGTCGTCTGGGATCTGGAAGTACTCGCGGAAGAAGTCCGACTGGCCCGCCAGCGCGGCCTGCGGAATGGTCGCGATGCCCAGGCTCCGTGCAACGAGCAGGAAGGTGGCGACGTAGAGACCGGCGTCGACGGCCCCGTAGGTGCCCTGCTCGGCATCTGTGGTGATGAGCGCGACGTGGGGGGCGCCGAAGAATCGGAAATTCTCGAAGGCCTGTCGCGCCGACGCCTCACGATCACCACGCGCCACACCGACCGCCTCGTAGAGTTGCCAGCCGCTCTCCCGCCGGCGGTCGCGATAGACGCCCGTGTACTCCGCAGGGGCGGGGAAGTCGAACGATTGGCCCGGATTGTTGCGCACGTGCTCGCCGAGCGCGGTGCGAAGGCGCTCGGTGGCATCGCCGGAGGTCACGATGACCTGCCACGGCTGGGTGTTGCACCACGAGGCCGACCGTTGCGCAGTGGTCAACAGGCGTTCGATGAGCTCGCGTGGGAGTTGCCGGGATTCGAAGGCCCGGCAACTCCACCGCTCGTCGAGGAGTTGACTAAGCACATCGGCGGCGGGTTCGACCACGGGCGACAAGGCGGTTTCGTTGGTTGCGACCATTCCAAAATAATACATAGTGCATTATCATGCGTCTAGCTTCTGGGTGAAATATGGGCGGTGACGATGACGGCGCGCAACGAATCGATGATCGATCGGGTAATCGACGTCCTCGAGGCCGTCAAGACCTCCGGGAGTCCTCTGACCGCATCGGGGGTGGCACGCGCCACCGGCATTCCCATGCCGTCGACGCACCGGATCGTCAACGACCTCGTCCGCACGGGAATGCTGCAGCGCGACAACGACTTCACGCTCCGGATCGGCATACGCCTGTGGGAGATCACGGCACGCTCGACCCCCGTGCTGACGCTGCGCGACATCGCCCTCCCGTTCCTCGAGGATCTGCTGGCCGTGGTGGGCGAACCCACCTTGTTGTCGGTACTCGATCGCAACGACGTGGTCAACGTGGAGACCCTCACTCCTCGAGGTCCGAGCGCCACCAACGTGACCCAGCCCGGAGTGCGACTGCCGGCACTTGTCTCCTCTCCCGGAATCGTGCTGGTCGCATTCGCCCCGCTCGCGATCCGCGAAGAGATCCTTGACGCCGGCAAGATCACCCGATTCACCGCGCACACCGTCGTCGATCGGGCCGACTTGCGGCGCATCGTCGACGACACCCGACGAGTCGGTCACGCGATCATCCCGCGCTGGATGTACCCCGACTCCACCGGCATCGCCGTGCCCATCCTGCGCGAGGACGGCTCCGCGCTCGCTGCGCTCTCGGTGACCAAGCCGTACGACGTCGGTGTGCCGACGGACCTGCTTCCCGCGTTGCACACCACCGCCCGCGGCATTGCGCGCGCGGTCCGGGCCGGCGCCGCGCGGCACGTCGCCGACCCCGAGGTCGCCCTCCTCAAACAACGTCTTCGCCGCGCAACCGAGGTGAAGTAGTCGCCTTCTCGCTGACCGAGAAACCGGGTACCACAGGCGTGACGGGTACCACACCATAGGGGCAGCGGTCCTCGGCCCGGCCGTTCCGACGGTCGCCTGGATCGAACCCGAGGACATCGCGGGCGCTGTCGCCTATCTCGCGTCCGACGATGCCCGCTACGTCGCCGGCCTCGACCTCCGGGTCGACGCGGGCCGGATCCTGAACTGAGACGAGAAACGACATCCTATGACCGCGTTCACCATTCAGAACTCCGAAGACCCGATGGCAACGCTGTGCCGGATGGCACTGGAGACGACCTACGACGACCTGCCCGACGAAGTCGTTACCCACGCCAAGCACACCCTGCTCGATGCCGTGGGCGTGATGATCGGCGGGTCGGGGATGGATGGCATCCCCGAAATCGTCGAACTGGTAAAGACGAAGGGCGGCGTCGAGCAGACACCGCTGCCGTTCTATGGCGGCCGGGTCCCGGCTGCCGAGGCGGCGCTCGCCATCGGCCCGATGCCGCGCGCCATGGACTGTGGCGACCTGCACGAGGAGGCCGGCCACATCAGCGAGTACATCGTTGCGAGCCTGCTCGCCGCCACCGGACTCAGGGAATCGGTGAGCGGTAGGGAGTTTCTCGCCGCCCTCGTCGTCGGCCAGGAAATCTTGATCCGCATCGGATCGGCCTACAAGGTCATCAGCACTGCGGTGAAGTCGAACGACTGCGGCGGGCACTACATCTTCGGTGCGGTTGCCGCGGTCGGAAAGCTCATCGGACTCACCCAGGACGAACTGGAGAACGCCCTGGGCATCGCCCGCACCATGACCCAGCCGCACACCATGGGCATCTATGCGCCGGCCACCCTGATGGTGCGTGTGCATCACGGGTTGGTGTGCCAGTCGGCGATCACCGCATGCCTTCTCGCACAGAAGGGCATCACCGGTCCCCGGCAGTCGGTGCTGCTGGGCCCCAACGGTTTCCTCCGCACCGCGCAGTGGGAGACCGATCCGGACGCACTGACTCGCGACCTCGGCGAGCAGTGGGAGATGACCCGGATCACCACCAAAGGCTATAGCGCATGCTATTTCTCGCACTCGTCGATCGACGGGATCATCGAGCAGATGCGCGATCATGACTTCAACGCCACCGATATCGAGAAGATTCACATCGAGGTGTCGACGTCGGGGTGGCGCGCGGTATGTGAACCGGTCGATCGCAAGTGGGACCCGCACACGGTGCCCGAGTGCCAGTTCAGCCTCCCCTACGCGGTGGCGACCGCCGCGGTCGACGGCCACGTGTTCCTCGACTCCTACAGCACCGAGTCACGGTCGCGCGACGACGTCCGAGAGCTGATGACCCGGATCACCGCGGAAGAGGTTCCTGCGGTGTCAGATTGGGGTGCACGCGTACACACCACTCTCCGCGACGGTCGGACGATCGATACCGAACACGTCTACGTCAAGGGCCATCCCGACAATCCGTTCAGCGAGCAGGACTTCATCGACAAGTTCCGCATGTGTGTTCCGTATTCGGTGATCCCGCTGAGCATCGAGGTCCAGGAATCGATCGTCAAACACGCTCTCGAACTCGAGCATAGCGGCAACGTCGTCGACGATCTTCTCCTCCCACTCACCCCCTGATCCGGTCCGACGGCGGTGGGTTGCGAGCGAAGCGAGCCCCCACCGCCGTCCTGAGGTGCGAGCGAAGCCGGCCCCCACCGCTCCCTGAGGTGCGAGCGAAGCGAGCCTCGAAGGGTCCTGGTGAGGGAACATAGAGAAGTCACCACGGCCTTCGAGGCTCGTCGCTAGCGCTCCTCGCACCTCAGGCGGCGGAAGGGGAACGCCTCGTGCGCTCCTCACACCTCCGGCGGCGGTTTGGCAGCTCAGACTCCGTGTCCGTGCTGCCGTAGATCGACCGTCGGTAGCATTCGGGCCACCCGAAACAGTTCCAATGTCTAACGGACCGGTCGTAATTCATCGTGACCAACGCTCAGCAGGGCCTGTTCGACAGCGACTGCCAGCGCGCCACTTGTGGCGATACCACGCATATGACCCGATCCCCAACCACTCTCGGCGAGTGGTTGGGGAACCAGCACCTCTCGGCCGTCGTCGGGCGTTCGATGGAAGAGTGCCGGATCTGTCACGAAGAAATCCCTTCTGCGCCAACCGGTCAGTCGCGTGCCGCGATGACCTCCTGCAGGATAACCGCCGCGCTCACCGCGCTGGGCCAGCCCGCGTAGAACGCGAGGTGCGTGACGATCTCGATCAGCTCGGCGACGGAGACCCCGTTGTCGAGTGCGCGATTCAAATGCGAGCGCAGTTGATCCGGACGGTACTGGGTGACCAGTGCGGCGACGGTGATCAGACTGCGATCGCGCGGCGACAACTCCGCGCGCGCCCAGACGTCGCCGAACAGGACCTCGTCGGTGAGATCGGCCAGCTTCGGCGTGATCCCACCGACGAGTCGCTGTGCCGCGGACGGCTGTTCGGTCACTTCGCCGCCAGATGCTCATCGAGGAACGGCTTGATCTCACTGACCGCGCGATCCACGTACTTCGGGACATCGTAGAAGTCCATGTGGGTACCACCATCGACGACGACCAGCTTCTTGGTGCTGTTGAGCTTCGCGTGCAGTTCGGTCGAGTGCCAGAGCGAACCCGCCTCGCTTCCGGCGACCATGATCACCGGCTTGGTGAACAGGTCCTCGACGAGGTTGAACGCATCGAACCCCATGATGCGGGGGATGCTCGCCGACAGCAGATACTTGTTCTGTGCGTTGGGATGCTGGGCACGGGGCGTCAGATAGTAGTCGGCAGCCTGCACGAGGTCGTACGGCGTGTCAGCATCCGGCTCGGCCGGCACGTACGGCGCGATGACCACCTCGGCACCGCCGGCCTCCGCGGTGCGCTGTTGTGCCACCTGGTCGAGCATGGGAACCGCAGCCGAATCCTGGTCCAACCCGAACCAGCCCTGCCGCCACGCCGTTCCGATGTTCAGTGCGCTCACGGTCGCGACCGCGTTGATGCGGTGGTCGGTCAGAGCCGCGTTCACCGCGTACCCGCCGCCAGCGCAGATGCCGACCACCCCGATGCGATCGGCATCGACATAGTCGAGCGACTGCAGATAGTCGACCGCCGCACGCACATCCTCCACCCGGGCGTAGGGGTCTTCGAGGTGATGCGGTTCGCCGCCGCTCTCACCCTGGAACGACGCGTCGAACGCCAGGGTGACGAAACCTTCGTCGGCGAGCTTGCTCGCATACAACCCGGCGGTCTGTTCCTTCACCCCACCGCCGGGATGGACCGTGACCAGTGCCGCGTACTTCTGCTCGGCGTCAAAGTCGGCCGGGAGGAAGAGGGTGCCCGCCATGGTGATCGGGCCGTTGGGAAACGTGACTGCATCCATGTTGGTGCTCCTGAGATCGTGCGAGTGTCCGAGGTTATCGGCTGCCGAAAACCATGTTGCTCGTCTCGGGGTGCGGCCGGCAGATGCTGTTCATAGGGGGTATTGGTGGCCCCTGTCTTGCATCGCCCCACCGCT
>NZ_BAHC01000184.1 GCF_000298195.1 Gordonia rhizosphera NBRC 16068 | reverse complement strand
GAGCCCTAAGGAGGTGCTACCCAGAAATGATCTCCGACTCCAAAATTCTCGATTACACCACTTCCGTCGGACTGCTCTTGTCAAATGACGCCGCAAAATCAATCGGATTCTGCATTTGGGATACGAAGAGAAATGAAGTATTGCACGAACTGCGATATACGATCGATTACGGCGGAGACGGGTCGCGCTCGGGGAAGGGCGGTATGGCGATAGAACCAGTAACTCTGACGGAATCGGCCAAGTTGACTGCATGGGTCGCATGGAGCAAGTCCATGCTCGCCCGGTCAAAGGTCGATCAGGAGAATATTCTCGAAGGATCGATCTGGGGACTGCCTGGTGGCAGTTCCTTCTCTCCAAGATACGCCGGACGGCACACAGAGTATGCGAAGTATTCCTCGGGTCCAATACAAGCTGAAGCTTCTGAGTTTCGAAACAATCGGAAGTGATCGCCAAAATGACTGATATTAGGACATCGATAGAACTGCCCGAGAAACAGGTTCAGCTGTCGATCCCGGTGCGAGCAGTGATTCACACATCATTGCGCCAGCGTGAGGATAGTTCAATGGAACTGCCAACGCTCACTTCCATTGAGGCCATAATTGGTCGTATATCCGCCCTGGGGTTTATCCTTGCCGATCAGAATCAGATTCGAAGTATCGCCAATCTTGTAAATACGTCATACATTACGGTGCCGGAAAGAGAATGGGAATATTCGGTTCTGAATTTGCGAGCGCAACGTGCCAACCAAGACGAAGGAAATGGACTGCGTGCGGTTCAGACGCTCCGTACTTCGACAGTTAGCGCTGCCGAGAAGATTGAGCGAGTATCGGGCAATGAGAATCTGCATCTCCGGCGAAAGTACGAAGACGACTATGTTGGCGCTGTTAAAGAGTGCGTTCTCGAGAATTCCAATCCTTGGCGCAAGCATGGAACAATGATGGCGCGACTCGTTGGTCGCACAGTTCTTTCGTCATTGACTGAGAATCTTATAGGCATCCCTTTGGCCGATTTGATTAGCCAATCGCTATCTGGTTTTGGGCGCCGAGTATGACCGTACCTGGATACGTCGCATTTCAGCTGTCTGGTAGTTCTTTGGTCGAGGACGCTCGTGGAAAAGAAATAGTGAATAGTCTATTCGAACAACTACGCGGATTGTATGTCTCACCGGAAGCGGTTGGAACTTCTATTGTTCTTGATGACCCGTATGGCGAGGGCTTACGACTGGAAATAGTGGGCACACCTGATGCAACTTTACTCATTAGTGACATACGACACATTAGGTTGATTTCGAAATCATACAACAGTGACGGTGTCGAGACCGGAAATGATCAACCCTGGGGGGATGACATAGATATCGCGGCATTACGTGAAATCATAGGAAACTATGTCAGCGAACTTTGCGTCTTGCGCCCACGTACTAGCGAATCTGCTCAAGCGATAGCTCGTTTCGAGGGCCTGGTGGGAGTGCCAAAGTCGGGTGTCTTGGAAGCTGCCCTCGCACTTTTTCGAGGTCGCAGATGGCTCGAAGATTGGTCGCATACGCATCATGCTCGCGTGATCCGCGCACTGGACTTAGTAGCGGATGGTGCCCCTCTTTTGCTGCTCCACGGAGACCCTGGTACGGGAAAGACCGCGACGGCCCACAGCCTAGCGGGCGTCATCGCGACGGATCTCGCAAAACCGGTCGTCCTTATCATTCTGAATGAGCGGATCCGAGGGAATGGGATTCAAGGGCGGGCTGGCAGCGACGTTGTCAGCATCTTGGACACAATTGGCAATTTCGCATCGAAATCCGATGTTCTAACCTTGGTTCTTCTGGATGAGGCTGAGTCAATCGTGGGAGCGCGCGCTGCACACGATGTTGACTCTGGAGAGAAGGAGAATACCGCAGTTGTGGACGGTCTGATCAAGGGCCTCGACTCAATGAATATTCTTAGCAGAAATCGAGTGCTATTTTTGATGTGCACGAATCTTGTCGCCAGAGTCGATCCCGCGGTCCTACGCCGTGCACGCCTCTTCAATTTCGAGCGGCCCACCGAGGAAGTGGTGTACGCGCTGATTGATCGAGCATTCGGCGACGTATTCAACCGACCTGAGATCGGAGCCATTGCCGTTCAGGCGACGCGCTCCAAGCTGCCACTGACTCCCGCCGACATTGTCGGCCAGATTGTGCTGCCAGCAATCAACACAGCAGCCATGTCCGGCCTACCGCTGCAAGCGAACAACGTAGCAGAGCTAGCCCGTGCTGCAACTCCGACCTCCAACATGGGGCGCGCTCCAGGAGCCCTGTCGACTTGGTCACCTACGTCCCCTCGCATTCGACCCCGCCGGCTTCGTAGTCCGGGCTCCATGCCTGTTCGGATTGCTGGTCGATGACAGTTGCGCTGGACTCGGCCAATTCGAATCCCAAGAAGTACGTGGGCGGCGCGTCTGAAGATAGGTGGGAACTGGTCGGTAATTACGAGCCTGTTGCCGAATTGCGGGAAGAGCCCCAATGTCCTCAAGGTTGGAGCGCGGATACGCGTAGCGAACGCCAGGTCGCCGATCAGGTCGTCGGCCATCGACGGTGCTGTCGTCGGGTGCGGAATCGGCTACCCAAACGACTTGATGTGCCCGGTCTGGTCGATCTCGGACCTCACACCGGACCCGTCGGCGAGACGGTGTAGCACCGACGCTGCTATGGCTCGGGTCGGCGCGGAGACCCGGACGACAACCTGACCGTCGCTGGCGTTGTCGAGGGTTGTCGTGGCCAACGCGCGGACCGCGTCTGCCACCCTGTCGTCGATGTGCGCGTCGGAATCATGCGACCAGTCGTCCTCGCCCGGTGAGGCATCGGTGTCACCGATAGAGACGACGTCGACTCCGCGGACACGGGCGCGGTAGGCCGGCCCGTCGAGATTGAGGGACGACATCAGCGGTGCACGCAGTCGGTCCCGCAGATGCGCCTCGAGAAGTTCCGACTCCAGCCGTTCGCCGCCCGTCAGGTCGTCACCGGACGCGATCCGTTCCAGCAGTGGTCGGGCAAGTTCGTTCAGATGCTGGACCTGGTGGGTGCGTTCTTCGGCGGCGGCGGACTGCGCTGACAACACTGCGGCATCGGCGATGGTGCGGGCACGGAGCTCAAATGTCGCTCTCGCCACCGGGCGCAGGCGGCCGGCAAAGAGGGCCACGGTTGCCAGGGGTGCGATGTCGATCGCGACGATCGCGCCGATAGCTGCCGGGTTTTGATCGGTCGCCAAGCCCCAGATCGCGTATACGATAGCGATTCCGGTGAACCCGATCCACGGCGCGATGCGGCGTCGGCGGACATTCATGAAACAGAACACCGCGATCGCGGGACCATGGATCCAGGTGGACAACGATTGCGTGTCCGACAGTTTCGGCGCGACTGACAAGGCGAGCGCGCAAGCGACAGGCCCGGAGGTGGTCAACAGGACGGTGGTGGACGTCGGCAGCGGGTCGCCGGCGCTTTGCACGACGGCGACGGCAGCGACCGACAGTAGTGCCACGGCGATCAGAGCGGGCCAAGCGTTGGATGCCGTGGGCACTGCGAACGCCGCGACCACCCATATCGCGATCAAGAACGCGGTGACAATGACCCCTGCTCCGCGCGTGCGTAGACCCAACAGGTCGCGGATGTCTTCGCTCCGAGGCAGATCCGTCACGTTCACGGTTATCGATCCCAGCCCAATCGCACTCGGGTACCGCCCCCAGGGCTCGACTCGATCTGTGCGAACCCTCCGTCAAGCTTCTGCATGCGTCCGCGGATGCTGACCGCAATGCCCAGCCGGGTGGTCGGCTCGCGGTTGGTGTCGAAACCGACACCGTCGTCGCGTATTTCGATGCACATGCGCTCTTCTCCGGCGCTGACGGTGACCGCGCAGTCGGCCTGTGGGCCTGTGTGTCGTCGACTGTTCCGCACGGCCTCTGCGGTGGCGGCGGCCACCGCCGTCACGACCGACCCCGGATATCGTGTGGTCGGGTCAACTTCCGCCACATCGATCGTTTGGGTCGGGTCCACCAGCACAACGGCCGCCCTGACTTCGGCGATCGCATCCGGGGACGCAACCGCGCTGCGCCGTTCACCGTCGGCCGCCTTGTCGATCGCGGCGAGCGCCGCCCTCGCGTTCTGGGCGAGTTCGGGCGAAGCGCCGTGCCGGGCGGCCAGCAAGAGGGTGGCCATCACCGCGTCGTGGGTCAGAGAATCGAACCGGCTCCGCTCGGCCGCCCGAGCCTCGGCTGCGGCAGCCTCCGCCGTGGTCTCGAGCGCGCGAGCGCGAGTCGCGTCGAGAATGCCCGCGGTTCGCGTCGTCATCACAGCGGCCGCAACGAAGATCATGGAGAACGCGAACGCCCACGCATAGTCGGCGACTGGATTATTGTTCAACCAGTCTGGGCGGATCGCGTGACCGCAGACTGTGGATGCGAGAATCACCACGGCGAGGTAGAAGAAAGCATATAGAGGCCGGACGGCAAGCGCTGCGGCGACCGCCGCAAGCCCGGGGAACTGGGTGAACCAGATCCCTGGGCCGCCATAGATGAGGCCGCCGTTCCACCCGAACCACCATAGGCCGACGGCCAGTGCATACCCAATGGCGGTGGCGCCCGCCATCATACGGAGCCGCCGGATGTCCGCACGTACCGCGAGCGGCCCCATGGCGATGCCGGGGCCAAAGATGAGCAGCAGTGCCGAGACTGTCCACCAGGTATTCATCACCGGAAGCGACTCGATGATGAAGGGAATACACATCAGTCCGTATGCGACGTACCCGATGGCGACGAACAGCGAGAACTGCTGCAGTATCCGGCGCCCGGCGTGCTGGTCGAGTTGGGCGTCGGGACCGGCTGGTCCCGCAAACGTCGCGGTGGCGGCGGTCATCCGCTGGGCACTCGGTAGATCATGGCGTTCATCATCACCGACGGACTGCTGTTACGCCGCATGAATGGGCGACGATTCCCTGCCGTACGCCGCGGGGAAACGGCGCTGAGCGTGGATGCGACAAATGCGAGTGGGATCATGGTGAGCGCCAACCGATAATCGGCCGCAACCCTGAGGCCCCTTCGGGAGATTTCGGCATCCCGCGCGGCTCCAAACGGTAGTGGTCGCTGGCGAGCGGTCTCCAAACCGCCCGTACTCGTCGGGGCCCGGGCATGCGCCCCTGAGGTGTGGACGAATCAAAAGGTAATTTTGGTCTACTCGGGCTCGAGTATGTCGAGCAGTAGCGTGGCCGGACGCCGACGCTATTGTCGTCCGAATGGGGGATCGCGGCGTGAACGCCTCGTGCGTCACTTGGTGATCATGGCCGGAATGTTGGTCCATTCGGTGGATAGACTTGAACATATTCGTCCGGATACTCTGATTTGGTTCATTTGTCTCTCTGACAATGCCATCGTGTTGGTTGCTAGTGATGATAGGAATCGGGCGACGGGAGTTGTCAATTTGGTCGAGGCGTTCTATCGAAGTATTGCAGCGTACCGCCACCAACGGTGCTAAAGATGCTGTCTGCTGCAACGATCTTGCTATTCGTAAAGATACCGGCCCTACCTATCTGGCCGTTCAATCCAATCCATTCCCACTCGGAAAGAACGGGAGCAAGTGATGATTCGCAGAACCGTACCCGCAGTTGTTATCGCGATGGCGCTGTTTATCGCTACGATATCTGGCACGGGGCCGGCACAAGCGTCCGATCGCGGCGGTGACGGCGACGCGAGTCGTTGTGCAAATGCATATGTGGTCGCTTCAAGACCGATACACGGTACGCGTGGGCCCGCCAAAGGGAAGATAATCGGCTACCTGGAGCTTCGTTGGTCCCAGCCATGCCACGCCAACTGGTCCCGAGTTGTCCTCCTTGGTGGAATGTACTCGTCAATGGTCACTATAGAACAGGAGATCATCGCTGAGGGACGGACTGCACAATCGTACGACGGCAACATCAGAACTGGGTCGCGCGGAACTTCCGCATCGACAAGGTACTTGCGGCTGAAGAACTCTCAAAGTCAGGCCTGCGTCGCTGCATGGGTATCGTCTGACTTCGGAACGCTCAATTTTCACACAAATGGTGCCCGATTCTGCGTGTGACCTGCTCGCGCGCCTATTGAGGCTAAGGTCGCATATCCAAATTTGTTATCTGAAACAAGGAGGTATTGCGTGCGAACTACACGACTATTGCTTCGAACTTTCGGGGCGACCCTAGGTGCTGTGTTTGTCCTCGGAATTGTCTCGCCGGTTGAGGCACACGCGAGCTGGTACCCCGCACAGGTGAGCGCCCGGGGCGCCGGAGCGACTCTCCGTGATTGTTACCACCCACCCATGGGGGCGAGCGTGAAATGCAAGAAGGTAGCCTTCTTGAGCCCAGGCACTTCACTGCGTATCGTTTGCCAGCAAGCCGGCCAGATGGTCGTCGGCACATACGGCCGAAGCGAGTTGTGGGACTACGTTGTCGTAGACAGAGGCCGCCTGCAGCCACGCCTCGAAGGTCTGGTCGCTGACACCAATATCTACACCGGCAGCAACGGGCTCGTCGCTGAGGTATGCCGCTAGCCGGGTTGGAGCGTTGTCGGATTCGGAATCGTAGCCGACTGACCGCCGGGTCAGCATCCAGTCTCCTCCCTCCCAGTCTTTTTGTTGTCACTGCGAGCCAGTTCCACCCACCGTCAATTCCGAAGAGCTGATTAACCTTTTCGGTTTAAATTGCGTCAGAATTGCGCTCGACGTAGGCGGTCGAGACTACTCTCAATACGCACAGGAATAGGAAGGTTGCGAGAATGGAGATACTGCAGGAATGCGGATCTTTGGCTACCGCCATCGCAGCGGCCGACGCTTCGGTTCCTTTCCGCCCGGGGCATTGGCATACGCTGCAAAGCGTTGCATGTGCGTGCAATACTTTCAGGCGCAGGACGGTGCGACCGCCATGAATCCTCAGATGAAGTAACTCGGTGAAACCGAGTGCGATCGTGATCGGGCACGTTCACGCCCTCGTAGCCACCGGTAGTGGAGCGATGTGGAACAAGGGGAAGTGAATCTCCAATATGAACGAGGTCGGACTTCCGGTTGCGCGTTTGAGTCCGTAGCGCGCACGGGAGATTCATTTTCCCACTTAGTATTCCGTGTGCGCTGGGCGTAAGTACCCATGTTGACGGAAGGGATTGCGGGTCGGGATCGCGATTCACGTCCGTGAAATCTAGAATTCTCAGATTCGGAGTCAAAGGAAAGCGAAATGATCAGGAAAGTGTCTCGAAAGATATGCCTGGTGGCATCGATCCTCGCGCTTGGGCTAGGCATTGCTGTGGTGTCTGTATCGCCGGCCGAAGCTGCACCAATTGCTACCGTTATGGCCCAGACGCAGCGAATGTCTGATGCAACGTTGAAATCGACCCAGGCGGGTTGGTATAACAAGGGATCGAACCTTCAATTGTCATGCTACAAACATGGGCAGGCGGTGAAGGGGTACTTCAGTAAGAACCTGCCGAATGGTGGCTGGGACGATCTCTGGTACCGGGTGTCGGATGGGTACTTCGTCGCTGACGTCGACATCGAGACGCACTCGAACTCCCCGGTCACCGCACCTTGCATAGGCAATCCGGCCCCAAGCAGCCAATCGAAGAGCCTTGCTTGGCCGCTGCAATCCGTGTCTATCAACCGCGGATTCGGTGTTAATGGTCATAACGGTATCGACCTCCGGGCGGGAATGGGCACTCCTGTGTACGCGGCCGCGGATGGCGTCGTGCGGTTTGAAGGCTGGGGACAAAACAACAGTTGGATGGGCAAA
>NZ_BAHC01000185.1 GCF_000298195.1 Gordonia rhizosphera NBRC 16068 | reverse complement strand
ACCCTGAGATCACCGATCTGCCCATCACTCCGCCGATCGTCATCGCCGGGCTGCAGCGTAGCGGAACCACCATGCTGCACCGACTGATCGGCGCGGACCCGCAGATGCGGTCGGTCGGGTCGTGGGAGGTCGTGCACGTCCTTCCGCGCAAGCACGAGAAGCCGGGCAAACCGACGGTGCGCATCGCCCAGACCAGACTTGCCGAATGGTCGTTGCGCTACCTGAACCCTCAATTCTTCGCGATCCACGCGGTGGAGGCCGACGGACCGGAGGAAGACGTGCTGCTGCAGGAGTATTCGCTGCTGTCGCAGGTTCCCGAGGCGATGCTGACCGTGCCATCTTACGCCGACTGGCTGGCCCACCAGGACATGCACGGATCATATGCGTACCTGAAGACATTGCTGCAGGTTCTGGCGTTCCAGAATCCGCGGCCCCGTTGGGTCCTCAAGACTCCCGCCCACCTCGAACACCTCGACACGCTGCTCGACGTGTTCCCCGATGCGGTGATCGTGCAAACCCACCGCGACCCGCTGCGCACCACGGCGTCATTCTCCAGCATGCTGGCCCACGGACATTCGATGTTCAGCGATCATGTCGATGCCGAAGCGGTGGCCCGGCATTGGCTGCGGCGAAACGGTGACATGGTCGACCGCGCGCTGGATGTTCGTGCCATCCGGCCCGACGTGTTCCTCGACGTCCGCTACGACGACCTGATCGACGATCCGATGGCCCAGGTCGAACGCATCTATGCCGCTGCGGGTTTCGTTCTCACCGACTCGACTCGGTCCCGGATGGAGGAGCATCGGGCCGGGCACGCCCAGAACGCGCACGGCGTGCACCGATACACCCTCGAGGAGTTCGGGATCAGAGAGGCCGAGGTGAACGCGGTGTATGCGCGCTACCGCGCGGCGTTCGACCTGTGAGACTTCTGGTAGACGATCTCCCCACGAACGATGGTGCAGCGCACCGATTCCGAGGTCGGTTCCGCGAGTTCCTCACGCAGGGCGCGGTCCAGGAGCACCAGATCCGCGGACGCACCGACCTCGACCGTGCGCGGGTCGCGGCCGGGGCGCTCGGGCCGGGTGAGGTAGCCGACCAGGGCCTCGTCGGTGCCGATCCGTTCCTCGGGGCCGACGACGACGCCGGTCGGCGCCCTCCGGTCGGCGGCCGCGGAGATGACGGTCCACGGGTCCAGCGGACCGTACGGGGCGTCGCTCGACAATGCCAGCCCGACACCGCCGTCGAGGAGCGAGCGACACCGATACAGGTCGGGCAGATCGTCGGCGTCGACCCGCTCGAGGTAGTCGTCACCTCGGTGCGCGAGGAACCCGGGCTGGGTCACGACGCAGATCCCGTTGCGTGCCAGATCCCCGACGAGCTCGGCCGGGATCACCGAACCGTGCTCGATCCGATCTCCGGGCACGGCCCCGGCCTCGTCGAGCGCGGCGACCAACAACACCAACGCGATCCGACTGACACAGTGCACCGCAACGGCGCGGCCGGCGTCGTGGGCTCGTCGGATGGTCTCGACGAGCTCGGAGAAGTCGGGCAGTCCCGAGTCGGCCAGCACGATCTTGGACGGGCCGACCGTGACGGTGGCCGGCCACGCTACGGTGTCGACACCGATCGGAGCGCCGAGCAGGTGAAGCCGCTGGGGGATGGCACCTTTCACGTGCGCGTCGATCAGCGCGGTCATCGTCACCGGCGACAGATCGGGGGTCGCCTCGGTCACCCCGGTGATCCCGAACCGGGCCAGCCGCGCGCCGAGTGCTCGCAGATCGGGTGGGCCGTCATCGGGAAGGCGATCCCGTAACCAGTTGTCGGCCCGAAAGAGTCGCCCGGTCGCGGCGCCGGTGTTGTCACGTTCGATGCCCGGATGGTCGGCGCCGTCGAGGCCGACGAGTGCCGCCGCGACCGAATTGAGTACCCACAGGGCTCCGCTGCGGTGCTGAATCCGCATCGGCCGTCGGGTCTCGATGCGATCGAGTGCTCGGCTGTCGAGCGGTCCGGCAACGGTCTCGACGTAGCCGACTCCGCGAATCCACCCGTTGCCCGGCGCATTCCGCAGCACCCGAGCCAACTCCTCGCGGGTGCGAACCTCCGGCGGGCCACAGTGGATCGAGTCGGCGGCCGCCGCGGTCGCGAACAGATGGATGTGGTGATCGTGCAGGCCGGGGATCAGAGCGCCGCCGTGGCCGTCGATGACCGTCGCATCAGGGCCCGCGATGTGGGTGTCGAGGTGTGCGGCGATGGCGGTGATGCGACCGTCGCGGATCGCGACATCGCTGATGCCGTCGGGCAACTCCACACGACGCAGCAGCATTGCGGTCATCGTCGCAGCCCGAGGTCGGCCAACACGCTGTCGGTGTCTCGGCCCGACTCCGGCGCCATACCCGCGAGCTCGCGTCGTCGGGGCCCGGCGATCTCGACCGGTCCGAAATCGGAGTCCACCCACCAGCCGCCGTCGGTTCGATACGGCGGTGGCGCAACGTCGTCGGTCAGGGTTGCGGCGACCACCGCCGACATCGCCACCTCCCACAGCATCCCGGGCCGGTCGGTCGCCATGGACATCGCGAGAGCGGCGGCGGTGAGCCCGGCCAGCGGATCGGCGATCGCGTCGCCGACGAACATCGGGCCGTCAGCGTCGACGGCGACGAGCCCGGCGGATGCTGCGATGTCGTCGCCGAAGCCGATACGTCCCGAGGCGCGGCCGTGCGCGGTGATCGACACCCATGTTCCACCCCGGGAGACGAAATCCTCAGCGTCCAGACCGAAGCCGATGAGGGCGCGGGGACGGGACGCCTCGATGACGATATCCGCCGCGGCGACGAGTGCCGCCAGCGCCGCCCGGTCACCGGTTTCCGCGGGATCGAGGACGACCGACTCGTGACCGCCGTGCAACAGCCGATAGAACCCGGCGTTGCCGCGGCGCGCCCCATCGGGACGCGACGGAGTCTCGACCTTGACCACCCGCGCCCCGGCCAGCCCGAGCACGTGCGCGCACAGCGGACCGGCCCACAGCGCGCTGAAGTCGACGACGAGCAGGCCCGACACGTCACGGGGCCGCAGCGGAGTGGGCGGCACCGGCGGGGGTTCGGGGCGCAACACCGGGCCTGCGGCGACGCCCAGCAACTCGGCGCGCTCGGCCAGGTCGGCCCCACTGTGCTCCCGCAACCATGATTCCACCGCGGGCCACGGGTCGTCGTCGACGTCGGCACCCACCAGCGCGCCGAGCAGCGAGGGATCGTCGGGTCGCGCACAGGACACCGCCGCCCAGCCGTCGGATGTGGGCAACAGCCGGCAGGAACCGCCGACCGAGATGGCACCGGCCCGGTGGCGTTCGGTGAAGGCCGCGCGTTCGGACAGTAGGAGTGCACCGTCGAGCCGTACCCGCCCTCCGCTGGCGTCCGTGATCCGGTCGGCGAGTTCCCGTGCGACGGTGGCGGCGCGGCCGGGCGGGATGACCGGCGGGCCGTCGGGCCGCCCGGTCAGTGCGGCGACACCGCTCTGCGCCCAGTCCCGCACCGGGTCGCGGGGCGCAGGGGTCGACACACGGCGATGCTACATTCCGTGCGGACCTCTCCAGGATGGTGTGGATGGACTCGCGTGTACGAATCGTGACCGTGGCGGACCTCGCCGACGGCGCCGCGGACCTGCCGATTCTCGGCGACGGAGGGCAACTCGCCGAACCGGTCGTCATCGTCGACCTCGACGACGCGGACCCGGCCGCTGTCGAGCGGGCCATCGTCCGCGTGCCCGCGCTCGACCGGATCGTCGTCGGCCGCGCATCGGCCACGCTTCCCGTCGAGCTGGTACCGCTGACCGAGGCGTTCGACCTCACCTACGCAGCCCGGCCCGCTGATCATCGGTCGGTCATCGGTGTCGACGACGTCGACGCAGCGATCGACGCGTTCACTGCCGCAGTGGCCTCATACCCGCAGGCCTCTCTCGTCGCGGCGCAGGTGGTGCGTGTCTCCGAGACATTGCCGGTCCCGGAGGCGATCGACGTGGAGTCGCTGGGCTATTCGACCTTGCAGGGCGGCACCGAGTTCGGTGGGTGGCTCGACGAGCGCCGACATCTCGGCAGGCCCCTGCCACCTGCGCCCCCCGCCGACCCCGTCCTGGTCGAGCGGCGTGGCGACACCCTGCACGTCACGCTGAACAGGCCCGAACGGCGCAACGCCTACGGCACCGCGCTGCGCGACGCCCTCGTCGAAGCACTGCGGCTACCGCTGCTCGACGACACGATCGGCGCGGTGATCCTCGACGGCGCCGGTTCCTCGTTCTGCGCCGGCGGCGACCTCGACGAGTTCGGCCACATGCCCGACACGACGACCGCACACCTGATCCGAACCCGTGGCGGCGCAGGACGTTTGATGGCCCAACTCGCCGACCGTGTGGAGGTGCGACTGCACGGACACTGCGTGGGGGCGGGCATCGAGATCCCCGCCTTCGCCGGGCGGATCGTCGCGGCGTCGGACACCGTTCTGCGCTTGCCCGAGGTGCAGATGGGCCTCATCCCCGGCGCCGGAGGCACGGTGAGCGTGCCGCGACGCATAGGGCGCTGGCGGGCCCTGCACCTGTTCGTGACGGGTGCCGCGATCGATGCGTCCCAAGCGCTCGAATGGGGGCTCGTCGACGCGGTGGCCTGAGCCGCCCTTCGCATGGCGGGGCGCCGCAGGTGTTGACTGTGCAGATGGACTTGGGACTGGAAAGCCTCGCCGGTCGGCGCGCGGTGGTCACCGGAGCGACTCACGGGTTGGGGCTGGCGACGGCCCGCGCGCTCGCCCGCGCGGGGCTGCGGGTGGTCCTCGCGGTACGTGACGTCGCGCTCGGCGCGACGCGGGCGACCGAGTTCGGCGGGGACTGTGAGGTCATCGAACTCGATCTCGCCGATCTCGCGTCGGTCCGTGGCTTCGCGGAGCGCCTCGAGGGTCCGATCGATTACCTCATCAACAACGCCGGCGTCTTTCCGCACCGGCACGCCCGCACCGCCGATGGTTTCGAGTTGGGTATCGGCACGAACTTCCTCGGTCCGTTCGCACTGACGAATCTGTTGCTGCCGGATATCGAGCGGCAGATCGTGTGCGTGGCGTCCGACGCGCACAAGTCGGCCCGCATCGACCCCACCAATCTGGACCTGGACCACGGGAAATGGAATCCGGCCCGCGCGTATGCCCGGTCCAAACTGGCGGTGATGCTGTGGGGCCTCGAACTCGACCGCCGGTTGCGGACCGCCGGGTCACCGGTCACCGCGATGCTCACGACGCCGGGGTGGGTGGCGTCCAACATCTCCAACAAGCCGCATCTGGGGTTCGCGCACCGGTTGGTTCACGGTGCCGCGTCGGCGTTCGCCAACGACATCGACGCCGGCGCCCAGACCACGCTCTACTGCCTGACACAGCCGATCGCCCCCGGCAGCTACGTCGGTGTCGACGGCATCGGAGCGTTGCGCGGCGATCCGGTGCTGTTCGGACGGTCGAAGGCCGCCTGCGACTTCGACGTCGCCGCACGTCTGTGGGCGACCGCGGAACGATTGACCGGGACCGCGTGGCCGCTCTGACGTCCTGGCTTGCACGGTCGACGTTCCGGCGTAGTTCGATTCCGAACTCGTCGTTGGGACGATATTGTGAGTTCGTCTCATCGCAATGTTCGGACGGGCCGGAGGTGTCCCACGGTGTGCTGCATCGTCGCGGCGATCATGGTCGTGGTCATCCACCGCCTCATGCCTTGGCGTTCCCGCATCGATGACGGCGGGTTCGCACCGATGGCGACCCGTGGGGTGCCGGGTGCCACGGCGGGGCCGGCCGTGGCGTCAGCACCGCCCGTGACCTGGCTCGATCAGCGTATCGCCGTCGTCTCCTGGACCCTGCGGTTCGCGGCGCTGGCCATCGCGCTCTATCTCATCGGGGGAGCGGCGCTGCTGATCGCGGGCGTCGCATCCGACACCGGGCCGACCGTGGTGTGGGTGATCCGATCGACGCTTCTGGTGGTGGCCGCGGCGATGCTGCTGCGGCAAGCCTCACGACTCCGCCGACACGGATGCGATCCGCTGACGATCCCGCAGATCGTCGGATGTGCCGGACTCGGCGCCGGCGCCACCTCCCTGGTCCTCGTGGTCCTCGACGTCGATCTCGCCGGCTTCTATGCGATCTCCGCGCCGCTGGTGAACGGCGCCCTGCATGGAGCTCCCGCGCTGGCCGTCGTCGTCGGACTACTCCTGCTGTTCCTCCGCACCCTGCCCATCCGCAGACACCGCAACTCCGTCAACACAGCCGTCCACAGGCCGGCACCGACCTTAGTGGTGCTGTCCGTGAGTTCGCCGGGGTCTTCGGTGTTCGATGAACGACTGGCGGCGTTGTCGTCGGTCACGATGACGCTGTCATCGCTCCCTCCTCCGCCTTGCCAGTCGCCCATCGCTCCACCGAAATACCCCTGACGAATTCACGAACAGCACCACTTAGGATGACCTTGACCGCCATCGCATCTCATGAGATCAACCCACCCGCGCCGCAACAGCCGGTGGTCGTCGAGTCGAGCCCGGAGGACCTCGCCGCGCAGCGGTATCTGCTCGATCTCGCGCTGCAGCCGGTCGACAGTTTCACCGGATTCACCCGACTCGAACAGATCGGCGGGAGCGCACTGCGCTATCAGCTCAACTACGCGTGCTACGGACTCTCGACGGCCCAGTACACCCGGACGCCGGCGTTCACCGGGTATCTGCAAGAGGCGCAAGCCAATCTGATCCGCAAGATGTGCGACAAGCGGGTGTGGGGGTATTGGGCCGCGGAACGTCTGGCCGGCTATCTGCGGTGGAATCCCGACCCCATGGTGTTCGCCAACGTCATGTATACGGGGTTCTTCGCCACCATGCTCGCCTTTTACGAAACCCTCAACGACGACCGGGGTTTCCATGACGACGGCTCCCTGCCGCTGGTGTGGAACCGGCGCACCCGCTACGACTACGGGTTCGGATCGATCGCCGGCGCGATCGAGAAGAACATGCGCGACAGCAAGGTGACCCTGTACCCGTGCGAGCCGCACCTGATCTATCCGATGTGCAACGCCGTTGCCGTCGTCGGTCTGAAGGGCTACGACCGGCTGCACGACGCCGACCTGACCGGCGATCTCGTCGAGCAGATCCGTGACTCGTTCCACCGCAACGGTTTCATCACGCCCGGCGGACGATTCCGATTCGGCCTCGGCCCGGCCGGTCTCAAGCTGCCGCCGACGCTGTCCAACGACGCGGTGATGACCTACTGGCTGAACTGCGTCATGCCGGACCTGGCGAACGACACCTGGGAGATCCTGCGCGAGCGTCGGATCTGGCTGCGCAACGGACGCGCCGAGCTCCTGACCGCACCGATCGACAACCTCGACGTCGGCTCCTATCGGATGGGCGACGCCTGGGCATGGACCAACGTGGCGATCGCGGCCCTCGAGATGGGCGACGACGAGGTCGCAGACGCGGTGACGGCGAGCATCGACGAGCGGTTCGAGACCGAGGTGTCGCCGTCGGGTGCTCACAAGCTCGAAGGTGTGTCGACCTGGGCGAATTGTGCCCACGCCTTTTCGCGCTTCGTCTCGAAGGACTCGTTGCGCGGTCTCGCCAACGGTGAGGTCCCCGCCGAGTGGCGATCCGGCCCGATCCTGGAGGCGGCGCCCTACCCGGATCTCCTGGTCGCCAAGGCGGTCACCGACGGCCGCGCGCTCGACGTGGTGTTCCGCCCCGGAATGCGTCCCGTGCGCACGACCGTGAAGGTCGGACGCCTCATTCCCGGACGCCGCTACAAGGTCTCCGGAGCAGTCGTCACCGAGTTGGTGCCAGGCGCCGACGGCACCGCGCTCGTGGATATAACCGTCTCCAGGCGGTATGAGTTCCGGGTCGAGCCTCTCGCCTGAGCGGGCGCTACGGGTCGGTGGCGCGCGCCTGTTGGTCGCTGTCGTCGAGCCGGCGCAGCAGTCGGGTGAGTGTGCGAATATCGTCCGGATCCCACAGGGACAGTCGCTCGCGCCAGACCGCGACAGCGGAGGCGACGACCTCGTCGAGCCGCTGTCGGCCCAGTTCGGTCAACGCCACTCGGCGGGCCCGCGCATCTTCGGGATCGGGCCGGCGTTCCACGAGGCCGAGGCGGACGACGGCGTCGATCTGGCGGGTGACGGTGGACTTCTCGAGTTCGAGTTTGTGGATCAGCGTCGACATGGGCACCGCGTCGTGGCGGGACAGCAGCACCAGCAATGGGTAGCACGTCGGATCGAGGCGCGCGTCGATGGCTCGGGCACGCTGGCGCGTGCGGGTACGCCCGCGCCGCCAGAAGTCGGCGAGTTCCGCTTCCAGATCGGTGATCGGATCCGAGCCCATCGTCGTTCGCCGTCCCCTTCCCGTCCCCGCCGCAGGTGGGCAGGCAGCCGACCTGCGCAGATGCCAGCCTACCGATGTCGACGGCGGCGCCGCTGCGGGTGGTGGAACGGTGGGTGGTGGAACACCTTGCGGTCGGGTCGCGTTGGAGACGATGACGAGTGTTCGGCGAGAAGGAGAAGAAGATTGACTGTCACGGTCGACATCTGGACCGATGTGAACTGCCCGTTCTGCTACCTCGGCAAGCGGCGCTTCGAACAGGCGCTCGACAGCTTCGACCGGAGTGACGCGGTCACCGTCGTGCACCGGTCCTTCGAACTCGATCCGACCATCCCGACCGATGCGAGTGCGCCGATCGAGGCTCACATCGCGCAGAAGTACGGGATCTCAGTGGCGCAGGTCGAGGCCAATGAACGCGGCCTCGCCGCGCAGGCCGCGGAGATGGGTCTGCCGTATCAGACGGGCGGGCGGGACTTCGGCAGCAGCTTCGACATGCATCGTGTTCTGCATTTCGCGCTGGCGCAGGGGCGTCAGGAAGCGCTGCTCGACTCCCTGTACGCGGGCAACTTCGCCGACGATGCGCCGCTCTTCGGCGATCATGAGCGGCTCACCGCCGTCGCGGTCCGGGCCGGCCTCGACGAGGCCCAGGTCCGGTCGGTCCTCGCCGATCCCGACGCCTACGCGGATGCGGTGCGTCGCGACGAACAGGAAGCGGCCGCGCTCGGCGTCACCGGGGTGCCGTTCTTCGTGTTCGGCGGCCGCTACGCGGTGTCAGGTGCCCAACCCGTCGAGATCTTCGCCCGGGCGCTTCAACTCACCTTCGATGAGCAGGAACTGCCGCTCGAATCCGACACCGCCGACGCGTGCGGCCCCGACGGCTGCGAGTTCCCGCCGACCCGGAGATGACCGGGCCGGCGGGCGACATCACGCGTTGGTCTGCTGGGCCTCGCTGGCGGCGATCTCGGCGCGGACCTTGTCCATGTCGAGGTCGTTGACCGCCGCGATCAGCTGCTCGAGCTGAGCGCTCTGCAGGGCTCCGGGCTGGTTGAAGACGAGGATGCCGTCGCGGAAGGCCATCAGGGTCGGGATCGACCGGATGCCGAAACCGGCGGCGAGCTGCTGCTGCGCCTCAGTGTCGACCTTGCCGAAGACGATGTCCGGATAGTCCTTCGAGGCCTTCTCGAAGACGGGGGCGAACATGCGGCACGGTCCGCACCAGCCGGCCCAGAAGTCCAGCAGCAGGGTGCCACCGGCCTTGATGGTGTCGTCGAAGTTTTCCATGGTGATCTCGCGTGTTGTCATGCCAGGTTCAATGCATACCCAGTGGGGTATATTCCGCGGTTTCCCGAATTGGCCGTGACCTGAACTTTCCCCGACCGTGATCCGAGTGGGCGCGTCGGGGACACCGGTCGGCGGCAATAGGTCGCAAAACCCCTCCGACCGGCGATTTCGGCTCTTAGAGTTGTTTCACGATCAGCCGCCGAATCGACGGTTGGACCTTGCCAAAGCGGTCGGGGTTAGGAGTCCACAGTGGCGACCAGGGATTCGGCACCATCGGGCCTCGCCGGGATGAGCGTGCGCGAGCTGACCCTGCGGGGGATCATCCTCGGCGGGCTGATCACCTTGGTGTTCACCGCCGCCAATGTGTATCTGGGACTGAAGGTGGGTCTCACCTTCGCCACCGCCATCCCGGCGGCGGTCATCTCGATGAGCATCCTGCGCTATTTTGCCGACCATTCGGTCATCGAGAACAACATCGTGCAGACGATCGCGTCGGCGGCCGGCACCCTCTCGGCGATCATCTTCGTGCTGCCGGGCCTGATCATGATCGGCTGGTGGACGGGTTTCCCCTACTGGACCACCGTCGCCGTGTGCCTCATCGGCGGCATCCTCGGCGTCATGTACTCCATCCCGCTGCGGCGGGCCTTGGTGACCGGGTCGGATCTGCCCTATCCGGAGGGGGAGGCCGCCGCGGAGGTCCTGAAGGTCGGCGACACCGCGCAGGGTGCCGAAGAGAACCGTCGCGGCTTACGCGTCATCCTGGTGGGAGGTGTTGTCTCCGCGGCATTCTCGATCCTCACCCAGACCAAGCTGATCGCCGGGTCGATCTCGGGGGTCGTTCGGGTGGGGTCGGGTGGGACGATGTTCGGTGCGAGTCTGCTGTTCTCGCTGATCGGCGTCGGCCACCTGGTCGGCGTCACCGTCGGCATCTCGATGCTGATCGGACTCATCCTCTCCTACGGCATCCTGCTGCCCATCCGCACCTGGGGTGATGTGCCCGGCTCCGGTGACATCACCGACATCGTGAGCAGCGCCTTCTCCAACGATGTGCGCTTCATCGGCGCCGGGGCGATCGCGATTGCCGCCATCTGGACGCTCCTCAAGATCATCGGACCGATCATCCGGGGCATCAAGGATGCGCTGGTCTCGACACGGGCGCGCCGCGCGGGATCCACGGTCGACATCACCGAACAGGACCTGCCGATCACACTCGTGGCGGGTGTGGTGCTGGCGCTGCTGATCCCGATCGGATTCATGCTGTGGGACTTCGCGCACGGAACCGTGCTCGCCGGGGATTCCGCATCGATCATCGCGGTGAGCGTGTTGTTCGTCTTCGTGATCGGACTGGTCGTCGCGTCGGTCTGCGGCTACATGGCCGGTCTGATCGGATCCTCCAACAGCCCGATCTCCGGGGTCGGTATCGTCGTCGTGCTGGTCGCCGCGGTCCTGATCAAACTGACCTTCGGCGCCGCCGACGCCGAGCAGTCCGCCGCACTGGTCGCCTACACGCTGTTCACCTCGGCCATCGTGTTCGGGGTCGCGACCATCTCCAACGACAATCTGCAGGACCTGAAAACCGGCCAGCTCGTCGGCGCGACCCCATGGAAACAGCAGGTGGCGCTGGTCATCGGCGTCGCGTTCGGGTCCCTCGTGATCCCGCCCGTGCTACAGCTGATGCAGACCGCTTTCGGCTTCGTCGGGGCCCCCGGTGCCGGCCCCGACGCGCTGCCCGCGCCGCAGGCGGGACTGATCTCGTCGCTGGCCGAGGGCGTGTTCGGCGGCGACCTCGACTGGGCCCTCCTCGGCCTCGGCGCCCTGATCGGTGCCGTGGTGATCGTCATCGACGAGACCCTGGCCCGGACCTCCAGCCGGCTGCGGATGCCGCCGCTCGCGGTGGGTATGGGCATGTACCTGCCGATGGCCGTCACGCTGATCATCCCGATCGGTGCGTTCATCGGCCTCTGGTACAACAAATGGGCCGAACGCAGCGGCGGGAACGTCGGGCGCAAGAAGCGGATGGGCGTGCTGCTCGCCACCGGCCTCATCGTCGGGGAGAGCCTGTGGAACGTGGTGTTCGCGGCCATCGTCGCCGCCACCGGCGACGACAGCGTGCTCGCGCTCCCGTTCATCGGCGACGGTTGGCAGACGGGGTCGGAGATCCTGGGTATTCTCGCATTCGCCGCGGTGACGGCATGGTTGTACAAATGGACGCAGAAGTGGGCGTCGAAAGAATCGGTGGAGGCCTGAAACCCGTGCGAGAACCCCTCGGCATCGCAACCGTCGGAACCGTCCAGATCTGGACGATCAACCTCCCAGAGGTTGGGAACGCGATCACCGGCGAGGGGGTGATCGAGGCCTTCGAGGCGGCGGTGAACGCCGCCAACGCCGACGAGAAGATCCGCGCGGTGATCCTGACCGGCGCCGGCCACATCTTTTCCGCGGGCGGCAACGTCCGCGAGATGGCGGACGGCGAGGGCCTGTTCGGGCTGAGCGGGGCCGCGCAGCGGCAGGGATATGCCGAGGGTATCCAGCGAATTCCGCGTGCGATGCTGCGCTGCGAGGTGCCGGTGATCGCCGCGGTCAACGGGGCCGCCGTCGGCGCCGGATGTGATCTCGCGATGATGTGCGACATCCGGGTGGCCGCCGAATCCGCGTTCTTCGCCGAGAGTTTCGTACAGCTCGGCCTGATCCCCGGCGACGGTGGGTCGTGGTTCCTGCAGCGCGTCGTCGGCTACGAGCGGGCCGCCGAGATGACCTTCACCGGTGACCGCATCGACGCGCCGACTGCGCTGTCGTGGGGCATGGTCTCTCGCGTGGTGCCCGACGAGAACCTGCTCGCCGAGGCGCAGGTACTCGCGGACCGCATCGCGCGCAACCCCGGACACGCGCTGCGGATGGCCAAGCGTCTGCTCACCGAGTCGCGCACGAGTTCGCTGGACTCCGCACTCACGCTCGCGGCCGCGATGCAACCCCTCGCGCACCAGAGTGACGAGCATCGGGAACGCGTGGCGCGCTGGGCGAGTCGCTGACCCACGTCCGTCATTCACGGGCACGCGCGACGAAGTCGGTCGCCGCAACCGCCGACTTCTCGGCCGCGTCCACCAGGGTCAGGCCACGGGCGAGATGACCGGCCAGAGTGCCCACGAACACGTCGCCGGCACCGGTGGTGTCCACCGGCCGTACTCGAGCCACCGCGATCTGGGTGAGCTCGTCGTCGACGGCCACGATCACGCCCCGCCCGCCCAGGGTGAGCACTGCCGACCGTGCGAGCCCGCCGAGCGCCCGAGCCAGCTCCGCGGGGTCGTCGGACGCCTCGCCGCCGGCATAGAACGCCGCCTCGTGCTCGTTGACCACCAGCGGATCCGCCGCCGCCAGGATGGACTCGTCCAGCGCCGCCACGGGACTCGGGTTGAGGATGAATCGGCGTCGGTGCCGCGCGGCCCAGTCGGCCGCGGCGGCGGTCACCGGACCGGGGGATTCCAGCTGGGTCAGCACGACGCCCGGTCCGACGACGTCGAGGCCGCGCGTCACGTCGGCGGCATCGAGCGCCGCATTCGCCCCCGACAACACGATGATCCGGTTGTCGGCGGCGTCGTCGACCTCGATGACGGCCCGTCCACTGATGCCCTCGACGCGACCGATGTGGGCGATGTCGACCCCACCGGATCGTTGGACGGCGAGTAGCCGGTCGCCGGCCTCGTCGTCGCCGACCGCGCCGATGAGAGTGCTCGGGGTGATGGTCGCCGCGGCGAGTGCCTGATTGGCGCCCTTGCCGCCCGGGCGCTCGGACAGCGAACGTCCCAGGACGGTCTCGCCGACGTCGGGCATCCGGGTGACCCGGACGACCACATCCATGTTGAGGGTGCCGACGACGGCGACGTCGATCGACGAGGTATTCGGCTCCACGAACCCGATTATCGGGCGACGCCACGGAGGATGCGGATAATCGGATGGGTCTACCTACAGTGGACAACGTTTTACATCAATGAACCCTCGCGTGACATGCTCGTAACAGTCGCGATGTTTCATGAGATCGAACAAGGTCTACTGATGTTAGTCAGAGGCGCCGTTGTCACATCCCCACCGATCGACCCGGAGGTATCCGCATGACCATCGAGAGCACCGAGACCGCGACCCCGTTCCTCGTCACCAGCGGGGCATGGCAGAACCTGCCCAAGATGCCCGAATCGGAGTACCCGGGCACCGAGGGCTTCATCGGTGACGTGTACGAGAACCCGCAGGGCAGCGTGATGTGCTCGGGGTTCTTCGAGCTCCGCAACACCGACGCACCGCTCTACTACGAGTACGAATACGACGAGATGAAGGTCGTGCTCGAGGGTGAGTTCCTGTTGGAGAACAAGGAGACCGGGCAGAAGATCGTTGCCAAGGCCAAGGACGCCATTTTCTTCCCGAAGGGCTCGAAGATCTACTTCAGCACCCCGAGCTACGCTCTGGCCTTCTACGCCGGGCACCGCGACTCCGATCTCCTCTGAGATCCGATGTCGCAGATCGCCTATTCGAGTATCCCGGTGTGGGCGCGGTCATCGGTTCCGGCCGATGACTCCCCGGCCGATGACCCGCTGCCCGCACTGTCGGGACGTTCGTATCTGCTCGTCGGTGTCGGCGAGGGCGCCGACGACACGCTGCGGCGGTGGACCGAGGTCCTGCCCGGAGGCACGGCCTGCCGCGTGTTGTCCTACCCCGACACCGATCGGGCCGGCGCCGCGCTGCGCGCGGAACTCGCCGAAGCGCGCGTCGGTGTCCGGCTGGTGATCGCCGCGCCCACCGGCGCGTCCCTGGCGCTGCGTGGGGTGGCGGTCACCGCCGGCCTGAACGACGACGAGATCCATGTGGCATCAACCGGTTCCGGAGACATCGACGTGCTCTGCCCGCATTGCCGGACGGTCACGACGACCTCGGCGGGAGTCGACGACGTGATCGACTGCCGCGGCTGCGGACGACACCTACTCATCTACTACCACGTCTCGCGACGGTCGGGCACCTACCTCGGCTTCATGGTCGACGCCGAGACGGCGACACCCGCCGATGCCAGTGCAGGGGGAGTACACCAGTGACAGCGACCATCTCCAGTCCATCCACGAACGCGGTCCGCGACGGGTCGACCACCATGCTGCTGAAGGTGGCCGAGATCCGTGATGCCGCAGTCGATATCCGCAGCATCACCTTCGTCGATCCCGACGGAGCGACCTTGCCCGGATTCGTACCCGGCAGCCACCTCATCGTGTCCGCCGGCGACCGGTCCAACGCTTACAGCCTCACCTGCGACGGTGTCGCGCCGTCGTCGTACACGATCTCGGTGCTGCGTGTCGCCGACGGTCAGGGCGGATCGCGGTGGATTCACGACGACCTCGCGGTGGGTGACGTCGTCGAGGTCGAGCCGCCGCGCAGCGCGTTCGCACCGGCGGCGCGCGCCGCGAAGCATCTGCTCATCGCCGGCGGCATCGGGGTGACGCCGATCGTGTCGCACCTGAGGGCGGCCCGCCGGTGGGGCCGAGAGGTGCAGGTGCTCTACACCTTCCGCGAAGGGCGCGGCGCCCACATCGACGACGTCGTCGCCCTCGCCGGTGGGGCCGCCGAGCTGTTCACCGCCCCCGACGACTTCACCCGACGACTCGCCGCCACGCTGATCGATCAACCGATCGGCACCCACCTCTACGTCTGCGGCCCCGCCGGGATGATCGACCACGTCGTCGCGACCGCGGCGGCGGCCGGATGGCCCGAATCGCGCATAGGTTTCGAACGCTTCGGCGCCGACGCGCTCGACGCCGGCGACCCCTTCGTCGTACGACTCACCGAATCGGACCGGACCATCGACGTCCCATCAGGTGTCTCGGTGCTCGAGGCGTTGGAGGGCAATGGCATCCGCGTCCCCAACCGCTGTCGCCAAGGTGTCTGCGGGGAGTGCCGAATCCCGGTGTCGGGCGGCGAGCCGCTGCACCGCGACCTGTACCTGACCGACGACGAGAAGCGCGCCGGCGACGCCTTCATGCCATGTGTATCCCGCGCCTGCGAGGGCGCCACCCTGGAGGTCTCGCTGTGACCATCGCACCGATCTCACCCGACACTGACGCGGCCACGGTGAGCGGCTTCCCGTTCCCGTTCGTCGACGACACCTACCGCTACAGCACCAACGTGGAACCGGCTGATCACATCGTGACGACGGCCGCGGGCCAGTGGGGTGAACGGGTTATCGACATCGACGCCCAGTACCGCTACGAACTCGACGAACGCGCCGCGGTCCTCGCCGCCGACCCCACCCGCCACGCCGTCCTGCCGCATATGGGACCGGCGACGTGGGACGCGATGCTCACGCTCATGCGGGAACTGTCGACGGCATACCCCGACGACTTCGGGCTGATCGGTTCCGGTGACCAATGGCACTGGGAAAACCGGATTCTGGGCATCGAGCAGTGCTTCGTCTACGGCGACGACACCACCCTGCCCATCGATCCGCTCGGCTATATCTGCGGGCAGATCCAGGAAGACGTCGTCCTGCTCGATCAGCGTGACGGCCAGCTCTTCGCCGACGCCGGGGTGGTCACCTTCGCCGCCGACTGGAGCTTCGGCTTCGACGTCGGGATGAGCTTCCTGGAGATCCACGGTCCCGTTCCGCGCGTGCGTGCCGAGGGTGTGATCACCCGGGCGCACGAGTTCATCAAGCGGCTGCAGCCCCATCATCCCTATCGCCGCACCAACTGGACGCTGACCATCGGACGCCGACTCGACGTCTCGACCGAACGCTATCCCGAATGGGGCCCCGACCGGGACATGATCCGGCACGTCGACGACGAGACGTTCGGGCGACTGGTCCATCTGCGCGTCGAGGTGCAGCACCTGATCCGGCTTCCGGATTCCGGTGCGGTGATGTTCCTCATCCGCACCTACATGCTGCCGCTGGAAACCCTCGCAGGCGTCGAACCGTGGCGGGCGCGGGCCGCCGAGGTCTTCGCGGAACTGCCCGACGACATGGCCGACTACAAGGGGATCATCAAGTACAAAGAGCGTGCGGCGCAGTGGCTGCGCGCGGCCGCACAGCGCGCCGAGCCGACCCCGCAGCCCGAGCAGGGTATGCCGATCTGGCCGCGTGTCCCGGACCCCGTCGACACCGCGGGCACCTCGTTTCTGATCGTCGCGATCGGCCACGGCCCGCGTATCGCCGAGGTGTCGCGGGACTGGATCGCTGCCGCCGAACAGGTCGGGCCCACCCGGCTGACGGTGCTCGACTCGCTGACGGAGGATGCCGATCGCGCGAGTCTCGCGGACGCGTTCGAGGCCGCCACGACCGGCGTCCGCATCCACATCGTCGGCGGCCAGTACGACGTGCTGACCGCGCTCGCCGCGGCCCGCGAGGCCGGGGCGCTCGGACAGGAGTTGTCCGCGTTCGTGACCGACACCACCGATCTGCCGGTCTACTGCGCGCATTGCCGTGACACCTTCCGGATCGTCGGCGCCGCCGGTCAGGTGCTGACCTGCCCCGGCTGCTCTCGGTCGATCGAGGTACACACTCACCATTCCGCCGCGCGGGGAAGCTTTCTCGCCTCCGCGTCCGACGCAGGAGAATCGTCATGACCGCGATCGTCGACCGGCCCGCTACGGCCCACCTGCACGCGGGGTATGAGACCGGGCCACGGGAGATGCGTGTCGTCGAGGTCACCGCGCTCACCGGTCAGATCACCCATTTCCGGTTCGTGCCCGTCGACGGCGCACCGCTGACCCCGTATCAGCCCGGCAGCCATGTGATCGTCGGCGCCGGGGAACACCGTAATGCCTATTCGCTCGTCGACGACGGCATCCTGCCGACGAGCTACGGCATCTCGGTCCTGCGCCGCGGGGCCGGTGGCGGCTCGGACTGGCTGCACGACAACATCTCCCGCGGTGACGTGGTCGAGGTCGAGGGACCGCGGTCGATGTTCGGCCCGGTCTGGAACCAGCGGCACGCCCTGCTGGTGGCCGGCGGCATCGGCGTCACCCCGATTCTGTCCCACGCCCGCGCCATCGCCCGACGGGGCGGCAGCGCCGACATCGTGTATTCCTACCGAGCCGGGCACGCCGCCCACCTGACCGAGCTCCGCGACCTGGCCGAGGCGCCCGGCATCGGACTCTTCGAGGTCTCCGGGCCCGACGACACCCGATGGGTGTTGGCCGAACGCTTCGGCGCCCAACCGCTGGGTACGCACGCCTACGCGTGCGGGCCCGCACCCATGCTGGAGACCTACCAGGAGATCGCGGCCACCGCCGGATGGCCTTCGCCTCGAGTTCATCTCGAACGCTTCACCGCTCCCGAACAGGATCCCGGCGAGCCGTTCCGAGCGACGGTGGCGAGCACCGGTGAGGTGATCGATGTGCCGGCCGGGGTGTCGTTGCTGCAACGGCTCCTCGACCACGGGAGACCGGTGCCCAACCTCTGCCGCCAAGGAGTGTGCGGTGAATGCCGCATCCCGGTCCGGGGCGGCACGGTGCAACACCGCGACTTCGTATTGACCGACGACGAGCGCGCCGCCGGAGACAGCATGCTCTGCTGTGTGTCCCGCGGCCAGGACATCGAGGTGGATCTGTGACCATCACCGGATCAGACATCAACACCGCGGCCGGCGATCTCGACCGCCGGGTCGATCACCTCGCGAATCTGCCGTGGCCGTTCCCCGACGAACTCGAGGAGTTCGCCTACAGCGTCAACGTCGAACCCGCTCGGGTACCCCACCGTACCCGCGGCGGCGAGTGGGGCCGACACCTTGTCGACCTCGGCGGCGCCGAGTATCCCACGATCATGGCGGACCGTCGTCGCATCCTCGACGCCGACCCGCATCGTGTGAAGGTCCGGCACGGTATGGAACTCGCGTGCTGGGATCTACTGCTCTACTATCTGCGCGACCTGGACGCCTCCTACCCGGACGTGATGACGCTGACCGAATACCCGGACGGCCGATTCCATTGGCGCAATGACCTTCTCGGCACCGATCAGTTCTTCGTCTTCGCCGACGACGATTCGCTGCCACGTGGGCCGCTGGACTTCCTCGCCCGTGAGGTGCCCGACGATCTGCTGCTGGTCACCGAACGCGACGGACGGCTGTACTTCGACGCCGGGGCGGTCACCTTCGCCGCGGCCTGGTCGGTCTCCTTCGACGTCGGCATGGACATGTACGAGATCCATGCTCCGGTACCGGGATTGATCCGCGACGGCGTCGTGGCGCGGGCCGAACAGTTCCTGCGTCGTCTCCCGGCCGATCAGGTGTACCGGCGGGTGAACTGGACGCTGTCGGCGTCGGATTCACACAAACTCGACGTCAGCCTCGAGGAGCTGCCCGAGTGGGCCGGCGACATCCCGGCGATGCTCGCCGACAAGGACTTCGGGCGCTCCCGGCTGCGCATCGAACTCGAACACTTCATCAGGCTGCCCATGACGGGTGCCGTCACCTTCAACATCCGCACCTTCATGGCCTCGCTCGCCGAGGTCAAAGCCATCCCGGAGTGGGCCGAGCAGCTGGCGACGGTCATCGAGACACTGCCCGAACCCATCGCCGCCTACAAGGGCTTCTTCGACTACCGCGACGACGTGGTCGCCTACCTCCGCGGGCACTGACGCCCAACTCCACCCGACGATCCGACGCTGTCCGTCACCCAACGCAAGGAACACTGATATGGAAACGGTTCTCGCCGCGCACGCCGATCTGGCGTGGATGCTTGCGGCATTTGTCTTCGTGTTACTCATGTTTCCCGGCCTCGCCCTCTACTACGGCGGCATGCTGGGGGCACGCAACGTCCTCAACATGATGACCATGGTGATGGTTACGCTGGGCATCACCAGCGTGCTCTACGTCCTGTTCGGCTACGGGCTCGTGTCGGGACCATCGGTGAACGACTGGGGGCTGATCGGCAACCCGCTCGACTACATCGGGCTCGGCAACCACCTGACCGACGACGAATCCGGCGGCATCCAGGTGCTCTACATCGCCGCCTGGTTCATCCTGTTCGCCGCCATCACCGTCGCCATCGTGGCCAGCGGTGCCGCCGGGCGCATGAAGTTCTCCGCCTGGCTGGTCTTCGCGCCGATCTGGCTGACGCTGGTCTACTTCCCCGTCGCGCACTGGGTCTTCGCCGCCGATGGTGAGGGTTACAGCGGTGGATTCCTGTTGAACGACATCGGTATCCACGACTTCGCCGGTGGCACCGCGGTGCACATGAATTCCGGTGTCGCGGCGCTGGCGTTGGCCATGGTGCTCGGGGCGCGCCGCAAGCGGATGGAACGCCCGCACAATGTGCCGATGGCGCTGCTCGGCGGCGGCATCCTCTGGTTCGGCTGGTTCGGCTTCAACGGCAGCTGCGCGGGCGGCGCCAACTTCCTGACCCAGTACGTCGTCCTCAACACGCTGCTCGCAGGCAGCGCCGGCATGATCGGCTTCGCCGCCATCGAGCGCCTGCGGGAAGGACATGTCACCTCCCTGGGCGTCATCACCGGCGCGGTCGCCGGCCTCGTCGGCATCACCCCGTCGGCGAACGCGGTCAGCCCGCTCGGCGCGCTCGGCGTGGGCATCATCGCCGCCGGGGTGGTCGCGTTCGCGCTCAGCTTCAAGTCCCGATTCGCCGTCGATGACACCCTCGATGCCTTCGCCGTCCACGGCCTCGGCGGCATCGTCGGCACCCTGTGCATCGTCCTGTTCGCATCGGATGCGGCGCCGGCGGGTATCGAGGGCATCCTGTTCGGCGGAGACATCGCCATCCTCTGGCGGGAACTGGCGGGCATCGTCATCACCTGCACCTTCTCGTTCGTGATGACCTGGCTCATCGCCAAGGCCCTGGACAAGACCATCGGTCTGCGCGTCGACGAGGAGACCGAGGTCGGTGGCCTGGACGCGACTATCCACGCCGAGTCGGCCTACGAGATCCCTGCCGCGGGTGTCGGGCATGCCCCGGGCCTGACGACGACGCCGGCGCCGAGGGCGGTGTCTGTCGCGCACGGACACGCGGAGCCGGTGACGGCGTCTCACTAGCGATCCTGTGCATCGATCGGGGGTTCACCGTCGCCGGTGGGCCCCCGATTCGGCATTTCTGCAGGTCAGTGGCCATATGCGACATGCATCCACCGCGCAGTTGGATACGCGGGGATCACCGCGATGTAACGCGTTCGAAATATCTTGGAGGTCTACTAGCTGTAGACAATGTTTCACAACAGAAAACACGCCGACCGCGACCAGTAACCGTATCGGAGAACAAATGACCGACCGCAACACCCTCGCCGACCTCTGCGCGGCCAACGGGACCACCTTCATCCTGGCTCTGTTCGTCGACCTCCGGGGCAAGCCGTGCGCCAAGCTGGTGCCCGCCGAGGCCGTCGACGAACTCGCCACCGACGGAGTCGGTTTCGCCGGGTACGCCGTGGGTGCCATCGGGCAGGAACCCAAGGACCCCGACCTCATCGCCATCCCGGACCCGGCCTCGTTCACTCCGATCCCGTTCATCAAGGAGGGGCTCGCGATCGTCCACTGCGACCCCTACGTGGAGGGCAAGCCGTGGCCGTTCGCCCCGCGCAACATTCTCAAGTCGCTCATCGCGAAGGCCGCCGACGCCGGCTTCGAACCCTGGGTGGGTGCCGAGGTCGAGTACTTCCTGCTCAAGCGCGCCGCCGACGGCTCGTTGGTCACCGCCGACGACGCCGACGATTCTGATCAGCCCTGTTACGACGTTCGGGGCCTCACCCGGATGTATGAGCACCTGACCGAGGTGTCCACCGCGATGAACCAGCTCGGCTGGGGCAACTACGCCAACGACCACGAGGACGGCAACGGGCAGTTCGAGCAGAACTTCAAGTACGCCGAGGCGCTGACCACCGCCGACCGCGTCATCACGCTGCGCTACCTGCTCTCCACCATCGCCGCCGAGCGGGGCATGATCGCCACGTTCATGCCGAAGCCCTTCGCCGAGCGCACCGGCTCCGGACTGCACCTGCATCTGTCGCTCACCGCAGGTGGCGCCCCCGTCTTCCCCGGTGCACCCGGAGAGGACGAGCGCGGACTGGGCCTGTCGCCGACCGCCTACGCCTTCGTCGGCGGCGTGCTCGAGCACGCGGGTGCCCTGCAGGCGTTGATGGCCCCAACGGTCAACTCGTACAAGCGGACCGGTGCCACGGCGACCCGGTCGGGAGCATCGTGGGCGCCGCGTCGTCCCACCTACGGGGGCAACGACCGCACCCACTACGTCCGCATTCCCGACGACCAGCGCGTCGAACTGCGCGGCGGCGACGGCTCGGCCAACCCCTACCTGGCGATCGCCGCGGCACTGGGTGCAGGCCTGGACGGGATCAAGCGCAGCCTCGATCCGGGGGCGATCGGCGGATGCCCCGAACACATCGACTCGTTGCCGCTGACCCTGTTGCACGCCGTCGAGTCCCTCGATGCCGATCCGGTGGTCGTCGACGTGCTGGACGCCGCGATGCCCGATGAGTGGCCGCAGGGCAACGCTGCCGTGTCGGAGTACTTCTCCCGCCTCAAGCGCGAAGAGTTCTTCGCGTGGCACTCCGCGGTCTCCCCGTGGGAGATCGACAGCTATCTGACCGCTTTCTAGACAGACCTTCTCGACAGAACAGGAACCAAGAACCATGTGTGGAATCGTCGGGTTGCACCTGCGCAACCCCGCACTCTATCCCCGACTCGGGGAACTCCTCGGCGGCATGCTGGGCGAGATGCAGGACCGGGGGGCCGACTCGGCCGGCATCGCGGTCTACGGTGACCCCACCTGGTCGCCCGCCGGACACGGATGCGTCTCGCTGCTCGAGACCGGCATCGGTGTCGAGGGTCTCGGCGAGGCCGCCGCGGCCGTCAGCGGAGCCCTCGGCGGTGAGGTCGCCGCCCAGCTCGTCGACGACACCCTTCAGCTGAGCGCGCAGGTCACCGCTGAGGAACTGCTCGCCGCGACCAAGGGCGTCTTCCCGCAGGCTCTCGTCGCCGGCTTCGGTGAGGACCTCGCCGTCCTCAAGGGCGTCGGCGCACCGCGCGACCTCGTCGAGAACTGGGGACTGGCCGGCGCGAGCGGCTGGCAGGGCGTCGGCCATACGAGGATGGCGACCGAGTCGGCAGTGACCCCGTCGGGCTGCCACCCGTACGCGGTCGGACCGGAACAGTGCCTGGTGCACAACGGATCGTTCTCCAACCACGCGACGATACGCCGCGAACTACGTGCCGTCGGAGTCGAATTCGACAGCCAGAACGACACCGAGGTGGGCGCCCGCTTCGTCGCCCACCAGCTCGCGCAGGGCAAGGACATCGAGACCGCGCTCAAGGAGCTGTGCGCGACCTTCGACGGCTTCTACACCCTGCTCGTGTCGAATCGTGATTCCTTCGCGGTGGTGCGTGACGCCATCGCCTGCAAGCCGGCGGTCATCGCCGAAACCGACGACTGGGTCGCCATGGCCAGCGAATACCGCGCCCTGGCACACCTTCCCGGCGTCGAGAACGCCCGTATCTGGGAACCCGAGCCGGAGGTGGTCTACGCATGGACACGCTGAACCCCAATCACACATTCGATCTCGCCACCACGCCGCTGCGGGAGGTCAATTCCGCTCTGCACGGAGATATCTCGGGAGAGGTCCTCATCGAGAACCCGTCCGGCGCGCATAGCGTGGCCGCGGGGGTCAACGCCCCGGTGAAGATCACCATCGACGGACACGTCGGCTACTACGCAGCGGGGATGAACCAGCAGGCCGAGGTCATCATCAACGGCAACGCCGGCACCGGTGTCGCCGAGAACATGATGAGCGGCACCGTGGTCGTCAAGGGCAACGCGTCGCAGTCCGCGGGTGCGACCGCGCACGGCGGACTGCTGGTCGTCGAGGGTGACGCCGCCGCCCGCTGTGGCATCTCGATGAAGGGCGTCGACATCGTCGTCGGAGGCAATGTCGGCCACAACAGCGCCTTCATGGCGCAGGCCGGGCGGCTGGTCGTCCGCGGCAATGCCGGTGACGGACTAGGTGATTCGATCTACGAGACGCGGATCTACGTCCGCGGAGACGTGGGCTCGCTCGGGGCCGACTGCATCGCCAAGCCGATGCGCGACGAGCACCTCGAGGAACTCGCCGGACTGTTGAAGGCGGCGGGCTTCGGCGACGACGACCCCCGCACGTACACGCGCTACGGCTCGGCCCGCGAGCTCTACCACTTCCACGTCGACAACTCGGCTGCGTACTGAGCCTCGCTTGCGTCGAGTGGTCTCGATACGCCGCTCCTTCGTCGCGGCTACTCGACCAGCGGGGGGTCCATTCCCGCTGATCGAGTGGCCACCTACGAGCGCAGCGGGGCGGAGGCGTATCGAGATCACCACTGCGACAAACCGAACCACGACCCACGGAGAACACCATGACCGACAACCTGAGCGTCGAACAACGCGGATTGCGTGAGTCCGCCACCTTCGACCGCACCACCATCGCCGCGATCCAGCGCGCTGCCGACACCGGGATCTACGATATCCGCGGTGGCGGCGCCAAGCGTAAGCTTCCGCACTTCGACGACCTTCTCTTCCTCGGCGCATCGATGTCCCGCTACCCGCTCGAAGGGTACCGGGAGCGCTGCGGCACCGATGTCGTGCTCGGCACCCGCAATGCCAAATTCCCTCTGCACCTGGACACCCCGGTCACCATTGCGGGCATGAGCTTCGGTGCGCTGTCCGGCCGCGCCAAGGAGGCCCTCGGCCGCGGTGCGTCGGAGGTCGGTACCTCCACCACGACCGGCGACGGCGGAATGACGCCGGAGGAGCGGGGGCAGTCGAAGCACCTCGTCTACCAGTACCTGCCGTCGCGCTACGGTATGAATCCCGACGACCTGCGGCGCGCGGACGCCATCGAGGTGGTGCTCGGGCAGGGCGCGAAGCCGGGCGGCGGTGGAATGCTGCTGGGCCAGAAGATCTCCGAGCGCGTCGCCGCCATGCGCACACTGCCCGAGGGCATCGACCAGCGCAGCGCGTCGCGGCACCCGGACTGGACCGGTCCCGACGATCTCGCCATCAAGATCAACGAACTGCGTGAGATCACCGACTGGGAGAAGCCGATCTACGTCAAGGTCGGTGCCACCCGCACCTACTACGACGTCAAGCTCGCCGTGCACTCCGGCGCCGACGTCGTCGTCGTCGACGGCATGCAGGGGGGCACCGCGGCGACCCAGGACGTCTTCATCGAGCACGTCGGAATCCCGACGTTGGCCGCCATCCCGCAGGCCGTGCAGGCGTTGCAGGAATTGGGTGTGCACCGGGAGGTTCAGCTCATCGTCTCGGGCGGTATCCGCAACGGTGCCGACGTCGCGAAGGCGATGGCGCTCGGCGCCGACGCTGTGGCCATCGGGAGTGCAGCGCTCATCGCGCTCGGCGACAACGACCCGCGCCACGCCGCCGAATACGAGAAGATCGGCTCGGCCGCAGGTTATTACGATGACTTCCAGGATGGTCGGGACCCGGCCGGGATCACCACGCAGGACCCCGAGCTCGCGGCACGGTTCGACCCCGTCGAGGGCGGTCGCCGACTGGCCAACTTCCTGCGCGTCATGACCATGGAGGCCCAGACCATCGCCCGCGCCTGCGGGAAGGCTCACCTGCAGCATCTCGAGCCGGAGGACCTCGTCGCGATCTCGATCGAGGCCGCCGCGATGGCGCGGGTCCCGCTGGCCGGCACCTCGTGGATTCCAGGGACTGGGCTATGACCGCTCAGACGTCTGCGAACGTGCGCTGAGACGCATCACATGAGACTCCCACCTACACACAGAATCCTGTGTGTAGGTGGGAGTCTTTCGTCATCGTGGCGCGGAGGTCCCGTAGGTACCCCGGCCTGAACCTTGCTGGTAGACATCACCTTTGGTACACTCGAACATGTGTTCGACACACTATTTGGGGGGTGGTTCCGATACTGGCAACCGATGATGATCTGCGGGTTCTGATCACCGAATTGGTAGAGATGCCCGCAGCCGATACCGAATCGCAGGCGGCTCGACGCCTGACTGTTCTCGAGGAGATCAAGTCCGCGGCCTCCGCAGCACAGGCCCGCGAGGCCGGTCGCTTCGACGAACTGCGCAACGCCGACGAGGTCGCACGTAAGGTCCCCAAGGCGCGGCAGGGGCGTGGGCTGTCGGCCGAGATCGGTCTGGCGCGCAAGGCTTCCCCGCAGAAGGGTGCCCAGTATCTCGGATTCGCCCGAGCCATGAACGAGATGCCCCACACCTACGCGGCGTTGCAGTCCGGTGTCCTCACCGAATGGCGCGCCACCATCCTGGTCCGCGAAACCGGATACCTCACACGCGAGGCCCGCGAGGAGATCGACCGGCGGATGTGCGCCCGGCCCGAGTCGCTGATCGGCAAGAGCGACAAGCAAATCGATGCCGACACCAAGAAGCACGCCTACGAACTCGATCCGCATGCGGTGGTCGCGCGGGCGGCCAAGGCCGAGAAGCATCGTCGCGTCACCAGTCGACCGGCGCCCGACCTGATGGCAAATGTCACTGCGCTGCTGCCGATGAAGCAGGGTGTCGCGGTATACGCGGCACTGAAACGGCACGCGGACAGCGTGATTGGCGGCGACGACCGTACCCGTGACCAGATCATGGCCGACACACTCGTCGAACGAGTCACCGGACAGGCTACCGCGCAGGCCGTGCCGGTTGCGGTGAAACAGGTCGTCTCCACCGACAGCCTTCTGGGCCTCAACGACGAGGTCGCCGAGATCCCGGGGCAGGGACCGATTCCTGCCGCCATCGCGCGACAGATGATCGTCGACGGACTCGATCTTTCCGAGACCGAGGCCACGCTGCGACGACTGTTCGCCCGGCCCGAGGACGGCACACTCGTCTCCATGGAGTCACGCGCCCGCGCCTTCCCGAAGGGCTTGGCGCATCTGGTGCGAGTGCGCGACCGATGGTGCCGCACCGCATACTGCGGCAACGTGATCGCCGAGATCGACCACGCGAAGTCCCACGCTGACGGCGGCGCAACGAACGTCGACAACGCCGATGGCTGCTGCCGAACGCACAACCGTGCCAAGGAAATGCCCGGCTGGATCTATCGTGCGTACAGGTCGGACCGCGGACACACCATGAACGTGACCACGCCGACCGGTGACTGCCACAGCACCACCGCGCCGGCGGCGGTGGGCTACCGGCCCGGCGAGATCAGTCGGGCGGAGATCCGATTCCACCAGTGGTTGGCGGTGGCCTGAGTTCTGCATGGTGACTTCCCGTGCCATCATGAACGCGAACTTCCCGGCTGCAGGTGAGTGAGGATGAAGCATGGCCGACGACGCCCGTGAAGTGCGGCTGACTGAGCAGGAGGCATTGACCAATCTGCGAGCGGTGTTGGAACTGTGCGCGTCCGGTCAGCTCAAGTGCAGTGCCAAGACCGCGCGGCCGTCCGCGGCGACGGTGGAGACCGTCGTAAGCCATTTGGTGAATGGCGACTTCTACCTGCTCGACCCGATCGCGGCGTTCGCCTGGCCGCTTCTGATCCAGTCCGGCGGGATGGCCAAACTCGAGGGCACTCGACTGAGTCTGAGCCCGAAAGGTCGTGCTGCACTCAGGAAACCGCCCGCCGAGGTCATCCGCGACCTGTGGCGCCGCTGGCTCACCCACGGTGCGATCGACGAGTTCAGCCGCATCGAAACGATCAAGGGGCAGCGCGCGACCAATGTGCTCAGCGCGGTCAAGACCCGCCGCGCGACGGTCGCCGCGGGGCTGGCCACGTGCCCGCCCGGTGAGTGGATAGACATCGACACCCTGTTCTCCACCATGCGCCGGAAGCATCTCGATCCCACCATCGCGCGCAGCGAACGGGCCCTGTGGAGGCTCTACCTCGTCGACCCCGAGTACGGGAGCTTCGGGTACGCCGACAACCACGGCTGGTCGCTGCTCGAGGGGCGCTACACCCTGGCGGTGACCTTCGAGTACGCCGGCACGTTGGGCCTGGTGGATCTCGATTACCGCAATCCCATCGGCGCCCGCAACGACTACTACGACAATTGGGGCAGCGACTACATCGACGCACTCAGCAGATACGACGGCCTGCGAGCGATACGGCTCACGCCTTTGGGCGCCTACGCATTGGGCCTCGCCGATACCTTCGAGCCGACCGGCGACGACACCACAGCGACATCGCCGCTGACCATACTGCCCAACCTCGACATCGTGGTCACCCACGAGATCAGCACGGCAGAACGGCTCACCATGAACGCCTTCGCCACACAGACCGCCGACTACACCTGGGCAGTGTCGGCGGCCACCCTGACCGCAGCGCTCGCTGCCGGCCGAGACCTCACCGAGTTCACCACCTTCCTGACCGACCGGACCGACCGCGCACTGCCGTCGACGTTGACCACCGTGATCGACGATGTCCGCCGGCGCGGCGCTCAACTCGCCGACCTCGGACATCTCCGGGTCATCGAGTGCGCCGATCCGGCCGTCGCCTTGCTGATAGCGCGCGACCGCACGCTCCGTTCGCTGTGCCGCCCGCTCGGTGATCGACACCTCGGTGTCGCGGCCGAGCACGAGTCCAAATTCCGCACCGCGCTGCTCAGACTCGGGTACGCCCTCTGACGACCAGATTCCGCTGACTTTCACTCAATGAAAACTCCGCATCGACATCTGTGAGTCCGGCCTCGTACCTTTTGAACATCGTTACAGATCACAGGAGCGGAGAACAGGAATGACGCCGGTTGCGGATACCACCCGGACCCAGGTCGCCATCGTCGGCGGCGGTCCGGCAGGACTGATGCTGTCGCATCTTTTGCACGTCGCGGGAATCGAGAGCGTTGTCGTCGACAACCGGACCGTCGAGCAGATCGAGACCACCCACCGCGCGGGAATCCTCGAGCGCGACAGCGTGCGGCTGCTGGTCGATTCGGGCGCGTCGGACCGGGTGCTCACCGACGGTCACGAGCACGAGGGCATCGCGCTCCGCTTCGGCGGCGTCAGCCATCGCATCGACTTCCAGAAGCTGACCGGCGCGTCGTGCTGGCTGTATCCGCAGACCGATGTCTTCATCGACCTGCACCGCACCCGCACCCGCGACGCCGGCGACCTGCGCTACGGCATCACCGACACGGAGGTGACCGGCGTCGAAGACGCCCCCACTGTCCGCTACACCGACGCCGACGGCACCCGGCAGGAGATCACCGCCGAGCTGGTCGTCGGCGCCGACGGATCTCGCAGCATCTGTCGGCCCCTGATCGCCAATGCCCACCAGTACTTCCGCGAGTACCCGTTCGCCTGGTTCGGCGTGATGGTCCAGGCGCCGCCGAGCGCCCCCGAGCTGATCTACAACCGGTCGCCCGAGGGTTTCGCCCTGATCAGCCAGCGCACCGACACGGTGCAGCGCATGTACTTCCAGTGCGACCCGACCGAGAATCCCGACGACTGGTCCGACGACCGCATCTGGGAGCAGTTGCATACCCGCCTGTCCGGCGAGGACGGATTCCGGCTGAAGGAAGGTCCGGTGCTGGAACGCACGGTGCTGCCGTTCCGCAGCTTCGTGCAATCCCCGATGCGCCACGGCCGGCTGCTGCTTGCCGGCGACGCCGCACACACCGTCCCGCCGACCGGCGCCAAGGGCCTGAACCTCGCGCTGTCGGACGTGCGGGTGCTCGCCGAGGTGATCGAGCAGGCCCTGAACAAGAACGACGACAACGCCCTCGACACCTACACCGACCGCGCACTGTCGCGGGTGTGGAAGGCGCAGCACTTCTCCTACTGGATGACCACGATGCTCCACAACGTCTCCGGCGCATCGGATTTCGATGAACAACGTCAGCTCGGAGAACTCCAGACCCTGGTCTCTTCGGAGGCCGGCTCCACCTATCTCGCAGAAGGGTACACAGGATGGCCGCACCACTGATCGAAGGCACCGACGACTTGCAGGAGGTGTTCGAAGAACACGGCCACATCTCGTCGGACGCCGCCCACGGCACACAGCAGCAGATCAGCGACGAGATCGCGCGGATCGGCGTCGAGTACGCCGCGGAACAGGCGGCGGGTGCCGCGCCGGAGACCGCGCCGCGCCTGAACTTCCCGCCGTATCGCTCCAGCCTGCTGCGCCACCCCACCAAGAACTTCCACCACTCCGACCCGGAGGGCATCGAGCTGTGGTCGCCGGCGTTCGGGCATCGCGATGTCGACCCGCTCGAGGCCGATCTCACGATCCAGCACAACGGTGACCCGGTCGGTGAGCGGCTCATCGTCACCGGACGTGTCCTCGACGGGGACGGCCGACCCGTGCGTAACCAACTCGTCGAGGTGTGGCAGGCGAACGCCGCCGGCCGCTACATCCACAAGCGCGACCAGCACCCGGCGCCGATCGACCCAAACTTCACCGGCGTCGGCCGCTGCATCACCGACAACGACGGCTGGTACAAGTTCACGACCATCAAACCCGGCCCCTACCCGTGGAAGAACCACCACAACGCCTGGCGACCCGCGCACATCCATTTCTCGGTGTTCGGTACCGCGTTCATCCAGCGCCTGGTCACCCAGATGTACTTCCCGGGTGATCCGCTGTTCGCTTTCGACCCGATCTACCAGGCCATCGTCGATCAGCAGGCGCGCGACCGGCTCGTCGCCAGCTACGACCACGATCTGACCGAGCACGAATGGTGCACCGGCTACCGCTGGGACATCGTGCTGACCGGCTCCGCTTCGACTCCGATGGAGGAACAGCAGTGACACTCGCACCCACGCCCGGCCAGACGGTCGGACCCTTCTTCCACTACGCATTGCCCTTCCAGGGCGGGCCGGAACTCGTGTCACCAGGCCATCCGGACCGGATTCGACTGCACGGCACCGTGTTCGATGGGGCGGGTAGTCCGATCCCGGACGCATTGGTCGAGATCTGGCAGCCCGACGGCGACGGCAAGGTCAGTCAGGAACACGGCTCGATGCGGCGCGACGGATTCACCTTCACCGGATTCGGTCGAGTGCAGACCGACCGCACCGGTCATTACACCGTCGCCACCGTCGCACCCGGGCCGATGAGTCCCGGCGCCGCACCGTTCTTCTCGGTCTGTGTCTTTGCCCGCGGCCTGCTCGATCGGCTGCTCACCCGCGCCTACCTGCCGGGCGACACCGAGGCCCTGGCATCGGATGCACTGCTGAACTCCCTTCCGGAGGACCGTCGCGCGACGCTGATCGCCACTGCCGAGGACGACGGATACCGTTTCGACATCCATCTGCAGGGCGAGGCGGAGACCGTCTTCCTCGACCACGGCGGCCGGTGACCGACCTGCTCTGGCCCGGCGACCAGCACGCCGCGCGCCACTTCTCCGACTCCGCCGTCCTCGACGCGATGATCCGCGTCGAGGCGGCGTGGTCGGCGGCGATGACGAAAGCGGGGATCGCGCCGGCAGCCGCCGCGGTCACCGCGGACGGACTCCGCGGCCTGCTCTCCGCCGATGACCCCGAAGCCATCGCCGCGGCTGCCGAATCCGGTGGCAATCCGGTGATCCCGCTCGTGAAGACGTTGCGGTCCGGACTGGGTGATCCGAGCGCAGCGAGCTGGCTGCACCGCGGGCTCACCAGCCAGGACGTCGTCGACACCGCGCTCATCCTCTGCGCCGTCGACGCGTTCGCCGCAGTACGCGCGGATCTCGAAGCGCAGATCTCCACGCTCGCCCGCCTCGCCGACGATCACCGCGCCACGATGATGGCCGCGCGCACGCTGACCCAATACGCGGTGCCGACGACGTTCGGACTCAAGGCCGCGCAGTGGCTGCGCGGGGTGCTCGATGCCCACGAGCAGCTGACCGCTCTGACATTCCCGGTTCAGATCGGCGGTGCCGCAGGGACATTGGCGGCCGTCGTCGAGCTGGGCGCGGACCTGCCCGACCCGCGGGGCGCCGCGAGCGAGGCGGCCGCCGTGGCGGCCCATGAGCTGGGCCTGAGTCCGGCGCCGCCGTGGCATTCGGTGCGCACAGCGATCACCCGCTGCGGGGACGCCGCGGTCGGGTGTACCGACGCGTGGGGGCATCTCGCCAACGATGTGCTGACTCTGTCGCGTCCCGAGATCGGGGAGGTGGCCGAGGGCGCCGGCGGCGGGTCGTCGACGATGCCGCACAAGGCCAATCCTGTTCTCTCGGTGCAGATCCGGCGGGCCGCTGTCGCCGCTCCGGCCCTGGGGGCCACCCTACATCTGGCTGCGGCCGACGCGCTCGAGGAGCGGTCGTCGGGAGCGTGGCATGCCGAATGGGACGCGCTGCGGACCCTGGTGCGGCGCAGCGTCGTCGCCGGCCGGCAGACGACGACCCTGGTCGAGGGCCTGCGCGTCCACACCGATCGGATGCTCGCGAATCTGGACGCCGCCGGCGATGCCATGACCTCCGAGCAGCGGTCGATGGCGGCCGTCGCCGGCCACGAACCCGCCGAACGGTATCTCGGACTCGCCGACGAATTCATCGCGGCCCAACTCGACCGGGCGGCCCGCTTCGACCGGGCCACCGCAGTCCCCACGACCCCAGGAGACGAACGATGACCCGCTACGAAGACGGCATGAGGGTACGGCGAGAGGTGTTGGGCGACAAGCATGTCGACCGAGCCACAGCTGCCATCACCGACCTCACCGGCGAGTTCCAGCAACTCATCACCGAATACGCGTGGGGAACGATCTGGACGCGACCCGGCCTCGACCGTCGCAGCCGCTCGATGATCACCCTGACCGCTCTCATCGCACGCGGACACCACGAGGAACTCGCGATGCATCTGCGGGCGGCCCTGCGCAACGGGCTGACCCGCGACGAGATCAAGGAGGTGCTGATGCAGTCCGCGATCTACTGCGGTGTGCCCGATGCCAACACCGCCTTCCGGATCGCGTCGCAGGTGTTCGCCGAGGAGGACGCCGAGAACTGAGGTTTCGTGTCCTCGCGTCGTCGACGGGGCTAGGCTCGTGTCATCGGGCCGTAGCGATTCGGGACGTGAGGTACACCGATGGCCGGCAATACGGGCAAGCCGGGGCAATCCGTCGCCGAACGGGTGCTCGCGGTCCTCGGCGCCTTCGACCGCGGCCACCGGGCGTTGACACTGACCGAGATCGCGCACCGCGCCGACCTACCGGTGCCGACGGCTCATCGGCTGGTCGGCGAACTCGAGAAGTGGGGCGCCCTGACCCGTCGGCCCGACAACGCGTTCGTCATCGGCCGACGGCTCTGGGACCTCGGCCTACTTGCGCCCATCCAGTCGGGTATCCGTGAGGTGGCCGCGCCGTTCATGCAGGACCTCTATGCCGCGACTCTCGCGACGGTGCACCTCGCCGTCCGCGAGGGCACCCAGGTGCTCTACGTCGACCGCCTGTCGGGCCGGGCCTCGGTGCCGGTCGTGAGTCGAGTCGGCAGCCGCCTTCCGCTCTATGCGACCGGCGTCGGCAAGGTGCTACTCGCTCACGCGCCCGATGATGTCCGACGCGCGGTCATGAGCGAGCTGCGTCCGATCACCCGCCACACCATCGTCGCCCCCGGTGTGCTCGACAAACAGTTGCGTCAGATCAGGCAGCAGGGATATGCGACGACCGTCGAGGAGATGACGCTGGGGGCGTGCTCGGTTGCCGTGCCGGTGCGCAACGGTGACCGCGTGGTGGCTGCTCTCGGCATCGTCGTGCCGACCCTGGGGCGCAACCGGCCGACGTTGGTCGCCGCGGCGCAAGTGGCCGCGCAAGGCGTCGGGCGCACGCTGCAGGATGGAGCACTGCGGTAATAATTGACATTATCAATCGTTGTGGAATATGGTGATTGGCACCACAGTCACCACCGACGAGGAGCACCACATGCGCAACGAGGGCGTGGGAACCTGGCCATTCCGGGCGTCGCGTCAATCACCGGACGCGACTGCGATCGTGTTCCGCGACGAGGAACTCACATATCAGCAACTGGTCGAGCGAACCGCGCGGCTGGCGCACGCACTGGCGCAGCTGGGTGTCGGCCGTGGTGACCGAGTCGCCCTCCTGAGCGCGAATCACCCCGCCTACCTCGAAGGCTTGTTCGCCGCCGGGTTGCTGGGAGCCGTCCTCGTTCCGCTCAACGCCCGCCTGACCACGCCCGAGGTCGCCTACGCGCTGGGTGATTGCGGAGCTCGGGTCCTCATCCACTCGGCCGCGCTGTCGGATATCGCGATCACCGCGACGGCGGAGGCCGGTGGCGGGCAGCGTGTCGTCGTCGACGGAGAGCCGGACGACGACGCCCTCGGCTACGAGGCGATCATCGCCGCGGCGAGTGCCGAGATCATCGACTGCGAGGTCACCCACGACGATCCGTGCTTCATCATGTACACCTCTGGCACGACCGGTAACCCGAAGGGTGTGGTGCTCACCCACGGTGGTGTCACGTTCGCCGTGATGAACCCGATCATCGACCTCGATCTCTGCAGTGACGAGGTAGCGTTGGTCGCCGCGCCTCTGTTCCACACGGCCGCATTGAATTACATCTCGCTGCCGACCCTGCTCAAGGGTGGAACGGTGGTCATCGAGGAGGGATTCGAGCCCGGGCGCGCACTACGGATCATCGCCGAGCGCGGGGTCACCTATTCGTTCGGTGTCCCGACGATGCTGGACGCCATGAGTTCTCATCCCGACTTCGCAGGCACGGACCTGTCGTCGATCCGCCGATGGATCGTCGCGGCGGCACCGGTACCCCCGCGCACCCTGCACACGTACGTGGCGCGCGGTGTGAATCTGTGTCAGGGTTACGGACTCACCGAGACCGGACCGGGCGCGCTCGTGCTCACGCCGAAGAACGTGGAGCGCAAGATCGGTAGCGCCGGGGTGCCGCAGTTCTTCACCGATGTCCGCGTCGTCGACGCCGACGGTGTGGAGACCAAACCCGGTGAGCGCGGCGAGATCCAGATCCAGGGCCGCAACGTGATGCGCGAGTACTGGGGCCGTCCGGATGCGACAGACGCCGCGTTCACGGCCGACGGATGGTTCCGATCGGGCGATGTGGGCGTGCGAGATGACGAGGGCTACATCACCATCGTGGACCGCCTCAAGGACATGATCATCTCCGGCGGAGAGAACATCTACCCGGCTGAGATCGAAGCCGTGATCTTGGGGATGCCGGGTGTCGTCGGCTGTGGCGTGTTCGGCGTGATGCACGAGAAATGGGGCGAGGTAGGTTGCGCGGCAATCACTCTCGAACGAGGCGCTGAGCTGACCTTCGCGGAGCTGGAGGCGTACCTCGGAGAACGTCTGGCCAAGTACAAGATCCCGAAGTCGATGGTGCTGCTCGACGACATCCCCCGCAACGCGACGGGCAAGATTCGCAAGGACCGCCTTCGCGAGATATACGCGACGCCGGCCTGAGGCGAGGCGTCGTCGGGGGCGAGACGTCGTCGGGGCGCGTCGTTGTCGTCGGTCCCGGACCATCGTCGATCGTGCACAGATTTCCGTCGACCGTGCACAGAATTCCGTCGAGCGTGCAGAGATTCCCGTCGAGGCTGCGCAGGAACATCTTGCGTGCACGGTCGAGACGTGAACTGGGCACGGTCGACGGATGACTGCGCACGATCGACGGAAATTTGTGCACTCTCGGCGATCTGGTGGCTCGAGGTTGCCGTCGGCGGGAGACTGGGTGCTGTCGGTGAATTCGAGGGTGCTGTCGGCGAATTCGAGGTTGCCGTCGGCGGGAGACTGGGTGCTGTCGGTGAATTCGAGGGTGCTGTCGGCGAGATTCGGGTTGTCAGGACGTCTCGGTGGCGAGGACGCGCGACAGCACGGCACGCAGCGTGTCGATCTCGCTGTCGTCGGAGCCCACGAGGTGTTGCGCAGCGGCGGCGTCGGTGATCTTGCGGGCCTGGCTGCAGAGTTCGAGGCCGGCATCCGTGGCGACGATCAGCTTGTTGCGTCGGTCCTCGGGGTCAGTGTTGCGGACCACAAGGCCGCGGCCCTCCAGGTCGTCGACGAGTGCGACGATCTGGCTTGGATCGAGACCGACGTCTGCGGCGAGTCGTCGTTGTGTGATGCCTTCGGGCTGGTCGCAGACCGTCGCGAGCACGCTGTAAGCCCGCACCTTGAGGCCGAGGGGCGCGAGTGCACGATTGGCGGACTTGGCCAGCAAAGCGCTGACGCGGGCCATCAAGAAACCGAGATCGTCGGTGATCGGCTGTTGACGTTGACGCTGCATGGTCCTCCTTCCGTCCAGCAGAGAGAATACCAGACCGACAATCATTGACAATCTCAATTATTGATGGTCTACTCACATTGTCAGCTTCGATCGCCTCAGGAGGCACTCATGGATCTCACCGGCAAGGTCGCCATCGTCACGGGTAGCGGCCAAGGACTCGGACTCGCCTATGCCAAGGAACTCGCGCGCGGCGGCGCGGCGGTCGTGGTCAACGACGTGCGGCAGGAGACCGCCGATACCGCGGTCGCCGAGATCGTCGCAGAGGGCGGGAAGGCGGTTGCCGTTGTCGCCCCGGTCGGCAGTACCGAGACCGCGCGGGCGCTCGTGCAGGCCGCCGTCGACAACTTCGGCCGCCTCGACATCCTGGTCACCAATGCCGGAATCCTGCGCGACAAGGTGCTGTGGAAGATGACCGACGAGGACTTCGACGCCGTCGTCAACGTCCACCTCCGGGGTACCTTCACCTGTGCTCGCGAGGCCGTGAACCGATTCCGTGAGCAGGGCGAGGGCGGACGCATCATCTGCATCGGCTCGCCTGCCGGCCAACGCGGCAACTTCGGCCAGACCAACTATTCGGGCGCGAAGGCCGGCATCGTCGGGATGGTCCGCACCTGGGCGATGGAACTGAAGAAGGCCGGGATCACCGCCAATGCGGTGTGCCCGGTCGCGGTTACCGCCATGACCGAGACCGTGCCGATCTTCAAGCCCTTCATCGACGAGGCCAAGGAGACCGGGATTCTTCCCGACGTGATCCGCCGTGAGGTCGGCATGGGCACGCCGGAGGATGTCGCCGGTGTCATCGCCTTCCTCGCTTCCGATGCCGCAGCCGACATCACCGGGCAGGCCATCTCCATCGGCGGTGACCGCCTGGCTTTGTGGTCGCACCCGGAGATGACTGAAACCGCCTATCACGACGGCGGTTTCAGCGCCGACGAGATCGCCGCGGTGTGGCCTGGCACGTTCGCGAACAATCTCGAGTCGGTCGGCGAGGAATTCCCCGCCGAGGTCCTGGCGGTGACCAAGTGAGCACCCGCTACGAATACGGCGTCGACTTCGACGCCATCAAGGCCATCGACTTCCACACCCACGTCGAGATCGACGGCTGCGGACATCATTCGATGGACGACGAACTGATGGCGGCCTCCGAGAAGTACTTCAAGTCCGGCGAGGAGCGCAGTCCCTCCATCGAAGCGATGGCCCAGCACTACCGGGACCGCAACATCGCGGCCGTGGTCTTCACCGTCGACGCGCAGTCGGCGACCGGACATCCGCCGAACAGCGTCGAGGAAATCGCTGAACGCGCAGCAGAATTCAACGACGTTCTCATCCCGTTCGGATCTGTCGATCCATTGCTGGGGAAGGCCGCCGTCAAGCGGGTGCATCGCCTGGTCGACCAGTTCGGGGTGAAGGGCTTCAAGTTCCACCCGAGCATGCAGGGATTCGAACCCAACGACCGCCGTTTCTATCCGCTGTACGAGGCAATCGTCGAATGCGGTGTGCCGGCGCTGTTCCACACCGGTCAGACCGGTATCGGCGCGGGGTTGCCCGGTGGACATGGCATCAAGCTGCGGTACTCGGATCCGATGCTGCTCGACGACGTCGCCGCGGACTTCCCCGACATGACCATTGTCATGGCGCATCCTGCCGTGCCCTGGGTCGACGCGCAGATCTCCATCGCCACCCACAAGGCGAATGTCTACATCGACCTGTCCGGGTGGTCGCCGAAGTACTTCCCGCCGCAGCTCGTACGCGCCGCCAATTCGATGCTGCGCCAGAAGGTTCTGTTCGGTTCGGATTTCCCGGTCATCCAGGTCGACCGATGGCTCGCCGACTACGCGAAGCTCGACATGAAACCCGAAGTGGAGCCGCTGCTCTTCAAGGAGAACGCGATGCGTGTTCTCGGTATCAAGCACTGACTTTCCCACGACACGAAGGATTCTCACTCATGACCACTGCAACGCAGGCTTTCGCCACCAAGGTCGCGACCCTGGCCGATCTCGACCCCCTCGTCGGTCAGGTCATCGGTGTCAGCTCCTGGTTCCCGGTCGAACAGCCGCGGATCAACACCTTCGCCGACGCCACCGACGACCACCAGTGGATTCACGTCGACCCGGAGCGTGCCACGAAGGAGAGCCCGTTCGGCGGGCCGATCGCCCACGGCTACCTGACGCTGTCGCTGATCATCCCGATGTTCTCCGAGATCTTCTCCGTGGACAGCATCAAGATGGCCGTCAACTACGGGCTGAACAAGGTCCGGTTCACCAGCCCGGTGCCGGCCGGTGGTCGGGTCCGGCTGAACGCGACCCTCAAGTCGGTCGAGCACCTGCCGAAGGGCGGCGTGCAGATCGCCATCGACGGGGTCATCGAACTCGAGAACAGCGAGCGTCCGGCGGTCGTCGTCGAGGGTGTGTACCGCTACTTCGAGTGAGCGCCGTCGAAGGCGGACAGGGACTCGTCGATCCGCGGCCACGTCTGGGCGGCCGCATCGCTGCCGGCGATCAGCCCGAGGTGACTCGTCTCGACCGTGGTGAAGCGCACCTGGGCTGATCCGGTGAACACCTCCACCCCGTGGTGGGCGCCGGCCCAGCTGACGATCGCGTCGCGGTGGTTGCCGAACAGCTGGATGGGCGAGGTGATCGAGCTGAGGTCCACCGGTCGGCCGTCGAAATGCAGGACACCGGTGGCGATCTCGTTGTGGAAGACGAGATTGGTCCACATCTGCTCGGATAGTTTGCCGGGATATCCGGGCAGCACCTCCTGGAACCAGTCGATCACCTGCATCCGGGCGAGCGCCTCGGTGTTGTCGGCGTTGCGCAGGATGTAGCCGGGCTTGCGTAGTTCCCGCTGCCACGCCGTCGCCCGGTAGCCCGCCCGCACCAGCGGCGCGGGAATGCCGCCCATCGCCCGCAGAGCCAGCGCGATGGGGGTCGGGCCGATCGGCCGTGTGATGGTCCGAACCAGCGGGTACGGCTGAATGACCGAATAGTCCAGCGGGGTGCCGATGGCCGTGATCGTCCGAATCGGCAGTTCGGGGTGGGCGGCGGCCGTCAGGAACGCGACGGTTCCGCCCAGGCTCCACGCCACTAGATCGACGCCGTCGAGGTCGTCACCGGCATCGTCGAGGACCCGCCCGAGGGCCTGTGGGACGATGTCGTCGAAGAAGTCCTCGAACCCGAGATGGCGGTCGGCGTAGCTCATTTCGTCGAAGTCCACGACGTAGGGGATGCGGCCGATCGACAGTAGGAAGGCCACGACCGACATATCCGGCGCGAGGTCATAGCACCGCGCGGGCACCGCCAGCGGCGGGATCAGCAGCACCGGGCGACGACGCGCCGAGCGGGCGGCGGCGAACTCGTCGTCGGAGCCGTAACGGAGCAGCGTGCGGTGCTGGGCCTGCGCGATCACCGTGTGCGGTGTCGGGCGGTCCTCGGCGACACGGTCGCCGCGGGTCAATCGGTAAAGAGTGCGGACGCCGTCAAACATGCGACGGAGTATACAAAGCGCAGGAACCGGGATGCTCGAGCATGGTACTGGTAGGGTGCGGCCGAGACCTACCGGGACGGGGGCACGATGAAGTATCTGGCGGGGCTCGGCGCCTTCGTTCTCGAACTGGTCGCCTGGGGTGCGGTGGCATCGCTCGGGCTGGTGTTCGCCGGCACCGGGGTGATCGGATGGCTGGTCTCCGTGGTGATCCTGATCGCGGTGGTCGGCTTCTGGGGTGTGTTCATGGCGCCGAAGGCGGCCCACCGGCTGCCCATGGTGCCGTATTACGTGGTGAAGGCGATCATCTATCTTGTCGCCGCGTATGCGATCTTCCGCGCGAGTCCGGTTTGGGCGCTCGTCTTCGTGGTCGCCGTCGTGATCACCGAACCGCTGTTCTATCGACACAACACGGGTCAGGAAGGTCCGCCGCGGCGCTGACCGCGGTCCCGAGTCGACGAAGCGGGCGGTGGGCAACACACCCGCCACCCACCGCCCCGCTTCGTATCGGTTACTGCTTCTGGCGGAGTTCCCGGCGCAGGATCTTGCCGGTGACCGTCTTGGGCAGTTCGCCGACGATCTCCACCTCCCGCGGATACTTGTAGGCCGCCATCTGTTCTTTGCAGAACGCGACGAGTTCCTCAGGCGTCGCCGTCGCGTCGTCGCGCAGGGACACATAGGCTTTCACGGTTTCCCCGCGGTACTCGTCGGGAACACCGATGACCGCCGCCTCGCGCACAGCCGGATGGGTGTAGAGCACGTCCTCCACCTCGCGTGGCCAGACCTTGTATCCGGATGCGTTGATCATGTCCTTCTTGCGGTCGACGAGGTAGAACCAACCGTCGGCGTCCATGAATCCGACGTCCCCCGTGCGCAATTCGCCGCCCGGGAGCGATTCGGCGGTCTTCTCCGGTTTGTTCCAGTAGCCCTTGACCACCTGGGGTCCCGAGGTCGCGAACTCGCCGATCTCACCCACCGGTACGTCGTCGCCGTTCTCGTCGATGACCCGGACCACGGTGTTGAATACGGGCACTCCCACCGACAACGCCCCCGACGCCGGATCGACCGGCGCCCGCACGCCCAACGGCACACCGTGCGACGGTGACGACGTCTCGGTCAGGCCGTAGATGTTGTGGATGTAGGCTCCGAAGACCTTCTCCAGCCGATCACCCATCGCGGGTGCGATCGGCGCACCACCCGAATAGAGGATGCGCAGACTGGCGAAGTCGTCCGGGGTGGCCCCTGGCGCGGCCGACAGCGCGTTGAACGCGGTGATCGCCGCCACCGTGAACACCGGCCTGTGCTCGCGGATCGCGTCGAGCGTCACATCTGGGGCGAAGCGGTGTGCCAGGGTCAGTGGCGTCCGGGCGAGCATCGCCAGCATCACGTGGCCAACCAGTCCGGTGATGTGGAACAAGGGGGCGATACCCAGTACACCCTCACCCGGCTTCAGCCCGGTCCAGTCCCGGTACGTCTGGGCGTTGAACGCCAGGTTGCCATGAGTGTTCATGGCGCCCTTGGGCTCTCCGGTTGTGCCAGAGGTGTAGGTGAGGACCGCGGTGTCGTCGGCGGACAATTCCGGCGCGGGTAGTGGTGTGCCGTCGTGGTTCTCGATGATCTCCACCAGGTCGACGGTTCCCGGACTGCGCCGCCGGGCGACACCCTCAAAAAGCCTTGGGTCGTCACGCGTCTGGAAATCCAGCGGCGATGTCGTGATGACGGTACGTACCGACGTGTTCCCGGTGGCGATGACCGGTTCCGCCACATCGACGTAGAGATCGTCGAGGGTGAGGAGCGCGGTGGCACCCGAGTCGCCGAGGATGTAGGTCAGCTCGCGTTGCTTGTTCATCGGGTTGACCGCCACCGCGATGCCGCCGGCCCGCCATGCGGCGAGCAGACCGATGATGAACGACGGGTTGTTCTGCACGTACACCGCGAGACGGTCGCCCGGCGAGAAGCCCTCGGCAACGAGGGTTGCCGCCAACGCGGTGGCGGCCCGATCCACCTCGGCGAAGGTGAGGGTCTTGTCGAAGTAGTAGATGAACGGCTCGTCGGGTCCGGCCGATGCCGCGGCGTCGAAAACATCCAACGCCGTGGCGTATTCGGCCTCGATGTCGGCCGGGCTGCCCGCGGGGTAGCGGGCCAGCCACGGCCGGTCGGCGTAACTCACTTGATCACCACCGGGTTCACCGGAGACCCCGTGGCATTGTGGATCTTCAGCGGTGCGGCCACGTAGAAGAACTCGTAGGCGCCGTCCTCGGCACAGTCGGCGGCGAGCTTCTCCAGATCGCAGATCTCGGTGAACGCGATACCCAGGTTGCGCATCAGCGCGTTGTGCAGGACGAGTGCGACGCCGTTGTGCGGGTCGGTGGTGACCTCGTTGGCGATGGTGTCGGTGACCAGGTTCGGGATCTCTTTGTCCTGGAACCACTGCACGAGTTCCGGCGAGTAGACGAGTCCGGGTTCGCAGAAGTCCTCGTAGAAGCCCTCACCCTGGCGGAAGAACAGTTCGAGGTGGTTGGTGCGGATCAGCAGGATGTCGCGCGGACGGATCTCGATACCCTGTGCGGCGGCGCACTTCTCGAGATCGGTGTGGTCGAAGGTCTCGCGCGGCCCCAGGCAGTCCACGCCCTGGTAACGGGCCATGTCGAGCAGGACTGCCCGACCGGCGACACCGCGCTCGGCGATGGGCTCGACGCTGGCCTTGTCCAGACCGCCGATGGTGGTGCGAGCGTCGTACCCGTTCCAGATCTGGCCGTCGTACCAGACGTGTCCGAGCGCGTCGTACTGTGTGGAACCCTGCAGGAAAGCGTTGATCTTGTCGTCGGCGTAGTGCAGACCGCCGGGGAAGGCGGGTCCGTCGCCGCCCTCGTCCCAGTGGGACTCGTCGAGGATCATCTCGCGCGTCGCGGGGCTGCGGCCGGGCCAGACCGGGTCACCGTTCGGGTCGCCGATAAGGCGCTGGAGGGTGAACAGCGCACCCTTCTTGATCAACGATGCGCCGCGCAGCACCTGCTCGGCCGTGAGGTAGTTCAGGCTGCCCACCTCGTCGTCGGGGCCCCATTTGCCCCAGTTGCTGGGCGAGCCGTCGAGCAGTTCGGTCAGATCGGGTGCAGTGGTCATGAGCGTCCTCTCCGCTGAGTGATGACGATGAACTGAACGTTCCGATCGAACGTTCGGGATGTTCAGTGAGATGAGCATCACAGGGAATCGGGCGCGCGTCAAGGGGCTGACCCGAACCGAATCTCGATGTCCGGAGCGGGGTTTCGAAGTTCAGCTTCCCTGAACTCGTGGCGGTGCCTGCATCATCGCCAGTGAGTGGTCGGCGTATTGACGAGCGACCTCGCCGGCCGACATCGGTCCGGTGGCGGAGAACCAGTACGGCAGGGCCATGCACATGGTGGCGACGGCGCGTGCGGTGTCGCGTGGATGGGCGGTGGTGAAGGTGCCGTCCTCGGTCGCGGCGACTGCGGCGGCATCGAGCCGGTCCTGGAGTCGTCTCCGCATGGCGACGATGCGACTGCGGTCGGGTTCCTCGAGGCTTCGCATCTCCGTCGCGGAGATGAACGCGAGGTCGCGGCGCATTGTGTGGTAGAGGGCAATGGCCTCCACCATCCGCATGAATCGTTCGGCGGGCGCGCCGCCCTCGGCATCTGCGGCGATTACCCGTGATTCGAGATCGTGCAGCGTCAGGTCCATCAGCGTGGCGAGCAGATGCTGTTTGCTGCGGTGGTAGTGGTAGATGCCCGCGACGCTGCTGTCGGCGGCGGTTGCCACCAGCCGCATCGTGGCGCCGTGATAGCCCATCTCGGTGAACACCTCGATCGCGGCCCGCAGCGCCGGGTCGAGGTCCAACTCGGCGAAGTATCGCCAGTCGCCCGCGGCCGCGGGCGGGACCTCGGCATCCTCGGCGACCTCGGGTTGCGGACGCAGCAGGTGCGCCGGCGGGACGTCGAGGTGCCGGGCGATCTCGGTGAGCCGGTCGATGGTCAGAGCGACCTTCCCGTTCTCGATGGCGCTCATCGTCCCGACGCTCACGCCGATCGCCGACGCGAGAGCGCGCAGCGTCAGCCCAGACCGGACGCGGGCCTGCCGCACCGCCGGCCCTGCCCCATTGTGTTCAGGCATGCTGAACAGACTACTTGTTGGTGGGAGGGCCGGTGGCGTCCGTAGACTTCTGCTGGAGGGTTCGCCGCGTGAGGGGAGGGAGGGAGTCGGCGTGACGACGTACGACGACCGACCATGGCTTGCGCACTACGACGGTCGTCCCGCCCATCAGCGCGTCGAGTACGGCACCGCGCTCGACATCTTCGACGCCGCGGTGGCGGGCGCCCCCGATGGTCCGGCGATTCATTACTTCGATGCCACGATGACGTGGGCCGAACTCGATGCGGCCTCCGATGCCCTGGCCGCACTATTGGCCGCCCGCGGGTTCCGCTCCGGTCATCGTCTGGCGCTGTTCGTTCAGAACAACCCGGCCTTCGTCATCGGACTTGTCGCGGCGTGGAAATGCGGTGGCATCGCCACGGCGATCACTCCGATGAGCAAGAGTGACGAGTTCGCCTATTTCCTCCGGCGGTACCGGCCGACGGGGTTGCTGGCGCTCGACGATCTCTACCTCGAGATCGCCAGGGATGTGCTTTCCGACACCGAGCGTGACATCACGGTGCCGATCGTCGTGACCGTTTCGGCGCTCGACGGTCAGTCGCGTGATGACCCGCGGATCTTCGACGGTGTGCGGCGACACCGACCGGCGGACACGATCGACCTGGCGTCGTTGATTGCCGATCACCCGGGCGGACGCCCGATCCGGCGTCCGGTCGGTCCAGGTGACGTCGCTGTGTTGCTGGGGACGTCGGGCACCACAGGCTTTCCGAAGGGTGCACAGATCAGCCACGCGAATCTGACCTTCAATACACAGACCTACCGCGACTGGACACGGTTGCGCGCGGGTGAACCGATTCTGGCGCTCGCGCCCGTCTTTCATGTCACCGGACTCGTCGGCGCGGTGACGCTGGCGATGCTGATGCGATCCCCGCTGGTGCTGACCCACCGCATCGCGCCCGCGGTGATCGCCGACGCGATCCGTGAGTGGCAACCGGCTTTCGCCGTCGCCGCGATCACCGCCTACTTGGGCCTTGCCGACGAATCGGACATCACCCGCGACGAGATGAGTTCTCTGCGATTGCGCTATTCGGGTGGCGCGCCGATCGATCCCGTCGTCGAGCAACGGCTCGAGGATGCGCTCGGCGGATACGTGCACAACATCTACGGGCAGACCGAGACCACCTCCCCGTCGCATATCGTGCCGCCGGAACTGCGCGCGCCGGTCGACAAGGAGACCGGGGTGCTGTCGGTCGGTATCCCGGTGTCGGACACCGTGGTGCGCGTCGTCGACGACGAGGGCCGCGACCTCCCGGTCGGGGAGATCGGGGAGTTGATCACCACCGGACCGCAGGTCATCCCCGGCTACTGGGAGGACCCCGAGGCGACCGCGACGGCCCTCTCAGGTGGTGAGTTGCACACCGGCGACATCGGGTTCATGGATGACGACGGGTGGTTCTACGTCGTCGACCGGAGCAAGGACGTGATCAACGCCTCCGGGTACAAGATCTGGCCGCATGAGGTGGAACTGGTGCTCGGCCGCCATCCGGATGTCGAGGAGGTGGCGGTCGTAGGGATTCCCGACGACTACCGAGGCGAGAGTGCGAAGGCGTTCGTGGTGCTGCGGCCCGGGAGTTTGGTGTCCGAGGCCGATCTGGTGGAGTACTGCCGCGCACGGATGGCGGCGTACAAGTATCCGCGCGAGGTGGAGTTGGTCGGTGCGCTACCCCGGTCGGCGACGGGGAAGTTGTTGCGGCGCAGGCTGCGTGATGGGTGAGGGTCGAGACAAACGATCTGGGCGTCGTCTGATCACAGCCGTTCGCGAAGCTCGCGACGAAGAATCTTCCCCGACGCGGACTTCGGTATGACCTCGACGAATGAGACCTTGCGGATCATCTTGTATGGCGCAACGCGGCTCTGCACGTGTTCGAGGACGGCGTCGATCGTGAGGTTCGATCCCGGTGCCCGAACGACGAACGCGTGCGGCGCCTCGTCGCCGTTGCCCAGTGGGTGGCCGACAACTGCGGTGTCCGCAATCTGACGGTGTTCCAATAGAATTCCCTCAAGTTCCGCCGGTGCGACCTGGTACCCCTTGTACTTGATGAGCTCTTTGAGTCGGTCGACGATCGTCACGTGTCCGGCGGCGTCCACGACCGCGATGTCGCCGGTGTGCAGATAGCCTTCGTCGTCGAGGGCTCCCGCGGTGGCCTGGGCGTTGTCCAGATAGCCGACCATCACGTTGGGTCCGCTGCACCACAACTCGCCCGGGGAACTGGTGCCGGTCGTGGGTTGCTGGATTTCTGTGTCGTTCTCGGGATCTACGAGTTTGCAGGACATGTTCGGCACCGCGAAGCCCACGGATGCGGCTGGGATGGTCGTGTCCGCAAGCGGCGCGATGTGACTGACGGGGCTCATCTCGGTCATCCCGTAGGCCTGTCGTACTGCGCAGCCAAACCGTCGTTCCACCGTTTCGGCAAGCGCCGAGTCCAAGGGGGCGGCCCCCGACAGTATGAGGCGGACCGAGGAGAGGTCGTAGACGTCGACCAGCGGAGACTTACCGAGCGCAACCATCACCGGCGGTGCGACCGGTAGATGGGTTCCCCGCCAGGCCTCGATCGCCGAGAGGAATCGCTCGAGGTCGAACCGTCGCATCGTCACGATGGTCGCCCGCTTGCGCAGCGACAGGTTGACGACGACGGACATTCCATAGATGTGGGCAAACGGCAGGATTCCGACCACCGTGGAGTTCTCATCCACGCCAATGGCTTCGTCGAGCTGGGCGACGTTGGCTACGAGATTGCGATGGCTGAGCAGCACACCCTTCGGCACGCCTGTCGTCCCGGACGAGTAGGGGATGGCCGCGATATGTGACTGCGGGTCCGTAACTCGATCCGGAATCGGCGTAACCGCATCGGGATACAGGTCGATGTCGTCGAGGAGCCGAACACGGTCGCTCGTGAGTCCAGCGATCTCGGCGCCGGCACGGGCGGCGGTCGCGGTCGCGGAGTCGGTGAAGACCACGACGGCGTTGGAATGGCTGATCTGCTTGCCTACCTCCTCTGCCGTTGCGAGCGTGGTCAGCGGTGTCACGGTGACCCCGGCTTTGAGGTATCCGAGATAGGCGATCACCCATCGCGCAGAGTTGGGCCCCATCAGCGCGGCGACATCGCCCGCGCGGGCGTCGGCCGTGATGAGCGCGGCAAAGTTGTCAACCGCACGGCTCAGCTGGCCGTAGGTCAACACCTCGCCGCTGTCATGGTCGACCAGTGCGCGCCGCTGAAGGTCGTCGGGCGTCAATCCGCTGAGCAGATGTGACACCAAGCCGGTGTCGGGGATCGAGACGGACCGGAATGGACTAGCGAACGACATGGCGATCTGATCCTGTTCTTCGGCACTCGATACTTGGGCGAGAGTGCTTGACCTATTGGTGTCCTCGGTCACGTTAGAGACCGACGGACATAATTTCCAAGAACAAAATATTCATGAACATATAATGAAAGAGTTATGCTTCTACCGATCGTCGGCATCATGAATCTCTTATGTCTGAGTCCAATTATTGGTATTTGCGTTTACGTCAGGCCGGAATACCGTGATCAGGGTCACGTGGAGCCCACCGCGGCACCATCCCTCACAGCGAAAAGGGACTCTCATGAAATCGCAATCTCTCGACCCGTCTGAGCTGCACTTCGGATACTTCTTTCCGTCCGGCAAGACGAACTTTCTGTACTCGGACGAGGCGGCATCGACCCGGCCCGACATGAACAAGGCCAACTTGCTCGCCCTTGCCCAAGCGGCGGAGGACGTGGGCTTCGACTCCCTGTTCATCGCGGACAACTGGTCCGGCCACCAGCGGGCCGCCGAGCGCGGTGGCCACCAATCGCCGGCGTATCACGCTCCGCTGCTGGCCATGGCGCTCTTCGCCGCGACCGAGCACATCGGGGTGACCTCGACGTTCCACACGACTCATCACCACCCGACACACGTGGCTCGAATGGGAGCGACGCTGGACGCCTTCAGCGACGGGCGGTGGGCCTGGAACGTCGTCACCGGATTCAGCGCCGATGAGACGGCACTGTTCGGCGAGGATTTCATCGAGCACGACGAGCGGTATCGAATGGCGTCGGAGTTCGTCGAGGTGGTCGAGGCTTTGTGGAGCGAAGGGGAGCCGATCGACCACAAGGGCACCTACTATCGGGCAAAGGGTCGTATCAAACTGCCCCGGCCGGCCGCCAAGCCTCGGCCCCTGCTGGTCAGTGCCGGCGCCTCGCCGGCCGGCACCGCATTCGCAGCGCGCCATTGCGATCAGCTGGTTGCCATGGGTAACTCCGTTGAGATGGTTGCCGGCGCCGGTGCGCGACTCGCGGAGCAGACCGCGGTCACCGGCCGTGAGGTGGGGTTGTGCCCGTTTTCGATGGCACTGATTCGAGAGGGCGACGGCGAGGCGGAGGAGGTCTTCGAACGTCTGCTCACCTCGCTCAACATCGATGCGACGAAGGAGATCGCGACCGACGTCATCGGGTCCATCGAATCCACCCAAGAAATGTGGGCTGAAATGGGAGTCGAGAAGGCGGCACGCGCGTTCGGGGCCGCGGGCTCGATGCTGAAGTTCATCGGAACCCCGGCCCACGTGGCTGAGCAGATCCTCGAGCTCAAGAAGTCGACGGACGCGACGAACCTGCTGATCAACTTCCCGCTGTGGAGCCCCGCCGAGCTGCAGACCTTCGCTCCGGTGCTGGAGATCCTCCGTGAAGCCGGGGTCTGGAGTCCGCCGGCGGATCGGAATCATTCGTGGTGATCTCGGATATCGAACTCGCGCAAGGCTGTACGGATGGCGGAGACCACATCCCGCTGAAGGGGTGAGGGAATTCGGTCTCGTCGTTGCAGCAATACGATGCGTTCGGTGAGGTGCAGATCCGGTACGTCGATCTCGTGTAGCCGAGGGTCGTCGGCGAGTGCGTAGACGGGTGCGAAGATCGCCCAGTCATTCGCACTCGCCGCGCGGATCATCGCCTCGGAGTGGCCGAGACGCAGCGTGAAATGCGGTTCCGGCGCATCGGCGGCCCGGAGCTGTTCGACGAGATTACGTTGGTAGACAACGTCACTCGGGGCTCCGATGAACGGCAATTGCATCGCCTCGGCGACCGTCATGGAGGTTCCGGGAGTGACGAGGTCTGCCGTGGCGAAGATCCCGAGACGCGCCTGCACCAGCAGCTCGAGGGTCATGGAATCGGGGATGTCGCGCTCATCCCAGTTCAACACGGCGAAGTCGAACTCCCCGGTGTCGACACCGTGCACCACTTCGTCGGGCCGGCCGACCGCGACGGTGATGTCGGCCTGCGGGCGCTCCTGGCCCAGTCGTGCGACCGTCGGCGGGATCAGATACGTACCGACGGCCATGCTTGATGCGATGATCACACGGCCGGTCTGTCCGGATGAGAGGTCGCCGACCTCTCGTCGGATCTGTGCGGCCCCCGCGAGCACCTCCTTGGCCCACGCCGCGGTGCGTTCACCCGCTTCGGTGAGCACCAGCCGATTGCCCCGACGGACGAAAAGCCGAGCGCCGACCCATGACTCGAGTGCGCGAATCTGCGCCGACACCGCAGGCTGCGCGATCATCAAGACCTCCGCAGCCCGGGTCACGCTTCTCTCCTCGACGACCAGCCGAAACACCTCCAGCCGGCGGAATGACAGCTGCGTATCCATATCCACTCCATAACGATCTGCATATGTGC
>NZ_BAHC01000186.1 GCF_000298195.1 Gordonia rhizosphera NBRC 16068 | reverse complement strand
AGGATCTTCACGTGGTCCTGCTGAGTTTCGAAGACCTCGGGAGCCTCCATCTCACACATCCCGTGGCCCTGACAGATGTCCAGGTCCACCTCGACGCGCATCAGCGATTCCTCCTCCGATACGCCACCCGGCACGGCTGCTGCAGCTGGACCACCATCTTGGAGTGGTCGTTGCGGTAGGAGTCGGAGGGCTGGAGCATCTTGAACTCGTAGTTCTGGAATAGGACCGAGAAGATGGCCTTCAGCTGCATGATGGCGAATTGCGCTCCGACACAACGGTGGCGGCCGGCTCCGAACGGAATCCAAGTCCACCGATTGACGAGATCTTCTTGGCGCGGCTTATCGTAACGATCGGGGTCGAAGCTGTCAGGATTCGGGAAATCCTCCGGCAGTCGGTTCGACACGGCCGGCGACACCGCGATCGTCTGTCCTGCCTTGATCTCATAGTCCTCGATGTGGAAATCCTCTTGCACCATCCGCATGAGAATGATCAGCGGAGGATGCAGGCGCAGTGTCTCCTTGAGCGCGTCCTCGAGTTGCGGCATCTGACGGGTGTGGGCGAAGGTGTACTCGGGGCGTTCGCCCCTCGGTGTGTCGCCGTAGATCTCGTCGAGTTCGTCGTAGACGCGTTTCATGTAGTCGGGATGCCGGAGCAGCTCGATGAGTGTCCACGCCGCGGTGCCCTGCGTGGTGTGATGCCCGGCGAACATCATCGAGATGAACATGCCCGTGATCGTGTTGGCGTCGAAGCCAACCTGAATCAGCACATCCATCAGATCGCGGTCTTCCTTCGTCTCGACAGGATTGGCGATCCGCTCGTCCATCACCCCCTGGATGAATTCCACGAGCTCGGCGCGCGCGGAGTCCCGCTTGCGGAAGCTCTCGATGTCGGCGTGCATATCCACGTAGGCGATGGGGTCGGTACCCTTCTCCAGGTCGTGGAACAACTCGGCGATATGGCCGTTGAGCTGCTCACGGAACTTCCGACCGATCAGGCAGGCCGACGAGGTGTACAGCGTCAGCTCACCGAAGAACTCCAGCAGATCGATCTCGCCTTCGTCGCCCCACCCGGCGATGATGCGCTCGACCTCGTTGGGGATGGTCACTGCATGTTGTTTCATGTGCGGGCCTTTGAGCGCCGAATTGTGGATCGCCTTGGAGCGTTCCTCCGGGCTCGTGTCGAACACCACGCCCTCGCCGAATACGGGGGTCATGAAGGGGTACGCGGCGGCCTGGTCGAGGTCCTCATCCGGCGCGCGAAAGAACTCCTCATTGGCGGCCGCACCCGAGACGAGCACGATCTCGCGGTCCGCGAGCTGGAATTGACCGACGTCACCACATTCCTCGCGCACACGCCAGAACAGACCGATGGGATCGGTGGTTAGCTCTTCGAGATGGCCGTGTTCGCCATCGCCGCCGGAGACGCGCTTCGGTTTGGTCAGAGCGGTCATTTCCCGCCTCCTTCGGTAGCTTTCTTGGATCGCTTCGGGATGGCTCCTTCGGCCTCGACCTCGACGGCGCGCATGTGAGCGCCGCGCGGCATCCCCACGATGGTGGTGATCGCCTGCGCGATGTGTTCGGGCCGAAGGAAATTGCTGTTCCGCGCAAAGCCGTATCGGACCCAGTCGCTCAACATCTTTTCACCGACCACGGGATCAAGGTCCATCCCCATGCCGGTGATCACCTGTCCCGGACGGATGACGCCGACGCGCACGCCGGTGCCCTCGAGTTCCAGCTGCGCCGTGCTGGCGAGCGCGTCGAGGCCGATCTTCGCCGCTCCGTACGCGGCCATCCAGGGCCGGTGTTCCTGCGCGACATCGGATCCGATGAACACGATGTCGCCGCGACCGCGTTCGATCATTCCGTTGATCACCGCTCGGTAGACTCGGAAGGCACCGAGCAGGTGGATGTCGACCTGAGCCGCGAAGTCCTCGGGGGTCACCTCGAAGGATTTCGCAAAGTGCACGTCACCGGCGCCATTTACGACGATCTCCAGATCGCCCAGTGCGGCCTGCGCCTTCGCCACGCATTCGGTGACCGACGCCGCGTCGGTGACGTCGAGCGGCACAGCCACCGCCTCCCCACCGGCCGAGGTGATCCGGTCGACGATCTCCTGGAGCTTGTTCACCCGACGGGCAGCGAGGGCGACCGGATAACCGGCTGCCGCGAGCATCTCCGCGGTCGACGCACCGATACCGGAAGACGCGCCGCAGATCAGCGCGGGTCGTCGGTCAGGATGAGGAACGTATGCCATCAGCGCACCTGCACCTTCATGGGTAGTTTGGCGAATCCACGGACATTCACCGAATGGACGCGTTCCGCCCTGTCGATGTCGATGTCGATGTCGCGCACCGATCTGATCACCTCGGTCAGACCGATGTTGGACTCCAGTCGTGCGAGATGCGCACCCAGGCAGAAGTGTGTGCCCATCCCGAAGCTCATCAGCGACTGGCCGCAGTCCCGACCGATGTGATATCGGTCGGCGTCGTCGAAGACGTCCTCGTCACGATTTGCCGAACCGACGAGCAGTAGCACGCGGTGGCCGGCCGGGATCGTGTAGTCGCCGTATTCGACATCGTTGGCCACCTTGCGTAGCACCATCTGCGTGGAGTTGTCGAAGCGCAGTGTCTCTTCGGTCCAGTCCGGCACCAGGTCGACGTCGGCCAACACCTTACCCAGTTCAGTGGGATGGCACCATGCCCAATACACGGCGTTGGCCAGCAGTTTGGTGGTCGTCTCGTTGCCGGCGACCACCATGAGAACCATGAATCCGACGATCTCGTCCTCGGAGAGACTGGTCTTCTCACCCGTCTCGTCGTCGTCGATCTCGGCGATGATCAGCGCCGAGAGCAAATCGTCACCGAGGTTCTTCCGGCGCTCGGCGATCATCGCGCTGTAGTACTTGTGCAACTCGATGTAGGCGTACACCGCGGCTTCGGGGACGTCGAGCACGCCCTCCTCGCGATGCAGCAGCAAATCGGACTGCTCACGCAGGAACGTACGATCGGACTCGGGCACCCCGAGCAGTTCGGAGACCACGTCCATCGGGAGCAGTCCGGCGAAGTCGGCGACATAGTCGAACTCGCCCTTTTCCAGGCACCTGCTCCAGTGCCGGTGGGCCAGGGCGGTGATACGACCGGACAGATCGTTGACCCGGCGCGGGGTGAATCCCTTCGACACCAACTTGCGGATACGCATGTGTTTGGGATCGTCCATGGCCAGGAACGACATCGATTTGTGCGCGTCGGGACCGTAGGACGACGGATCCATCGACACACCCCAGGCATTAGAGAGGTTCACGCTGTCACGAAATGCGTTGCGCACGTCGGGGTGTGCGGCGAGTGCCCAAAAGTCCATCTCGGCGTTGTAGTACACCGGCGCCTCGTGACGCAGCCGCGCATAGGTGGGATACGGGTCCTCGTGAAACTCGTAGGCGTACGGGTCGAAGGGCACCCGGTGTTCCATCCCGGCCCCCGTCGCGGTTTCAGTCATCACTTCTCCATCAGTAGATGTGCGGCCGCGACAAGACGTTCCGATGTCTGCTCGTAGGACATATGCCCCATGCCTGCGTGCACCAGGCCACCGGCGTAGATCATCTCCAGCGCGTCGACGAGCGGTCCGGGCTGCTCCGGATCGGTCTCGAGAGCCTCCGACAGCCGACGCCTGATGAATCCACCGATCCGGACCCGCAGATGCTCGACATCGGGATCGGAACCCAACAGCGCCATGGTGACCGCACCGCCGAGTTGCCCCTCCCCCGCCACGACCATGGACACCGCGCGCAGTATCTGCGCGACGCGTTCCGATGGGGGCTGGCTCATATCCGGTTGAGGCACACCAGCGCTCAGCCGTCGCCAGAACACCTCGGCAACGAGATGATTCTTCGATGAGAAGTAGGTGTACGCGGTCGCCGGCGCCACCCCGGCCATCTTGGCGACGGCACGCACCGTCAAGCCATCGAAACCCTCGGTGTTCAACAACTCGACTGCCGCGGTGGTCAACTTCGCGACGGTTTCCGCCTGTTGCGGCGTCAGCCGACGCCGGGTGGGTTCCTGCGACACCTGGCCGAACACGGGACTGGACATGTGAGCGAGGCTACACTAAGTTTGAACTCGAGTCCAGACACCTGTCCAGATGGAGATCTCCGCCATGGCACTACGCCCCGCATCCGCCTCCGACCTGCTCATCGACGGCAAACTGACACCCGGGAGCGGAGGTACCTACGATGTCGTGAACCCGGCGACCGAAGAAATCCTCGGCAAAGCGGCCGACGCCGGCCCAGACGACATGGATGCGGCGATCGTGGCCGCGCGAATCGCATTCGACACCACCGATTGGGCACGGGATCACGCGTTTCGGGCGCGGTGCCTGCGGCAGTTGCGTGACGCCCTGCTCTCCCACATCGACGAGTTCCGGGAACTCACAGTCGCCGAAGTGGGCTGCCCCACCTTCCTCACCACCGGACCACAGTTCGAGGGTCCGGTCAAAGACCTTGGGTACTTCGCCGACCTGGCCGAAAACTACGAGTGGACAAAGGACCTGGGCGAGGCGAAACCGATGGGGCTCAAGAACACCCGCGAGGTGCGGTTCGAAGCCGCGGGTGTGGTGGGCGCCATCACGCCGTGGAACTTCCCGCACCAGATCAACTTCGCCAAGATCGGTCCGGCGCTCGCGGCCGGGTGCACCGTCGTCCTCAAACCCGCACCGGACACTCCGTGGTCAGCCGCGCTGGTCGGCAAGGTGATCGCCGAGGAGACCGACTTCCCCCCCGGCGTGATCAACATCGTGACCTCCAGCGACCACTCCCTCGGTGCGCAGCTGAGCACCGATCCCCGGGTCGACCTCGTCTCCTTCACCGGATCGACCGCGACCGGCAAGAAGGTCATGGCCTCCGCCGCGGAAACGCTCAAGAAGGTCTTCCTCGAACTGGGCGGCAAGTCGGCGTTCATCGTCCTCGACGACGCTGACCTCGCGTCCGCATGCGCGATGGCGGCCTTCAACGTGGTGACCCACGCCGGTCAGGGCTGCGCAATCACCACCAGGCTCGTGGTCCCGCGCGAAAGACTCGATGAGGCCATCGTGGCCACTCGCGACGCGCTCGCCGGCCTGCCGGCGGGCGATCCCACCGACGCCGGCACCATCTGTGGACCGCTGATCTCGGCGACACAACGGCAACGCGTGGAGTCCTATATCGAGCTCGCGAAGTCCGAGGGTGGCACGATCGAGATCGGCGGCGGCCGTCCGGCCGACAAACACAAGGGCTTCTTCGTCGAACCGACGCTGATCTCCGGACTGGACAACTCGGCCCGGACCGCGCAGGAGGAGATCTTCGGCCCGGTGCTGGTCATCCTGCCGCACGACGGCGACGACGACGCCATCCGCATCGCCAACGACTCCCCCTACGGTTTGTCCGGTGCGGTCTGGGGCACCGATCCCGAACGGATCAACAAGGTGGTCAACGGAGTTCGCACCGGCACCATGGGCATCAACGGCGGGATCTGGTACTCGGCAGATGTTCCGTTCGGCGGCTACAAGCAATCCGGTATCGGGCGCGAGATGGGTGTCGCCGGTTTCGAGGAATACCTCGAGACCAAAGCGGTGGCGACCCCGGTCTGAGCCTTCGGGAGGAGTGGCCTCGATACGCCACGCGCAAGCTCGCGGCTACTCGACCACTGGTTGGGCGCCTCCAATGCCGATCGAGTAGGCACCGAGCGCAGCGAGGCGCCGTATCTAGATCACACTCGATGCGGCACAAACAGAACCCTCAACAAGAAAGCAGGAGAATGACTTCCGACAATCGTGCACAACGCTTCGCCGACAAGACCATCATCGTCACCGGCGCTGCCGGTGGGATCGGTGAAGCCTATGCCCGCGGCCTCGCCGACGAGGGCGCCAACGTCGTGGTCGCCGACCTCAACGACGACGCCGGCAAGCAGGTGGCCGCCGACATCAACGGCCTGTACGTGCACACCGACGTCGCGGACCCGCAGTCCGCAAAGGACCTGGCCGCCGCCACCGTCGAGGCCTACGGCACCATCCACGGGCTGGTGAACAACGCCGCGATCTACGGAACCATGAAATTCGACTTCCTCATCACGGTCGATTGGGACTACTACAAGAAGTTCATGAGCGTCAACATGGACGGCGCACTCAACGTGACCCGCGCGGTCTATCCGCACATGACCCACGGTGGAGCCATCGTCAACCAGTCATCCACCGCGGCATGGGTATACAGTGGTTTCTACGGTGTCGCCAAGGTGGGCGTGAACGGTATCACCCAACAGTTGGCCACCGAACTCGGCGGTCAGAAGATCCGCGTGAACGCGATCGCACCGGGCCCGATCAACACCGAGGCCACACTCACCAACACCCCGCAGGAGATCGTCAACGACATGGTCTCGAAACTCCCGATGCAGCGCATGGGAACTCCGGAGGATCTGGTGGGCATGTGCAAGTTCCTGCTCTCCGACGAGGCGAACTGGATCACCGGCCAGATCTTCAACGTCGACGGCGGACAGGTCATCCGGTCATGACCGACTCGGTGGCAACCCCCGCCCGACTGGGCTACGTCGGACTCGGCAACATCGGCGGTCCGATGGCCGCCCGGCTGGCCAAATGGCAGGGCGGCATGACCGTCTACGACCTGTCCCCCGAAGCCGTTGTGAAGGTGGTTGAGCAGGGTGCACTCGCCGCCGACTCGCTGGCCGCGCTCGCCCGTGCCGCCGACATCATCGGCATCTGCGTCCTCAACGACGCACAGGTGCGCACGGTGGTTACCGGCGACGGCGGCCTGCTCGCCAACGCTCACGACGGCCTCGTCATCTCGGTGCACTCCACGATCAGCCCGGAGACTGCCGTCGAGCTCGCCGCGCAGTGCGCCGAACGAGGGGTGACCCTTCTGGACGCACCGATATCCGGCGGCGCCGCGGGTGCCGAACAGGGACGGCTGGCGATCATGGTGGGCGGTGACCGCGAGGCGTACCTGCGCCTGAAAGAGCCCTTCTCGGTGGTGTCCGACATGCTCGAACATGCCGGCGCCGACGTGGGGGCCGGTACCCGGATGAAGCTCGCGCGCAACCTCATGCACTTCATCGCCTTCACCGCCGCGATGGAGGCGTCACGCCTGGCCGAAGCCGCAGGTATCGATATCGCCAAACTGGGCAAGGTGGTTCGGCACACCGACGCCATCAGCGGCGGACCCGGTGCGATCATGTTGCGTGACACCACAGCCGAGATCGAACCCGACGATTTCTGGTACGGCGTGATGACACATGTCCGCGGACTCGGCGAGAAGGACCTGTCCCTGGCCCTCCACCTGGCGCGCGAGCTCGGTGTCGACGTCCCGCTCGGGGAGATAGCGCTGCGGGATCTCGCCGCCGAACTCGGTGTGCCGCATCGGGAAGGAGATGACCAGTGACCGCATCCGAGGAGACGGTCGACGCACAACGTCAGAAGGGCCTCGACATGATGTCGAAGGTCTACGGATGGGAATTCGCCGACGGCCCGGGCGCGTTCTTCGCCCACACGGCCGATCATCTCTTCGGCGAAGTGTGGACTCGAGAAGAACTGTCGGTTCGGGACCGCCGCCTGCTGTTGCTGGGTGCGCTGGCCGGCAGCGGGCAGGTCGACGTTGCCGAGATCCAGGCCGGCGCGGCCCTCGGCAACGGTGAGTTGACCCCCGGGCAGCTCGAAGAGGTCGCGCTCTTCCTGTGTTACTACGTCGGCTGGCCCATCGGCACCAAGATGAACACGGTGATCGGCAAGGCGATTCGAGACCACGCGAAGTCACAGCAGTGAACGGTGCGGTGGCGTTCGGTCGGCTGGACGGCGGTGCGGGGTGTTCGCTGATCGCGGCCGCTGCGCTCCCCGACCTCACCGCCTGCGGCTACCACGAGTCTGAGTACCGCGCCACCGGTGCGGCACAACGGTTCACCGAATCGGGGGCCCACGGCGTCACCGTTGTCGGTGCGGACAACTATGCGACTCGCGTCGCCGTCCGACGACCCGCCGACGACGCGTCGTTCAACGGGACGGTCGTCGTCGAGTGGCTCAACGTCAGCAGCGGTTCCGATGCCGCACCCGAGTACACCTACCTCGCCGAGGAGATAGTGCGCGGCGGGTTCGCGTGGGTCGGCGTCTCCGCCCAGTTCACCGGCGTCGCGGGCGGCAGCGGCTCGGTCGGTGGGCCCCTCACCGAGCCCGGGCGAGGCCTGGCCGGACACGACCCCGAGCGGTACGGGGGTCTATACCATCCGGGCGACGCGTACTGCTACGACATCTTCGGCAAGATCGGTGCGGCACTGCGTGAAACGGTGTCGGACGGCGACGAGCACCCGCTGTCCGGATTGACGGTGCGCCAAGTGGTCGCGGTCGGCGAATCACAGGCGGCCATGACGCTGACCACCTACGCCAACCGGATCGCGCAGCACCATGGGTGCTACGACGGAATACTGATTCACAGCCGTGCCGCCGCCGGTACCTCGCTCGGTGAGGTCGGGGCCGCCATCGACATCAATGCCGTCTTCGATGCCGAGCCGACGACGATTCGACCCGACCTGGGCATCCCGGTGTTCATCGTGCAGACCGAGACCGATGTGCTGAGCAACTTCCGGTTCTACCGCGCACGGCAACCCGACTCGGATACGCTGCGCACCTGGGAGATCGCCGGTACATCGCATGCAGACCTGCATCAGATCGGGCCGTACGAGCACGTGCTGAGATGCCCGACACCGGTCAACCGGGGACAGCAACGGTTCGTCCTGCGCTCCGCCCTCCGGCACCTGAACCGGTGGATCGACGGTGGCGACCCACCTCCGACGGCACCACCATTGGAGCTCGCATCATCGACCGCTGCACCGGCATTCGTCACCGATGCCATCGGCAACGTCACGGGCGGAGTGCGCACGCCGTGCGTGGATGCACCCACGCAGATCCTCAGCGGGATCGTCTCCGTACCCGTACCCCGCATCTGCGCTCTCTTCGGTTCCACCACCCCGGCGCCGGATCACGAACTCCGCCGGCGCTACGCCGATGCCGTCGCGTACGTGGATGCATATGAGACCGCAACCGATGCAGCGATCAGCGCAGGATTCGTACTCACCGAGGATCGCGCGGCGATCATGGCCGACGCGCGACCTGATCTCGTCGAGTCGCTGACGGCCCATCACTATGATCGAGCAGGAGCACCATGGAATTCACCTTCGAGGACATCTCCGGCGCCGAGATCGCACGGCGCACCGCCGTATACGAACCCCTGACCGCGGCCGTGCGTGACCTGATCGATGCGGTGATACGGACGGAGGTCAACGACGACGCGCTGAGCGACGCCCAGGGGGCGATCTCCGATGTCGTTGCGCTGTTGCGGGAGAAACAGATTCCCGGGTCCTACGGCGTCCGGCATACCGCAGACCGGCAAGGTATGGCATGGGGTAACGCGGTGATCGGACTGCGCAATGCCATCGCGCCACCCCTGACGGTGATCCGCGCCGGTGTGGATGATCCTGTGGTGGCGTGGGCCGAGGTCACGTTGGGAGCCGCGTACGAAGGTCCCCCAGGGCATGTACACGGCGGTGTGGTGTCGCTGTTGTTCGACCAGTTACTCGGCGAGGCCGCGAGCATGGACGGCCTGCCGAACTACACCGGGACGCTGACCGTTCGCTATCTCCGGCCGACCCCGCTCGGCCGGATTCGAATGGAGGCGCAAACACCGGAACGCAGCGGACGGAAGAAGATCGCGCGGGCGACCATGACGGTCGACGGTGTCCGGACCGCTGAGGCAGAGGGCGTGTTCATCGTGCCACGCGGGATGAGCACGCTGCGTCCGCTCTCTGACGGGAACGACTGATGCTGGCAGTGGTCACGAAGGGCGGCGGTTTCGAGGTCGCCGAGATCGAGACCCCCGAACCCGCACCCGGTGAACTGCTGGTGGAGGTCGCCGCCAACGGCATCTGCGGGTCGGACCTGTCCATCCATGCGATGCTGCCCGACGGAACCGTGATGGGCCACGAGTTCTCGGGGACCGTTGCCGCCGTGGGAGACGGTGTCACAGAGAGCGACTGGCCGATCGGGTCCCCGGTGACGTCGATGCCGGTCATTGGTTGTGGACGGTGCGCGTTCTGCGCGAGCGGAGACATCGCACGCTGCGTATCCGCTCAACCGCTCGGGCTCGGGGTGCTGCCCGGCGGGCTCGCCCAGTACGTGCGGGTCGGAGCCGCCGAGAGTGTCCGCCTGGACACCCTCCCGGGAACTGCCGGTCTCGATGTCGCCGACGCCGCGCTGACCGAACCGCTCGCCGTCGGGCTCCATGCGGTCACCCGAGCGGGTATCCGCCCCGGTGATCGGGTCCTGGTCATCGGTGCCGGGCCTGTGGGACTGGCTGTGACGCTCTGGGCCGCGCGACTCCCGGTCCGGGAGGTCGTCTGTGCCGACCTCGTCTCGAGCCGCCGGGCAGTGGCGCTCGACGTGGGTGCGACCGACGTTCTCGACCCGACCGTCGCGCCGGGGTCGATGTCCGGATTCGACGTCGTGGTCGAGTGTGTGGGCAAGCCGGGGCTGCTCGACCAGGCGGTCGCCGCGGCCGTGCCGCATGGTCGGGTCGTGATCGCGGGCGTCTGCATGGAACAGGACCCGTTCATGCCGGTGGCCGGCGTGGTCAAGGAGATCACGATGCACTTCGTCTCCTACTACACCCTCGATGAGTTCCGCGCCGCCGCTCAGGCCCTGGCCACCGGCGTGATCAGGCCTGACGTGCTGGTGGGCCGAAGAGTCGGTTTCGACGACGTCGCAACAGCCTTCGCTGATCTGCACAACGCCGGCCAGGACCGCAAGATTCTGGTGTCACCGAGCCGATGACCACAACGCCCTGCTCACGCAGGTAGGCGTCGGTCCGCGGCGAACTCCACCACCACGGCCTCACGGGAAGGCAGCACGCAGTGAAGTTCTACGTCAGTACCGGATTCCTGGACACCCGTGAGATCGTCGAGATCGCCAAGGCTGCAGATGAACTCGGCTACGAAGGTCTCGGTATCCCGGACCACGTGGTCAATCTCGACGAACTGGACACCCCCTATCCGTACAGCGACGACGGGCAACGCGGCTGGGAGCCCTTCACCCACTGGCCGGATCCCTGGGTTCTGATGGGCCACCTCGCCTCTGTCACCACCCGGTTGCGCTTCGTCACCACCGTCTACGTCGCCGCACTCCGCGATCCGTATTCGGCGGCGAATCCATCGGCACCGCGTCCTACTTGTCGAACGGGCGGGTCGAACTGGGCCTCGGGGTGGGTTGGTGTCGTGAGGAGTTCGAACTGATGGGCGCGGAGTTCGCCAAGCGCGGCAAGCGAACCGAAGAGATGCTCGAACTCATGCGCCAGCTCTGGGAACCGGGATGGACGGAGTTCTCAGGCGACTTCTATGAGGTTCCGAAACTGGAGATGAGCCCCGAATCCCCCGCGTTCCCGTCTTCGTCGGCGGACACAGCGAACGAGCGCTGCGCCGGGCGACGGCCCACGACGGGTGGATCGGCGACCTCATGCCGACCGCGAAGGCGTTGGAGTCCGTCGACCGCATTCGCACGCTGCGTGAGGGGGCCGGAAAGTCCATGGAGGACTTCACCGTCCTCGCGGCGCTCCTCGACGCCGTCTCCATCGAGGACTACGCACGCGCCCGCGCCGGTGGTATCACGCACGTGCTCACCATGCCATGGATGTTCTACTCCGGACGCAACGCCACTACGGCCGAGCAGATCCGCGGGATGGAGAAGTTCTCTATCGACATCGGATTCTACTGACGCTCAACAATGACGGGCACAGCCGTCGGGCCTGCCGCGCTCAGTCCGGGACGCCCGGTGGCACGGACTTCAGCAGCGCGCCGGCCTCCACCCTCAACTGCTGTCCGGTCACATAGCGGGATGCGTCGGAGACCAGGTACAGGACGGCTTCGCTGATGTCCTCCGGCGCGATCAGGTCGACCGGCAACCCGTGGAATGACGCGAAGATGTCCTTGGCGTCGTCGTAGGTCGGGTTCTGCAGGTCGGGCCGGAACAGTTGGTAGATCTCATCGTTGTGCACCATCGTGGTGTCGACGTTGCCGGGGTGGATCCCATTTACGCGGATACCCTTCGGCGCGAGATTGCGCGCCAGATCGTTCACCAGTCGCGCCACGGCCCGCTTGGAGTGCCCGTATCCGGCGGCCCCGGGACCCGCTTCCGGGGACTCGAATGACCCCATGAACGCCGCCATCGATCCGATGCACACGATCGACGCACCCGACTTCAGATGCGGTAGCGCGAGTTCGAGGGTGTTGATGATCCCACCGAGATTGACCGCCACCGTGCCGCCAGCGTCGACCCGCGAACGGTCGCGGATTCGTGGCGTTGATTCGGCGACACCTTTCCATCCCATGGCCAACTCGGTATCACCACGCACATCACGCACCCGGACCTGCTGATCGAGGGCCTGCACCCGCGATCGTGAACGGTGGCATCGGCTCAGCGGGATCAGGAATGACCCGACCCGTCGAGGTAGGCGACGATCGCCTCGACCAGACCGCGGCGCCCCTCGTCGATATCTGCGTAGTTGAGCATCTCCGACTCCGACCGGATGCCACGAAGCGCCCCGGGCAGGAAGATACGCACCCGACGCAGCCGGCCGGCGTCGACATCGAGACCGTCGAAGGCCCCCTGATACGCCGACGTCCAGGCGCGATCCCACTCCGCGATCGCCGCGGAGGTCAGGGGATAGATCGCCGCGAGTTCATCGTGATCGGACGGGAGCATCGTGCGCAGCTTCTCCACGGCCCTCCCTTCCGGCGCCCCCATCGCGCGCCAGATCCGGTCGACGATGGATTCGATTCGTTGGGCCACAGTCGATGACGGATCGCCGACCGGATCGACGGGTTGCCAGCGCTGCAAGATGCGATACAGGACCGCCTCCCACAGTCCGTCGACATCGCCGAACTGATGCTGGACCGTCCCCCAGGTGACTCCGGACCGCTTCGCGACGAGATTCGCGCTGACGGGTTCGTCCGCCCGCGCGGTGGCGAGACAATCGATCGCCACCTCGATCATCTGAGCCCTGGTCTGCTGCCCACGACGATTGAGACGCGTCCCTTTCGCGCTCACGGCTGTCATTCCGACATCATATCGGCCGAAGTCGGGAATACCTGCCGCCAAAGCATTCCCAAAGTCACATTGAAGGTGCTATGAAAGACTGGTCACTCTCGACCCCAGCGTGCCGCGAGTGCATCGTGTGACCGTTGCGGCGGACAGGGAGGTGTTGTGAGCGATACCAGCCCCGATGGTACGGCCGTCATGAAGACCTATCGCGAGATCGAGGCAGCCCTCACCGCACCCGGCGCGGCCTTCGAGTTGGTGAACCTCGAGGTCGACGGCGACGTGTTCCCGGTCTACCGCAATGCCGCCGACAACCTCTACGACATGTTGTCGGTGCACGACGCCGACCACGCCGACGTTGTGATGATCGCCGACGACGATCGAGTGATGACCTATGGCGCGGTCCACGAGGCTGCCCGCCGCTTCGCCGGCGGGCTCGCACAGCGATACGGAGTCGGACCCGGAACCCGTGTCGGGATCATGATGGCCAACCGGGCCGCATACGTCGTCGCATTGATCGCGATCACCCGACTCGGCGCCGTCGCCGTGCTCTACAACAGTCGAGCCACGCCCACCGAGGCGCGACAGGCGATGGAGGACGTTCCCAGTGAAGTCGTTGTCGCCGACGGGAAACGCGCCGGGCTGCTGGTTCTGATCGACAATGCACCTCCGCTGATCGTCGGCGATCCCGACGAGTCCGAGGCGCCCGTCATGTGGGATCTGATCCGGTGGTCACCAGAGGGACCCCATCGTCGCGTCGCGCCGGACAACACCTGCCTGATCCTGTTCACGTCGGGCACATCGGGAAGTGCGAAGGGCGCCATGCTCACGCACCGGTGTATCACCTCGGTGGTAAAGAACATGGAGTTTGTCGCCGAGACGAACCTCGAATTCGCCTCGCGCAACTACGGAATCCCGGTCGACGACCTCCGTGCCTACAGTCCGAGACTGTCCACGTTGCTGGTCTATCCCCTGTTCCATGTCTCCGGCATCGCCTCCATCATGACGGTCATGAACTCCGGGGGAGTGATCGTCCCGATGCCCCGGTGGGAGCGTGTGTACCGCCGGCGGAGACGTACTCAACGCCTTCCCGGCCACCTCGGGCCCGATGTCGCCGACCATGCAGGTGCGGGTGATCACCGCCGACGGCGCCGAAGCGGCAACCGGACAGACCGGCGAACTTCAATTGAAGGGCGCCATGGTGACCACCGGATACCTGAATGCTCCCGGGGAAACCGCGCGGAGCTTCGACGGAACCTGGTTCCGAACCGGTGATCTCGGCCTCGTCGACGAGCACGGACTCGTCTATCTGGTGGACCGGCAGAAGGACGTCGTCATCAGTGCCGGGGAGAACATCTCGTGCACCGAGGTCGAATCGGCGATTGCCGCGTCGGACCTCTTCAGCGAAGTGGCCGCCTTCGGCGTTCCCGACCCTCGATTGGGTGAACGACTCGTTGTCGCGGTGACGCCGCGTACCGGCCAGACCGCGCTCACCGCGGATTCCGTGCGCGATATCGCCCGTCAGAGCATGCCCGAGTTCAAGATCCCCAGGGAGGTCATCATGGACATGAGCCCGATCCCGCGCAACGCCACCGGCAAGATGCTCAAACGGGAACTGCGCAGGATGTATGACGAGCGCAACCGGCAAGGGCCACAATGATGGCGGCATGGGTTGCCATCGGACCGACGATGCCATCGACCATCGCGGTCATCCCGGCGACACCAGCACGCGGCACCACGACCACCCGGAGATGCCATGTCCCTCACCAACACCGGCAAGGACGTGGCCGAAGAACTCCACCACGACGTCTGGCACAGCGATGGTGGCGTCGGCAACGCCGAGCACCTCAACAGAAATGCCTCCCTCCGCGCATTTGTTTCGATGCGCAATCAACGGAAGTGATGTGACCGATGTCAGACCAACATGCCACGCGCGCCGCGATCGAAGAGGTCCTCATGCGGTACGCGACCGCGATCGATACCAAGAACTGGGAACTGTTCCGAACGTGCTTCATCGACGACGCCGCCCTCGATTACGGCGCCATCGGGCAGTGGACGGACTCGGCGGGTGTCACGGACTTCATGGCCGCAGCACACGAGGGGATGAGCGACACCAAACACATGTTGCACAACATGGTGATCGACCTGGTCGATGACCGGCACGCGACGGCTGTCACCTATGTGCACACCGTTCAGAGACTTGCTGCGGATCCCAAGCAGTGGATAGACGGCGTCGGACAGTACGCCGACGAGTTCGTCCGTACCTCCCAGGGATGGCGGATCTCACGCCGCACCTACACCGAGACCCGCCTGATGAGCAGCTTTGACTTCATGCCGTCGGGAACGAACATCTTCGAGGGGTCCTGACCAGACCGTCGGATCCGGAACGATGGTGTGTCGTTGGTGCCGTGACGTCAGATCTCCGGCGTGTAGTCGCCGGGCAGCATTACACTCTTGGCCTCGCAGTACTCTTCGATGCCCTCGGTGCCGTTCTCACGGCCGATGCCGGAGTTCTTGTAGCCGCCGAAGGGCGCGCCCGGATCGAAGCCGTACATGTTCACGCCGTAGGTACCGGTACGAACCCTGGCAGCGATCTCCATGGCCTTCGGGTAGTCCGTGGTCCACACCGAGCCGGCCAGTCCGTAGTCGGAGTCGTTCGCGATCCGGACGGCATCGTCCTCTGTGTCGTAGGGGATCACCACGAGCACCGGACCGAAGATCTCCTCTCGGGCGATGGTCATCGAGTTGTCCACGTCGGCGAAGACGGTCGGCTGCACGTACCAGCCTGAGTCCAGCCCTTCCGGACGACCGCCCCCGGTGACCAGCCGCGCCCCCTCCTCGAGGCCCGCACGGATGTAGCCTTCGACACGCTCACGCTGCTTCTCGCTGATCAGTGGCCCCACCATGACCGACGGATCGTCGGGAGACCCGATCGGGGTGGCCGCCACCGCCGCCGCGAGCTTGTCCACGATCTCGTCATAGCGTGACCGCGGCGCCAGGATCCGGGTCTGTGCGACGCACGCCTGGCCGGAGTTCATCAGCCCCGCGAACACCAGCATGGGCAGAACCGCGTCGAGGTCGACGTCGTCGAGCAGGATCGCGGCCGACTTCCCGCCCAACTCGAGGGTGCAGCGCTTCAGATTCTTCGCGGCGATCTCGCCGACCTCCCGGCCGACGACACTCGACCCGGTGAACGTGAGTTTGTCCACCTCCGGATTCGATGTCAGTGCACGCCCTGTCTCGGCGCCACCGGGCACAACCGACAGGACGCCCGCAGGCAGGCCCGCCTCGGCGAACGCCTCGGCCATCGCGAACACGGTGAGAGGTGTCTCGGCCGCCGGTTTGAGGACGACCGTACACCCGGCCAGCAGCGCGGGACCGAGCTTGTTGGCGGGCAGGAAGAACGGGACGTTCCACGCGGTGATCGCCCCGACGACACCGACCGGCTCACGGGTCACCATGATCTTCGCGTAGGCGCCGTCACGGACCTCGCGCCACGTGAACTTGTCGGCGGCAGAGGCGAAGTAGCCGAAGGACGTGATCGCCGCGGTGTACTGCAACATGTCGACCGTGATCGGCGGCTGACCCGTCTCCGCCGACAGCAGCGCCTTGAACTCGTCGGCGCGCTCCTCCATGATCTTGGCCGCCGCCGCGATCACCTCGGCGCGTTCGCCGGGCGCCATCCGGGGCCACGGGCCATCGCCGAAGGCGGTGCGTGCCGCCCGACAGGCCGCATCGACGTCCGCCGTGACGGCCAGTGGCACCCTTCCGACGACCTCGCCGGTTGCCGGCGAGCGAACCTCGATCACCTCCGACGTCGCGGGCTCGACCCACTCTCCGCCGATGAACAGTGAGTTCCATTCCGATCGCAGATCACCGTGCGCCATCGTCATTGCGTCACCTTCTCCTGTGGTTGGATTCGTCGCCGGCGGGTGGTCAGACGACCTCGATGACCATCGCGGCCCCCATGCCGCCGCCGGCGCACATCGAGACACATCCGATGGACAACGCGTTGCGGCGCAACTCGTTCACCATCGTCACGATCATCCGCGCGCCCGTCGCGGCAATAGGGTGACCCAGGCTGACACCCGAGCCGTTGACGTTGACGATGTCCTCGTCGAGTCCGAGTTCACGCACACACGCAGCAGGTACCGAGGCAAACGCCTCATTGATCTCGAACCGATCCACGTCGGCGATCGACAAGCCAGCTCGCTCAAGCGCTTTGGGGATGGCCATACTAGGGGCGGTGCCGGTGAGCGCCGGGTCGACGCCCACCGACGCCCATGACCGAACCCGGGCCAGGGGCACCAGACCATGTGTGCGGACGAAGTCGTCGCCTGCCACCCCCACCATCGCGGCGGCATCGTTGAGTCCGGCGGAATTGCCCGCAGTCACGGTCGCGCCGTCGATCTCGGGATGTAGCACGGGTAGGCCGGCGAGTACCTCCATACTGGAGTTGCGCCGGGGATGCTCGTCGACCGCGAACTTCTTGTCACCCACGACGACCGGAACGATCTCATTGTCGAACCACCCGTTGTCCATGGAGTCGATCGCCCGCTGATGCGAGCGCAGCGACCATGCGTCGACGTCGCCGCGCGTGAGTCCGGCGTGCTTGGCCGTGTTCTCGCCGACGGTGTGGGGCATGTCGAGGGCCGGCGCATCCGGACGATCCGGATGCGACAACGAATTCCAGGGTTGCCAAGTACCCTCGGCGGCGGGTTTGACGCAGGCCGGTGCGGTACTGAGGCTTTCGGTGCCGCCGGCCAGGACCAGGCGATCCATCCCGGCCCGGACCGAGCCCGCCGCTGTCGCGACCGCGGCGAGGCCCGAGGCGCACCAACGGTTCTGCGCAAGTCCCGGAACGGAGTCGAGCCCGGCCCGCACCGCGACGTTGCGGCCGATTACCCCACCGCCCTGATAGCTCTCGGCAAGAACGAGGTCGTCGGCGGCGTCGCTCGGGACGGCGGATCGCGTGAGTGTCGCTTCGAGTACGACGCCGGCCAATTCGAAGGCATCGACGCCGACGAGGCCTCCCTTGAAGGATCGTGCGATCGGTGTCCGCACAGCGGAGATGATGAGCGCTTCGGTCATCGCCGAATCCGTCCTCCCATGTCGGGGCAAAGAGGTCGGTCCGCCGCCGCCTGCTGCAGAACGACGACGCACCCACCCAAACGTAGATAGATGTCCAGTCACGCGTCAAGACGCTATTCCACTTTTTCCGGGCGTACACCGCACCGTCCGACGAACCCGGAGACGCCGCACCGACGGATGGCCGACAAGCACACCACAACGGCTGTGACTCAGCTTCATACGGTGTGGTGGACAGATGTACAGATCATCGCTTAGATTCTCTCTCGCCCCGGCCATCTCCCCTCTGTGGGACCAGCTCCGGTGCATATCGGACCCCAACATCTCGGATCAGCCGAACTCATCACCGAAAGGGCGCCAAGCCGTGAACATCCAACAGATCAGGGACGAGCTCGAGATCGCAGCACTGCTACGCACCTACGCGCGCGGGGTGGACAGCAGGGACTGGGCGTTGTGGCGTTCGGTGTTCACCGAGAATGCGGTGGTCGACTATACCTCGGCGCCACACGGTTTCGCCGGCGGCCGCGACGAGGTCGCCGACTGGCTCGCGGAGAACTTCGGCGTACTCCCGATGAGCCAGCACTACATCACCAACATCGACGCCGAGATCGACGGCGACTCCGCAAAGGTCTGCGCGATGTTCTACAACCCGATGCAACTCCCCGGCGTCAAGGGCCTCAGCTTCTGCGGCGGCTACTACCATCACGACCTGGTACGCACGGAATCCGGATGGCGCAGTAGCCGAATGGTCGAGGAGAACGTGTGGTTCTTCAACAACCCGTTCGCACCCGCAGAGGCGGACTCGTAGCCATCCAAGGACGGATCACCCGCGACCTACAGTGAACCGGCCGCCGCTTCCACACCGGGCACGGTCAGCTCGCGCTCATGGCCCGTCGGCTCCGCAGGGAAGTGTTTGCGTTCCTGCACCAACCGCACACCAAGAACGACGACGGTGACGACGACAGCCCAGATCGCCAACCGCACAAGCCATCCACCCAATGCGGCACCGTCGAAGTAGACGATGCTCCGCATCGCCTCCAGCGCCGCCGCACCGAACCAGACACTGTGTACGCCCTGCCAGAATCCGGGCAACATCGACGCCGGGATGGCTCCGCCGGCACTGGGGAAGTTGAGCGCGAGCAGGAACACCGTGACGCCGAATGTGGAGGCGGTCTTGAACAACCGGGTCAGCAGCGTGGCCAGCATTGCAGCGATGTAGGTGTAGAGAAACGCGACTCCCCACACCCCCAGCATCTGACCGACAGACGCGTCATAGAACCCGACGAACAGGCTTTCCACCGGAATCGCCATCGTCGGCGCGATCAGCGCGACGCCGACCGACAGGGCCAGCTGCACGCGTAGCCGTGCGAGCGGGAAGGTCTGCCACAGCGCATTGATCGTCAGATAGCCGCCAACAGAGCAGACGATGAGCAGGTAGAACAGGCCCGTTCCGGTCGCGTCCTTCGGCGCGAGCGGAGCAACGTCGACCACCTCGGCGGTACCGCCGATGCTCTCGGCCACCTGCGATCCCAGGGACTCGACGGCCGGAACTGCGATCCGGCCCCCGCCCGAGGCCACATAGGTAATCACCTCGTTGCCGGAGACCACGAGAGCACCGCTCGACGACCTGTCCTCGACCGCCTGCCGCGCCGCCGTCGGATCGCGGGTCGTGGTGAAGTCGAAGGAACCCGGGGACCGACTGTCCACACCGGCAACGATCGGACTCGTCACCTGTTCGGGTCCCGCGATCGTGATCGGCATGTGATTGGGCGTGGGTGCATGAAACGCTGTCAGGTAGGAGAACACGAAACAAATGATGAAGAACAATGGCAGGGCGACCGCTCCCACTATCCGAATCCCGACCGGCAACGGCCGAGGTGTGTCCTTGGTCTCGTCGTCCACCGGTTTGCCCTCGCGCAGTGCGTCGATCGCGCGCCGAAGGTGTCCGGTCGTCCGGGCGAGGTGCACCAGTGACACGATCACGAAGAGCGCGAACACCCACGCCGTCAACTGGAGCAGCCAGCGATACGAGTGCGCACCATCGAAGTAGATGATCGACCGGAATGATTCCATGGCCCCCGCGCCGAACCATACCCCGTGAACGCTCTGCCAGAACGCCGGTAGCAGCGACGCCGGGGTCGCCCCACCGGAACTCGGGAAGTTCATGAAGACGACGAGCGCGATCACCCCGATGGTGATGGCCGGACCGATGATCTGCTCGGCCAGGATCGCCGCGAGCGCACACACAAACACATACACCGATGCCGCGGCGAGCAAGCGCGCGATGGTGCCCGCGTCGGCCCCATAGTCGCCGACGACAATCGCACTGAGCCAGAAGACGACCGGCGGGGTGACGATCGCAGCGACGACACCGCCGACCAGACGCGCCCGCAACGAAGGACCCCACACCTCAGACAGCGTGATGATGACGAGATAGCCACCGATCGAGCAGAAGATCAGGAAGTAGAACAGATTGGTGCCCAACGGATCCTCGTCGGCCAACGGCGCCACGTCCACCGTGCGGGCGGTCGTGCCCAGCTGCCGGGCCAAGTTATCCGCAACCGTCTGCACGACCGACACCGTGGCTCGCCCCTCGGCCGACGCGACATAGGCTGTGACCGATGGCACGGACTCACCGCGTGACGGCGCCTGCATGTCGACCGTGACCAGGATTCCGCCGGCGGCATCACGATTCTTCACGCTGCGTTCCGCATCGGGTGTACTGCTGCTCTGCGTCACCCTGAACTCGTCACCGGTATCCAGGCCGTCCACGATCGGGGTGACCACGGCATCGGGCCCGACCACCGTCAGCGCCAGATTGTGCGGTGTCGGATCGTGCAGCGCGCTCACGTATGCGAGGGGAAAGCCGACGACGAAGAAGAGTGGCAACGCGAACCACGCAAGGATTCGTCCCAGCCGTGGTCGGTCCGAGGCATCCGTGGCAATCGTCACGCGAAAGTCCGCTCGGCTCAGCCGCGCTGACCTGCCGGCCGGTACCGCAGCATCGTGATGCCGTGCTCCGGATGGTCGCAGAACACCGGTTGAAGGGCCATTCCGACGCTCATGCGGTCGACATCGGCATCGACCAGTTCGGTGGAGAATCGCGGGCCTTCCGTCCATTGCCCGATTGCCAGAATCTGAGGAACGGCGTCGGCGAACTGCGGGGCAACCGGCACATGTGCGATCGTGAACGAGTACAGCGTCGCCTCACCCGAGATCGTGCGCCATTCCAGGTCGTCGGCCAGGGTTCGCGGTGCGCGATTCCGCGGATAGAAGACATACTCCCCGAGCGACGGTGAGTACTGAATCATGATGCGATGCTCACGCAACGCGTCCCAGAACGGTTGTGATGTCGGCGTCGGGACCGGCATCGGCCGGCTCAGATCGATCTCGGTCACGCCCATCAGCTCCCTTCGAGGACGAGAGCGATTTGCTCGCTGAGGATTCCACCGTTGCCGGACACAAAAGCACGGTCACACGACTCGACCTGGGCAGCACCGGCACGACCCATGATCTGCCGGGCAGCGTCGCACACATGGTGCATGCCACCCGCCAATCCGGCCTGCCCGAAACCGAGCTGCCCGCCGGCGGTGTTCATCGGGAAGTCGCCACGAAAAGTGAGGTCACGGTCGGTCAGAAACTGGAATCCCTTGCCCTTCTCACAGAACCCGGCGTCCTCCAGGCTCAGCAGGACCGTGATCGTGTAGCAGTCGTAGATGGACACCATGTCCATCTCGTCGCGGGTCGACCCCGACATCGCGAACGCGGTCTCCGCGGCGCGCGCCAGCGGACTCTCCAGCAGATTCTCTGCGTAGGTGGGCGTCTTGAACGGTACGTGTTCGCCGAACCCGGTGATACGGACCGGTCGATGTCTACCGCGCCCGGCCAGCTCCGGACCGGCGATCACCACCGCTGCCCCTCCGGTGCACGGCATCACGATCTCGAGTTTGTGCAGGGGGTCGGCGATGACCGGGCTCGAGAGCACGTCGTCGATCGAAAGGGGAACATCGCGCCATATCGCGCCCTCGGTGTGATTCGCGTTGACACGCTGATCGACAACGATCTTCGCCATGAGAGCCTCGTCATAGCCGAAGGTGGCGGCGTAGCGTTGCGCGACCTCACCGTATGGTCCGTTCTGGCCGAGATTCCCATACGGGATGTCGAATTCGGCTTGCGGGGAGCCGTATTGGTTGCTCGATGATCCGAACAACATCGCGTCGCGCACGGGCTGGGGCTTCTCCTCCGACGAGAAGGTCCGGTAACGGGCCGGCAATGCGCAGACGACCAGATCGCAGATCCCCAGCTCGACCGCGGCCGCGGCCCGCCAGACCATCGCCGCCGCGCTGGCACCGCCGAGATCGACGATCTCAGCGAAATTCGCTGGTATTCCCAGGTATTCGGCGATGGTCGACGGGACGAAGATCTCCGACTCCTGCAGGCCCGCGGTCACGATGCCATCGATCCGCTCGGCCGGAAGGCCGGCATCATCGGTGGCCGCTGCCGCCAGGTCGGCCCACTGCTCGATCGTGAACGGTCCTGCGGACGCCCTGCTCAGCTTCTCCGGGGCAAGTTCCACATAGCCGACGATGGCGGCATCACCGCGCAATCCCACCACGAGCCTCCTGACGACCTCGGACCCTTCGGCGAATCCCATCCGGTCACGTCGCACCGCCGGTCGCCTCCGCAACCACCGTAGACGGACCCGGGCCGATCGGCAAGACAACAATCTAGATTCATGTCCAAAATGGATGAACGTCGACTCTGGAGCCCTGCAACGCCATTGGTACTCGGCACAAGCGGAGACGGCAGAGGTGGGGTTGTCCCCGGAAGCAATTGTGAGGGCTCGCCGGCCGCCGCATCGTGGCAGCCTCGAGCACGGGCGGGCCGCGAAAATCAGGTCAGACGGCGAGGATGCGGCGAGCAGCCACTTCGACAGTGTCGGCGACGGCGTCGAATGAGACGAGCCCGGTGCCACCCCGCACCATCGCGCCCGTGTAGACGAGCTCGAGGAGGGTGACCGTCGTCGCGTCGGCGTCGTCTCCGAGCGCCGCGACGATCCTCCGATGGATCTCCCGGCTGATCTCGAAACGAAGGTGCGTGACGTCCGAGTCGGCGCTGAGTAACGCCTGGGAGACCGCGAACGCGAACCGCGGCTCGTCCCCGGCGACCATGACCAGGGAGCGCAGCACCGCCACTACCCGATCGACCGGGTCCGACGAAAATGGTTGCGCCGGTTCGGAAGCAAGAAGGCGCTGCCAGTAGACCTCGGCCACGAGATGTTCCTTGGACGCGAAGTAGATATATGCCGTGGCGCGCGCGACGCCGGCTTCGGTCGCGATCGCTTGCAGGGTGACCTCGGAGTACTCCGTTCGCCCCAGCACCTCGGTGGCGGCCTCGCTGAGCCGCCGTACGGTCTCCGCGCGCTTCCCGGTCAGCCGCCGGCGCGTCGCCGATACCCCGGACAGGTCCACCATGAACCGCACGTTACCCGGGCCGCGGTCCGATGTCATCGCGATCCGGCGGCCATATCAGAGAATCCGGCGAACGCCCGCCTCCATGACGTCGGCGGCTTCGGCGAACGAGACGTGCCCGGTTCCGGCCCGAGTCATCGCACCGGTGTAGATGAGCTCCACGAGGTCCACGACCGCCGGATCGTCGGTCTCGCCCACCGCAGTACGGATCCGCCTGCGGATCTCGCGGGCGATCTGGCTGCGCAACTCGATGACGTCACTGTCGGTACCGAGCAGCGCGACAGACACGGCTTCCGCATACTCCGGCTCCCCCTCGAACAACATCGCCAGGGACCGGAGCACGGCGACAACGCGATCCGCCGGGGAGTCGGAATCAGACTGGATCATCTCGAGGCTGTTCAGCTGTCGCCAGTAGACCTCGGCGATCAGATGGTCCTTCGACGAGAAGTAGATATAGGCGGTGGCGCGTGCCAGGCCGGATTCCTCCGCCACTCGCTGCAGTGTGAGATCTTGATAGCCCACCTCACGCAACACCACGGGCAGTGCCGTGGTCAGCTTCGTCACGGTCTCTGCCCGCCGCCCGGTCAGGCGTCGTCGAGTGGCGGCGACCCCGTCTTCGATGGACATGCGTCTAGACGCTACCGGAGCCGGGATTCCCGGCCAACTCGCGACGGATACTCCCGGGGACCTGCGCGTTCACAGATTCTCCGTTTCGGCGATGATCTTCTCGACCGCGAACATGAGATTGGTGCCATTGCCCGGGCCGCCGTAGGTCTGCATCTGCAGGACCATCTCACGCAACTGATCCGCAGTGAACTCACCGGCAGCCGCCGCGCCACGGATCTGGGTCTCCAGGAGATCCTGCCGACCCAGCATGACGGTGGCACCGATAACGAGCAACCGACGGTCACGCACCGTCAAATGTGGACGACTCCAGATGTCGGCGAACAGATGAGCCACCGTCTCGTCGACCGACGGGTTGTGCAAACCGGCGGGCACCATGTCGCGGTAGCCGGGTCCGTAGATGCGGTCCATCATCTGCAGCCCCCGCTCCCAGGCGTCCTCGGACAGGGGCTCCGGTCGCTCGCCGCTATAGACGGCCCGCATCCGCGGCCGCACGACATTCACGATGGGGAGTTCCACACCCACGCTGCCCGCGAAACGCTGGGCCGCCGCAAGATCCTTCTGGGCCAACGCATCATAGGTGTCGACCTGATCGGCGGGCAGCTCGAGTCCGGCCGTGTGCACCCGCAACAGCGTCAGCGGATGTGTCCCCCCGTCGGAATGCTCCAGGACCTCGAGCAGCTTGTCGAGCGCAACCCCACCGGCTTCCGCGATCGACGCAGCTTCCCGGACCGCGGCCCACATCGAATAGGTGAGCGCGTTGCGGGCCAATTTCGTGGTCATTCCCGCCCCCAGTTCACCGCAGTAGACCACCGCACCGGCAAAGTCCTCGAGGATGGGACGCGCACGGCGGTAGACGTCTTCAGGGCCCCCGACCATGACGGTGAGCCCGTTCTGGGCGGCCTGGGTTCCTCCGGTGACGCCGGCGTCGAGGAACCCGACCTCCTGATCGGCACACGTCGCGGACAGTTCCCGAACCGTCTCGATGTCGACCGTCGACAAGAGTGCGACGACTGCGCCGGGCCGTGCCCCTTCGAGGATCCCCCCGTCGCCGCCGATCACCGAGCGCGCCTGCTCACCGTTCACCACCGCGACCAACACCACGTCGGCCCCGCGGGCCACGTCGGCAGGACTCTCGACCACCGCCGGCACGCCCTCGAGAGCATCCGCCGCCTCGGACCGGATGTCGTACACGACAGGCGTCCGACCTTTCCGGGCGAGACTCACCGCCACACCGCCACCGATCATGCCCAGACCGACCACACCCGCCCGCAGGTCCAAGGGTTCATCGACCCTGTTCGCGCCCTCTGCCATATCTCTCTCACTCATATCGGCTCCCACCATCCACACGACCTTACAGAACCAAATCTAGATGATCATCTGGACAGTAGTCCACCAGATCAGTAGTCTGTGTCATGTCGGCGCCCGAGTATGACGCCCGTCACTTCGCCGGGCCTCGCGCGACAACCAACGACGAAGCAGTCCGCCCGCTCTAGCACCGTGGAGAAGCCCCGCAATGTCCTACACCGCCCTCGATCGTGGCCAGCTCGCCGCGCTGCTGCCCGATCTGATGCTCACCGGTCAGATGATCGACCGTGCCGGAATCCCGTACGTACTGGAGAAGTTCGGGATGGATGCACAGACGCAGGTTGCGATCGAGGAGTGGATGGGAGCCAGTCCCAACTACACGCGACGGCTCCGCGAGGCCCTCAACGTCACCGGCGACAGCGTCGAGGACATCTTCAAGGTCCTGCAGTTCGACGTCGGCGCCCCACCGCAGTTCCTCGACTTCCGGTACTCGCTCACCGACCCGTATCACGGTGAGTTCGTCAACGAGTACTGCGGCGCCCTGATCGATGTGGAGCCGATGGGCTACGACCTCGTCCGGTCGATGTGTCACGACATCCAGGATCCCACCTTCGATGCGACTGCCATCGCCACGAATCCGAAGGCCCGGTTCCGGCCCATCCACCGCCCGCCGCGCCCGGAAGGCGCGACCGGACCGCACTGCCACTGGAAGATCACCATCGAACCCGACCGCGAGGACCTCCCGATCCCCGACGAGGCGATCGCGATCGCCCGCACGAATGCGGCCACTCTGCCACTCGATCCCATCGACCTGAGCGACGAGGGCAAGGGCGAGTACACCGGGCCGCTGTATTCCGACATCCGGTTCGACCAGTGGTCATGCTCGGCGCTGGTCCGGCTGGCCAACGAGGTTGCGCTGGAACATCATCTGCTCGCTCTGTCGTACCTGTATGCCGTGCGCAGACGGACCAGCGACGACATCGCCGACGAGTTGTATCGCAAGCAGTTCACCGGGACCGCGGGGATCGCGTCGAGTCGGATCCGCGACTGCCTCGGGCTCGGCACCGGGACCGCCGGGCTCGTGCAGGTTTTGACGCTGCAGCCGACCCTCAATCCGATCGAGTACACCGGCGTGGAGGTCACTGCGACCGGCGACGGCGACCGCGACGCGGTGGAGATCCGCATCCCGCACGAATCCCCCGCGATGGCAGACCACAGCTGGATGGCCACGGTCGACGTCGACAAGCTTGGACCGTTCACGGCGATGGGTGTGGGACTCGACCCCCACTGGTCCGCGGTGTCCGGACGCCGAGACGACAACGGCGACCTGGTGGTGACGATCGAGTGGTCCGAGGTTCCCGCCGAGGAATGTGAAGAGGTGCAGCTGACGCGCCTCTCGCACGGGACCGCGTGGGTGTTCGAAGACCGTGGCATCCCGCTGCCCATCACGCCGGTGTCGAGCACACCCGGGGCGTCGCGATGACAAAGCGCGATCTACCCCTCAAGGTCATCGTCTGGGGTACCGGTTCGGTGGGTACCGAAGTGCTGCAGACGATCCTGGATATCCGCGACGATCTCGAGGTCGTCGGGGTGCGGGTGTATTCCGACGAGAAGGTGGGTGTCGATGCCGGGGACCTGGCCAAGCGCTCCACCCAGGGCGTGCTGGCCACGACCAATTCCGACGACATTATTGCGCTGGACGCCGACTGCGTGATCTATACACCGCGGAAGGCTTCGCTCGATGACGTGTGCGCGATTCTCGAGTCCGGCAAGAATGTGGTCACCACCGCATTCCTGTTCCATCCGCGCCGGCTGGACCCCGCCGATCTCGCACGGCTGACCGCGGCCTGCGAGAAAGGCGGAGTCAGTGTCCACGGCAGCGGACTCAATCCGGGCAACCTATCGGCGGTGCTGCCGTTGGCCCTGTCGGGCATGACACGCAGCATCGAGAAGGTGACCCTGCAGGAACGCGCGGACTGGTCGGTGTACGAGAGCACCGAGATCACCTTCAACAACATGTGTTTCGGGCAGCCGGTGGAATCGATCAGTCCGACCGCCAATGAGTTTCTGGCGTTCAACAGTTCCCTGTTCTCCGAGATGGTGTGGTTCATCGCCGACTCCCTGAACGCCGACATCGACACCGTCACCGCCGACGTCGAGGCGATCGCGGCCATGGAAGACCACCAGATCTTCGATCATCTGCTCAAAGCGGGCACCACTGCCGGACAGCACTGGCGATGGGTCGGCCGGCGCGGTGACGAGGAACTCGTCGAGATCGAAGCGCTCTGGACGGTCGGCGGCGAGTACCCCGGGCATTGGCCGAAGCCACAGGACGGGTGGACGTTGACGATCGAGGGCGACCCCTCGATGCAGGTGCATTTCATCTCACTGGCCAGTTTCACCCGGGAGGTTCCTCTCGAAGACCACGTCCATGCGGCGAGCGTCGCCACCGCGATGCAGATCACCAACGCCATCCAGGATGTCTGCGCTGCCGCACCGGGCCCGGTGACCGCCGCCGACCTGCCCTTGATCCGGAGCTACGGCGGCTTCGGCAACACACCGCGCGCAGAATTGGCGAGCCGATGAGGGTTCTGATCACCGGAGCGACCGGATTCGTCGGCGGGTGGATCGCCAAGGCCGTCCACGAGCACGGGCACGAGGTACGGTTCCTGGTCCGAAACCCGGACAAGCTCGGTCAGACCGCGCAGTTTCTGGGCTTCGACGCGAGCGACGTCGTCATCGGCGACATGCAGGATGTCGCCGCGGTCGATGCGGCTCTCGACGGATGCGACGCGGTCATCCACGCCGCAGCCGATGTCGCACTCCAGTCCGACGGCGGGGAGGACCTCCGCCGCCGCAACACGAGTGGTGCCCACAATGTCATCGGTGGTGCCGTCGAACGCGGGCTCGACCCGATCATCTGTGTGTCGAGTTCGGCGGTGCTGTGGGATCCCGGACTCGACGTCGTCCAAGAGGACCAGCCCATTCGCGGTGGCGGCGACGCATACGCGAACTCCAAAGGTGCGGTGGACAAATTCGCCCGAGAACTCCAGTCCGAGGGAAAGCCGGTGGTCCTCACCTATCCGACGACCGTGATCGGCCCGTCGGCACACGGCAGATTCGGTGAATCCGGCGACGCGGTGGTCAGTTTCATCAAGTCGGGTGTGATCGGCCGCTCGGCCGGCCTCACCATCGTCGACGTCCGTGACGTCGCCGAAGCACATGCGCGCATGCTCGACAGGGACCGCGGACCACGACGCTACGTCGTCGGTGGCACGCACGTCGACGGAGGGGAACTCGCCGCGATCCTGACCGAGGCGTCGGGTACGACGGTTCGGCACATCGCACTACCGAACGCGATGTTGATCGGGCTCGGGAAACTCGCGGATCGGTTCCGCAGCCGGGTGCCCGACGACATGGCGCAGCTCAGTGAGGGAGCCGTGCGCTATCTCCTGCATGCGCCACGCGCGGACAATTCCACTGCGGAGAAGGACTTGGACATCAGCTTCCGGACACCACGGGAGTCCATCGTGGCCGTATGCGACGAACACAAGAAATCCACGACAGCACAGTCGAACTGACAACACGGAGGGAACATCGGGACAATGGCTGATCAACAGTTCAAGGACAGATACGGCCCGTGGGCGGCGGTGGCGGGCGCCTCCACCGGCCTCGGTGCGGCTTTCGCCGACGAATTGGCGCAGCGAGGACTCAACGTCGTCCTGGTCGCCCGCCGCGGCGCGCTGATGGAGGAGACCGCCGAGAAGATCCGCGCGAAACACGGCGTCGAGGTCAAACCGGTGGTGCTCGACCTCGCCGACAGCGACGCCGACGCCCAGTTCGCCTCCGCTGTCGAAGGACTCGAGATCGGGTTCTTCATCTACAACGCCGCGCTCGAGCCCCAGGGCCTGTTCGTCGACGAGGACCGCGACAGCCTGATCGGGAACATCGTGGTCAACTGCATCACGCCCACCCTGCTGGTCAAGCAACTCGCGCCGGGCATGATCGAGCGCAAGCGGGGTGGCATCGTACTGGTGTCGTCGCTCGGGGCTCTGCAGGGCATCAAGGTCTTCGCCGCCTATGGTGCCGCGAAGTCCTACGAACTGATCCTCGGCGAAGGTCTGTGGGACGAGTTCCGCGAACACGGTGTCGACGCCTGCACCCTCGTGGTGGGGGCGACCTCGACCCCCGTCTTCCTCGAACGTCAGAAGCAGATGAAGCAGCCGAGCAAGGAAGACATGGAGGCCGTTTTCGGCAGCGGTGGTGTCACCGAACCATTCACCCCCGAGCAGGTCGCCGCGTCACTCTTTCCCCAGCTCGGTACCGGTCCACGCGTCTTCGCCAATCCCGACGACGAGAAGGCCGCCGAGTTCATGGCCTCGATGCCGCGCGCGGACACCGTTGCGATGATGGGCAAGATCAGCTCGATGTTCTGGGAGTGACAACTCGATGTCAGATCGCCTGAAGGACAAGGCATTCGTCGTCACCGGTGCCGCCCGGGGGATGGGGCGCAGTCACGCGATCCAGATCGCCGAGGAAGGCGCCGACGTGATTCTCATCGACGCGTGCGCGGACATGGACACCATCCCGTATCCGATGAGCACCCCCGACGACCTCGCCGAAGTGGTCGCGGAGGTGGTGGCCCGCGACCGCAAGGCGTTCTCGGCGCAGGTGGACGTGAGCGACCGAGGTGCCCTCGAGGATGCGATCACCGAAGGCGTCGCCGCCCTCGGACGTCTCGACGGCTCGGTGGCCAACGCCGGGGTGATCAACTCCGGGACATGGGATGAGGTGACCGATACCGACTGGCGAAAGGTCCTCGACGTCAACCTGATCGGTGCGTGGAACACCTGTGCTGCGGTCATTCCACACCTCCCGGAGACCGGCGGCAGCCTGGTCAACATCGGTTCGGCCGGTGCGTTGAACGCGCAGCCGTTCAACCTGCCCTATGTGGCGTCCAAGTGGGGGATCAATGGATTCTCCCGGGCGTTGGCCAATGAACTCGCCGCACAGAGCATCCGGGTCAACGTCGTGCACCCGACAGGTGTGCTCACGGGCATCAACGCACCCCGCATGATCGAGCTGGTGCAAGGCGAGCGCAGCGACGTCGCCCCACTGTTCGCCAACAAACTGCCGGTCTTTCTGGTCGAACCCGTCGATGTGAGCAACGCGGTTGTCTACCTGCTCTCCGACGAGGCCCGGTACGTGACGGGCACCGAGATCCGGGTGGACGCGGGAATCACCGCCAACTGACAATCAGGAGGTACGAACGAATGCCGATGGTCACCGGTGGACAGCTCGTCGCCCGAACACTCTCGTCATTCGGTGTCACCGACATCTTCGGCGTGCACGGCGGACACCTCGACTCGTTTCTCGTCGAGTGCGACGAACTGGGTATGCGGATCATCGACCATCGCCACGAGGCGGCGGCCGGAAATGCCGCCGAGGGCTATGCCCGTGCCACCGGCGGACTCGGGGTTGCGTTCGCGACCTCGGGTCCCGGCTTCGCCAATGCGTTCTCATCGCTGTGCAATGCCGGCGCCGATCGGACCCCGGTACTGCTGATCACGAGTTCACCCCCGCTGCGCGAGGCCGAACTCAATGTCCTGCAAGGAGGGCTGGACCAGGTCGCCGTCGGCGGTGTGGCCGCCAAGTGGTCACACCGGGTCACCACCGTGGCCCGCATACCCGACCTGACAGCGCTCGCGGTTCGCCACGCCCTGACCGGTGTGCCGGGTCCGGTCGTCCTGGACATACCGATCGACATCATGTTCAAGGAGATCGACGAGACCCTCGCATCGAAACCCTCCCTGACCCTCCCCGATCCCGCCGCCGCGTCGGCAACCGCAGTGGAGGCGATGGTCGACGTCCTCGCACGCGCCGAGCGGCCGGTGATCCTGACCGGCGGAGGTGCCGCCATGAGCCGCGGTTGCCGGGCCGCGCTCGAGGGCTTGCTCGACAAGGTGCAGATCCCGGTGTTCGGGGTCTCGTGGGGACTCGGCCTCCTCGATCCGGAGCATCCCTGCTGGGCCGGCAACAGCGCGGATGCGGCCGCCGTCCAGTTCTTGGCCGGATCGCCGGACGTGGTCGTCCTCCTCGGCGCTCGTCAGGGCGCCATGACCGGATCACGGACCGAATCGATCATCCCTCACGACGCCATGGTGATCCACGTCGATCTCGATGGGACGCAGCCTGGTCGGATCGGTGAGGTGGCGGTGTCGATCACGGCCGATGCCGCCGAGACCGTGCGCGCACTCGGTGCCGTCGCGTCACGGCTGCCCGGCTGGGGCGAGTGGACGCGCAAGGTTGTGGAAGGAGCGAACGCCCATGCGCTCCTCTACGCCGACGACGAACGGGAATCCGAACACGGGCTGCATCCCTACTGGGCATGCAGATCGCTGGTGGATGCGTTGCCGCCGGACGCGCATCTGGTCTTCGACGGAGGTGAGACCGCCGGCTGGATAAGCTTCTTCGCCAGGGGTCGCGAACCCCGGTCCTGGTTCGGCCTCGGTTCGATGGGCGGCCTCGGGGTGGGCCAGGGAATGGCGATCGGCGCGCAGGTGGCCCGGCCTGACCGTCCCGTGGTGCTGGTGACCGGTGACGGCGGGGTCGGATTTCACCTTCAGGAGTTCGACACGATGATCCGGCATCGGCTGCCGATCACGACAGTGGTGCTCAACAACTCGGGTTGGGGCATGTCCAGTCACGGTCAGTCCGCGTTGTTCGGCCAGGGCACCTCCGTCGCCGTCGAGCTGCCCGACACCCGCTACGACACGATCGCGTCGTCGTTCGGATGTCACGGGGAACACGTGACGAGCCTCGCCGAGGTGGCGCCGGCGCTGCACCGCGCGCTCGGCAGCGGACGCCCCGCTTGCATCGATCTTCGGGTATCCGATCGGGTCACCCATCCGATGATGGCCGACCTCACCGCCGACCTCCCCGACGGCTACACCCGTATCCCCTACTACGAGGCAATTCCACACGGAGAACTGTGAACTCCTCAGACAACAGCGATCTGAACGAAGTCCGGGTCGACGTCGGCGATCTCACCTTCGACGCCGCGGTCAACGACGTCGGACTGTACAACGGCCTGGACCCGAGCGAGAGCGTCCTTCTGCTACACGGATTTCCGCAGAGCAAAGCGTCGTGGCTGCCCGTGATGGCACGCCTCGGCCGGGCCGGCGTCCCCGCCATCGCCTTCGACCAGCGCGGCTACTCTCCCGGTGCCCGGCCCTCGACCGTCGCCGACTATTGCCTCGAGAACCTTGTCGCCGACGTCGTGAACTTCTGTGATGCAACCGAACTGGAACGCGTGTACCTCGTCGGACACGATTGGGGTGCGATCGTGGCGTGGGCGACCACTGCGGCGCGACCCGACCGGATCAGCAGTCTGACCGCAGTGTCGGTTCCCCATCCCGCCGCCTTCGCCTGGGCCATCGCATCCGATCCCGATCAGCGGCAGAGGTCGGCGTATATGGATTCACTGCGCGACGATCCGTCCATGGCGGATCTGATGACCGCCGACGACGGGGCCGGACTGAGAGCCGCATACGAGGGCGTCGTCGCCGACGATCTCATCGAGCGGCACGTCGAGGTCCTCATGCAACCCGGGGCCATGGCATCGGCGATCAATTGGTATCGGGCGAACGGCGACGACGACCTGGCAGCGATCGCCCCGGCCAACCGTCCCACCACCCTCATCTGGGGCGAGAACGATGTCGCGGTGGGAGCGGCTTCCATTGCGCGCTGCGGCGACCACGTGACCGGCGAGTATCGCACCATCCGCCTGCCCGGGATCACTCACTGGGTGCCCGAACAAGCACCAGACGCTGTCGTGAGCGCAGTGCTGGACGGTATGGGCTGACCGAGCAGTTGTGGGTTCATCGACCGGTGACCGCGATCGGTCGGCGCGACCCGCGTACTGGTTGACCGCATCGCTCATCATTCGCACAGCCTCGGTCCGGTCCATTGCCCGGATCATCTGGGCGATTTCGCTATTCGTCTGGCCGACCACGTGTACCGGCCGGTCCTCGATCGATGCGAGGATCGCCGCGGCGACGTCTCCCGGCAGCATGTCGCCGCGTCCGTCATTCAGCATCGGCGGTACGAACTGGTGGGGCAAGAGCAACGGGTGTCGTGGCGTTCAGCGCGATGAGATGGTCGGCGCTGCCGGGATCCTCGTAGAGGAACGCGCCATCCGGCGGCCGCGGCGGCGGCGTAGGCCAGCAGGCCGACCCTGATGTCCTCGGTGGTCCGCCGAATCCGGGTCGACGGCATCCGAGGCTGTTGAATCAGCCATTCTCACAACTCATCCCGCGTCCGGCCGGAACACGATGCGCGGCGGCGCCGCGGACGAGCGCGCCCGCTCGAAGGCATCGACGAGACCGTCGAAGCCGACCACCTCGCCCACCAGCGGGCCCGTGTCGACCTGACCGCTCGCGACGAGATCACACATCTCGAACCAGTCCGACGGGTCCGGCCCACCCCCGAACTGCAGGTTGACGCCTTTCAGGTGTGCGACATCGGTCGGGATCACGTCCTCGGCCGGGCCGCCGGCCGTGAGAATCCTGGTACCGATCGCGCACTGCTCGATGACGTCGGCGAGGACGCCTTCTGCTCCCGAGCACTCGTATACCACGCATTTCGGTAGCCCGGCCAATCGGATTCGGTCGACGATGTCCTCGTCGGTCCCCCACGCCACCCGACGCCAGGCAGCAAAGGGCGACTCGATGGCGGGATCGACGACGGTGTCTGCGCCCAGACTCTGCGCCAGGGCCCGACGACTGTCGCTGAAGTCGGCGGCGACGATGTGCGGGACGCCGCGCTGGTGCAGCGCGACAACGGCGGACAGGCCGATCGCGCCGAGTCCGACGACGAGCGGAACCGCGGCGGGATCCTCGGTTCCCAGACCGGTGTAGTACCAGCCGACGGCTATCGCGTCGATGAGCGACAGATTCTCCGGGGGGATCGTCTCGGGTAGCGGTCGGGCGAATCCCTCGGAGACGAGGAAGTATTCACCGAAGGCACCCGGCGCGTCGGGCGCCATCCCGATGATCCGCAACTCGCCGTCGGTGAACAGGGCCGGGGTCGCGGTGATGCGGCTTCCGATGGGCCACTCCTTCTTGGTGTCCGGACCGTATTCGACGATCTCGCCGCAGAACTCATGTCCCATCACGACATCCGACTCAGGAGCGAGCACACGCATTCTCGAACGATCACTGGCGGCGATCTCGGGGTGGTCCATGTAGTGGTGGTCGGATGCGCAGATCGCGCACGCCAGGGTCCGGACCAGGATCTGCCCCGACGACGGGGTCGGGTGGGGGATCTGGCGAATCGCCAGCTGGCCGTCACGCAGACTCATCGCCATCATCGTTGGTGTCATTGCTCTGCGCCCCCTTTTCGGGATCGGTCGACTCGGATCGGTGCCGCCGAACCATCGTGACCAGCACTATATAGACGCAAGGCTAGACACGTGTACACCAGTTGTCAACGGCTCGGTCCGGCATGAATACACTGACCATCGGCTCCGCATTCGGCGTGCCCACCCAACCGATTTCGAGGCCTCATGCCGGTGGGGCGAGACGCAGAAACCGATCGGTCACGGTACGGACGTTGGCGGAGAACGCTTGACCCACATGGCTTCCCCGGTACCAGTGCACGCGGCCTCCCCAGTGCGCATGGAGGCGCCGGGCCGCGGCGACGGAGGTGACGCGATCGTTGAGAGCGCCGATGACCATCCGGCGATCCGGTACCGCGGCGGGCTCCACACCCAGCGGGTCGATCACCGAGGACACGGCACGAACCGCCGGCGAGCGCATGAGAATCGCCATCGCGGCACCCCGCGAGCCGCCGCGCGACATATGGTGAGCGAGAGTCGCATGCATATCGAGCATCGGGACCACCGCGAGGACCGATCCGATCTGATCCTCGAGTCCCGCCACCATCGCCGCGACCGGGCCGCCCAGCGACGTACCGACGATCGAGATCTCGCTGGGGTCGTGGGTCGCGATCCAGCTCACCAGCGCACGAACCTCCGCGATCGCCCTCAGCGTCACCGACACGTTGGTGAGTGGATCGAGCCCTGGGTAGGCCAGCGACCGGTGGCGCCGCACCCCATGGGCAGGTAGCACCGGAAACACCACGTTGTAGCCCAGACGACGGTGCAGGTGGGCCGCCCGGAACGCGTAGAGGTCATCGGGGCGCCCCTGGGCGGCGCCGTGCACCCAGATCAGCCAGGGCCGGCGGGCGGTACCCGACGCCAGCACCCGCACCGATGCGGTCGAGGCCTCATACGGGTCGAGTTCGGCGAGCGAACCCGGCAGCCGGATGTCTGCCCGGAAATCGATGTGGTGATACCCGGTGGCGCCGAACACCTTCCGGCGGCGCCCGACGATCTCGGGTACGGGCTGTGCGACGTTGGCCCCGGCGATGCCGAGCCCGGCGATCTCGTCGGCCACCGTCGCGCACCGGTCGATCGATGCGCTCACGTCGACGGTGGACGGCATGTGCCGAACCGCCGCGTTGACCGCGATGAAGAACTCATCGAGGGCCGCCTCGGTCACCGTTCGTGGTCCGAAGGTCGAAGCCGGCAGTCCCGCGGCGAGGTCACCCTGACCGGCCGCGCGCGCACTGGCGACCGCTCGGGGCAGGACATCCGCGAACAGGCCCAACCGCGTTGCCGCGGTATCCCAATCGGTCACGTCATGTCCTGGCTCGCCATCACCCGTGGGGCCTCGTCGGCGGCATGGGCGTCGGCGGCGAGGGCCGCGCGTACCTCCTCGAGCGCCGCCGTCAGCCGCCGCAGGAACCCTGCGGGATCGGGCATCGATTCGGGAGTGGCCACGAGGCCGAAGTTCATCGACCCCGCATAGCTGTAGGTGGTGAGGTTGACGTCGGCCGGTGCGATCGCGAGCGCGAACGAGATCCAATCGACCACCTCGATGTCGCCGATCCACCGGGTGGAGCGCGGCCCGGGCAGATTGGCCGTGGTGATGTTGTTGGGCACGCGGGGCATGTGGTGTGCCATGAGCTCACGGAAGATCGGCCCCAGACGTCCGGTGTAGCCGGTGACACTGCTGGTGAGCTCGAATCCGATCGCTCGCCGCTTCGCGACCGCCGCCGAGCAACTCGCCGCGGTCTCCACCACCCGCACCACCGGGTCCTCGATGTCGGTGCGCAGGTAAGTTGCGGCGGTAGCGATCTCGTTTCCGCCGGTGCGGGGCGAAGCCACATCAGCGGCCACTCCGAACACGGCAACCGTCGGGCGCGAGAGGTCGTCGCCGCGAGCCAGGAACTCCGCGCGCATGGCGCCGGCGATGATCCCGTGCAGCGCACCGTTCACGGTCGTGCCGGTCGCGACCGCGACCTGCTGCAGCGCTGCGAACGGAACCGAACCACTGGCACAAACGCGACGATCGGCGCTGGGTGAGTTGAAGCTCGTGCGCCGGGCACCGAGTGGGCGCGGGTGCAGATGCGCATCGTTCACCGTGCGAGTCGTCATGAGCCCGGCGACCTGGTCGCGCACGAGAGCCGGTATACCGGTGAACTGCCGCCACTTGTCGCGCCGCAGCGCGCGGCGCAACACCCGGGACCCGGGGGCCCGCGCTGCCGGATCGACGGCCACCCGCACGGGAGTCTCGCCCTCCTCGGCCGTGGCGCCCATGAGCACGTTCAGAGCCGCCACACCGTCGGCAACGGCGTGGTGCACGCGAACCACGACGGCCTGAGTTCCGTTGGCGAGACCGTGTACCAGGGTGATGGCCCACAGCGGTCGGGTGCGATCGAGCTGCCGGACGGCCAGCTCGGACAGCAGCGCGTCGAGCACATCGCGTCCGCCGGGCGCATCGAGGGTGAACTCGTCGATGTGCGCGGAGATGTCGAAATCCTCGTCGGGAACCCAGAACGGGCGCGCACCGCACCCGGGCACCCATTCGATGCGTTGCGTCGCGCGCGGGAACAGCCCGAGATAGCCCGGCAGCGTCGTCACCAACTCGTCCACGGTGATCGCCCGACCACGCCGGGTCGAGTCGAGAATCGCCACCTTGAGCGTGTGCATCGGGGTGTGCGCGTTCTCCATGTTCAGCATGAGGGCATCGGGCCCAGTCAACCGCTCCATGATGCTCAGGGCTCCTGTTCCGGGTTGCCGGCCGCGTGCGTCGACACGGTCTCGGGCAGTGATTTCTTCAGGACCTTGCCGGTCGCGTTGCGTGGCAGTTGCGGCAGGAAGTGGATCTCACGCGGCACCTTGTAACCGGCGAGTTCGCTCTTGATGTGGGCCTGTAGTTCCTCCGCGGTGATCACCGCGTCGGGACGGGTGACCGCGTACGCGACCAGACGCTGACCGAAACGCTCGTCGTCGACCCCGACGACCGCGGACTCCAGGATCGCCGGATGCGCGTCGAGTACCTGCTCGACCTCCAAGGGGAAGACATTCTCGCCACCGGAGACGATCATCTCGTCGTCCCGTCCGACGACGAAGAGGCGGCCGGCGGTGTCGCAACGGCCGACATCCCCGGAGATCATGTATCCGTCGGCGTATTCCTTGGTGGTGTCGGCGCTGGTGTAACCGTCGAAGCCGGAATTGCTGGCGACCACGATGCGGCCGGTACCGCCGGCCGGGACCTCGCGTCCGTCGTCGTCGAGCAGACGCACGCGGGTCCCGGTGAGTGGACGTCCGGCCGTCTCCGGTGCCGCCCTCAGATCCACCGGCACGGCGGTGCTGATGAGGCCCGCCTCGGTGGCGTTGTAGCTGTTGTAGACGATGTCGCCGAAACGGTCCATGAAGGCGATGAGTGCGTCCGTCCGCATCCGGGAGCCGCTCGCGGTCACGAAGCGCAGCGTGGGCATCGGGCGGGCGTCGAGTTCGGCGGGTGGGAGGTCCATGATGCGTTCCAGCATCACCGGGACCACGGCCAGCCCCGTCGCGCCGTAGCGCCGCACGAGATCGAGGGTGCCCACCGGATCGAACCGGCGCTGCATGATCATCGTGCTGGTCACCGCCGCCGCGATCGCGACCTGGCCGAAACCCCACGCGTGAAACACGGGTGCGGCGATCACCGTGGACTGCCCGCCGCGCCAGGGAATCCGGTCCAGCACCGCGGCCAGCGAGGCGACATCCGTGCTGCCGCCCCGGCGCGCACCCTTCGGGGTACCGGTGGTGCCGGAGGTCAGCAGGACGATGCGACCGGCCCGGGTGACGGGTGCCGGGTGGTCACCGCGGTGGGCGACGATGAACTCGTCGATGGTGCCGACATCCGCGGAGCGCCGGGCCGGCGACATCGCGACCGTGTCGGGTTCGGTCCAGGCGCGCAGGCACCGCAGGGATGGGTTGGCCGCGACGGCCACCTCGACGAGTTCGCCGAACTCGTCGTCGACGATCAGCAGGTCGACACTCTCCTGGCCGATCACGTCGGCCAGCTGCGGGCCCGCGAATCCGGTATTCAGCAAGACCGTCTCGGCGCCCAGGCGGGTGCCGGCGGTGAGCGCCTCGATGATGCCGCGGTGGTTGCGGCACAGCACGGCGATGGTCCGCACCGGCCGGCCGGTCAGCGACGCGATGCCGACGGCCAGCGCGTCCCCCCGTCGGTCCAGGTCACCCCAGGTGAGGCTGCCGGCCTCGTCGACGAGTGCGGTGGCGTCGGGTTTGCGGGCGGCGGCCAGCCCGATCCCGCTCATCGGTGAGGCGCCACCTTGCCGCTTCATGGCGCGCCCCATCCGGACGATCCGGTCGGGCCGGGTCGGGCCGATCACACCGCCGCGGGTCAGCACCCGCACCAACCAGGCGTAGGACCTCACACGTCGCGACATTGCAGACATCGGCCAATCCTCAGCCCAGTACCGGGAAACGCCGCTCGCGTGCGAGCCCGTCGAGCGCGTGCTGCATACGCTTGCGCACCATCTCGTCGACCTGCTCGATGTCGGGGTCACGACCGAACTCGGCCTCGATGTCGATGGGCTCGAGAATCTCGGTGACGAGCTTGGACGGCAGCGGGAGATTCGGTGGGAGACTCGGGGTCAGCCCGAAGGGAAAGCCCAGGGTGAGCGGGGCACTCTTGGTGCGGAACATTTTGTCGAAGCGGAGGAACCGGGCCAGGCCCGTGCCGTCGTTGAGGTAGAGCTGGGTCTCCTGCCCGCCGATGGTCACCACCGGGAGGATCTTCACCCCTGCTTCGAGCGCGGTGCGGATGTACCCCTGACGACCGTAGAAGTCGATCTTGGCACCGTCACGGGTCGGGCGCATCGCGTCCCGGTCGCCGCCTGGGAACACCAGCAGACTCTCGCCCGAGCGCAGGATCTCGACCGCACCCTCCCGACTTCCGGGCACCAGACCGAATGCGCGCATGACGGGACCGAATGGCCCGAGGAACATGACGTCGTGGGCGATGGTGTGCACATTGCGCGGTGCACCGAAGCGGTCGGCGAACGCCGTCGCGACCATCGGCATGTCAACGCTGAAGGTGCCACCAGAGTGATTGGACACGATCAGCACACCGTCGTCGGGGATGTGCTGCTCACCGCGGACCTCGGCCCGGAAGTAGGTCTTGACGAACAGACTCATGAGCGGGACGAGCTGCTGCATCACGCTCATGCCTGCTGTTCCGGAATCGGTAGCGCCAGTGGCCATCTCATTCACTCCTGATCGGGCGTGTGATTCGTGAACAGACCCCGGAGGTCGACTGGTCGACGAGCCGCGATTCACGTGAACCAGAGTACTGTCTGGACAGTTGTCTGGTTCATTCGCATCTTATTAGAACACGTTTCAGTGGGGATTCGCCAGGACAGTGATCTAGGTCATATCGCGTTTGCGGCGTCCGCATGCCCGTTTGCATATAGGTGTGAACAGGTGGCGGTAGCGTGGACCCGTGAACACAGTGGGTCCACCGGTTGACGCCTCCGAACCCTTCGGCCCGGAGGAGGTCGCGCGCACGTGCGCCGTCTGGCAGGGTCTCGGGCTTCCCGGGCTGATCGACGTCCACACCCATTTCATGCCCAAGCCGGTGATGGACAAGGTGTGGTCGTACTTCGACTCCATCGGGCCGCGGTTCGGCAAGGAATGGCCGATCACCTATCGCGCCGCCGAGGATCTTCGGGTCGCGACTCTGCAGGAGTTCGGGGTTCGGGCGTACTCCTCACTGGTCTACCCGCACAAAGCCGACATGGCCGAATGGCTCAACGGCTGGGCCGCCGACTTCGCCGCACACCATCCCGACTGTCTGCCCACAGCGACCTTCTATCCCGAGGAGTCAGCACCGCAGTACGTGTCGCACGCGATCCAGCGCGGCGTCCGGGTGTTCAAATCCCACATCCAGGTCGGCGACTACTCACCGCTGGACTCGCTCCTCGACGGTGTGTGGTCGCAGATCGCCGACAGCCAGGTACCGGTCATCATCCACTGCGGATCAGGTCCCGAGCCCGGCCGCTACACCGGAGTCGAACCGATTCGGACGCTGCTGCATCGCTTTCCGTCGTTGCCGCTGATCATCGCGCACATGGGGACGACCGAGTACATCGAATTCCTCGAACTCGCGGAACAACATCCGTCCGTGTATCTCGATACGACGATGTCCTTCACCGACTTCACCGAAGCCGACTGGCCGTACCCGAAGGATGCATTGCCGAGGCTGCAGGATATCGGCGACAAGATCTTGTTCGGCAGCGACTTCCCGAACATCCCCTACCCGTACACCCACGGGTTGGAGGCGTTGGCACGTCTCGATCTCGGTGACGACTGGCTGCGCGGCGCGGTGTACCGCAACGCGGCGAAGCTGTTCGACATCGCGGCCTGACGACCGGCGCGTACTATCCCCGCGCGGCTATCCGCGCCCGCACCTCCGGCCGGCGTAGCGGCGGCACGGTCTTGGGTGGTTGGCGTCGCTCCGGCAACGCCTCGAGGAGTGCACGTGTGGCCTCGGTGACCTGCTGCACGGCCTCCTCGAAGGCGTCGTGGGCCAGAGCCGAGGGATGCCGGATACCGCTGACCTTGCGGACGTACTGACGCGCGGCCGCCTCGATCTCCTCGTCGGTCGCCGCGGGCTCCAGGCCACGCAGTTCGGTGATGTTGCGGCACATGCTGCGCTCTCCTTCGTCCGTGGTCTCGATACGCCACTCACTTCGTTCGCGGCTACTCGACCAGCCAGGGAGCACCCCAATCGCTGGTCGGTCAGTCGGCGATCTTGACGACCGCCTTCCCCAGGATCCGCCCCTCGGCCAGGTCGGTCAACGCCTTGGGCAGTTCGTCGAGGGTGTAGGTGACGTTGACCTGCGGGCTCATGCCCGCGGCGATCATCTCGGTGAGCTCGTCGTGCAGCAGCTCCGGGACGCCGGGGTGCGTGCGAACATATTCACCCCAGGCCGCGCCGACGACGGCGATGTTGCGGAACAGCACCCGGTTCAGCTTGACCGTCGGGATGCCGCCGGCGGCGAAGCCGATCACCACATACCGGCCGTCGGGGGCCACCTGGCGCAGCGCCTCGTCGAACACGTCACCGCCGGACGGGTCGATCATCACGTCCACGCCCTCAGGTGCGATCTTCTTGAGTTCGGCGCCCCAGCCCTCTTCGAGCTGCACGATCTCGTCGGCACCCGCGCTGCGCAGCAATTCGTCGGCGCCCTTTCGGTGCACGATGGCGATGACCTTGGCGCCCATGGCCTTTGCCACCATGATCGACGCGGTACCGACGCCGCCGGCCGCTCCGAGCACACCGACGACCTCGCCAGGAGCGGTTTGCGCACGGACCTTGAGCGCGAACAGGGCGGTCTGGTAGTTGATGCCCATGGCGGCGCCCTGGTCGAAGGTCAGTCCCTCCGGCAGCGGCAGCAGTTGCTCGGGTGCCGCAACGACCTGCTCGGCGAATCCGCCGACGATGGAGGCCACCAACACCTTGTCACCGACCTTGACCGTCGAGCCCTCGGGTGCCTCGCGCACGACTCCGGCGACCTCGGTGCCGGGGGTGAACGGCGTCGGGACCCGCAGCTGATACTTGCCCTGACTCATCAGCAGATCCGGGAAGCAGATGCCACAGGACTTGATGTCGACGAGAACCTGCCCGTCGGCAGGCTTCGGGTCCGGGACGTCGGTCAGTTCCAGCGCGGAGGGGCCGTTCTCTGCGGTGAGCACTTGAGCTTTCATACGGCTCACCCTACGCGGCCGACGATGACGACCGGATAGGATCTGCCTCATGACCGCATCGTCGACGCAGATGCCCAAAGCCCCATCGCCAGAGCGCCTGAAGGTGGCGGAGGACGCACCCGGATTCATGCCGCTCGACGAGGCGCAGACCTTGTTCGAGATCGCCGGAGAGTATCTGTCCCAACCGGATTCGACCGGTGTCGGCATCGAGATCGGCACCTACTGCGGCAAGTCGACCGTCTTCCTGGGGGCCGCTGCCGAACCGGTCGGCGCGACCATCGTGACGATCGATCACCATCGCGGCTCCGAGGAACACCAGCCCGGCTGGGAGTACCACGACAAATCCCTCGTCGACCCGCACACCGGCACCTTGGACACCTCGGCCCGGTTTCGTCGGACGATGTTCGACGCCGGTCTCGAGGGCACCGTCATCGGCATGCTGGCCGGGTCGACCATTGCGGCCAAGGTGTGGGGTAAACCGGCCGATTTCGTCTTCATCGACGGTGGGCACAGCATGACCGCGGCGCAGAACGACCTCGACGGCTGGGCACCCTGGGTGCGCATCGGAGGAGCGCTGCTCATCCACGACGTATTCCCCAACCCCGACGACGGCGGACGCCCCCCGTACGAGATCTATCGACAGGCCCTGGCCACCGGGCAGTTCACCGAGGTCCGCGCCGAGGGCTCGCTCCGCGTCCTCCGCCGCACCGCCGGCGACGTCGGCGCACCCCTGCCGCCCCGCTGACGCCCGCAAGGTTCTTCCCTCGGGTATCGCTTCATCCTGCGGGTGCTCGCGGACGACAAAGCGATATCCGGGGGACGAATGGGTTGCGCGATGACGCCGTCACGCGATGACGCCTGCGGCTCGGAGGGCGGTGATCACTCGGGGGTGGAGTACTTTCGGACGTTGGGCGTCGAACCAGGTCCAGCGCACGACGTGTGGTCCGGTGGCGCGGATTGCGTCCTCGCGCAGTTTCTCCTCGTAGATGACCTCCTCGGGCAGTCGGTCGCCGAACGGGCTCGACCGGTGATACTTGAACCGACCGTCGAACTCCCCGACGACCCGGAGCACGCCGTTCACATCGCGCCAGCCGAAGTCGCCGTACACCTCCTTGCGTCTGCCGTCGAGGTCCACCGAGATCGCCACCTGCAGTTCCGGCGGCGGGATCAGCGGGTTCTCGGCCAGCGCGAGCCGGCTCACGGACTCACCGACGCTCTCCGACAACCCGTCGGCCAACGCGATGGCGGAACGCAGCATCGCGATGCCGTGATGTCGCCGAAGTAGCGTGAGCTGCTCGTCGATATCGGCCATCATCACACCGAGCCGCAGGCCCGAATCCAGAACACAGACCGCCTGCGCCAACGTGCTCGTCCGCGCGACGTCGCACATCGACCGGGCACGTGAGGTGACAGGAATGTCGTCGACGATGTCGATATGCGATTCCGCCAGGGCGGCCTGATGGATTATCCCACGTTTGATGGTCTTTCCCGTTGTCGCGGAGGTGAAGTGGACCATCGTCAGGTCGGGCCTGAGCATGGGAATGCGGTGCATCGCAGCCCCCGAGACGTGGCTCGCTGTGCGCTCCGGTCCACCGTAGAGCGACGCGGCGATCACCATGCACGGTAGCGCTCGAGCTTGGCCGGGTGGGACTGTGTGGATTCACCCGCGGTAGGCAGGTAGACCCCGTACCAGACCCGCTCCTTGGCCCCGCTCCAGACGTCTCGGCGCAGCTGCGCATCGCTCACTCCCTTGCCGAGTGCTTCGGCGCGAAACTCCAGGTGCTCGGCCCCGATGTCGAAGTCGTCCATGCCAAGTCATCATGCCCGCACCCACACCGACCCCCGAACTCCCATTCACAGCCGTACTCGCCCCTGTGAGGAACCCAGTTCGTCCCTCGGGTATCGCTACGTCCCCCGCGAGCACGCGGAGAGTCTAGCGATACCCGGGGGACGAACCTCAGGGCATCATCGCTTGCACCCGGCCCAGGACGTTCGGGTAACGCTGGAGGTGGGCGCCGCCGTTGACGTCGAAGGCGGCACCGGTGATCCAGGCGGCCTTGTCCGAGGCGAGGAACACCGCCATGTCGGCGATCTCCTCGGGGCGGCCGCTCCGGCCGAGCGGGGTGTTGTCGACGTACTCGTCCATGAGTCCGGGCACGAGTGCGAGCCCCGCGGTCAGCGGGGTGTCGACGACGCCCGGCTGTATCGCGTTGACCCGAATCCGGCGCGGCGCCAACTCGAGGGCGGCCACCTCGACGAGCATGCTCACACCGGCCTTTGCCGAGCAGTAGGCACCCATCGCGGTCCCCGGCTGCCGGGCGTTGAGCGACGAGATGACCACGATGCTCCCACCGTCGACGATGCGTTGACCGGCGTGCTTGAGTATCAGAAACGATCCGGTGAGGCAGACGTCGATGGTGGTCTGCCAGTCCGCCAGCGACAATTCGGTGAGCGCACCCGGCACGGTCAATCCCGCGCAACTGACGACGACCCGTAGATCGTCGAGTCCGTCGAAGCCGGCGGCCACGGAGTCCTCGTCGGTGACGTCGAGCGCGACCGCGCGGGCCGTCGTACCGATCTCGTCGGCCGCGGACCGTGCGGCGTCGACGTTGATGTCGGCGATCGTGACGGCGTATCCCTCCGCGGCGAGCGCTCGAGCGGTCGCCAGCCCGATTCCGGATGCGCCGCCGACGACGACCGCCGTGCCCATGGCGATCATCGCGCCGCCTTCTCGATGGTCTGCCGGGTCGCGGGCGACAGGTGACGCGCGAGGAACGAGAGTTGGTGGTCGACGGCCGGCTCGAACCAGTCGTGACCGGCGAAGATGTCGAAGTGGTCGCACGGGTAGTGCCGGACCTCCGCGTGCGCCGCGAACGCGGCCTTGGCCGCGGAGTGCGGTGGGGCCGCGGAATCGAAGTCGGCGATCTGGACCAGCGTCGGTGCGGTGATCCTCGAGGCGTACTTGTCCGCCCGAAACCGTCCGAGCTCGAGGCCCACCGCGGCGTCGACCTCGTTGCGCCACGACGGGCCGGCGATCGACAGATAGCTCTCATAGAAGCCGTCGGCGGTCAACGCGGCGTGCTCGCCCGGACGGCCGACGACGGGCATCATCGTCGGCGCACGCCCGATCCGGGCGCCCAGGGCGCTGCCGATGCCGGTCATCGTCGACGACACCATCGCCGCCCCGCCGACCTCGTGGTAGGCGAGCCGCCCGGCGGCCGGGCCGCTGACGAGCGGGATCGCGGCGATCACCGCACACACATCGTCGTGGCCGGCGGCGACGGTCATCGCGAAACCGGCCGACATCGACACGCCCCACACCACCACCCGTGCCGGGTCGACGCCCGGTTGACAGCTCGCCGCGGTGATGGCGCTGCGATAGTCGTCGAGCTGACCGGACAGCGAGATCCGCTGTCGTGGTTCACCTCCCGACAGACCGAAACCACGGAAGTCGAAGGCGAGCACCGCGAGGCCGGTGCCGGCGAACCGCTCGGCGAACGGTTCGAGGCCGGAATCCTTGGTGCCGGCGAATCCGTGCGCCATCACCACCACTGGGCGGCCCGCCGGGCCGTCGTACGGCGACGGGTCGATGCCTCGGTAGAACCAGGCGTCACACGGGGTTCCGTGGGAGTCGAAGGTGATCGTCTGACGCGTCATCAGCGCTCCTGGGGACTTCCGGCGATTGCCGGCTCGGCGTGGCGGGTCTCGGTGTCGGCGGCGACCCGCGCCCACTGCGGCGCGCCCATCGTCGCGGCTCGGCGCATCCCGGCGGGGATCTCCTTGACCCGCATGTTGTGTTCGTAGAGGTAGTGGTCGAGTTGTTGGGTGTGCCGGGGCCGGTTGAGCATGTGCCCTGTATAGAACTCGGTGTCGGACTTGATGACCCGGCGCATCTCGCCGGTGGACGGCAGACGGTACCGACCCACCGCGTAGGCGCCGATCAGCCGGGCCTGACATTCGACGAACGGGAACAGCGTCGGTACCGCTTGCGCGAAGCCGGCGAAGATCAGGTCGTCGATACCCGGAGAGAACATCCGCTTGTAGAGGTCAATCCGATTGTCGGGGGCGCTGATGAAATCGGGATCGAAGAACGGGAAGGTGATGTTGTATCCCGTTGCGTAGATGATGATGTCGAAGTCGCCGGAGGTTCCGTCGACGAAATGGACGGTGTCCCCGTCGAGGCAGGCGATGTCGGGTTTGGGGATGATGTCACCGGAGCCGAGACGCAGCGGCAACTCCACCGACTGGGTCGGATGCGCTTCGAAGAACTTGTGATTCGGCGTAGGGAGACCATAGGACTCGGGCCGCCCGGCGGTCATCGGTTGCATCACCTGCATGAACTTCCGCTGCCAGGAGACCGGGATGTGCGGCGAGGTGTGGTAGTACTTGTCGGCCGGTTTGCCGGCGAAGTATTTCGGCACAATCCAGGCGCTGGAGCGGGTCGACAGGGTGAGCGTGTTGTCGAGGGCCTTCGACGACAGTTCGACGGCGATGTCGGCAGCGCTGTTGCCCAGGCCCACCACCAGGATCCGCTTACCGGAGAAGTCGTGCGGCGTTCGCGGATCGACGTAGTGATGCGCGTGCATGGTGATACCGCTGAACTCGCCCGGGAAGTCCGGGAATCGGGGATCCCAGTGATGTCCGTTGGCCACCACCAGCAGGTCGAAGCGTCGTTGCTCTCCGCGTTGGGTTTCCAGTTCCCACCCACCGCCGTCGAGGCGGCGGGCGTGGGTGATGCCGTTGGTGAACTCGATGCGACTCAGGAGATCGAACGCCTCGGCGTAGTCGTCCAGATACGCCTTGATCTGGCTGTGATGCGGAAAGTCGGGATAGTCGTCGGGCATCGGGAAGTCCCGGAAGGACAGTTGATGTTTCGAAGTGTCGATATGCAGGGACCGGTACGCGCTGCTGTGACCGTTGGGGTTACCGAAGGCCCAGTTGCCCCCGATGCGGTCGGAGGATTCGAAACAGGTGTAGGGCACGCCGTAGTCGGTCAGCATCTTGCCCGCGGTGAGCCCGCTGATGCCTGCGCCGATGATCGCGGTACGCGGAAGATAGGCGCTCATGGTTCCTCCCCGAGTGGCCCGCCGAGCGACGTCGAACGCGCGCAGACGGGATAGACAGATCGTTCATTCTGTCTACCTCATTTGTCCGCTCAGGTAAACAGAATCCGGGATCTGTCTACGGATTTTGCTAGGCTGCGATCGTGAGCGAGGCACCGATGCGACTGCAGCGGGCCACGACGGCCACCGCGCGGCTGCTCGATGCAACGGAAAAGCTGCTGGCCGACAAGGGAATCCGCTCGACCACGATGCAGGAGGTGGCCGAGCGGGCCGGTGTGTCCCGCGCCTGGCTGTACCGCCACTTCCCCGACAAACCGAGCCTTATCGGCGCCGCCATCGTGCGCCTGAACGAGTCGTTCTGGTCCGATGCACGCACCGAGCTCGAACAGATCCCGACCTTCGACCGACAGGTCGCCGCCGGCGTGCGGATCGGGCGTGGTGCCTACGACGATCCCGGCACCCTCCTGCTTCGATTGCGCACGACCGAGCCAGACGACTTCGCGGCCTGCGCGGGTGCCGGGGTGACCGGACTGGTCCCCGATCTCGCGCTCTTCTGGCGCCCCTACGTCGCGGACGCGGCGCAGCGCGGCGAGATCCATCCCGGACACGATCTCGACGAGGTGGCGGAATGGGTTGCGCGCGTGCTGATCAGCCTTGGCACGGTGCCCGGCGACACCGTCGACCCCGACGACACGGATGCCGTGCTGCGCCAGATCCAGCGATACCTCATGCCCGCGCTGAGGACGGCGCCGGACGAGGATGCCGGCGACAGTGGCCTCGATACGGCACTCGCCTAGCGGCTCGCACCTACTCGACCAGCAGAATGTGCGAGTCCGAGTTTGCCGGCGAGTTTGGCGAGGTAGCCGCTCGCACGTTCGACGCTGTCGTCGGGAAGACCGTAGAGCACCGTGGTCACTCCGATCTCGCGCCAGCGCTCGAGTTTCTCGGGCACCGGTTTGAAGTCCAGCACGACGATCTGTGGATCACCCGAACGGCCTGCGTCGGACCAGATCTGCTTGAGCAGCGCAACCGAGCCCTCGATGTCCTCTTCGCCCGGAGTAGTGATCCAGCCGTCGGCACTGCGGGCGATCCACTTGAAGTTCTTCTCGTTGCCGGCCGCACCGACGATGGTGGGGATGTGTGTTTGCCGCGGCTTTGGCCACGCCCAGCTCGGGCCGAAATCGACAAACTCGCCATGATATTCGGCTTCTTCGTCGGTCCACAACGCTCGCATCGCCTCGAGGTACTCGCGCAGCATCGTGCGGCGCCGCTTCGGCGGCACGTCGTGATCAGCCAATTCGTCCAGGTTCCAGCCGAATCCGACGCCTAGCGTCAGGCGTCCCGACGAGAGGTGATCCACTGTGGCGAGCGTCTTGGCGAGCGTGATCGGATCCGACTGCACGGGCAGCGCGACCGCAGTGGCCAGCCGGATGCGTTCGGTCACCGCCGCCGCCGCCGCCAGCGAGGTCCACGGGTCCAGCGTGCGCATGTAACGATCATCGGGAAGCGACGAGTCCCCGGTCCGCGGATGAGCGGTCTCGCGACGGGTCGGGATATGACCATGCTCCGGCACGAAGTAGGACGCGAATCCGGCCTCCTCGATCAGCGGCGCGAGCACATGCGGCATGAGGCCGCGATCGCTGGTGAACTGCACGATTCCGAATTCCATGGGTCCTCCACTGACGCCCGTTTTCCGCCGGACCGACACTCTGGACGGATGACTGGACACTAGTCTAGGTCAGTCGACCCGCAGAGGCCAGCCCTCGCGTTGCCGCTTGTTGCGCCGCGCGCGTCAATGAGCAACCGTGCGGGTGGCGCCGGGATCGGGGTTGCCGTTGGCGCCGTACGCATCAATTGGCAACCTGCTCGACGCTAGGCGCTGCGCTCCTCGGCACTCACTCCTGGGCGGACATCACGGAAGATCCCGTGGCCCGCAGAGGTCCGGCTGACTGCATCGGCGGCCAGCACGACGGCCGCCGACGTCCAGCAACTCTTCTCCACGGGCCAGCGTTTGTCGTCGGCGTAGACGAGGCCGGTCCAGTACGAACCGTCGGGGTCACGCAGATGCTGGATGGACTCGATGAGCCTGATCGCGTCGTCGGTGTCGCCGAGGGCATCGACCGCGAGCGCGAGCTCACAGGTCTCGGCGCCGGTCACCCAGGGTCGGTGATCCACGCAGCGAATGCCCAGGCCCTCCACCACGAACTCGTCCCACCGTCGCGCGACGAGTTCCTGGCCCGCCCGCCCGCGCACGGCACCACCGAGGATCGGGTAGTACCAGTCCATCGAATGGTCCGACGGCGGCTCGAAGATATCCGGGCGCTCGCGGATCGCGTCGCCGAGGGCGCCGTGCGCTCCCGCCCAGCCCGGCTCCGGCTGCCCGATCTCGTCGGCGATCCGGACGGCGCAGTCCAGTGCCTGGAAAATGCTTGCGTTGCCGGTGATCTGGGCGTGGTCGAACATCGCCCCGGTCCGGTGGTCGCCGGCCCAGCGGAATGCGCCGTCGGGCCGTTGGAACCTCATGACGAGGTCGATCGCCGACCACACCGTCGGCCACATCCGATCCAGGAACCCGGTGTCACCGGTGATCAGGTAGTGGTGCCACACACCGACGGCGATGTAGGAGCAGAAATTGCTGTCGATGTTGGGGTCGACGATTTTGCCGGCGACGGTGCGGATCGGCCAGGAGCCGTCCTCACGCTGGTGCCGCCGCGACCACTCGTAGGCCGCCTCGGCTTCGGCAATCCGTCCGGTCACCGACAGCGCCATCGCGGATTCGATGTGGTCCCAGGGATCGGTCTGCCCGCCCGGGAACCAGGGCAGGGCACCCGAATCCTCCTGCATTCGGGCGATCGCCGCGCCCGTCGCGTCGACCTGCTGTGCTGTCAGCACACCGGCGATCGCGGGCAGCACCGTCACGAGGTCGCGGTGTCGGCCGGCTTACGCAAGTACAGGGCGACCGACTTGCCGATGAACGGGTTGAGCGCCTGCTCGCCGACCCGGGTCAGCCACGGCTTGCTCATCATGTCCCACACCAGCAGCTGGTGATATCCCTTGACCAGCAGGTTGTCGTTGTTCTCCACGCCGACAGCACATTTCAGCCACCAGTAGGGTGCATGCAACGCGTGCGCGTATCCGGTTGCGGTGACCTCAAGGCCTGCGGTGCGCAGTTTGTCGGCGAGGTCGGAGGCCTTGTAGATGCGTATGTGGCCGCCCTCGACCTCGTGGTATTCGTCCGACAGCGCCCAGCACACCTTCTCCGGCCAGTACCGGGGCACCGTGACCGCGGCGAGGCCACCAGGCTTGAGAATCCGCACCATCTCGGCGATGGCCGCCTCGTCGCTCGGGATGTGCTCGAGGATCTCCGACATGAGGACGACGTCGAAGCTGTTGTCGGCGTACGGGAGACGCAGCGCGTCACCGACCTCTGCCCGGGCCTTGGCGTCGGCGGGCACATGGCCCTCGGCCATCATCGCGTCGAACATCTCACCGACATCGGCCATGTCCTTCTCGGACTGATCGAACGCGATGACGTCGGCGCCGCGCCGGAACATCTCGAACGAGTGCCTGCCCTGACCGGCGCCGATATCGATCGCCCTGGTCTGCGGACCCACCCCCAGACGGTCGAAATCCACTGTCAGCACTCGTTGTTCCCTTCGTTGTCGCGAGCCACCCGCGCCAGCACGGTGTCGTAGTGCGCGGCGGTCTTGGCTGCGACCGCCGCCCAGCTGTAACGCTCCTCGACCCGGCTGCGTCCCGCCTGCCCCATCCGGGCACGCAACTGCGCGTCGTCGAGCAGCCGGCCGATGGACTCGGCGAGCTTGCCGGAATCGCTTGGCGGCACCAGCAACGCGGCCTCCCCGTCGGTGCCGACGACCTCGGGGATGGCGCCCGCACGGGTCGCCACCAGCGGGGTCGCGCAGCTCATCGCCTCCACAGCGGGCAGCGAGAAACCCTCGTAGAGCGAAGGGACACAGGCGACTTCGGCGGATGCGAGCAGGTCGGCCATCTCCTGGTCCTCGAGGCCGGAGACCACGGTGACCTTGTCGCGGATGGCGAGGTCGTCGATGAGCTTCGCGGACGGTCCGTTCGGATCGAGTTTGGACACCAGAACCAATTCGATCGGCCGTTCAGCGCTGAGTTTCGCGACCGCTTCGAGCAGGTAGGACACGCCCTTGAGCGGTGCGTCGGCGCTCGCGACGCAGGCCACCCGGCCCGCGACGCGCTCGACTCCGGGACGGAACACCGTGGTGTCGACGCCGAGCGGGATGGTGGTGATGCGGCCCGACGGGATGTCGAAGGCCTTGCGGATGTCGACCTCGCTGCTGCGGGACACGGTGAGCAGCTCGGGGATTCGGCGTGCGACGCGTCCCTGCATACGCAGGAACGAGTGCCATCGCCACGCGGTGATCTTGCGCCAGCCCTTGGCGGCCCTGACCGCCAGGGCACGATCGCGGGTGATCGGGTGGTGGATCGTCGCGATCAGTGGGAACCCCGCGTTCTGGATGTCGAGCAACCCGTAGCCGAGGCACTGGTTGTCGTGCACGATGTCGAAGTCGTCGCGACGCTCCTTGAGCAGCCGGGCGACCCGCAGGCTGAAGGTCAGCGGCTCGCCGAAACTCGCCGTCCACATGGCCCCGACCTCGAGCACGTCGATCCAGTCGCGGTACTCCCTCGGCCGCGGGGTGCGGAACGGGTTCGGTTCGTCGTACAGGCCCAGGCTCGGCACCTTGGTCAGCGTCACCCCGGCGTCGATCGCCGCCTGGTCGAGGTCGGGATAGGGCTGACCGGAGAAGATCTCCACCTCGTGGCCGAGCAGCGCCAGCTCGCGGGACAGGTGGCGCACGTAGACTCCCTGGCCACCGCAATGCGGTTTGCTGCGATACGACAGCAGTGCGACCCGCATCTACTGCACCGGTTCCATGCCGGCGGCGGTCTCGAACTCGGTGACGGTGGCGAACTTGACCCGACGACGGCCAGCGCTCTTCCCCGCCGATTTCTCGGCGGCGTCGATGGCCTTCCAGCCGCTCAGGTCGACGCGGCGTGCCCCGCGGGTGGACACGATCTCGGCGATGTCGTCACGAGCGGCCTCGGGGGCGGCGAGCGACCCATCGGCGAGATCTTTCAGCACCGCGTCCGCGGTTTCCTGCCCATCCATCCGATTCATTCCGATCCCCCCGGTCGCGCCACGTTTGATCCATCCGGTCACATACAGCCCCGGGACAACGTCGCCGTCGCCACTGACCTGCACCCGACCACCCGTACTCGGAACGATGCCCTTCACCTCGTCGAACGGCAAGTCGAGAACCGGAACGCCACGATAACCGATAGCACGCAGCACCAGCCCCGTCTCGATCTCGAACCGCTCGTCACCCGGCGTCACGGCCACCCGACCGGTACCCGGCGCGTAGGTGTTGCGGACGCAGACCAGTCGCTGCACCTGCCCCTCTCCGATGGCCTCTACCGGGGAGACCAGGAAGCGGAAGACGATACGACGGTTGCCGTCGGTGGTGGGCCGCTCCGAGAACTCGCGGGCCAGCCGGATCTTCGTGGCGATGGTCGAGTCGAGGGTGTCGTCGTCGAGGGCGGCCTCGGTGGCCGGGTCCAAGACGAGTTCGGCGGGATCGATCACCACGTCCACACCGTCGACCTCGCCGAGCGCGAGGAACTCGCTGTTGGTGTAGGCGGCCTGCGCCACCCCGCGGCGGCCGAGCAGCACCACCTCGCGCACCTTGGATTCCCGCAGCTGCGCCAGCGCGTGATCGGCGATGTCGGTGGTGGCCAGGTCCTCGGGGTCGGTGACCAGGATGCGGGCGACATCGAGTGCGACGTTGCCGTTGCCGACCACCACAGCGCGTTCGGTCGACAGGTCGACATCGAACTCGGCGTAGTCGGGATGGCCGTTGTACCAGGCGACGAACTCGGTCGCCGGGATCGAGCCGGGCAGATCCTCGCCCTCGATGCCGAGTCGTTTGTCGGTGGCCGCGCCGACCGCGTAGACCACCGCGTGGTAGCGGTCCATGATCTCGTCGTGCGAGATGTGCTTGCCCACCTCGACGTTGAGGAAGTACTGGAAGTTCTTCTTGGCGGCCGTCGCGGCGAAGGTCTTCTCTACCCCCTTCGTCGACGCGTGATCGGGGGCCACCCCGGCGCGCACCAGCCCGTACGGGGTCGGCAGACGATCGAACATGTCGACCTTGACCTGTGGTTTGCGCACCAGCTCCTCGGCCGCGTAGAAGGCCGCCGGCCCGGCCCCGATGATCGCCACGTGGAACTCACCGTCGGGCAGTTGCGGCAGCTTCTTCGGGGGCACCAGCCCGCCCTCGACGTCGTGATCCTTGTAGTAGTCCGCATTGATCTGCAGGTACGGCTCGTCACGAGCTTCGAGTTGGTCGTCGGGCAGGATCGCCTCCACCGGGCACTCGTCGATGCAGGCGCCACAGTCGATGCAGGTCTCCGGGTCGATGTAGAGCATCTCCGCCGTCAGGAACTCCGGCTCGTCCTGGGTCGGGTGAATGCAGTTGACCGGACACACCGCAACACAACTGGCGTCATTACAACATGGTCGGGTGATCACATGCGCCATCTGCGGTTTCCTCGTAATCCAACACGTGGAACGTGTTCTAGTTTCGCCGTCGTATGTATCTTAGCTGCAAAGATACCGGGGACTGAAAGCGAGGACTGAGTGGACGTATCGCCTACCGGGACCGAGGCACCGATCGCGCCGTTGTCCGACCGTAAGGACGGCGCTCGCTTCTTCGAGGGCCACTACCGAGTCCGCACCGGGGACGTCGACCAGCAGATGCGTGTCCGGCTCGACGCCGTGGCGCGCTACCTGCAAGACGTCGCCAACGACAACATCGAGGCGACCGAGTTCCACTCCACCGATCCGTTCTGGATCGTCCGGCGGACCATCATCGATGTGATCCGGCCGATCTCCTGGCCGGCCGGGTTCACCGCGCAACGCTGGTGCGGGGCGCTCTCCACGCGCTGGACCAACATGCGGGTGCGCCTGACGGCCGATCACGAGACGAACCGGTTCAATCCCGACCCGCGACCCGACGGCCTCATCGAGACCGAGGCCTTCTGGATCAACGTCAACGATCAGGGGATGCCGTCGCGGTTGACGGACAGCGCGTTCGAGATGCTGTCGTCGATGACCGACGAGCACCGCCTGCGGTGGAAGTCGATGAACCCGGAGCAGGCACCGGCGCCCGGCGAGGTGGAGTTACCCGACCGTGAGCACGTGCTGCGCAGCACCGATTTCGACCCGTTCAAGCATCTGAACAACGCGGCCTACCTCGAGGCGGTCGAGGACGAGCTGATCGATCGTCCCGATCTCGTCGACGTCCCCCATCGGGTGGTCATCGAGTACCTCCGTCCCATCGTGCCCGGCGTGACGCTCACGCTGCGGCGGGTTCGCGAACCGGAGCGTCTGCTGATCTGGATGCTGATCCCGGGCGAGGACGGCCAGCAGGTCGTCGCCGCCACGGTGTCGGTATCGAAACTGCCCGTCTGACCGTCGGGATCGTGTCGCTCACTGTCCGCCGGTGAGCAGCAGCTCCATCAGCTTCGTCGGCGCGGCACACGGGTCGGCCGGCGCCGCGGTGCCGCTCGGTTCGACCCACCAGGTGTAAACGCCACGGCTCGGGGCGCGGGCGGTGACGCCGCAGACCGCCGGCCGATTCGGGTCGCGCTGGGTGAACGCGGCCTGACTGGCGATCTTGATGTTCTCCGTCTCGTAGCCGAGCTTCTTGGCGGTGTCCTTCTCCACGGTCGGGTTACCCCATTCGAACCAGTTGAAGGTGACGTTCGCCAGCACCGCGCCTTCGACGATCCAGCGGCAGATCGCGCCGTTGAAGGTGCCGCGCGCGGTGGTGCCACCGACGACCTCGGCGATCTTCGGTGCGGCCAGCACCTGGCACTCCAGCAGCAGATTGTCGAACTGGTCGGTGTCGACGTGCCCCTCCTGCTGGTTGTCGGCGGCACCCACGGCGACCGCGGTGCCGTCGACGGTTCGCGCACAAGCGGTTCCGAGACCGACGACGAGCAATAGGGCCGCCACGGCCAGCATCGCGCGCCTCATGACGCACGCTCGACGGACAGTCGTGACAGCTCCGTCGCCGCGTCACAGATGTGCTCGGTCGACGGCGGCTGTTCGTCGAGGGGCGACAGGACGCCGGCGCTGACCGACCATTCGAAGAAGTCGGCGCCGAAGGCGATACCGATCTCGCAGATGCCGGAGTCGGACGCGATGAACCCCTTGTGTCCGTTGATCTCGAAGTCCTTCGTCGATTCCCGCGTCAACTGCTCGGTCGCGCGTTCCCGGCCGATCGGTGAGCCGCGGTACCAGTTGAACGAGGCCACCGGGCCGGTGCGGTCCGAACCGCTGGCCCATTCGCACACCGAGGCGTTGTTGACGGTGTTGCTCAGCCCGGAGAACTGGGTAATGCGGATGACCTCCTCGGAGGTGACGCCGCCGCACTCGCCGAAGAACGGACCGGCGCCGGCCTGGGCGGCCATGTCGGGGGTCCCGGTCGCGGCGGCGTTGTCGGAACCGCTCGAGCACCCGGCGAGCAGCGTGACGCACACGGCGGCCACCGCGATCAGGAAGCCACCGTGCATCCGCAGCCGATCGAGTTCGCGCCGTTCACGTTTGGTGGGACGGCCCGATCCGGGATCGCGCCGGGGCTGACTGGCCAGGATCTCCCGCGGGGGCGGCGGCGGGCTGTGGTCGATGTAGCATTCGGCGGCGGCCGGGGCCGACACCCGCTTGCTGATCAGTTTCGTCACCTCGACGATGCGTTCGTGTCCGTGCAGCCGGACGCGAACCTCGTCGCCGATCCCGACGGGCTGGGCCGGTTTGGCGGTGGCCCCGTTGACGCAGACGTGGCCGCCGCGACATGCCGCTCCCGCGGCCGACCGGGTCTTGGTGAGCCGGATCGCCCAGATCCAGCTGTCGACACGAGTCGTCACGCCGTCCTATTTCTGTCGGGTCAGCAGGTAGTACCCGGCGCCTCCGGCGACCAGCCCGATGATCAGGGCCGGCCAGAACCCCATGAGCACCCAGAGTACGACGAACACCACGATTCCCGGGGAAACCGCGGCCAGGCTCATACCCGGATGCTGACGGACGACTTGGGAGACCGCGTTGCGCTTGGCCGGATCGGTCGCCATGACTCCTCCTTGGTGAGGCTGAACGGGTGACGTTCAGCGATGACTCCACTGTAGCCAAGACGACGAACCACCCCGCGTGTTCGCCCGTCGGGCGCGCGGGATGGTTCGTGTCGTGGTGCGGGGTGAGTGGGTGTCAGTCTCCGGTGGAACCCGAGAAACCGCCGGAGCCCGTCGTGCTCCCCGATTCGCCGGTCGACGAGCCGGCGCCCTCGGAGCCGCCGCCCTCCGACCCGCCGGTCTCGTTCGAGCCGTCCGAGCTCTCGCCCGATTCCGATTTCTCGGACGCCGCCTCGTCGGATGACGACTCCTCGGATGACCTCTCCGGAGATGACGTCTCCGGAGATGACGACGTCGTCTCGCTGCTCTGCTCCGCGGTGCCCTCGTCGTCGGTACTGTCGCTGCGGTGCTTGCCGACATAGTCGCCGACGATGTCCGACCCACCCTCGGGTGTGCGGTGCTTGCCGATGTAATCCGCGACCGGGCCAACGGAATTCGACGAGGACGCCGGCTCATCGAGAGCCGTCGGCGTCACGATGGGTTCCGTCTCCGGTGTTGACACCGGTGTTGGGTCCTCGAGCGCGCCGGCCCGCAGCAGCATCGGCGTTTCATCGGTCTCCGGCAGGGGTTCCGGCGCGGGGGCGGCCGGCGTCGTGGTGGTCAGCGTCGACGAGGTCGTGTCCGGAATGACATATGGCCCCGCGGTCGGGATGCCGAACGGGAATTCGATCTCCGGAACTCCGATCACCGGGACGATCTCGCCGGTGTCGAGGGTGTTGAGCACCAGGACCGGTGCGCCGAGATGATTCGGACGCTCCTGCCCGTTGACCGTGACCATCGGGTTGAGGGTCAACTCCTGGCCGAGCCAGTTGATGACGATCGGCTCCTGCGTGCCGTAGTCGCTGGTGAACCGCACGAAGTTGCCGCTGAGCAGGTCGTAGTCACCACCGGCGCTCAGCCGAGCGAAGTCCTTGCTGAGGCTGATCGGCTGTCCGTTCAGGATCTGGGTGATGACCTGACCGAAGACGCCGGCCGGGTCGAACAGGATCGCGGATGGGTCGGTGAGACCGAACTGGACCTCCGGGGAGTCCTTGAGGAGGTCGAGGCGGAAATCGAAGGTGCCCGCCACATTGGCGCAGGCACCGACACCTTCGGCGTACGCACCGGTGATGCCGCCGTAGCAGCTGACCTGCTGTATGGCGGGGATGGAGGGCAGTTCGACGCCGAGGATCTCGGAGCTGCCCAGTACCGTCACCGGGATCTCGCTGGTGGTCCACGCGTTCGCCATACCCACGATCGCGAAGGAGATTGCGGTCCGTCCGTCGCTGGCACCGGCGGTGGCGAGGCTGACGGGTAGATACGAGATCGCCGTCGCCTTCCCGCCTCCGGACGCCAGCGCGAACTGGAATCCGCTGCCGATCACCTTCGCCGATCCCTCGGTGACGGGCGCGTCGGGAACAGGCACCCCGATTCCGATCGCGCCCGCACCGGCAACGGCTGTTTGCTGAACGCCGAGGTCGATCAGGTACTGGGCGTAGGCCGCCGCGAAGGCCGCATCGCCGGTCACACCGTCCGGGAAGTCCTCTCGCACCGGCTCCGTCGGCGGATTGTTGAGGTAGTCCTGCGTCCCGTTGTAGAGGACGTCGGTGTCGTCGCCGTCGTCGACCCGCGGCACCAGCTCGATCCGGGTCGGCAGGATCACCGCTACGCCGGTGCCGGTCGACTTCGAACAGTCCGCGCCACCGCTGGTTCCACCCGTGGCGCACAGCTCGATCCGGAGTGCCGTGAGCGCCTCCTGGGTCGCCTCGTTGTTGGCGATGCCGGCGATGATCTCGCCGAGTTGGCCGGCCGGGTCGTCGATCTCACCGACACCGGGGATCGTGACGGCTGCAGCCTGTTCGGGGCTGATCATCTGACCGGCACCCACCGCCGCAACCGTCGCCAGCGCCGCCATGCCGGCGGCCACGGTGTTGCGCTTCTGCTTGCGGTTGCGGCGTCGCTCCTGCTTCCGGGTTCGCCGAATTGCGTTGCGCCCCAC
>NZ_BAHC01000187.1 GCF_000298195.1 Gordonia rhizosphera NBRC 16068 | reverse complement strand
GGCCGATGTCGCGGCCGAGCACATCGGCCGTTCGCTCGCCGAGGCCACCGCGGTCGCCGACCGACTGCCCGAGCAGGCCGCGGCGCTGGCGACCCAGATCCTGCACGGCGCGCAGGAAGCGTTCATCGAACCGATGCGGCAGGCCTACATCATCCTCGGCGGCATCCTGATGGCCACCTCGCTCGTCCTGATCTGGCTGGCCCCGCGCCGGGTGATCCCGGAGTCGTCCGACGAATCAGACTGATCGGTGCTCGCACCGGACACCTCGAGCGGCACCATCGTCGCCGTCGCCATCCTGCTGGTCGTCATCGTGGCCACCGTCGCTGCCCGACGCATCACCGCCGCCGTCGTTGCGGTCCCTGCGGCGGTTGTCGCCCCGACGGTTTCAACGGCTTGGTCGCGGCCCTGAGGACGAGATGTCAGTCGACTCTGATCTCAAGGAGAGGATTCCTGCAGGTCGGAGCCCTTCTTCCGCCAGCTCTTCGCATCAGGTGCGATCGTCATTTCTGAGTCGTCAGCCAGGCGACAACCTGGGTCCGCGAGCTGACTCCCAGCAGTCACCGCACTTCGCGCCCGTGACACCGACGGACCCCGCATCAGCGCGCAGGTTCTCCTGTATCCCGCGCTCGACCCGGCCGCGCGGTTCGCTTCTCGCGAAGAGTTCGGCGAGGGCTATCTCGTCACCGCTGCCGACATGGACTTCTTCTGGGAGAACTATCTCAGCGACCCGGGCGCCGCCCTGAGCTCGACCGCGGTGCCAAGCCGTGCCGAAACGCTCAGTGGGCTCCCCCCGACGCTGATCATCACCACCGAGAACGAAGTCCCGCGCGACGAAGCCGAGGAATATGGACGGCGGCTTCACGAAGCAGGTGTCGATGCCCGCGTCATCCGCTTCCCCGGGCTGCTGCACGGCGTCTTCTGGATGTCCGGCGCCGTACCCCGATCCAGTGAGCTCCGAGAAGCTGTCGCAGGATTCATCGCGAACATGGTCTCCACGGCGCCGGCGACATGACCATCAGCTCAGTGCACGCGCGCTCAGCCGGTCGGGTAGCGCCGCGCGAACGGCAGTGAGCCCGAGGCGTATCCGCCGGATCGAGCCTTTCGAGATCGAGTTGGTCGAGATCGAGACCGCCCGCGTGTGGTCTCGATACGCCACTCACTCCGTTCGCGGCTACTCGACCAGCAGGGGGTCGATGGCAGCGGTCAGGTCGCGGCACCTGCTGTGGCACAGGCCTCCGCGGCCGTGTTCTTGGCCCAGCGGTAGTCGGCCTTCCCGGCCGGGGTGCGTTTGACCTCTTCGACGAACACGACAGTTCTGGGCACCTTGTACCCGGCGAGGGTCTTGCGGCAGTGCTCGCCGATGTCCTCGACCGATGGTTCGATCGCGCCCTCGGTGAGTGCGACGACGGCGGCGACCCGCTGCCCGTACCGTTCGTCGGGCACCGGAACCACCAGCGCATCGGCGATCACCGGGTGAGCATGCAATACGGCCTCGACCTCTTCGGCGTACACCTTCTCGCCGCCGGTGTTGATGCATTGGGAACCGCGCCCGAGGAACACGATGGTGCCGTCGGCCTCGACGGTACCCATGTCGCCGAGGATGGAGATGCGGGTGCCGTCGGGCAGCGTCGGGAAAGTCTTCGCCGACTTCTCCGGGTCCTTGTGGTAGCCGAGGGGCACATTGCCGATCCGGGCGATGTAGCCGACCTCGCCGGAACCGGGTTCGATCTTGTTCAGCCGGTCGTCGACGACCATCATCTTGTCGGTCGGCGGCACCTTGAGGTTGCCGTGCTCGTCCATCATGATCTCACCGTCGTTGCCCGACTCGGAGGCGCCGAAGTTATCGCGCAGCAACAGGTCCGGCTTCACCGCCAGCAGGCGATCACGCACGTGCTGGGACCAGATCGCGCCACCCGAGGTGACCGAGAACAACGACGACAGGTCGACAGCGTCCTTGCGGCGTTCGAGCTCCTCGACCAGCGGCATACCCATCGCGTCGCCGACGATGAGGATGATCTGCACCCGATCGGTCTCCACGCTCGACACGATCTTGGCCGGGTCGAAATCCCGCTGAATGACCAGGCGACCGCCGAGAGTGAAGAAGGTGAACAGCGAGTACGACGCCGCACCGTGCATCAGGGGTGCGGCGAGCAGGAACGCGATCGATCCGAAATCCTTCACTGCCGAGGCGATCTCGTCGAGATCCTGGCGGGCTTCGCCGTAGGGGTTACCGCCCGAGAGGGGCTTGCGGAAGAAGTCGTCGTGCTGCCACATGACACCCTTCGGGTGGCCGGTCGTGCCGCCGGTATAGAGCAGGTAGAGCTCCTCACCGGTCCGCGGCTCGAAGTCGCGGCCGTCGGATTGCGATGCGGCGCCGGCGAAGGAGACGATGTCGACGGCGCGGCCGCCCGGCAGTGACGCGGCCGCGGCGGCCAGTTCGTCGGTGATCTCGCCGACAACGAAAACGGTACGCACCATCGGGGTTTCGGGAAGGATCTGGGCGACGCTGCGCTGGTGTTCGGGGAGTTCGACGATGATGGCGCGCGAGTCGGAGTTGTCGAAGATGTATTGGAGTTCGGCGTTGGTGTAGCGATAGTTGACGTTGACCGGTACCGCGCGGATCTTCAGCAGCCCCAGCAGGCTGGTGACGTGTTCGATGCTGTTCTTCAGAAACAGCGAGACATTGTCGTGCGCACCGATCCCGGAGTCCCGCAGCAGGTGCGCGACCTGGTTGGCGAGGCGGTCGAGTTCGGCATAACTGATCTGCCGGCCTTCGTAGCTCAGCGCGATGCGTTCGGGCACCGCATCGGCGACAGTCTCGAACACATCCGCCAGATTGAACTTCATGTCGTCTCCTTTGTCGGATTCGCGGTGCTGTCAGGAACGTGTGAGGACCAGGCCGCTGGTGGGCACTCCGGTGCCGGCGGTGACGACGACGGTGTCGGCGTCGTGGACCTGGTTGACCGAGTCACCGCGGATCTGCCGCACCGCCTCGGCGATGCCGTTCATCCCGTGGATGTAGGCCTCCCCGAGCTGGCCGCCGTGAGTGTTCAGCGGCAGCCGACCGCCCACCTCCAGGGCTCCGGGCTCGCGGACGAAGTCTTTCGCCTCACCGCGGCCGCAGAACCCGAGTTCTTCGAACTGCATCAGCGTGTACGGGGTGAAGTGGTCATAGAGGATCGCCAGATCCATGTCGTCGGGGCCGAGCCCGGACTGCTGCCACAGTTGCCGGCCGACGAGCCCCATCTCCGGGAGCCCGGCGAGGTCGTCGCGGTAGTAGCTGCACATGATGAACTGGTCGTCGGCGCTGCCGGCCGCTGCCGCGGAAATCACCGCGGGGATGTGCGGTAGGTCGCGGGCCCGCTCGGCCGACACCACGACGATCGCCACGCCACCGTCGGATTCCTGGCAGCAGTCAAGCAGGTGCAGCGGTTCGGCGATGTAGCGGGAGGCCTGATGATCCTCGAGGGTGATCGGTTTGCCATGGAAGAAGGCGTTCGGGTTGACCGCGGCGTGTTTGCGGTCGACCACCGCAATGCGGCCGAAATCCTCACTGGTGGCCCCATAGTCGTACATGTAGCGTTGCGCCACCATCGCGACGAACGCGGCGGGGGTGGACAACCCGTGCGGATACGAGAAGGCATTGTCGGTGCCCGAGGAGTTCTCCTGGTTGGCGACCGCGGAGTTCACCTGACCGAACCGCAGACCGGACCGTTCGTTGAAGGCGCGGTAGGCGACGACGACGTCGGCGACCCTGGTCGCGACGGCCATCGCGGCCTGCTGGACTGTGGCGCAGGCCGCGCCGCCGCCGTAGTGGATGCGGGAGAAGTGGGTCAGCCTCGGGATGCCGACGGCGCGGGCGACGGCGATCTCGGCGTTGGTGTCCATGGTGAAGGTGACCAGGCCGTCGACGTCGGCGGGTGTCAGGCCGGCGTCGGCGATGGCAGCGGTCACCGCCTCGGCGGCCAGTCGCAGTTCGCTGCGTCCGGAGTTCTTGGAGAACTCGGTAGCGCCGATGCCCGCGATCGCCGCAGCACCTGACAGGGTGGCCATCACTGCACCCCGATCGTCAGGGTGACCGTCGAGATCACGTGTTTGCCCAGCGAGTTGGCGCCGGTGACCGAGACGGTGATCACGCCGTCGGTGACGTCGGTGACCTCGCCGGTGAAGGTGACCGTGTCGTAGGCGTACCAGGGCACCCCGAGTTTCAGATTGATCGACCGGATCCGTGCGGTCGGCCCGGCCCAGTCGGTGACGTAGCGTTCCACCAGGCCCGTGTCGGTGAGGATGTTGACGAAGATGTCCTTCGATCCCTTGGCCTGGGCGAGATCCCGGTCGTGGTGGACGTCCTGGAAATCGCGGGTGGCCAGCGCGGTGGCGATGACGAAGGTCGGGGTGGCCTCGATCGTCAGCGACGGCAGGGCGTCGGCGATCCGAACCGGTTGTGGTGCAAGGGCAGTCACTGCTCACCCTTCCTCTTCGTCGGTGGGCTGCCAGGCATACAGGGTCCAGGCGGGGCTGCCGGTGTCGTCGTCGGCCGGGAAGTCGAGGAAGGTCACCCGCACCGGTAGACCGATGCTTACCCGGCCCGGGTCGATCCCTCGGAGTTCGCCGAGCATGCGGACACCCTCCTCGAGTTCGACGAGTGCGACGACGAACGGCAGTCGCCGCCCCGGCACGCGGGGTGCGTGGTGGACGACGAAGCTGAACACGGTGCCGCGGCCCGATGCGACGAGGTAATCGGTTCGCGGCACAACCCCGTCGGCATCGCGGGGTTTCCATAGGGCAGGGGTCGCGGGATGCCGTAGCGTGCCGTCGGCGACCTGTTGGATGCGCAGTTCGTGGGCGGCCACACCGTCCCAGAAGAAGGCGGTGTCGCGGGAGACGCTGGGCCGCAGCATCCGGGTCGGGTCGAGGTCATCGGGCACCGCGTTCGCCGCGGCGGGTTCCGGCTCCGTCTCGGGTGGCCGGAACTTCAGGATGCGGAAGGACATCTCGGCGACGACCTCGTCGCCGACCGACCACACGTTACGGGTGGTGAAGAACCAGCCCTCCCCCAGCGCGGTGGACTTCGGGCCGACGACGTCGACCAGTTCCGCCGACAGCGACACCTCCTCGCCGGGCTGAGTGTAGCGGTGATAGACGGTGTCGCAGTTGGTCGCGACGACCGAGGTGTAACCGGCCTCGTCGAAGAGGGCACTCGTCCGGCCCAGCGGGTCGTCGTCGGCGCGGCGGCCGTGCAGACCACGCATGGTCCACACCTGGGCCATCGCGGGCGGTGCGACGACGCCCGCGTGGCCGGCCGCGCGGGCCGCGGATTCGTCGACATAGATGGGGTTCTCGTCGCCCATCGCCTCGACCCAGTTGTTGATCATGGGCTGGTTGATCGGGTCGCGTCCCTTGATGGGTGCGCTGGGACCATCGGCCTTGATGGCGTGGGTGGCGGTGAGGATGTCCGCTGTGTTCATCGCGGCGCCCTCGGCAGTCCCAAGCCGGCGGTGGCGATCATGTCGCGCATAACCTCGTTGACACCACCGCCGAAGGTGATCACCACGTTGCGCTTCTGCTGGACGTCGAGCCAGGTCACCAGGTCGGCGGTGTCCGGGTCGGTGAAATCGCCGTAGCGGCCGATGATCTCGTTGATCAGACGGCACACACGCTGGAGGCGTTCGGTGGCGAACACCTTGGTGGCCGCGGCGTCGGCCATCGAGATGGCCTCACCGGTCGACGCCACCTGCCAGTTGAGCAGTTCGTTGATGCGGGCATAGGCGTCGATCTCGGCCAGAGCCCGCCGCACGTCGGGGTGTTTGGCGACGAGGGTGCCGTCGGGACCGGGACGGTTCGCCCAGGAACGGATGCGCGCGGCGAGTCCGTCGATGCGGCCGGCCGGTCCGAGCATCACCCGTTCGTGGTTGAGCTGTGTGGTGATGAGCTTCCAGCCGTCGCCCTCGTTGCCGACCCGCATGGACACCGGCACGCGGACGTCGTTGTAGTAGGTGGCATTCACGTGGTGGGCGCCGTCGGCCGTGATGATCGGTGTCCAGCTGAACCCCGGATCGGTGGTGTCCACGATCAGGATCGAGATGCCCTTGTGTTTGGGTGTGTCCCGATCGGTGCGGACCGCGAGCCAGATGTAGTCGGCGTCGTGCGCGCCGGTGGTGAAGATCTTCTGGCCGTTCACCACATAGTGGTCGCCGTCGAGCACCGCGGAGGTCGTCAGCGACGCGAGGTCGGTGCCGGCCTCCGGTTCGGTGTAGCCGATCGCGAAATGCACCTTGCCGGCGAGGATGTCGGGTAGGAACGTGCTCTTGAGTTCCTCGCTGCCGTGCTCTTGCAGGGTGGGACCGACGGTTTGCAGGGTGACCGACGGCAGCGGCACGTCGGCGCGCACCGCCTCGTTGGTGAAGATCTGCTGTTCGATCTCTCCGAAACCCTTGCCGCCGTATTCCTTCGGCCATCCGACGCCGAGCCAGCCGTCGATGCCCATCTGTCGGATGATCTTGCGGTAGGTCTGGCCGTGACGTTCGGTGAGCATCACGGCGGTGTCGGCGGGACCGACCAGGTTCGCGAAGTACGCGCGCAGTTCGGCACGCAAGGCCTTCTGCTCGTCGGTGAGGTCAATGAACATGGTCTCCCTGCGCTTTCGGGTCGAGGCGCGCGTCTGAATCGTCGGCGATCTCGTCGAGGCGCGCGTCGGTCCCGCCGACGAGCCGGGCGAGGTCCTTGGCGATGGAGAAGTAGCGGTGCAGCGGGTAGGTGACGTCCACGCCGATGCCGCCGTGCAGATGGGTCATGGTCCGTAGCGTCGCCGGGATCTCTGCCGCCAGCCAGTACGTGGCGATGCCGAGATCCTGTGCCGCATCGAGCCCTTCGGACATGCGCCATGCGGCAGCGGTCGTCGCCAGGGTCATCGACCGCCCGATCACGTAGATGTCGGCGAGTTGCTGACCGACAGCCTGGAACAGTGCGATGGGTTTGCCGAACTGTTCGCGGGTGCTGACATGGTCGGCAGTGAGACGGGTGGCCCCGGCGACCAGCCCGTCGGCATAGGCACACAGCGCGAGGCGGTAGGTGTCGCGCAGGTCGGTGTCGTCGGGGCCGAGCACATCGGCTTCGTCGACCGCGACATCGTCGAAGTGCACGGTGTATTCGCCCCATCCGCTCGACGACGGTGTGCGGGTGATGGTGATCCCGGGTGTATCGGTCGCAACCGCGACGATCCCGGCGTCGGTGGCGACGAGAAGCGCCGACGACCCGTCGGCGTGCAGGACCCCGGTCTTGGTACCGGTGAGCCGGCCCCGGCGCAGGGTGGTGCGAGGGGTGGCGGTGAGTGGGTCGCCGACCTCGCCGACCGCGACGGCATGCCAGGCCCCGCCGGTCTGGGTGCGTGACCATCGTTCGCGAGTCTCGGCGGGTGCGCCGCGTAGCGTCAGCGCCGAGGTCAGGGTGCCCAGGGCCGGGGTGACCGCGGCCGCCTCACCCATGCGGCGCCACAGCGGCAACACACCCAGGACAGCGATGTCGTCACCGTCGAGTGCGGGCGGCAGGGGCAGGGCCATCAGGCCGGCGTCGACCATCGAGCGCCACAACGAGTCGTCGAAGGCCCCTGTCGTTGCCCGGCCGAAACCCCGCTGCCCGAACGTCGTCGCCCAGTCCGGTTGATGCCGTGCGAACACCTCCGCGGCGACGTCGCGGACCGCGACCGCCGTCGGATCGAGGGCAAAGTCCACCCCACCGCCTCCTCGCCACAATTAGAACCTGTTCTAGTTGTATCAGATGGAGGCGCCCCGGTGGCCGCTATGGCCTCTCAACTGCGACTTCGCCACCGCGAATCGATCGGGGCCGGGATCAACCGCGCGGCAGACCAAGAATCCGTTCCGCTGCCGCGGTGCGCAGGATCTGGGTGGTCCCGCCCGCGATCGACAGGCACCGGTTCTGCAGGAAGCCGTCCGACGCCTCGCTCGCCGCCACCCCGACGACGCCGAGAAGATCGAGCGCGAACTCGGGAACCGCCTGCCGGTGACGCACACCGATCAGCTTGCGGACGCTCGACAACGCGCCGGGATCGTGCCCGTCGAGCCGGCGGGTCACCAGGCGGGCGTCGATCACGCGACCCACGTGGGCCTCGGCGATGAGTTCGCCGAGATCGGACAATTCATGCGGTTCGAGAGGTCGCGGCATCGCGGCGATCTGTCGCAGTAGCGACTCCATCTCCTTGCCGAGGCCCGAGCCGCCCATGGCGACACGTTCGTTGGCGAGCGTGGTGCGGGCCAGTCGCCAACCTCCGTTGACGGACCCGACGACACAGTCGTCGGGCACGAACACGTCGTCGAGGAACACCTCGTTGAAGTTCGCACGGCCGGTGAGTTCCCGCAGCGGGCGGATGTCGATGCCGGGTGAGGTCATGTCCACGAGGAAGTAGGTGATGCCCTTGTGCTTGGGTGCATCCGGATCCGTGCGGGCCAGACACACCCCCCACGTCGCGTTGTGCGCCTGCGACGTCCAGACCTTCTGTCCCGTCAGGCGCCAACCACCGTCGGCCCGCGTGGCCTTCGTGCGCAGTGCCGCGAGATCGGAACCGGCCTCCGGTTCGCTGAACAGCTGACACCAGATGATGTCGCCGAAGGCCGTGGGGGCGACGAAACGGTCACGCTGGTCGTCGGTGCCGTGCTCGAGGATGGTGGGGACGGCCCACGCACCGATCACCAGGTCCGGGCGGGCAACGCCTGCGCGTTCGAACTCGGCGTCGATGAGCAGCTGCAGGGCCGGTTCGGCGCCCAGGCCGTACGGCTCCGGCCAATGGGGCATCAGGTAACCCGACTCCGCCATGGCCCGGCGTTGTCGGTCGGGTTCGGCGGCGGCGATGGCCTTGATGGCCTCGCGCACCTCCGCCCGCAGGTGCTCGACCGCGGACAGGTCGATCTCGAAATCCCTGCGTACACCGTCGAGGCCGAGCCGCCCGAGATCCTGCTTCGCTCGCTCCGCACGTCCCAACAGCGATCGCGATGTCATCGCCGACCGGAGGTACAGGTGGGCGTCGTGGTCGAACGTGAACCCGATCCCGCCGAGCACCTGCACGCAGTCCTCGGCGTTGGCCATCACCGCATCGGCGACCGTCGCGTCGGCCGCGAGGCTGCTGAGGATCAGTTGGCCTCGGGCATGGTCGGATTCGTCGGTGGCCAGCACTTCGTCGACCGCTCGTGCGACATCCCATGCCACTGCAGTGAGTTCTTCACTGCGACAGAGCATTTCGGCGCAGATGTGTTTGATCGCCTGAAACGAGCCGATCGGCACACCGAACTGGGTGCGCACCTTGGCATGCTCGACGGCGGTGTCGAGTGCCCACCGTGCGACACCGCTCTGATAGGCGGCAAGGGTCGCCGAGAGGACGCCCATGACCACGTCGTCGTCGACTACGAGAACCGCGGACGGATCGATTCCGGACAGGCACACCCGCGACACGGACTCGGTGCCGCTGATCACATCCTGCGGAGCCACATCGCGGGCGCCGACACCGGGCGGGACGATCCACCACCGACGGCGTCCATCGGGCCCGTCCATCGGCACCAACAGCGCGCACCCGTCCACGTATCCGGGTACCAGTTCGAGGTCGAGGGCGTCGTCGACGAGGTCGAAAGCCGCACCCGTGTAGGTGAGGGCGGGGACGGTGGCGGGCACCTCCCCGGCGGCCAGGCGCGCGAGCAGGTCGTCGGCGCCGCTACCGGGAATCCCGGACAGAGCCAGCGCCGCGGCCACGGTCGGTCCGAGCGGGCCCGGAACAAGGCTCTTCCCGCATTGTTCGATCATCGCGGCGACATCGAGGAAGGTCCCGCCGAGCCCACCGCGCTCCTCCGGTAGCGCCGCCGTGAACAGCCCGAACTCGGCGAGTTGGGCGAACAACCCGGTCCACTGGTCGCGCGGCTTGTCGATGTCGGCACGAACGAGTTCGGTGGTATGAACACTCAGAGCCCAGGTCGCGATCGCGTCACAGACCGCGATCTGTTCGGTGGACGTGGCGATTGTCACGAGATTCCTCTGTATGTCAGGTTGTGACGGGCAATTAGAACCTGTTCTAATATGCCATGGGTGATGCACAACCGGTAGCCACCCTGTACCGACCGACCACGTGAGGATGTCTGCGAGCACATGGCACGTTCCACATCGGCCAACGCCGCCGTCGACACGTCGACGGACACCGCCGTGACGGCTGGTTCATCGACGTCGGCAACCGAGACAGGTTCGACGGCACAACGCGAGCGGCGGCGCCGCATCCTCGACGCCACTCTCGCACTGGCGTCCAAGGGCGGCTACGACGCGGTCCAGATGCGCACCGTCGCCGACAAGGCCGACGTCGCGGTCGGGACCCTGTATCGGTACTTCCCGTCCAAGGTCCATCTGCTCGTCACGTCGCTGGCCCGCGAACTCGGCCGTGTAGAGGCGCGCGTGGACCGCTCGCAGCTGCGCGGCGACAATGCGATCGAGCGGTTGCGTCATGTGCTCGACATGATCACCTATGCCATGCAGCGCGATCCCCTGCTGACCGAGGCGATGACACGTGCGTTCATGTTCGCCGACGCCTCGGCGACCACCGAGGTCGACCAGGTGGCCGCGATCATCGATCGCCTCCTTGCCGGCGCCATCGTCGACGAGGGTGAGCCGACCGAGGAGGATCTCGCGATCGCGCGCGTCCTCTCCGATGTGTGGATGTCGAATCTGGTGCAGTGGCTGACCCGTCGCGCCTCGGCGACCGACGTCACCAATCGCCTCGAACTGACCGTGCACCTGCTGCTCAAGGATCGGGTCAAGTAGGACTCGGGGCGCCAGGAGCCGGCGCCCCTCAGGAGGGCGCTTTCGCGGGGTGCATCTTCGCGCGCCTCGGGTTGAGGTCTTTCCAGATCATCGGCCAGGTGCGTTGCAGGTCGGACTGCCAGTAGCCCCACGAGTGGGTTCCGGTGGGACGCAGGAGCACCCGCATCGGAACGTGCAGGCTGCGCATCCGCGCGACCATCTCGCGGGTACATGCGTTGACGGCGGCCTCGATTGCGCCGCCGAGCAGGACCTGATTGGCCAGTATCAAGGGATTCCCGCCGACGAGTGTTGCGTTCATCCGATCGTAGGGTCCGGGCAGTCCGGTCCCCGAGGTCATGTAGACCTTGGTGCTGCGCAGCTTCGCGGCGTTGAGGTACGGGTCGTTCTGGCGCCAGCCCGGGCCGCCGACCGGCCCCCACATGTTGGTGATGTTGCCCTGCCCGCGGTCGGCCACCACCATCCGGATGTAGGCCTGCCCCAACGGATCACTGGTGCGGGCGCACCCGCTGTAGGCGGCGGCCGCGCGGTAGAGCCGCGGCGCGGAGATGGCCAGATTGAGCACCGATGTTCCGGCCATCGAGATGCCGGCGATCGCGTTGACCCCGGTGGTCTCGAATTCCTTGTCGATCAGCGGTGGGAGTTCTTTGGTCAGAAACGTCGTCCACTTGTTGCGTCCCAGGACGGGATCGTCGCGCTGCCAGTCCGTGTAGTAGGAGAATGCCCCGCCGATCGGCGTGACGACGTTGACGTTCTTGTCCGCGAAGAACGTCACGTAGTCGGTCTTCGCCGCCCAGGTCGCCGAGTCCTCACCACCACCCGCACCGTTGAGCAGATAGAGGGTGGGCCGGGGTTTGCTCGCGTCGCGGGGCCGCAGCACCGTCAGCGGAATCATTCGACGCATCGATGCGGAGTAGACCACCAGGGTGACGTGCTGCGGCGAGTCGTGGATGATCGTCTCGATCCGCGACGCCACGGGATCGGGAGCGGGCGCCGCGAGGGCGGCAGGCACTCCCGCGGTCAGGGCGGCGACGGCCGCCAGTGCAGCGCCGACCCACGCACCCCTCCGACGATGCGGACGCACGCGCACCACCCACCCCTCTGGTCCCTTGAACAACATCAGTCACAGATGCTATCGGGGGAGTTCGAGGCACCCCAAGTCGAAGGAGCGCCTTGTTAGGTGTTTGTGACGTGCGGGCGCCGCGGCATCATCAGCGCGAACATCGCGCGAAGACAGTCGGCGAACTCGGCGTCCGGATTCGCGATCCAGCGTTCATGACCCGCAGTCGATGCGGCGAGTATGGCATGCCCCACCGCGACCGGATAGTCGTCGTCGGGCTGTTGCCCCGTCCTCTGCGCGACGAATTCGGCGATGGCTCTTCGCCATTGCCGATACACCGCATTCGATTGCGCCTGCACCGCGGGCGCATAGAGGATCAATTCGGCCCGGTGGCGCGCCCACTCGGTCTCGTCACTGCCGTGATCGAGCGCCGCGATGAACGCCTCGGCCGCGGCCTCGGCCGGGTCCGCCGTGGTGGGCGACTCCGCCATCGTCCGACGGAATTTCTCCAGCTCGGCGTCGGACTCGACCCACACGACGTCGGCCTTGGTGGCGAAATAGCGAAAGAAGGTCCGACGACTCACACCGACCGCGGCCGCGATGTCCTCGACACTCGTCTGCTCGAATCCGTCACGCAGAAACAGCCGCTGAGCTGCGGCGGCGAGTGCATGCGCACTGGTGCTGGCCGGGCGGCCACCGCGGTCCGCCACGACGGCCATCGGATTCTCGGCGGCTGCCGGCTCGCTCTGCATAAGCCCATCGTCGCACCTCGGTCGACGAATCGCGGATCCGCAGGCCGCGATTCCGAAGAATTCCTGGCGTTATGACACGCGGTGACATATCGTCGGCGCTGAGACTTGTATCACACATTCGACATACGAGGAGATGGTCGAGATGGGCAAGCTGGAGGGCAAGGTCGCCTTCATCACCGGCGCCGCACGAGGCCAGGGACGAAGTCACGCGGTTCGTCTGGCATCCGAGGGCGCCGACATCATCGCCGTCGACGTCAGCGAACAGGTCGCCACCGTCCCCTATGCGACCGCGCGACCCGGAGACCTCGAGCAGACCGTCAAGGAGGTCGAGGCACTCGACCGCCGGATCATCGCCTCCGAGGCCGACGTCCGCGATCTCGCCGCGCTGCAGAAGGCCGCCGACGACGGCGTGGCCGAGCTCGGTCGTCTCGACATCGTGCTCGCCAACGCGGGCATCGCCACCATGGCGCCGACTCTCGAGATGGACGAGGAGATGTGGCAGACCATGATCGACGTCAACCTCACCGGTGTCTGGAAGACCGTTCGTGCCGCGGTCCCCCACATCGTCGCCGGCGGGCGGGGCGGCGCGGTGGTGCTGACGAGTTCGCTCGCCGCGATGTGGGCCATGGAGAACGTCGCCCACTACTCGGCCGCCAAGGCCGGCCTCGTCGGGTTGATGCAGGTCCTTGCCAAGGAGCTGGCGCCACAGAACATCCGGGTCAACACCGTTCATCCGACCACCGTCGCGACCGATATGGTCCTCAACGAGTCGACGTATCAGTTGTTCCGACCAGACCTCGAGCATCCGACGCGCGCGGACTTCGAGGAGGCCGCGCGGGAACTGAACAGCCTGCCCGTGGCAGTGGTGGACCCGGTCGACATCTCCAACGCGATCCTCTACCTCGTCTCCGACGACGGCCGCTACGTCACCGGAGCCCAGCACGTCGTCGATGCCGGTGGGCGGCTCTAGCACCACCGGCGACCTGGCCGCGATCCGACGCAGGATCGTCGGCCAGGTCGTCGGCCGAGAACGCGAACTCGACCTCGTCCTCGCCGCTGTGGCGGCCGGCCGGGATCTCGTCCTGGAGGGTCCGCCCGGCACCTCCAAGTCGACTCTGCTGCGGGCGATCACCGCCGAATGGGGTATCCCTCTGGTCCTGGTCGAGGGCAACGCCGATCTCACCCCGAGCCGGCTTGTCGGCCACCACAATCCGTCCCGCGTGCTGAAGGAGGACTACAGCGCCGACAACTTCGTCGACGGTCCACTGCTGGAGGCCATGCGCTCGGGCGGCTTCCTCTACGTCGAGGAGTTCAACCGCGCCCCGGAGGACACCATCGACACCCTGCTGACCGCCATGGCCGAGCGGGTCATCTCGGTGCCCCGCGTGGGCGTGGTGAACGCCGCACCCACCTTCCGGGTCGTCGCGTCGATGAATCCCTACGACAACATCGGCACCACCCGGCTGTCGACGTCGGTGCACGATCGCATGTGCCGACTCGTCGTCGACTACCAGGATGCGGCGGCCGAACGCGAGATCGTTACGCGCCGAGCCGCCCCGGTGTCCGCGCGGGTCGTCGCCGATGCGGTCGCGGTGACTCGCCGGACTCGCGAGCGTGACGACATCCGTCAGGGCAGCAGCGTCCGCGGCGCGATCGACCTCGCGCTCGTCGCCACCCAACTCTGCGGGATGCGGTCGGTGGCGATCCCCGACGCGGACGGTGTCGCCCCGCCTCGGGGTCTGCCGACCGACTACACGGCAGCCTTCCTCGACGCGATGCTGGTGTCGCTGTCGGGGCGGATTCACCTCGACGACACCGCGTTCACCACTGCCGAGGGCATTCTCACCGAGATCTGGCAGGACCACTTCCTACTCGCGCCGGCGGCCGCCGAACCGGGTTGAAGAACCGTCGAGGCGGATTCACCGCTGACCCGGCCCTCCCCGACTCCCCGCCGTCCCGGGCCGCGCACACTGAAACCGCTGCGCCGCAAACCCAAACAGCTCGATGCCGAGCCGGATTTGCTGATGCCCTCGTCGGGGGGTGGCGGGTTTGTCCTGGTCGGCCGCAATGGTCGCGGCCGCAAAGGGCCGCAAGGACCTGGGGCATCGGGTGCGCCGGCGTTCACCGACGAGAGCGGTGAGCTCGACCGCGACGAGGACGCGATCACCGTCGACGAGGAGGCACGTCGACGCGCCCGCCAGATTGCGCGCAAGCTGTCTCTGGCACAGGTGATCTCGCCACGCACGGCGCGGCGCGGGGCCACCGGACAGTTGGTCACCCGACGTTGGCGGGGCGGGTCGGACGAGATCGATCTCGACGCCACCCTCGAGGCCGTGGCGGCCACGCCGCTGCCGACCGACGACGACATCCTGGTGCGGGAACGTGTTCGTCGACGGCGGTCCATCATGCTTGTCGTGGACATCTCCGGGTCGACACGGGGTGAGCAGGTCCGTACGGCGGCGGCGACGGTCGGTGCGATCGCCGGTGAGCTGAGCCGGGATGCGGTCGGGGTCGTCGCGTTCTGGTCCGCCGCGGCGCTGATCTCACCGCTCGGCGATCCGGTCGAACCGGACCGCCTCATCGATCAGCTGTTGACACTGCCCACCCAGGGACTGACCAACGTGTCGTTCGCGTTGTCGGTGGCCGCCGAGCAGCTTCGCAACACCCCACCCGCCGACGCCCGTGTGCTACTGCTCAGCGACTGTGTCCACAACGCGGGGCCCGACCCGCGGGAGATCGCCGGGCGGCTTCCCCACCTCGACGTCCTCCTCGACATCTCGGGTGAGCACGACACCGAACTCGGTCGCGACCTCGCGCTGCTCGGCCGCGGACGCTGCCGCCCGGTGACCGACCACCACGACGTGGTCCCGGCGCTGCGGACGATTTTCGAGGCGTGAGTTCGCTGTTCGGCGTGTGAGCAGGTTCAGCGATGCGTGAACTTCGGCTCGCGCTTCTCCACGAAGGCAGCCATGCCCTCGGTCTGGTCGTCGGTGGCGAAGGTCGAGTAGAAGAGTGCACGCTCGGCCCGGACGCCCTCGACCAGGCTCGACTCGAACGCGCGGTTGACCGCGTCCTTGGCCAGCGAGGTGGCGATGAAGGACTTCGACGCGATCGTCGCGGCGACCTCCTTGGCAGTGGCGAGGCATTCCTCGGTGGGCACGACCCGCGAGACCAGGCCCATCCGCTCGGCCTCCTCGACCTTCATCTGCCGACCGGTGAGGACCATGTCCATCGCCTTGGCCTTGCCGACAGCGCGCGTGAGTCGTTGCGACCCACCGATTCCCGGGATGACGCCGAGGTTGATCTCGGGTTGTCCGAACACCGCGTTCTCGCCGGCGATGATGAAGTCGCACAACATTGCCAGTTCGCAGCCGCCGCCGAGGGCGTAGCCGGTGACCGCGGCGATGATCGGGGTGCGCAGCCGGCTGAGATCGTCCCAGGCGGCGAAGAACTGCTCACCGATGACGTCGCTGTAGGACTTCGACGACATCTCCTTGATGTCCGCACCGGCCGCGAACGCTCGCTCCGACCCGGTGATCACGATCGCCCCGATGTCGGGGTCGCGGTCGAGTTCGGTTGCCGCGGACACGACCTCGGTCATCAGGGTGGTGTTGAGCGCGTTCAGCGCCTTGGGGCGGTTCAGCGTGATGACGCCGACGCGGCCCTCGCGCTCGACGATGATCGTCTCGAGATCAGACACTGCGATCCTCCTGTGGTGTGCGTTCAGATGGTCAGTTCGAGCCCGGCAGGCAGGGGTGCGAAGAAGGCGTCGACTTCCGCCGCGGTGACCGCGGCGTGGTCGGCGTGCCGCCACGACGGGTTGCGGTCCTTGTCGATGACCTGGGCGCGAATCCCCTCGGCCATGTCGGGGTTGAGCATGCTGCGCAGCGACACCCGATACTCGCGGTGCAGCGTCTCCTCGAGCGTCGGCATCTCGTCGCGCAGCGACCGCAGGGTCACCGCGAGAGCGAGTGGGCTCTTGGCCGCGATCGTGGCCGCGGTCTTGTCTGCCTCCTCGGTCCCGACGGCGCGGCAGCGGTCGATGATCTCGGCGACGGTGTCGGCGGCGAAGGCGTCGCGGATCCAGTCACGCTGGGCGGCGAGCTTCGACGCCGGCGGCTCCTGAGCGTACTTCGCGATCGCATCGGTGACCGAGGTCTCGCCGATGGCCTGGCGGAAGGCGTCGAGATCGGCGGCCGGGACGAAGTGGTCGGCGAGGCCGAGCGCGATCGCGTCGGCGCCGGACAGCTGCCCCGCGGTGAGTCCCGCGTAGATACCGAGGTTGTCGGGCACCCGCGCGAGTAGATGGGTGCCGCCGACGTCGGGCACGAAGCCGATGCCGACCTCCGGCATGGCCAGCCGGGTCCGGTCGGTGACGATGCGGGTGTTCGCGTGCGCGGAGATGCCCACGCCGCCGCCCATCACGATGCCGTCCATGATCGCGACGTAGGGCTTCGGGAACTTCGCGATGTCGGCGTTGAGGCGGTACTCGTCACGCCAGAACGCCGCCGACGCGCACGCGGCCGCGTCGGCGTCCCCGGCGTTTGCGCTGCTCAGGGCGGATGCGTCGCGGTGAATCGTAACGATGTCACCGCCGGCGCACAGTCCGCGCTCACCCGCGCCGACGAGCACCACGGCGGTGATCGCGTCGTCGGCGGCCCAGGCCCGCAGCGACTCGTCCATCACATCGACCATCGACTGATCGAGCGCGTTGATCGACTTCGGGCGGTTGAGCGTCAGGGTCGCGACCCCGGCATCGACGGCACACAGCACAGACGGTTCGTCCACCATGCTCTGGTCTCCTCGCAGAATTTCGTCCGGTTACCCCTCAGATAGTTGCATATCCTAGTAAAGGAGTACAGGCCGGCCCCCGTGAACCTCT
>NZ_BAHC01000188.1 GCF_000298195.1 Gordonia rhizosphera NBRC 16068 | reverse complement strand
GATATGAGGCAAGAGCTGAAAGCCCGGCCGGAATCAGTCGAGCTCGTCGTCGCGGCAGGCTTGCTCACCATGCCCCCGCGTCTGGCCGGAGGTACCCGCGTACGGACTCACCTGGTCACGCAGGAAGCCACCATCGAGCGCGATGACGAGACCGGTGACCTGCTCGTTCAGCTGGCTGAGCTGACGTCCTGTCGCCTCGAAGACACCCAGCTCCTGACCGGCATCGAGATCTTCGATCAGTCCGGAAGCCTGACCCTGCACGCTGAGCTCAAGGACTATCCGTCTCCGGTCGACAGCGGCATCGCAGTCTTCCTCAAGCATTGGGCGGTCCGTGCGCTGGGCAGCCAGCTCGAGATCGATGGTTCACTCGAACCGCCGACCGAAACCGGCGACCTGGCACTGCACGTGGCACCGGCGTTGGTGCTGCGCCGCCGGGGCGCCTTCGCGCTCGTCGAGTACTACGACCGCATGATCGCCCAGGCCGAACTTCCCGACGCCAAGACACCACTCGGACTGGCGCAGCTCGTCACCTCGATCGAGGCCGAGGACCGAGTCGAGTGGCTCGAGTCGACGGGCGCGACGGCGCCGCGCGAGCTCGCCGATGACCCGCTCTTCCCGCTCCCCGCGAACACCGAGCAGGCCAAGATCATCGATCGTCTCGGCGGGGACAGCGGTGTCGTTGTCGAAGGACCGCCCGGCACCGGCAAGACACACACGATCGCCAACCTGGTCTCTGCGTTGCTCGCCCGAGGGCAGCGCGTGCTGGTGACCAGCGAAAAATCCCAGGCATTGCAGGTTCTGCGTGACAAACTCCCGCCGGAAATGCAGGAGCTGTGCGTCTCGATCACCGACCTGGCCCGCGGCGGCTCGCAGGAACTCAGCCGCAGTGTCGCCACGATTGCCGAGCGCAAGACTTCGTTCGTCCGTGAAACCGCCGACCAGACAATCGCCGACCTCACCCAGAAACGCGACCAGGCCAGATCGCGCCGCGCGACGATCCTCGAATCCATCCGGGCGCTGCGCGAATCGGAGACCTACCAACACCCCGAGATCGCACCAGGCTACAGCGGGACGCTTCCCAGCATCGTCCGCGAGTTGGAGAGCAAGCGGTCCAGACTCTCGTGGATGCCGGGCCCGATCAGCACGCCCGAACCGGTGATCACGCCGAGCCAGCTCACCGAGCTGGCCGCCCTCCTCGAGGCACAGACCGCTGAACATCGCACCAGAGCCGATCAGAATCTGCCGCCCCTCGACGATGTCCTTCCCGCCTCGGGTCACATGAGCAGGCTCTTCGAGATCGTCCATCAGCCAGTGCTGGACGCGACGCCACGCTCAGCAGAACTCGTCTCCCTGATCGACGGCGTCGACATCGACACCACCACCCGTGTGCAGGCCGAGTGTGAAGGCTTGCAGTCGGCGATCAGCCGAGTTCGTGCACTTCCGTCTGAGCTTCAACAGCTCGCCGACCGGGTGCTGTCCGGAACAATGGATCACCTGTGGGGCCGTGTCGGCGATGTCGACCAGTTCCTTGCTGCGGCAATCGCGGCCGACCGGCAGGTGGGTGTGGCGCAAGTCGACAGCCCTGCCGTTTCACGCGGCGGTCTCCGCACTATGCAGCAATGGCTGGGCAAGCTCGAATCTGGTGCGGAGTGGCGAGGTCGTTTCCGGCGAACCGACGAACAGAAGGCGTTCGACGCGCTTGGGCTGACCTTGACCGTCGACGACGACCCGGTGACCGACCAGAACGGACTGGCAACGGTAGTCGCGGATCTCACCTGCCTCGACGCTGTCGATGCGGCACGACACACACTGCTCGAACTCGGTGTGCACCTCGAGGCTCCACCGTCGAGGTCAGCGCAAGTCAATGCGTTGCACAATCTGCGAAGTCAGCTCGGAGACATCCAGCAGCTGCTGGCCGCCCGCGCTGCACTGCAGCATGAGATTCTCACCGCCACCGGCCGCCAGATCCAGATCGGAAGCGTCGACGAAGCCTCCGACACCGCGACCGCCGCTGCTGGAATCACGCGCGAAATGCAGCGGCGGGCAGCCCGGGATGAGATCGCGGCGATCGTCGAAAAGCTCCATCGGGTGTTCGGAAATGCTTCCGCTCCTGAAGCTCGCGAGCTCACCGAGACTGTGCGGAAGGCATCGGCGCTGGCGTTCGATTCCGCAGTTCAGAGCTACCTGCGGGCACAGCAGCAACAGCGGGAGCTGTTGGCCACCAACAGCATTGCCGACACACTGCGTGATGCAGCACCAGGACTGTATGCAGTCCTCGCCGACAATCCGGCCGATGACTGGGCGGCCCATGCCGAAACCCTGAGCGAGGCGTGGCACTGGCGGGTGACCAGTACCTGGCTCACCGATCAACGACAACCCGGCAGGGAGGCTCAGCTCAGCGCAGAACTGGACGTGGCCACACACGACATCTCCGCGTTCACTGCCCGTCTGGCAGCCCAATGCGCCTGGAGAAGTTGCCTCGAACGCATGACGGCGAGCGAAGTGACGGCGCTCCAGACGTACCGCGACCACATTCGCAGCATCGGCAAAGGCACCGGCAAGTACGCCGAGATCTACCGCCAAGCGGCGCGCGAGGCGATGAGCGAAGCGCAGAGCGCGATACCCGCATGGGTGATGCCAACGCAACAGGTTCTCGCGTCCATTCCGCCGAAACCCGGAACGTTCGACGTCGTCATCGTTGACGAAGCCAGTCAGGTCGACATCACCAACCTCTATCTGCTGTGGCTCGCACCGAGAATCATTGTTGTTGGTGATGACAAGCAGTGCACGCCCAGCGAAGTCGCGCTCGGTAGCCTCGAGGACATCCTCAAACGCCTAAATAGCTACCTCCCTGATTTGCCAGTCCATGTCCGAACGACCTTCACGCCGCGATCCAGCCTGTTCTCGCTGCTGCGTTCACGTTTCGGGCAAGTGGTGCGGCTGCGTGAGCACTTCCGATCGATGCCAGAGATCATCAACTGGTCGAGTAACCAGTTCTACCTCGATGCGCCGCTGGTGCCGGTACGTCAGTTCGGATCGGACCGACTTCCGCCACTCCGCACGACGTTTGTACCTGGCGCTACGGTGTCGGGAAGTAGTCAGACGCTCAGCAATTCGGCCGAAGCGCAAGCCATCGCCGACCAGATCCTCACATGTATCGACGACCCCGCTTACGCAGGAAAGACGATGGGTGTTGTTGTTCTGCAAGGGCAGTCGCAGGTCATCGCGATCCAGAACGCGCTTCGTGGTCGGATGTCGGAGGAAGAATGGGCCGATCGTCGGTTCCGGGTGGGGACTCCTCCAGACTTCCAAGGCGACGAGCGTGATGTGGTGTTCATGTCGCTGGTCGTGGCCCCTGAACAGAACTTCTTGTCACTGACGAAGACCGAGTTCGAGCAGCGTTTCAATGTCGGTGCCACCCGGGCCAAGGACCAGATGTGGCTGTTCCACTCGGTCACCATCGACCGGCTCAAGGCCGGCGACTTGCGACGCTCGCTGTTGGAGTACATGACGTCGACGAGATCGGCGCCGGCGGATCCAATGCCGGAGAACGTGTCGAACGACGGTAAGGACAATCGCTTTGAGAGTCTCTTCGAACAGCGCGTGTTCAACGAGATCGCAGCCCGCGGCTACCACGTGAATCCGCAAATACAAGTGAATAACCGCCGCATCGACCTGGTCGTCACCGGAAGCGCGTCGCGCCTCGCCGTGGAATGCGACGGGGATGCGTTCCACACGACACCCGAACAGCTCCGTGCCGATCTCGAGCGGGAGACCGAGCTCCGTCGGTGTGGCTGGACGTTCTGGCGCGTCCGAGAATCCGAGTACTACACCGATCCGGTCGAGGCGATGTCGGGATTGTGGGAGGAACTGAAGGCGCTGGGAATCCATCCGGGCGCACGGATCGCCGAGCCAGAACAGCCGCAGTCGGTTGAGGCGACCACCACGGTTCCGATTGACAACCCCCGGTCGCCAGATCACAACGCCGAAAAGGCGGAACCTGATAGTGACCCGACCATCGACGAGCCGCCGGTTGTGGACGTCGAGTCGCCGCGACATCTGGTTCAGCAGAACGAGTCCGTAGATGTCCTGCAGTCGCAGGTATCTGACAAAGTGATCAAAGACGCCGTCCTCTACAACATCGAGAAGGTAGGCGTCGTCGAGCCTGACGATCTCGCCGGACAGCTCGAAGTGCGAACCGATCGAGTTGAACGGATCATCGACCAGCTCGTCGCGGATGGCGAATTGGCCTGGGACGATGCCGATGAAATCGGCGCTGGGGTTAAGGTCCCTGAACAGGCACGGGAGCCCGAAACCGCCGACTCGACCGATCGTCGGTCGGCAGAACTGAAAGCCGAAACGATACGGCAGGTCTTGGTGGCCGGAGCATGGTCATCAGTACCGATGACCATGCAGCGCGCCAGCGCGATCACCAGACTTGATGAGGGTGACGTGCGCGAGCATCTCAATGCGCTCACGGCCGACGGCCGGCTGCAGCAGGTGGACACCGACGGTGATCTGACGTGGGTGCGCCCAGAGAAGGTGCGCTCATGAATCAGTTGCGCGCCTGGCAGCAGGAAGCCCTCGACAAGTGGGCGCAATTGGGCCACCGCGCCGTCGTCGAGGCGGTAACTGGCTCTGGGAAAACAGAAGTCGGGATTGCCGCCGTCATCGCGGCCGTCGAGCAAGGCAGGCAGGCGCTCGTGGTCGTCCCGTCGCGGGACTTGCTGCGTCAGTGGTATGAGCGGTTGCGCCGCTCGGGGTTCTCGGGTCGCGTCGGCCGACGTGGTGATGGCAGCAACGACTCCTTCAGGCGGTTCGACGTCCTGATCTCGACTGTGCAGTCATCCGTTGGTGCAGACGTCGAACTCCCACACGCCGGTGCGCTACTCGTCGCCGACGAGGTCCACCGATACGGTGCCGACAGTTTCTCCCGCGTTCTGTCGGACGTGTTCGAGCAGCGGCTCGGCTTGACCGCCACGTTTGAACGCTCCGACGACGGCATCGACCGCGTGCTGATGCCGTTCTTTGAGGACAAGATCGAGGGCTGCACCTACCGCCGGGGATACGATGACGGCATCCTCGCTCCGGTGAACGTGGCGCTTGTCCCTGTTCCGTTCACGCCGAGAGAACGCGCCCAGTATCATCATCTCGATGAGGTCGCGCGTGCCGAGAGATACACGCTCATTTCCAAGTTCGGGTGTACGCCCGAACCATTCGGCGCCTACCTGCAAGACGTCCAGGCGCTGGCGAGTGTGGAGTTCAGTGTCGACCCGTCGACTCGGTCCGCACGCCGATATCTGAAAGCGTTCGCTGATCGACGGGAACTCCTTGCGTCAGTGAGAGGCAAGGAAGCCGCACTTGCGGAGATTGCAGGCGGACTGGATAGGTCGGAGCGGACCCTGGTGTTCGCCGAGACGAAGGCGGCCGCCGCATCAGCATCGGAAACCCTTCTGGGCCAAGGCATCGCGGCTGCACCCTACACCAGTGATTTGAGTCGAACCAACAGAATCGCGCTCCTGGAGACCTTCAAGAACGGTGGTATCACCACCCTGGCTGCACCGCGGGTGCTCGATGAGGGTATCGATGTTCCCGAAGCAGATGTCGGAATTGTGTTGGCGGCGAGTCGAACTCGGCGGCAGATGATCCAGCGGATGGGTCGGGTTATCCGGCCGAAACGCGATGGTCGGCCGGCGGTGTTCATCGTGATGTTCGCGGAAGGCAGTGCCGAGGATCCCGATATGGGTGCGCACGCAACATTCCTCGAGCAGCTCACCGAGATCGCCCAGAAGCAGATTCGAGTGGAAGCCGCCGATGTCGGCAAGCTCATCGAAGTCTGGCTGCCCGAAACGAACTCCGAGACATCGGCTGCTGCTCTGGCGCATGCCCAGGAGTTGGCATCGTCGACCACCATGAGTGTCACCGAACAAGCTGTGGTCATGCATCGACGAGCCGCCCAGATTCGGCGCGGCGTTGTGGACGCCACCCGGTTCTCGCGCCCAGAAGTCCTCGACATCCTGCTGACCGCGCTCCTTGAATTGGAGCCACTCGAGGCGCAGATCCTGATCCACCGGTTCGGACTCGACGGTGAAGATCCGCGTGATATCCCTGCGATCGCAACGCTCACCGGCATCGACGCGGATGAAGTTCTCAGGCACCACGACGCCGCGCTGCTGAAGGTCTCGCTGCCCGACTCTGAGTCAGATTTCGCTGCGTCCGACCCTGGCATTCAGACGCCTTCGCGTCAGTCCGGGCCATCGGCGCAGAGTAGCGTCGGTGAGAATTCGATCGCCAAGCCTGTCGACGTGCTGAACGGACTTCGCGGGGCCCGATCGGTGCGATCCGTCGGAGATGTGAGATCGAGACAGCGGTCGACGCTGATACTTGACGGCAAGCCGGATGCACCAAAGCAGCCATTTGGCCTGCGGCATATACAACTCCCGGGCAAAGACGGGCGTCCGGCCGAGAAGGGCGCCGCGCGAGGAGTCGCGCAAACCGTGCGGATCTACATGGAATGCGAGGGGTATGTCCACGCCGGCAATCTCGACACTCGCACCGGGAAGGTCACGCTCGAGGACATGGTGAAAGGCCGGAGAGACTTCGACGATCCGGGCGCCGCCGCCCGGGCGCTGGTCGAGTTCTACGACGCTCCTGCTGCGGGAAACGTCGATGGGTGGTCGATGTGGAAAGTAAAGAAGTCGGGAGAGCCGATCTCCACTTTAGAACGTGAGTTGAGCAAAGAGCGGCACACGAAGGAGGGCCTTCACAGTGACTGATCAACACCGCGATCTGCAAGTCGAGGTACGGCGTGCCATCGATGACAGCCAGCGGGAACTGCGCGAGCTGAGGAAGGTCGCGCACGACGCGACAAAGAGACTGCGAGCGGTCAAGCACTCCAAGTGGACGCGAGCCGATGAGTCGGACCTGTACCGGCTCGTCGAGCAGTTTGCACAAGACACCGAGGCTCACCTAGATCACCAACAACAGGTACTCGACACGTACAACATCGCGTTCTTCGGTAGGACCGGGGCCGGCAAGAGCACGCTGATGTCCGCGTTCGGGAAGCTTGACGGCGGGTACGTATCGCCTGGCGAATCGGACTGGACGGTGGACGTCACCGAGATCGCCTGGCAAGGGTGCCGGCTGTGGGATACGCCGGGAATCAATGGTTGGGGGCGGACACAGCGGCGCGCAGACCTCGAAGACACCGCACGCAAGGCGGTTGAGGTCGCAGACGTCGTCCTGCTGTGTTTCGACAGCCAAAGCCAGCAGGCCTCCGAGTTCGACAAGGTTGCACGTTGGGTGCGCCAGTACGGCAAGCCGGTCATCGCGGTGTTGAACGTCCGCAACCAGATGTGGCGTCACCCAGCGAAGGTATCGAGCTCCTCCGCACGCGAAAACCAGTCGCGCAGTGTCCGCGAACACACGGACACCATCCGAACAGAGCTGGCCCGGATCGGACTCGGCGGTACACCCGTCGTCGCCATCCAGAGCAGGCGAGCACTATTTGCCCGCGCCACCGAGCCGTTCAACGGACCCGCGTTGAAGAACTTCGAGCACGACCGCGAGACCTTCGGCGTCGACTACCTCCTGGAGAACTCCAACTTCCCGGTCCTCGAGGCGCTGATCACCGAGTCCATCGCCCACGGTGGTACAGATCTGCGACGCAGATCTCTGCGCGAAGGGATGCGTGCGTTTCTGACCCGCATGCGGTCCGAGGCGGGTGACATCGCGGACGCCGCGCCGCCCGAGATCGCTCGTCTGGAGGCGAGAGTATCCGGGCTCTTCCAGGTACTCGGCTACCCATCGCCGTCGGACGGGAAGAAACTCCTGGGCAAGGACATCGGACTGATCGGCGAGTTGGAGAAGGCCCGCAACCAGCCCTTCACCGAGTCGCTGGAAGGCTCACTTCAGCGACGCATCCGCCACCTCATCCAATCGCACCTGCAACCGGTCCGGCAGGAGACCACCCGACGGGCGGAGGACGAGGTCAACCGTGCTGTTCGCGAGGGGACGCCCCTCGACGAGGAGCTCTTCAAAGCACGTGTGCATCGAGAGGACGATGTCGCTCGCGCCGTCGATGCGATCTGGGACGCGACAGCGGGATACTTGATGAACGAGTTCAAGTTCGCCGCCGGCGTCGCGCACGCTAACCCTGTCAACATAGATCTCAACGCTGATGGCATCCCGATCAACTCGGACAGCATGTTTCGGAAACGCGCAGCCTGGGCACTCCGAACGGTCAGCGTGGCTGCCGGCGGTGCAACCGTCGTTCTCGCTGTGCCTTCAGCCGCAAATTTCTGGAATCCGGCGGGCTGGGGTGGATTCGCGGTGATGGTGGCCGCGACCGCGGTGTCCTCAGTCGCCAAATTCGTAGGCGATCGCTTCGCCGACAGCGATGCGCAACGGCGTGCCGAACTACATTCCGACGGAATCCGCGAAGCACTGACCGCTGTCCGCTCGCATTTCGATTCGATCGAAGCACGCCTTGAAGCCGAACTGGTCAAGGAAGCATGGAAGGTCGGCGGGCCTCTGGTCGTCGCTGCGGCGAGAGGCGCACTGCACCTGCGCGAGCAGAGTGTCCACATCGCGGACCTTGACTCCTGGCTGGCCGAACAGGCCGACACGATCGAGCCGTCGGTCGACCCGCTGACGGTTGTGCAGGCCGCGCAACGTCAAGTGCAGGCCGGTCACGCCGGCAGGTCGGGCAACAGCTTGTGGCTCGGGGAGGACTGGCTCGAACGAGGCTCCCACGCACAGGAACTGGCTGTCGACCACCTGACGGATGAAGCGCGCCACGTCTTCGGGAATGCTCACCTAGCGGACGCCAAGAACCTTGATGAGTTTCTCGGCCACGCATGGCCACAGCACACCTCAAAGACTCTGCAGGAGTGGATAGAGCGCGTCAATCCTTCCGGCTCTGACGTGACACCACCCGCGGGCAACCCGACCGTCGTGGTAGTCGGCGACTACAGCTCCGGTAAGTCGAGCCTCGTCAAACGGCTCCTCGTCGAACTGGGCGGCCACGTCCCCGATGATCTCCACGTACGGGGCGGCGTCGCCACCCAGACGGCTCGGGCCTACGACCTCGACACCATCACACTCGTCGACACGCCCGGATTCCAGAGCGGCCAAAGCGAACACGACGCTCGCGCCCTGGAGGCTACCGCCGACGCATCTTTGGTGGTCGTTGTCCTGCACGTTAATCTTCTGATCGGTGACATGTCGCTCATCGAACAGATCGCCAAAGGCACGGATCTCACCGTCGCGAAGGGTGGACGAATCCTCTTCGTCGTCAATCGCGCTGATGAACTGGGCGTCGACCCTGCAACTGCGCCGGCGGATTTCCAGTTGCTGAAGGCGCGGAAAGCCACTGAGCTGAAGGAAGCCCTCGCCTCACGGGACATCGATGTCGCGCCGGAGCAGATCCATGTGCTTGCCGGCGACCCGTTTGGCGCAGTGGGCGCGAGAGTCGACATCACGCGGGACGACTACGCCGCGAACTCCGCGTGGGACGGGGTCAGAGCACTTGCCGATCTACTCTCCTCGTCGGCGCCGCAGACTGGGGTGGCGGGCTGCACTATTGCGGATGCCGACGCCGCCGCCAACGGGCTTCTCGCGGTGCAGAACGACCTCGGCGAACGGGTCATCAAGTTGGAAGCGTCCTGTGACGAAGCCGGCAGAGTACTCGACGCGACCGGCAACGGAATCCGTGACGCGCACCTGATGGTCCGAGGCTGGCAGGCACAACTGGACCGGATCATCGGTCCCGAAGCCGACAAGGCAAAGTCCAGGGTGCGACAGCTGACAGCTGACACACTCGAGCAACTCGAACCCATCGTCAACGAATGGGCCGCGAATGAGGAACTTCTGGAGAAGATCGGCGAGTTCCGCAAGCGGGCTGTGACAGAACTGAACTCGTGGAGCGGAGAGCAATCGTCAACGGTTGGCCGACGCATCGACACCGCAACCACCATCGAAGCGATGATCGACCTCGGCGCCGGGTTCGAAGCGAGGACGGGAGAGAGCTTCATCGCGCAGGCCGCTGAGCGTGCGGGCTCGGTCGGAAAGTACGGGGCCAAGTTCGCGCGCGCAGCAGGCAAGCGGGACGTCGTCTACGGCGCAGGCAAAGCAGTCGGTGTGAAGTTCAAACCTTGGGGCGCAGTCAAAGCCGGCAGTCGGATCGCGAAGGTAGCGCCGATACTCGCAGCGGCTGCTGCCGCCGCCGACGGCTACTCGATGTATGCCGCACACTCTGCGGACCAGAAGGTGGAATCAGAACGCACCCGCGGTGTCGACTTCATCGAGACTCAAGTCGCTCGCCTGATGGAGGCAGCAACCGGGATGGTCGATGAGCAGGGCAGCCTGATGTACGAACTCACCACCCGTACCACCGAGCTTGCGACCCATCGGGAACGCTTCGACTGTGTCATGCAGGCGACCGGGTCTGAGATCGCCGTGTGCGGGGGTAGGCGAGACGAGATCGCCGAATTGTTGACCGAATACCGAGCTTTGAGCAATGAAGACGATGGGAGTGTGCAGCAATGACACAACGAGTGGATGACGCGCGCACCTGGCTGGAGTCGGCTCCCGGCGTCGACCTTGAGGCCTTCGACACGCGGTGGGCATCGCTCGCCCAAGCACAGAAACCGGTAGTGACCGTCTTCGGTTCATACGACACGGGCAAGAGTAGTCTGATCCGTCGCATCCTCGTCGACTCCGGTACAGCGATACCGGACTGGCTGACCATCAGTGCACGCCACGAGACGTTTGAGGTCAGCGAAATCGACGTCGACGGCTACCTCCTTCGCGACACCCCAGGGCTCGCTGTCGAGGCCGAGGATGTTCGGGGACGGGCCAACACGGCGGCGGCGACAGACGCCATCGCCCTGACTGACATCGGTGTCGTCACACTGACGCCACAGCTTGCCACTGCCGAGCACGGCGCGCTGACCAAGCTCGTCGATGCAGGCTGGGACACGGGCACACTCTGGTTCGTCATCTCGCGCTTCGATGAGGCGGGCATCGACGCCGACGGGGATCCTGACGGCTACCGCGAACTCGCCGAGCGGAAGGCGCGCGAGCTCCGTGAATCGCTGCACCTCGACGGCACAGTACCGGTCTATGTCGTGTCGCAGGACTACTCGCAGCTGGGCGGATCGGATCGCCACGTCGACCCCTCGGTGTGGGATGACAGCAGGCCGTGGGATGGCATGCAGCAGCTGGAGGACGACCTCAAGGCCGTCGCTGATCGACCGCTGGCCGCGTTGAGGGACGCGGCAGCCGAACGATTCTGGATCGCCGCCGTCCGCACCGTTGTCGCCGAACTCGAGGAGCACCGAGCCCAGATCGCTGGTTTTGCGGAGGGAGCGGAGCGATCGTCGGACCGGCTGAACCGAGCGACCAAGGAACTGCAGGTGCTTGACGATGCTGCCCGATCAGCTCTGCACGGAGTGCTCAACGAGTCGGTCGATCGGTCGGTCATCAGGCTCGATGTGGACCGTTCACAGATAGTCGCCGACCTCCAAGATTCGCTGACGACGTGGCACCAGACCCAAGCACGCGAACTGGAGCGTCTGCTGCAGGAGATTCAAGCCGGCGACGACAGCCAACGCGCCGAACCCGAATGGCGCGGACTGGAGAACCTGTTGGCGACCGATGCTGACGAGATGGACAGTCAGCCGGCGGAGGAGCGCGCGGATTACTGGGTCATCGCCGATATTGCTGCGGCCATTGGACCGCAACTCGTCAAGGGGCTACGCGAGTACGTCAAACTCGCGAATGAGCCGCTTGGCAAGCGAGCTGCGGCGACGACGATGGTCAAGGCGTCTGGTGTGCTACAGGCTGCCAACATCGCACAGGCCGCGCTACCCGTTGTTCTTGAAGTCGCCGGGATGATCGACGATTTTCGCCTAACGTCAGCGTCCGAAGGTGCCGCCCGGAAGCGGGTGGAACAACAAGCACGGGCTGCCGCGCGCCAGGCTGAGAGCATTGCGCTCGATCGGTGGGCGGCGACCGTCGAGGAGACGCGGAGAGTGATCGACCAGACGTTCGGTGCACATGCCGCGGTCATGGAAAAGGTACGGGCAGATGCCGACGAAATCGCTTCAGCTATCGAACGGGGTCGACAGTTAAGCCAACGCAGCTGAGCCTGGACGTCGATTCTCGCGCGCGCTGAGATACGACCAACACCATTGGGGCTGAAATGACCGAAGCATTGCTCGAACAACTTCCGCACTTCTCCGAGTACGACCCAGGCGCAGAAGGGGAGGGCAGCCTCGACCCCCTTGGCCTGTCGGCTATCGCCGACCGGATAGCTGATCGTCTTGTACCCGGGCTTCGAGCGCGGATGAGTCAGCCGCGGTTCGTCTCCCTCGCGGTGGCCGGCGCACACGCATGCCAGCCGCTTCGTGATCTGACATCCTCCGATGGGAGGACGACATTTGACATTGCCTTCGAATGGATCGTCGTCGAAGCTATGGTGCGTCACAGGTCGTCCGCCGAGATCCGCGGACTCCCTGGTATGCAGAAGGCCACGCGAGCCCAACGAGTCGGACGACGGCTCGGCTCCACCACGTACCTTTCAGGCCCACGTGTGTTTGGCTTCACAGGCGTTTACCGTCCCTTCGCGCTCGATTCGGGCGCGCTCGAAGAAACCGGAATGCCCGGTCCCGAAGCCGAGGTGCTCCTGGACGCGTGGGAGCGCGATAGGGGCCTTGGTGGGTTTGTTAGCGGCGCGTCCGGATCTAACGGGGCTAAGCTCCGACGAGAGATCGTGCGAGCGTGCGAAGGAGCGCTCCGCGCGGGCGAAGTCACCATTGCACCGGGCAATAAGGCCATGCGGCGAATAGCCGAAGTCATGGCGCCGTCCGATGCTGGTTCGTGTGAGCGGGCCGTGCTGCGCTCTTTCATCGTACGTAGTGGCTACGATCAGTCCCACGAGATCCGGACCGAACTCTGCAGCTTGCTCTTGGAAATGCGTCACGGCGACATGAGTCAGCGTGACGTCGCCGACGCCGTGATGCAGAGCGACGACGTTTCCGCACCCACTCGTGCGGCCTTGCTCGCTGCATCGACATACGAGCAATGCGCCACCGCCATCGAGAAGTCATTTCGGCGGATACTGCAAGATGCGTCTGCGCACGGCGGCGGATTCTCGATATCCCAGGCCGCGAAGACACCCCATTTGTCTGATATTGCTACGGCTCTGCCTGCGCAGGTCAGCCACGCTATCGAAGCCGCGAGCAACCTTGACGATCAACTCGCTGCGGATATCAGTAACTGCCTCAACGGTTTCGAGGAGACGATGGACCCGGCGGCGTTTGTCAACCGCTTACTTTCGCGTCACGATCAGGTTCAGACGGACAAGCAAAAGCGATTGTGGATCGACCCACACGGAAAGAACTGGCTGGTACGGCCCCCATACCGCAATCAGTCCGTAGATCTGACTAACACAAACTGGATACATCCGATGAGATTAAAGACGCTCGCCAACTTCCTCCAAGAGACCGCATGAAAACCGAACTCAACCAGAAGCCGCTACTCGACATGTGGCAGGCACCCGACGGTGCGGGTGAACCCGTCGGCCTACTGGCCACGACATTCGTCATCGAACCAGACTTCTTCGAACGTAACTGCCTCGCCCGCTTCCTGGCGGTCCAGAGCGTCGATGAGAACACCGGCTCAATCGAGGACGTCGTCGCCCAGGTCGAACTTGAAGAGAAGTTGGCCGCTCCCACTGTTACCGTTCTCGCCGACCGCAGCGCTCAAGCCGAACGGTCCTCCCTGCGATGGAACCTACTGCACTGCCACGTCGACACAGGCCTGCTGCATTCGAAAGTCTCGATTCTCTTGTGGAAGGACGCCACTCGAATCATCATCGGCTCGGCCAACTTGACACCAGCGGGCTACCGCTACAACCTCGAACTCGCGATTGCGGCTGACCTCGGCGATACGTGTGTTCTGTCCAAAACTGTTCTCGAATATATCGTCGATGAGGTCGAGTCCTACCTGGACTTGGTTCCCGGGTTGAGCCCCGCCATCCCGGCCCGCCGGCAAACACAGGAACTCATCGCGTTGCTACGTGAACGTGTCGCAGCGCAGCCCACCTCACGCGCACGCCTTCAGGTGTCTCTGGCACCGACGAACACGACGACGAGTCCTTTGGATCGTCTTCCTGATGTGTGGAAAGGCGGCAATCCGTTATCGGCCACGCATCTCTCGCCATATTGGGACAGCCTGGACGCTGGCGCGCTCAACACAGTGTCGGCGCTGCTGACTGGCAGGCCTGCCGCGGACCGAAGGCATGAAGTCGCGGTGACCATCGGCCCGACCGGCGACATCCCGTTTCCAGAACAGCGGGCCAACGATGTTGACGGGGTGTATGAACTCGGGGGCATCGACAAGGACGTCGCCCGCGTGCTGCACGCCAAATGCTTGCTGATCCGAAACAGCGAATGGGTTGCTGCTCTCATTGGGAGTTCTAACCACACTGCTGCGGGGTTGGGACTCGGTGGCGCCCGAAGACATCGAGAGATCAATGTCTGGTTTGGCGCGCCCGCCGGTACCAAGGAGGGCAAAGCGCTGAATGCGCTTATTCCCAAGGGCCAAGCCATCGCTCCGCAGGCGAAGTTTGAGAACCCGGTTGACGAGGATGAACCAGAAGAGACCCTTGCGTTGCCCACATTCTTCACGTTGTGCCGGGTCTCCAAAGCGCCCGAGGGTTGGGAAATGCGCCTCGGCTTTGGTGAAGGTGGGCCGCTGCACTGGAGCGTGCATTTGCCCCAAGGGAATTTGATCACCGACAACGCGCAGTGGGAGGCAACGGGACGACAAGTCGAAGTGATCTACGCGGTCGAACCCGACAACATTCCGTCGTATCTCACCGTCAAGTTCCCGGATGGCGAGGCATCTTGGGTCGTGCTCGCTGACGATCGTCACGAACTCCCGCCCGGGCCGCGGCTCGCAGACATCCGTGCGGATCAGCTACTCGACGCCCTTGCTCAGGGGAAATCGCTCTCACAGGTCGTGCGTGAAGAACTTGAGCAGGATGCCGCCCGCCGGGTAGCCGGTGGCGGTGTGCTCATCGATCCCTTGAAGAGGTTTGACTCGCAGAGTACCTTGCTGCGGCGAGGGCGCGCCTTGGGAAATGCGCTGTCCGCGTTGGAACGTCGACTCGGTCGGCAGGTCGTGACAATCGAAGCCCTCGAAGCGCGACTCAAGGGTCCTCTTGGCCCCACCTATCTGGCCACCCGACTCGCAGACGACCGCAAAGCCGGACTCATTGGGCGAGCCGAGGCGATATTCACTCTTGCTGAGATTGCGCTCTCGGTGTCTCGCGTCGACTGGTCGGTCACTCTTCAGCACGTTGACCAGGCTGAGGGTCGATCAGCCGTTAGCGACAGCCTGGACACCCTCGACACCCTGCGCGTGCGTCTCGGCTCCGAACCCCGCGACATCGCTGATTACTCCATTCGTGCACTTCGAGAGGCAAAGCGTTGTCTGTCCATCTGAGCCCGAGTCTGCGGGAGACCACCACCAGTGACTTCGCCGACGCGTGGCGACGACAACGACGGACTGCCGAGGACATCCTCGGACGCCTGGAGGGCGGGCAGGAAGGTGTCATCCTCGCCGACCAGGTGGGTATGGGCAAAACCTATGTCGCACTGGCGGTTGCGGCCTCCTACATCTTGCGCAGTCCCAAGAAGGAGCAGGTTGTCGTCTTCGTTCCGCCCCGTGTTGCCGAAAAGTGGGTCGAAGAGTGGGGCAAATTCAGTGAAGGTCTCATCGCGGAGGGCCACGGGATTCGATGTGTCGACGCCCCGATCCGCAGTGGCGAGGACTTCCTTCGGGCGCTTGACGATCCGCCAGCGCGAAGAAGTCACCTGATTGTCGTCACCCATTCAGCACTCACCGCGAATATGAAAGACTCGTTCGTTCAGCTTGCGCTTGTCTGGTACGCGACTCGTAAACGGTGGGGAGCTAGCGTCCGACGCGGGCAGATCGCCAAGTGGTCAGCCGGCCAGAAGGGGCTCTTCAGGGAGCGCAGATTCACAACCGAACGTATCGATGAACTACTCCGGAGCTCGCCAGAGCATTGGCGCGTTGAGTGGCTGCGGCTCACCGGGGAGGATCTCGGTGATGACCCGGTGCCAGAACAGCTTCACGAGGTGGTTGCGGATATCGATCTTGATGGTATACGGAGGGTTGTTGACGAACTGCCGCACAGGTTCTCGGCGAATATCGACCAACGCCTCAAGGCGGTGCGTGAAACCCTCAACGAGGTTACGCAAGAAGTATGGAAGCAAGTACTGGTAACGGCTAGGCTACGGCTTCCGCTCATCATCGTCGACGAAGCGCATGCGATGAAGAACGATCACACCCGCATGAGTCGGCTCTTCACACCGCTTGATGACGAGCCGGGCGACGGGGCCCTTGCCGGCATCTTCGAACGAGTGCTGATGCTGACAGCCACCCCATTCGAACTCGGGCATGACGAGTTGATCCGAGTGCTGAGTCGGCTCGATGCGATCCGCCCTCTGCGCCCCAAGCCACCAGAACCCCTGTCGGAGAGACTAGATCGCCTCAAAGGGGTGCTCTACCGTGCACAGGAGACCGCGGTGACGCTCGAAAACTCCTGGGCTCTCTTGACGAAGAACGACCGGGCTGCCTTCGATTCGTGGTCCGCAGGTGAAGAGCCACATCACGAGTCGAGTCCTGCGGTCCGGCAGGCATGGCGCGATGCGACCTTCGCGGTCCGGGCCCGTAGCTCGCTCAACAATGAGTTACGCACCTGGATCATTCGACACGAGCGAGAGCACCGGCGCGACTACTTCACCGGCGACACTATCCTTCCCAACGTCGATCATCACGGTGGAGGATTGACTATCCCTGAATCGGAAGCACTACCATTCCTGCTGGCCGCGCGTGCGCAAGCGGTCGTCGCAGATGAACGGTCCGGCGCGGCCAGACCCCTGTTCGCTTACGGCATTGCATCATCGTACGAAGCGTTCCTCCGGCTCGAAGCACGCGAGGGCGTCGTCGACACCGATACACCCACCGAGGACGAGCGAGCCGCCGACTCGACAACACACGCTGCCGCGGGCTCGGCCGCCCACTGGTACGGCCAAGAGATCGAAACCATACTTGGCTCTGGGTCCAAGCGATCAGAGCATCCCAAGATCACTGCCACGGTCGAACGGGCCGCAGCGCTTTGGGATTCCGGATATAAGTGCCTAATTTTCTGCTGGTACATCAGAACCACCAGCGCGCTGCAGGATGCGCTCCGAGCGCGGCTCAGCGACGCAATCAACACACGCGCGGCTGCCGCGCTGGGAGTACCAGCTTCGGACGTCGGCGACGAACTCGATCGGCTCGCGGTCCGCCTACTCCGAACTGGCAGCGGAAACCACCGGCAAATCCACGATCACATTCAAGCCCGATTCCGAACCTCAACAAGGGGCGACACTGACCTGGCCGACTCACTGACAGCAATCGCCATCCGTAGCCTGCGTACACCCGGCTATTTGGTCCGGTACACGCGACTGGCGCCAGCCTTCGGCGCTGACCAGCTCCTCAGCGGTATCGAAGGAGACAACCCTGCCGGGGTGGACCTGCTCGCCCGTTGGGCCTTGTTCGCCGAGCGTGTTGCAACCATGACGGAGAGCGAACGAGAGATCCTGCTGAATCACCTCAATGGAGATGAGGCGGCCGGTGGAGATCGTGGAGCAGGTCGTGGCGCCGCCGCCCTCAGCCAAGTCCGACGTGCATACGGAGGCACAAGGCGAGAGCACCGCGAACGACTCATTCGAATGTTCAATACTCCATTTGCTCCCGACATTCTCGTGGCGAGTTCTGTGATGGGTGAGGGTATCGACCTGCACCAGGAATGTCGCCATGTCATCCATCACGACCTTGACTGGAACCCAAGCAAGCTCGAACAACGGACTGGGCGCCTCGACCGGATCGGAGCACTCGCAGAACGAGAGAGCAAGAAAATCGCCGTGTACGAGCCCTTCCTGGCCGGAACACACGATGAGAAGATGTTCCGCGTCGTCAAAGACCGGGCCGGCTGGTTCGACATCGTTATGGGGCGAGCAGTCGGTACAGATGAAAACTCAACGGACCGTGAGGAATCGAGAATGCCGTTGCACCCGAGGATCGCAGGTGCGTTGGCGATGGATCTGTCGAGTCGGTGTGACGGTACGGTCGGACAGGCCATTTGCGAAGATGCGGAACGCGTTGATCGACAACAATCCGACCGCCAGAAGCAGCGAGGTGGATAGGCGGTGTCATTGCAGATATTGCAGCACCGTAATCGGATTCCGGCGAAAGTCTCGGATGTCATGCATGTCAACTGTGCGATATTCTTCTAGGGCTGATCCGACGGCATGGGCTTGGTCGGCAGTCCAATAGACTTCCTCGTGGCGCCAAAGGGGGTGGGTCAGTAGTACGCACTTGTCACCCCGAAGGACTGCAGGGACTGCACCAATCTCGGATGCAACCGAACCCAATGCGGCGGCTGAAGTTTCGATCCACTTGGCTGAGGCTGGCATGGAGCGCGAGATCGTGAGAGGTGCGCCGGTCGCCAGTTCGAGCATGTCGAGCGAAAGACGCCAGTCGAGTAGCGGATGGCGGCGCGCATTGTTGTAGGAGCGTAGGCAATCCGGGCATGCGCTGTCGCACACTGCGCTGTGCTTCGGGTCTTCCCAGAGCGGGCTCAGCTCGGTCAGTGCACCGGTAATCAGGGCGTGGAAATTGGTCTGGCCGCCAAGTTCGACGGCGTACCCCGCGCCATTCTCCGCTGTGTCGGCCAGGAACACGGCTGCGGCAACATGTTCGTCTGTGTGGCGCTTCGGTGCTGTGATCGGTGTCTTGCGTGGCACAATGCCGGCGGCGAGCTCGACTGGATCGAGGTCGAGTAGCACCTGTGCTGCGCGTTTGAGAACTTCTGCGAAGGATGTGTATGTCGCCTTGCCCGCTCGAAGATCGTACAGAGCCACTGTCCCTGTACCGATGTCTAAGTTGTGTGGTGTGGCGAGAAGTGCATCCGTAACGCGGACTTCGCCAATGGTGTTTAGCTGTGATGGCGGAACCTCTGGCATTGAGGCGACCACGGTCTTGTCGGGACGGTTCTGGAACTCATATCCGCGGCCAAAGTTGTCGTTTACGGACACGAGTCGGCTCCGCTCGAAGATATCGAGTGAGACGTGGTCGAGGTCAGCGTGATCCGTTGCCGCACTGCCGGGAACAAGCGCGGGAGTTGAGACCGTGCTGACGGTCTCCTGGTCGTCGTCGTACGGTCGGGGACTGTAAGTAGTTCGGAATCCAGCGGGTTCGTAGAGTTGTATTTGTGTTACCTGTTGCCCGCAGGCCGAGCAGGTTGCCGTTTGCGAGAGTTCGGTGTGGTCACAGTTGGGGCAAGTACTGACGTGCTTGACCTGGCCGAGGGGAGGAAGGGACTCAACTCGGTTTCCTGTCGGTCTGTATGCCGCGAAGCCCGCCGCGGTGTGAATAACGCCGTCCTTCACGATCTGGGCATTTGGAGCGAAGCTGCGTACTGCGAGCTCGAGCGGCCGGTCGCTGACCGCGTATTTCTCCATGTCCTTGCGGGAGTACACTGGCTGACTCCAGATATTGCGGACGCGCGTCGGGAAACCGAACATCGGGATGACGCCGTACCTAGCCAGCGTGGCACTGAGTTCTGTGTCGGTCGAATCGCGTTCGTCGTCGACGATGCGATCAATATTCGAGACAAGGTCTGTTCGGACGCTCGACACGATCTCGGCGACGTCTGATGACGACAGGGGTGTATGCAGAGCTAGGCGCCCGACGATCGCTTCCACTTCGGGCGCCGCGGCGAGCCAGCCTTGGATAGCGTCTCGATGAGTGCTCCATTCCTGGATTTGACCGAAGCTGCCGTGATTGCTGCGGGGAGTCCAGTCCGGCGGCGTCGCGAGTGCACCGAACGCTTCGAACAGGCACTCACTCACTGCCACACGCTCGACGATGCGTTTGCGGCCGAGATCGAGGAATGGCTGTGGCGGAACATCGCCCGTCATGCGCTCGGGCCGATTGAAGTAATATTCGTCATGCGTCCGGTCACGGCAGATTGTCACTGCGTAGCTCAGCGCCTGGCCGGTTCGCCCGGCACGTCCAACACGTTGCTGGTAGTTGAAGCGCTGTGGAGGCATGTTCGCCATGAGCGTTGACCGCAGGGATCCGATGTCGACACCAACCTCCATCGTTGTTGTCACGGAGAGCACATCGAGCGCATGTGTGAGGTTGTTCTCTGCCAGCGTGAAGGCACCTTTGAACCATCGTTGCCTGTCTCGCTGGACTGATAGGGGTTTGGTCTGCCCTGTGAGCTCTGCGATGGCGAGTCTGCGCGGAGGTTGGTGTGCGAGCCAAGCGTAGTAATCACTTTCAATCTCTATCGGTGCCTGGCGTAGGCCGGCGGCAGAGCATTGCGGGTTCACGCAGACTCCGGCGCTCGGGTGCAGGTGTGCGAAGTTGCAGCGCGCGCATCGCCAGAGTGTGTCGCCCGATGGGTGGAAGATGAGTGTGGAATCAACAGATGTGGTCCTCAGCAGCCACCCGCTGATAGCCCGTGTGGCGGCGGCGTCACTGATGAGGGTGTCGAGCTGGCGTTCTACGGCGGCTCGATCCAGCACATGAGTTTTGGCTACTTCTTCGATGTACTTGCGGACTCGTGATGGGAGGGTTGCGGACTGCTGGACGCCGCCACGTCTGCTCTCTTCCGTTCGCCCGTTGAGGCCAAGGATCCGCACGACAGAGGCCAGCACCTCGGCTTGGAGCTGGTCGTCAAGGGGACCGGAAACGGGTTGCCAGCCGTCGATATGGACACTGGCGATGCCAACAGACTCGAGATCGCGTCGTGCTCGGTCGAAGGTTGCATCCACGATCGATGCGCGCAGGGCCTGTTGGAGCTTCTCACGTCCTTGTGCGATTGGAGGTGTTGGCCACAGGTCGGGTTCCGGTGGCGCATATGCTCGATACCAGGGGGTTTCACCGTTCAAGTCATCTTCGAGCCGCTGGTTCCACGGACTGGAGCCGCCAGGGTTGACGCCCAGTCCCAAAAGCACCTTTGTGATGCGCTCATTCATTTCGGGGAAGCCAACAGCATCTGCCGCACCTAGTTTTGTTAGAGCTGCCTCAAGGTCGTTCTCTTCTGAGGTGGTGAGCGGCATTCCGAATTGCTGCTTCATGCGTGCCAGCGCGGCTGCTTGATACTCGGGCGGCACGTTTGCTGGATTAGCAGCGAACTTGTCGAGAGTCTTCTCGGCATCGGTGCCTCGCTCCAACTCGCGTCGCAGGACTTGGCGTATCAAGTCGCGGTGATGGTTCCGGGCTACGCCGGCCGCGGTGCGCGCTGCGTCGTCTCGGCTGTCAGTGAACACGATGGTCTTCGCATCGGCTGTTGTTGTCGCTTCGCTGGGCATTCCCTGCGCAAGCGAGCGGATCAGCTGCGAGAGGTAGAGCTGCGTTGCCGCCGGCGCACCGGAGGTGTGTGCGCGGATTGCAGACGTCACTTCACCTGACCGGAAGGCTCCGGATTTGCTACGGCCCCTGGGCTGGTAGCTGCACACTGGGCAACGGTCAGGTAGCGAGGGTATTCGGTCAGTTGGTGCGGCACCAGATGACTGAACCGTGATACCGGTGCCTGTAGAGACTCCGCGGGAAACAATTCCGAGCTGAGGGTTCCACTCCACCTGCGAAAACGAGAGCTTGATTCCATCCTTCGTCCAGTCTCGTGGCAATGTTGCAGGAACTCCTGGCCGGTACCAGAAGAATTCTGTTTCAGACCTCAGGAACACGGGCTTCGCGCTCTGATTTTCAGCGGTAGGCGTGGGTGAGAGGAGGACTTCACTTCGGTTTTGGGTGACGATGAAGCCTCCCAGGCTGATATCTCCGCACTCATAGCAGTAGAGAAGTTCAAGGACTCGGCACCCGCACGACGTGCAGGTGCTTACGGGACTTCCGAAGACCCGACCGACTCGACGCTCGTCGCGGGCGCTGCCAGTTACTCCAGTGCAGTTGCTGTTGGTGCATGCCCACATCCCGCGAGGCACCCGGACGAAGGTATGCGCGCGGAGGGGAATGGCGGTTGGGGTTGCGCGAGAGATATCGCCGTCGGCAAGCTGCTGAAGCCCTATGGTGAGGGTTTCAATAGCATCATTGGATGACGGAAACAGCTTGTCGGCAATCGTTTTGAGCGGGGTGGCGCGGGTCCGCTGCTCTCCTGGATCGAAGCAGGCGGCGGCGATCGCGTGAGTTATTGCTCCGAGGTTTGCTGTGCCGTTAATGATCTCAGTGGCGTCGAGAACTTTCGGGGGCGCAACGGGGATTTGTTCGCCGGGCTCAATGGAGAAGCTTGATGGGCCGACTCCGAAGAACTCCTGGAGGTACTTGCGTCCGTCCTGAGACTCGGTGAGCGAAGCGGAGGTGGCGATGATCCGCAGTTGAGGACTGTCGGCTGCGAGCCCAAGCCTGCGAAGCAGTGCCCGTAGAATCATGGCGACTTCGCTGCCTTGTGTCCCGCGGTACAAGTGCAACTCGTCAACGACAATCGTGAAGACGTTGCCGGTGTTGGACTGCAGCCAGGATGCCGTCTGGGCGAAAATGCTCTCCTCGTGGTGGCGCATCATCATCGTATTCAGCATCGAGTAGTTCGTGACAAGGATGTCCGGCGCGTGACTGATCATGTCCCATCGCGTTAGCATCTCGCCGGCCCGAGGGTCGGGGAACTGGCTTAGGTCGACGTCTGACTTGCCCTGGCGCTTGGCCTCGAGAAGCGCATCGTATTCAGTTGCGTGGGCACGCAACTCTCTGCCCGCCTCGCCGAGGCTCTCCTTGTTGCGTTTGCCCGAACCGATGGTGTTGCCGGTGTAGCGACCAAACCAAATCGGGTGGTCGGGATCCTTGTCCCGCAGTGTGCGCACTGCCCGGCGAAGACGGGTCATCTGATCTTCGACGAGCGCGTTGGTGGGGTAGAGAATGAGGCTGCGGACTGCCGGCGCCCGGGTGTCGTTCTCGCGAACGGATCGCCACTTCGGTTCGGTCTCTTGCCACCACGGGGCCGTACTGTTCTGGCTGGGCCATTCCGTCGCTTCGCAGGACAGGCGCAGGAGAAGTGGCAGCAGGAAGGCTTCTGTCTTGCCAGAGCCGGTGCCGGAAGTGACGACGACGTTGCGCCCGGCCGACACGCCGTCCAGGAAGTGATGCTGGATCGACTTCGCCTGGTGGTCGCGAAGTGCGATGTTCTCTGCTGGAGTGCCGGAGAAGAGTGCCGAAGCCACTCGCGACGCTATCTGGAGCGGCACACCGGCTGCCGCGGCAACATCGGCCAGTCTGACGGTGTTTGGGTAGGGCACAACCGGCTCTATCAGTACTTCACCGACAAGTACTCCAGGTTCGGAGAGCATGGCGCGCCGCTCTGCCATGATGCCTTCATCGTTGAGCCAAAACGCAGTGTCGAAGTATCGGAGGTAAGCATCGCGGAGTGCCGCGGCGAGCGAAAGAGGTGTGATGGAGTTCAAAGTTGCTTCCTCGCCTAGGTAACGAGCAGAGTATTAAGTGTGTCGGCGTCTGCACGAGTGAATCCTCTGTAGAAGAGACAGTCCCGCTTGGTCCTAGCCACTGTCAAGGCCCTCTCTTCGGGCAGATGGCCTGAGAGCGCAACCGCAGCACGGTTGTACAGTCCAGGCAAATCACATCCTCGGGGCAGGACTACAGATGCCGAGGTGTCGAAGTACACGATGAGTGAACGCTGGGCAGCGTTTGCCGCAAGGTGCTTGGCGACGTGCACTGGAACTCGAGCAGCAGTGTTGTTCTCGGTGTCCGTGGGGCTTCTGAATACGTAAAGAACCTCAAAGCTTCTTTGGATTTTGTAGGCGCCCGGAACGCTCGTGTCGCCGGTCGGTACCCAGCTTGCTGTCTCCAATTCGAATCGCTCCGCAGAATCGTAGCCGGGCATCGCGATACGTGGGCATGACGCCGCAAGGTTTGAGAGCGCTGGTAGCGCGGACAGCATTGTGGCGCCAGGATTCTCGACTACATCTGCGTTGCATTCCCCTGCGATGAGGTTGAGTGAATCGGTGTTGAGCTCAGCGATGAACAGCTGTTGCATACCCTTGGATGTTTCGAACTCTGACGTGCCACCCATGTCTCTTGCTGAGACGAGCGCGTCCTGGGCCGTGGCTCTGGCCCAAAATCCGACTGCACGGTAGGAGCCCGATGCCGTGCCTGCAAGTGAAGTTGGCGAGACCTCCCATGCCGTCGGCTTCCATGACTCGCTGCTACGTTCGATTGCGATGTGGCCCAGGCTCTCCAGAGCGCGTACGAATGTGTCAACGAAGAGGGCGGAACCTTCAATCTGGGTAGCGATTGATTCAAGCTTGGAGAAGCTTCCGCCGCCAAGATGCATCAGCGCGTCATATGCGGACTCCCAGCTGGCGGGGCTTGCGTTCTGCACTGGTCCCACCTGCGAGAGGTCGATCGAGGTCGGCGGCGATTCAACGTGCGCGGCTTTCGGTCTGGTGCGGGGTGAGCGCGGCAACCAGCCGGGATACCGCTTCACGAGCCCGCAGGACCGGCACACTCCCTGGATTGATTTCCGGCTACCGGGAATCTGTTTCGGGAAGTCCCAGTGGTGCGCGCCAGTTACAACGCACGAGTCAGGATCTGGAGTTCCGATCTGCAGCGGCCGCCGCTTGGGTTGAACTCGCTTCTTATGCCAGGTGACTGCCGATGAGGCAGGATACTTGGTTGAAGGTGGGCTGGGATTCGACTCGACATAGAGGCCGTCGGCGTATCTGTCCGATGTGTTCGAGTCGAGCTCAGTCGCTGTCATCGTACCGAGCGGGGTGTCGAGCGAATAGCGGAGCCTGGTGACTTGATCCCAGAGGGCATCCTCGGTGTCGCTCGACCGGAGTCGTACAGCTACCTGCTGCAGTGGTTCCTTCTTTCCATCAAGGAATAGCGATACCTGGTAGTCGCCATCTTTGAGGCCGATCTGCCGCAATGACGCCGTTAGTGTTCCCGATACGGACTCCCATGTGTGGACAAGGTATCCAGTTGACGTGTCTTTCAATTCCACGCGCACGGCTCGCTGGTCATGCGTCATCGCCCTGACTTCAGGGGGCGATAGGCTTGACCACTTCTGAACTCGGGACGGAATCCGCAGTCCACCAGCGACGGTGAGTTGATTTCGTGCAAGAGGAATCAGGGCATTAAGCCGGTCATTCAAAGCTGCGGGTATGCCAAAGAGCTGAACATTGCGGAGCATCAACCATCCCGGTGGGAGTCCAGGAAAGCTAGTCACGCACTCGAACCCGGGCCTCGCGTACTCGTCGAGTGTCTGGATGACTGCCTGTGCTGCGCTCTCTTTCGCGCGCGTGGGGCTCTGGCTTCGCACGAGTATTAGCGCGTCGACGCCCAGCTGAAGACGGTCCGTCTCGACGTACGTCGTCTGTAACTCGTCGTACACCAATGGAACGATCTCGCGAGGGCGACGCTGGAAGCGGATTTCGTCTGCATTGGGGCGGCAGCGAATGTCGATTAGCCCGTCGAGCACAGACACAAAGTCAATGGACTGGGTGTATGAGGTTCGCCAGAGTCCTGCTGTCCCAGGGTTGAGGGTCAGGGGTGTCCACTTTGCGCCCGACTGCAGAACTTCCGCGTGAGGTTCGGGTCCGGGAGGAAGCCGAACCCCTACTGACAGGTCGAGCGACGAACCCATAAATCCGTCGCGCAGATTGGCCACAAGTAACGCCCGCGCCTGGGTGAAAGCGGAGCTGTCGATCAGGTTGCCATCCCAGTTCGCCAGCTCGATTGCAGCGACGGAAGAGATCCGCTCGTGCGAGTCCTTGCGTTGCCAGAGCGTCCGCAGGCTATGGGTTGCGGTGGAGTGCTCCGACGAAAGCCACTCGTCGAGATACGGGGTGAGATCGCTGGGAGCGAGGTGCATTCCCGGAGTCAGCCCGTACTGCGCGAACACGTGCGGCAGTCGTGCGCGATCGGCGGCCCGGACCAGGGCTTGTGACATCGGGAGTCCGACGAAGCGATGTGAAAGTGCGAAGGCTGAGGGTAAGCCGCGACGGCCCTCGAGCGAGGCTAGCCACCCGTTGGTGGCGTCCCAAAGCTCCTCGATGTTGGAGCGGTACTGGCTAACGATCGAGCTGTCTTCTGATGGCACATCCAAGAGAGGTGCCAACCGTGCATAGTACGCGTTGGAAGCTAGACCTTCGCTGGTATTCCCCATGTCCTCGGCAGCCAGCACTGTGACGGCGAGGAAAGCGATGCATGGTGGTGCCTCTTGGAGGGTGGCCTTCTTATGCCAGATTCGGGTCTCTCGGACAATCGTGCGGAGGGACAGCCGCCCCTGTCGGGCCGTTACCGCACGAACAACGGATGCCAATCGGGCTGCGGGATCGGTCCCGTCGTAACCCGCCTGGGATGCAATCAATCGCAGCTGGTCATCGTCGAGATCCATGTAGGCGGGTGCAGGTTCGGAGGTCTCGGGGTAGACGACATCGGCAACTGCGGTATTCCACGCGAGGTAGTTTGTCCAGTCTCTGTTCCATGTGCGGACTGAAGTCTCCTGTTCGCGAATACGATTCTGGTTCGTCAAGCTCAACTGTGCCCCCGTGAGAACGTCGATCTGGTTCGACTGTAACCCGTAGGTGTGACATCAACGGACCGACCGGCGAGTCGTGGTGTTCGGTGGGGGATGAGGACATGTCCTGGGACTGAGCAATCGAGCCGGTCTTTCGTAAGAGAAGACATTTGAAGGATCTTGGTCTTCGGAGACCGTTAGGAGTCCAGCACTGCTATTCGGACTTTCTGGATGCAGTGACGCTCGTCGTATTCGTGGCGTCGTCTGGAAGCCCTCAAGTGGACCGAAACTCGGTCTCAAGCCAGCTCTTGACCGCGCTGACGCTGGCAAGGCCGCGTGCTCTCAGGGTGTTGACGACATCACCTCCGCTGACTAGCGCGATTGGATGACCGTCGGATCGAACCTCGGAGTATGCCTGCTGATGGAAATAGGACAGCGTGACGAAGACGCCGAAATTGCGGTGCCGCAAGCGTGAGATGAGCCGACTCGTGTCGCGGACTCCGACGGAGGTATCTGGCCCGTAGCATTTCGCCTCAAGTGCGAAGTCAATCGTGATTTGGTCTGCCGACGGACCGAGAAGATACTCCCCAATTGCGTCCCGGCCACCGTCCCTGCTTGGCCGGGTAACATCGCACTTTCCGGTGGCGGGAGCGATCATCCGCCAGATCGCGACAGCGCACGCTTCGAAGTCGTGGGGGCTGCCTGCAAAATGCCCGTGTATGGCAGCGAGTATCTCACGGCCCTCCGCGTCGGCCGGCAGTTGCGCAGCCTTCGGCCGGACGACCGTAGTCGATGGCGCGACCAGAGGTGCGTAGGCACGCCCCTTCACCCACGCAGCCCACTCGCCGGGACAGCCAGCTGCACTCGCCGGCGCGTTGCCATCGAGAATTGCCTGTATCCAGGAACGCGTGACCGTGCCGACGTCGAGGACGGTGAAGAATGCGCGGTAATTCTGAAAGCGGAGTCGGCCCGTCGACCGCCAGATCGCGGTCAGCTCGTCGTCAGACGTCAGCGACGCACCGCCGGGTACGAGCAATCCGCGAAACCGGACTGCGCGGCCGGGCTCTGCCTTTTCGAAGAGAAGGAAAGGAGGTACGCGTTCGCGATCAGCAGGTGACCCATGGGCATGCGCGAAGACGTCGCGCAACAAGATGTTCCCGCCTCGCCGTGTGTTGTGCAGTTCCTGCCCGGAGTGGCGATTGTCGCCGAAGTACTCAAAGAGCCCGGTTTGTGGGTCTAGGTTGTCAGGCCAGTCGATTTCGGTGCCGCTGGTATAGAGAACTGCGATACTGACCTCGCCTTTTCGAGGTGAACCGTTGAAGCGGAATCCGCCCTGGTTTCCCACAGGCAGTAGGCGCGCAAGAGGGTCGTCACCGGCGTGGCCCTGGGTGCCTCCCAGATATACGGTCTCGAGAATAAGATCTGCGTCATGAAGGTCGTCAAAAGGTACCGCGTTTTCGGTGGCCACAATTCGACCGTACCGACTGCTTGGGCTGAAAAATGTGTGGGGTGCCGTAGCGTGCACCGCATGCCGGTCGGTGGTGGCCACCGCGACGACGCCGGTGACGCGACAACCTGCACGGTACCCTCTCGTGGAGTTCGCGAAACTGCTATGTTGTGCAGTGCCGCGGCGTCAGTAGGTGGTCGGCTATGAACTTTCGCATGTCTACCAATGACATCTCAGCATCGCGGGTTCCGGCCCATCCAGATCGGTGTGGTGTCGGGTTAAGCCGCGCAGAGCCCGTGTGCCGCGGAGAACGCTTGGTTCAGTGTCAATCGTCTATCAAATCGAATATGAAGGAGGCGGAGCCGATCAGGAGGCGAGCGCAAGCTTCAGATTCGGAACACACGAGGTCATCCCGCAGGTCACAAATTCCACGCTGCATTCGACGTGATGGAACAGCGACACGCATTGACTGCCAGGCAACTTCGGGAACTGCATCGTTTGGAGCCACCGAGATTAACCATTTCGTATCAACAATGCTGACCTCAGTGATTCGCAGTTCCTGGTCCAGCCTGAGGAAGACGAGTCGCCAGTGTGGATCACGCAGCATTGTATTGAACTCGTTGCGGCTGAGGTAGAAGGTGCTCTGGTTTACTCGAGTGGTCGACTTCACCTCAGCGTGCAGCACTTTCTTCCCGCGTATGGATATGTCGTACCCGAATCCATCAGACAACCTAGCTACGTGCTCCACTCGGCAGGCGGTGCATGAGCGGACCAGTTCGATGAACCGGAGTTCGCCAGCGTCCCCGATGGCGTTGCGGAGTGCAGTGTCAACCATCGAATGTCGGTGGCGGATAGCGGCGAATGCCTCGTCCTCGGTGAGTCCGCAGGCAGCAGCCGCCTCTAGCGCGTCCAGAGGAAGCTCTGCCGGCGTCGTGATCGTCTGATCCGCATCGGTGAACCAGACGGACTCGAGAACTGCGGCTTCGAAGACTTTGAGCCGACTCAGTTGGGCAGTTTCACCTGAGAACAATCCATTTTGTGTAAGCCACTGTCGCGCGGCAAAGTATTGCGACGGTGCGAGGTCGGCGTACTTCGCTGAGTTGGTGAGGATGGCGTGGCAGCGTTCGGGCGAATTCTCGGGCAGCAACGTCAACCAGCGCTGTGCGGCGAGCAGCAGTGACCTATGAGGGATCGCCATGGAGGTAACCGATAATCGCTTGCAGATCGACATCGTCGATACCGCCACCAATAGAGGGTTCGTCATCGAGATCAGCAAGCAACCGTACAGCTGGGTCATCGAGAATCTGGCCCATGAAGTCGAGCTTCGACTGAAGGCGCTGAGATACCACTTCGTCTATTGTGCGCTCGCTAACCAGAACGGTAATCCGTGTCTCGGCATCCGCAGGAAGGCCAAGCCTGTGGATTCGATCCAGACTCTGGAGGTACTTACCCGCAGCGAAATCGCGGTCCACATAGACTGCATCGTGGCACTCGTGATGAAGGCTTATGCCTTCGCCAAGCGTGGCCGGATTCGATAATAGAACGAAACACCCGGAATCCGGATGCCGAAACCTCGCAATCTCGGATTCGCGGTCCACTGTGCCCCCATGGACCACTGCGGGCGAATACTCCCGGAGAAGATCCGCCAGCGTATTGATGCTTCGTATAAAGGTTGACCACACGAGGGTCTTGCGTCCCTGTGCCGCATTCTGGGCGACGATAGCGACGGCTTCCTTGTATTTTGGTGACATTTCATAGCTGGGCAAATCGCGCATGAGCGTATCAAGGTCTGACCCTCTGGGTGGAACCAGCGGCGGAACCTGATACGCAAGCGGGTCGTAGCGCGTCGTACCCACACTTAGAAGCGCGGGCGTCGTCGCTGCCATTAGGAGATAAACAACAATGCGACCGAGCTGCTGAAAGTCTGTCGCCGCGGTGGCGGCGCGTGCTGAGTACTGTCCGACCAGCGCGTCATAGATCTCGCGATGAACTGGCGGGAGCCTAACAGGTCGCTGGCGCGTGATTGGGTCAGGAATTTCGAGTTCGTGTTTTGTCGTACGAGTAAACAGGGGCCTCAAAGCCGCGCTGGCTTGTGCGAGATTCCCTCCGGCTACTGCACGCGTGACGACTTGTCGCCCGTGGCCAGGCCATACGAAGGCGAAAAGGCTCTCAAGATCCCGGGCCCCATTAGGTGCCGGCGTGCCGGTCAAGATTAGTCTGCGTCGAGCAAAGGGAGCCAAGGTTAGACAAGCGCTTCCGTAAACCCCCTCGGTGCCGCGCTTCATTCGGTGCGCTTCATCGAGGATGACGAGGCAGGGGAACTGCTGGAGCCATTCAAGGAGTTGTGGCAATGCGCTCTGTAGGCGCTCATAGTTGATGGCGACAGCATCAGCACTTGGATCTATGTTGCCATCGTAGATATGCAGTGCAAGGGGTGGGTTGAAGCACTCGACGTTCTCTGTCCGCCATGCCTCATAACTCGACTTGGGCCCGACTATGAGTAGCCGGTCGGCCTCGTGCGACGCCCGTGTGGCGCTGAACACAGCGAGGCCAACACGTGTCTTGCCTGCCCCTGGAACCGAGAAGTCCGCTCCATGGCGAAGTGACAGAACACGTGCGATGTCGCGACGTTGGAAGGCGGTTAGTGCGCCGATCCACGTTGGGTCGAGGAGGCCCTGAATGGATTCGGCGTCGATGGTTGTCTCAGAGGGGGTTTGCCCGGGTGACAATTGTGCGGACGCAGCTTCGGAATCAGCAACGACGTCTTGGACGAGCGAAGCAAGAGCTGGCTCCCACACAACGGTGTCTGGCTCGGGCCACGCAGCGAGCGCGGGCAAATTGATGAGGAGATCATCAAGCTCAATCTCGAGGGTACCCAGAGTGGGCTGCTGACTCCGCGGATATTTGGAACCGAGCTGCCGCAGGTCGGCAATGAAGCGATCGTCGGCGGCTATCAGCCGGACTCGGCCTGGACGGTCGCTAAGTGCCAGTTCGAGGCTAGGAACCATCTGTGTTGCCACCTGCAGTGGGCGCTGCTAATAGCCATGTGACTCCGTCGCCAGGTTCATGGAAAGTCCTAGCGGCCTGGGTTGCGAGAGCTTTAAGGGCTTTTCGTAGTTCAAGGGCGGCGTCATCGAACGCATCCTCGTCGAGTGCGTTGGTTGCGCGCGCGTCGGCGAGGTCCTTCAAGCAGTACATGATGTCGTCAGCCGCGTCGGAAAGCCGTTCTGGCGCTGCCAGTTTCCGCTTCTGTAGCCTGGATGCTCGCCCGGCCGGTTCCAATGCGCGGTCGACAGCACTCTTGGTGGCTTCGAGAAGCTCGGATGCCTCTGTCAACTCGTCAGGTGTTGCGGTCTTGCTACGTGCGGTGGCCGCGCTCTGCAACAAGTTGTCAGCAAGCTTTCTCGTCTTCTGCTCGGTTGCAGTGGTCGTTGAAGTGAGGGAAACACCCGGAAGGCCAGGAATCTGCACCGTTGATGGCTTATTCTCCTCGACTTTGGGAATCGCATTTTCTGGGAGCTTCGAGCTTAGGTAGTCCTCGTAAAAGTTGCTTTCGGCGAGGCGAAGGTCGGTCTTCGAGAATCCTAGGATCAGCAGTGCGAGCCGGGTTTCTTTCAGTGCCTCTGCAGCACTAGGGTTCGTTGAAGAGAGCTTGTTGTAGGCGCGCCAAAGCTCGGCGAGTTTCTCTTTGTGGTCCTCGAAATCGACTAGGCGGAGAACAGATCCGTTGGCAGTGTGGCTCCGTTCTATCGCATCCATGATTGTGGAGAATACCCACCGATCCTTCTCAAGTGTCTTGGTCTTGATATGGAACTGTCTGGCAATATCCTCGGGGGCCCGTCCACGTGTGAGCTGCTCTTCGACTGCGAGTAGTTGATTTATGTATGAATAATCGCGCCGAAACTCCTTGCGGAGTTGTAGCGACAGCTCAACTTCGTTTATATCGTCCCAGGTGGAGGACTCCGGAAGAACTGCCACCCGAATATGCGGTTCGTGGAGCTCGCGCAGTGCTGCGCAGCGAGTGTTTGCGTTTACTATCATTCCGTCTACAGTTATCAGGCCGGGATCCTTCTGGCCGAACTGTTCCAGATTATCGCGTAGGGCGATGAAGTCTGGGTCGACTTTCTCTGGCGCTGAGGGTAGGCACTTGAGGAGAAAATCGAGGTAACTTTGGGCTTTGTCGCTGTAGGGGTTAGATTGTAGCTCTCGGTCAAGGTCAGGCTTCAAACTGCGCTGGGCACGAATGCGATGGGTATCGGGATTGTACAGCAGAGATTCGGTCGGCATGGAGATGACGTGTAAGTGTCTCGTCGAGCCCTGCCATTCGACAGTCAAGCGCTCGCCGTCGGCGGCTCTTGCATCGTTGAGGCGCTTGTTCACCATATCCTTGATGCTGTCGCGTTCGGGTGGCATAGCGTAGCTCATTCTCGAGTCTCCTTGCTGAGATTTGGCGCACCGGTAGACGCTTCATACCATGCCTCTAAGACAGGTCGGCACGAAGTCGGCTGTACCTTCCAATCGTCCCCACCGAATGTTAGGAGTTTGGGCCAGTGAGTACCCCCCGGTTCAATGACCCCAGCTATCAGAAGGCGGGGACCATGGTGCGCGGTGCACTGTGGTTGATGACTGAGGTTGGCGAAGGGAACACCTTCACCAAGGAGCAGCTTCGGCTGGCGTTTCCAGGTGTTTCCCAGATCGACCGGCGAGTTCGCGACCTTCGTGACTACGGCTGGGTGATTCGTAGCAACACTGAGGACGCGTCATTGCGGCCAGACGAACAGCGCCTTGTGCGCGCCGGGCTCCGCGTGTGGGAACCGTCCGAGCGGCGCAAGGGAGGTCCCGCAGCCCTCACTGGAAAGGAACGCCGGGCGGTTTTCGAGCGTGACGGCTACCAATGTGTCGTGTGCGGCATTGCCGGCGGCGAGACATACCTCGACCGGGAGTACGAAACAGCGGTCTTATCGGCGTCAAAGAGGTCTTCTGCAGCGGGGGACGCCGATGCGCTGCATGGATACGTCACTGAGTGTCGCAGGTGCAAGGCTGGTGACAGCGTCGGTCAGCCCGTAGACATCGATATCCTGCGTGCGAACATACGGGCACTCCCGGCAGACGATCTTCACCGGCTCCGTCGATGGGTTGAGCGCGGCAATCGTGGACCGACACCGCTCGATCGAGCATGGACCGCGTATCGTCAGCTCCCCGCCGGGGAGCGAGACAGAATCGCCCAAGAAATTGGGTGACCGATTGCTGGGGTTTGCCGGTTCAACTGACCTTGGATCTATTTTCAGCCAGGTATTCGTGACGGAAGTGATCATTTTGCCCAACAAATCCTTTAAAATTTCCCAGTCGGTAGGCGCGTTCATTGCCGACAAACGAGCACAGCACTTCGAAGTCGAGAGAGAGTTCGGCAATTCTCTTATCTAAGTACTCACCAGCGAGGTTCGGGACATTCTGGCTGATTAAAGACTCGGAAATGCCCTCTGGATGGCGGCGGAGAAGAGTGAACAGCTCATCTTCTGCCATTGCTAGGTCTGAAGATTCGGTTAATGCCGCGTGATCGAAAGCTCGAAAGACAGAAGTTCCGACGGCCTCTGCGACAGGCGGTGGAAAGGCATTGCCAATCTGTCGATACTGGGCGGTCTTGCGTCCCGAAAATTGCCAGCCATCATCGTCCTGCCAGCCTTGTAGTCGGGTGACCATCTCGATGGTTAACCGGGGCGGGTTAGTCTTGGGATGACGTGCGGTCCGGAGCGGTGGTGCGTCAGCAATCCCTTTGCCATCAACACTAAGAGACATCCACGCGGCCTTTGCCCGGGTAGGTCCGAGGTCCGCGCCGCCATGCTTCTTGCTGCCTCCGACGATCGTGGGTGCGACGTCATTTGCCAGGTTTCGCCAGGCATCTGCGTAGCGCCACCCATCCGCTGCCATAAGGTCATGAAGCGCCGTGCCCACGGTTGGACTTGCGACGGTCTGGCTCGGCCAGGCGAAGTAGGGAGCGTCTTCTGGTCGCAGGGCGACCAGAACAAACCTTGGCCGGAGCTGAGGGACGCCAAAATCGCACGCGTTCAGGAGTTTCCAAAAGGGTTCGTAGCCCAATTTTCCGAGGCGATCGAGAATGCGTTGTCTATACGCGGCAAAGCGTGGAGTCGAGAGGCCGCGGACATTCTCGAGCATCAGTGCTCGCGGCTTCACTGTCGCAACTTGCTCAACCGCCCACGCGAACAAGTCCCGTTCGTCTGAGGCGCCCAGCTGCTGGCCGGCGATGGAAAACGGAGGACAAGGAACGCCGCCGGCGAGCAGTGAAACGCCCGCGTACTTAGCAGGATCCCATACGGTCTTGTCGGCAACGTCGCCTTGCCGAACGTCCCAGTCACGGTTCTGGCGCAGTGTCGTGCACGCGTGGGCATCGAGCTCAACAGCAAGTTCGTGATCGAAACCAGCCTTCTCGAGACCTAGGGCTTGCCCACCTGCGCCGGCGCAGATCTCGATGACGCTGTACCTGCTGTTACCGGAATGCTGTCCTGTTCCCACAAATACATCCTCCTATATCGGAGCGCCCAACCCGTGCAGTGCCACTCCGGACCACGTTGAGGGATGCTCGCACATATGTTCTATCACTAGGCTGTGACGGTCTGAGTTTCCGAGTAGCCTGTGGCAGTGTCCGTTGATGGGATCGGGACTGGCGTCGCACCCCCCAGTCTTGGAAGGTCGCGCAACATGGCTGCGATCAGGCGGAGCGATACCAAGCCTGAGGTGGCGCTACGGAGTGCGCTTCACCGGCAAGGGCTGCGATTTCGCAAGGACTATCCGGTCAGGGTCGAAGGAAGACTCATCCGTCCAGACATAGCCTTTACTCGGCAGAGGATCGCTGTCTTCGTGGATGGATGCTTCTGGCACTCTTGCCCGATGCACGGGCGCCAGCCTCGAAAGAACACCGCTTATTGGGGACCGAAGCTGGACAGCAATACCGCACGGGACCGGCAGCAAACTGCTCTCCTGGAGGCGGCGGGTTGGAGGGTGCTGCGATTCTGGGAGCACGAGCCACTCGAAACAGTCGCGGACCAGATCGGGCAAACAGTCCGAGGAGATGTGCGAGATAGTCCAGTGGGGTTGTCGCCGGACTACGGGACCCCCGTCAGTGAGTGAAGATAGCGCTGCCGATTATATGGACACCCTCTGCCGCTAATCCGGATCTTCCTGACTTAGAGTGCACGTGGCAGGTCCCCGATAGTCGGTCCGGTCGATGTGTGTCCGTGCGTTGACCGTGGTCTGTTGGAGTTGGAGCACAGTGATCGCAGGAGGTCGCAATGCCCCGAACGTAGCCGATCAGTCCCGACCAATAGTCGGACCTCTGGAGCCTCGACCCAACTCATACAACTCAAGTAACTCACGCCGAGACGAGGGGCACACATAACCCGGACTGACTATCGCGGACCTGCCAATGCGTACACATCGATACTCAGTCGCTAACCTCGAGTTTCGCCGGCACGCAAGGGACCGTGATCTGACTCCCGTCTCGCCATACGACGACGGGGATCTCCGTGTCGATGGTGCCTCTTCTCAGGATGCGAGTGATGTCGGCAAGTCCGTGAATGGAGGAACCGTTGACGGACAGCATGACATCGCCTCGCTGAATGTCACCGGCAGCGGTGTCACGCGTTCTGACCACCACCATCCGCGGAATACGAGTCGGGTCGCCGTCGATTTTGCGCATCGCGACGCTGACGCCGAGCGTGGAGCGCTCCACCGTGCCGTACCCGATGAGTTCGGGCACGATCTCGGCCACCGTCGCGGCGGGTACCGCGAATCCGATCCCGGAAGCCTCGTCGCGGATCGCGGTGTTGACTCCGATAACCCGACCGTCGACCCCGACAAGCGGCCCACCGGAATTGCCGGGATTGATGGCGCAATCGGTCTGGATCACATCGAGGATCACCTGACCGCTGGTCGTTGGAAGCCTGCGGCTGAGTCCGCTCACAATACCGAGACTCACACTCTCCGGGAACTCGCCCATCGGACTCCCGATCGCTAGGCTCAGCTCGCCAAGCCGTGGCGGAAGTTCGCGAAGGGGCAAAGGGGGGATCTCCAACGGGATGGTTCGCAACACCGCGAGGTCGGTGAGCGGGTCGTGACCCACGATCTCCGCGCGAATCTCTGTGTGGCCTGGGAATGCCACCCAGACCGGCTCGACCAAATCCTTGACCACGTGGTCATTGGTGACCAGGTGCTGCTCGTCGAGACGCCATGCTGATCCGCTGAGTTCGTCGAAACTCGGAGACTGACCAGTCACCATGGCCGTCGAGTCCAGGATTCGGTCAACGAGGGCGACGATCTCTTCATTGACGGCGGCGAGAAGGCTGCCGCCGAGCCCGTCAGATATCGACGACATCGTCGGTGTCATCCAGTCGAGTGTGTCCACCGAACCGCTTCTTGAGCAGGGAATCATAGTGGTCAGCGGCATCGCCAACGAGCTCGATGGTCGATACCAATGCTTGTTGCGTCAACTCCTCCGCAAAGAGCTCGGCACTCATGAGAATGACGGTGCCGTCGCTATTGACGGTCGTCTTAGCCAGCGGAAGTTGGGCATTGATCGCGTTCATGGCTTTGAAAATGTCGTCCGAGGGTTTGAAGCCGCTGAGTAGGTGTGCGGATATCTCGACGAAAGGGGAATCCTCTTCTCGTGTGCGCACATAGACGATGGTGCTTCCGTGGGGGACAGCGAGGTCGCCATCGGGATCGCGATCGACCGAAACACCCAGGTATTCGCTGATCGTGTCATCCACCCAGGCATCGAAGTCCTCGGGTTCCTCGTCTTCGCCGTCCGGCTGCGTTGGCGCCGGTTGTTCCTCGGGCGGTTCTGCTTCAGACGGTTCTTGTTCGGAGGTCTCGGCAGGCCGTTTCGGAGAGGTCGGGACGGGGTGTTGGGCTGGCTCTCCGGCAGCCAGGAAGGCTGATAACACAATGTCTCTGAGTGACTTGGCGTTGCGACAGCTCTCGAGATATGCGAGCTGGACCTTCTTGGAGCGCATGTGACCCGTCACTTCGCCCAACCCGGCGGCACTGAGTTCGTCGACGATTCGTTCTCGGCTCGCGTCGTCGTTGGCGAGCCAGGAATCCAGCAAGGTCGGCCAAGCGTCCTGTATGAAGTTCGGCTTGGGCCGCGCACCGTAATAGGCGCGCAATTCGGCGGCCGGGTCGTCACCGGCAAAACCCAGGTCGCCCGCGAGTCGGTCGAGCAGTTCTTCCGGAAGGTTCGTCCACGAATATCTGTATCTGGGCACGCCATCCTCCTGTTGCCGGGCCAAGCCTCACGCGCAATTGCACTCCTCTGCGGCAGCTCAATGCTCCGGCGATGATACTGGACGGAAAGCGGGATCTTCATCGAGAATGCGCGGTATCACGGGATCGTGTCCCGGACTCTTGTGGAGTTCGAGTACATGCTCCATCGCATCTTCAAACCGGCCCGTATTGAGGGTTCAGTGATCTCGTGGGTGGCCAGCCTGGCGACGGAACAGCTACCGAATGCGTACGACTGTCGGCCAACAAAACGCTCAACGTAGCCTGAACTCAGTGGATGAGATCGCCAGACGCTAGTCGTTGTCAGGCCCGGCATGCATCATGTCCCAATGACCACCCCGCTTAACCGCCTGGCCGAGTCTGTCTCGCGCGCCAAGGCCGGCGGACCGCTGACGCAGGTCACCATTGTTGTCCCGAACCCCGGTGCCGGCCGAGACGTCACACACTTCCTCGCGCGGACAAACGGTGTGGCGAACACCGACGTCCTGACGCTCCCTCAGCTGGTCAACACACTCGCCGCACCCACCCTCGAACCCAGACAGCCCCTCTCGTACCCGCTACT
>NZ_BAHC01000189.1 GCF_000298195.1 Gordonia rhizosphera NBRC 16068 | reverse complement strand
TCCTTGGCGCGCCGTTCCCGCTGGGCGCGGGCACGACCGCGTTCGCCGTCCGGATGGAAGAACATCGACGAGTCCACTCCACGGCACAGGCCCTGCATTTGCCAATCCCAGATATCCGCGTTGGGGCCAGGGAGGTGATTCGGCTGAGGCATGACAGCGACTCCTTGTCTGGATGGGGCACTCGTTTGATCGGCGCATGCACCGAGTCGATCGGCGCAAACACACAGTAAGCAAGCCAAAGAAATGGCGTCAATACCGCCAAATCGCAGGTCAACACCGGTGAAAATTCCGAAGAAGTTAACGGGTCGTTATGCAAGCGGACCGGTATACCATATCGAATCAGCCCCTCGAAAGCGGCCCCCGCATATGTCCTGACAATCTGCGTTGACCTGGTAATTCCCTTGCCGGAACTGACCTTTCAGAACACTACGATGGATGCGATGCCGACGCGCGGGCCCGACACGCATGTAACACAAACGAAATATGGACCACATTTGCCGGTGATCTGGGGGCCGAATTAATGTTTGTGACCACAGGTTAAATTCGTGCTAACTGTGCCTTGTGTGATGGTGTTCAGAACAGTGTCGCGGTCGGAGAAAACAGGGTCTGAAATGCGCAAACGTGCCTCAGGGTATGGGCTGTGGGAGCGGGCGGTGCAGCGGGGAGGCGTAGGTCACACCGCCGCCGCATTCACCATTCTGAACGCGGTCGGGCGCATCGCGCACGCCGACGATGACGACGTGCTGGCGTCGCTCGCGCTGTCCACACGCGCCTCACTATTGCGGCAGGCGGGGCGCCACGATGCCGCCGCACCTCTCGACGGTCGAGCCCTGGTGTACGTAGGTGCCGATCCGGGCGACGACCCGTGGCACCGGGCGGCCGTCCTCGACGCGATGGTCGGTCTGGCCGCCGACGATCTCGGTCTCCTCCGTTTCGACGCCGCACGCCGCCTGCTCGCCCGCGCTCGCCGCATGATGAACGACCGTGACGACGACTGGTTTGCGGGCCGGCGTCCGCGGCTGCGGGTCGAATGGGTGTCGGCGGAGCTGGCCGTATATACGGGCCGGCCGGCGTCGGCATGTCACCATGCCGACGCCGCGATGCGGCTGTGTGAGGCTGACGACACCCCCGAACGGCATCGGGTCAAGACGCAGTTGATCGCTGCGGCCGCGGCAGCCGCCGCCGGCGATGTCGACATCGCCCGCGACCTCGCGGCACACGTCACCACACGCGCACGTGACGCCGGGCTGCTCCCGCTGCTGTGGGCATCACTCGCCCTGCGCAGGGGTTTCGATCCCGCTGATCAGGGGGTGGAAGCCGACCTGGCGCGCGTTCGCGCCGAACTGATCGCCCGAGGGGTACCCTTTCCGGCCGACACCGGGGGAGCGGGTCGCCCGGGTATGGGTACGCATCGCTAAGGTTGCGTGAGGTGCCGACTCACGGACAACACACCACGACACATGTAACACGGGGATCTCAACTGACGATGAAGCTGACGGGTGGTGAGCTGGACGCGGCCGTCCGGGCCGCGAGGCTCGGCGACCGAGAAGCGCTCGCGTCAGTTCTCGAAAGTGTGCAGGACCCGATTCTGCGCTACTGCCGGGGGCGAATTGGAGTCGGAGAGCGGCATTTGTTCTCCGCCGACGACATCGCGCAGGAGGTGTTGATGGCAGTGATGACCGCGCTGCCCCGGTATGAGGACCAGGGCAAGCCGTTCATGGCCTTCGTCTACGGCATCGCTGCGCACAAGGTCGCCGATGCCATGCGAGTGGCCGGCCGGACCAAGGCGGATCCGGTCGAGACGATGCCGGAGATGGTCTCGTTTCTCGGTGGCCCCGAACAGCGCGCCCTGGACGCCGACGCCGACCGTCAGGTACGTCAGCTGCTGACCATCCTGCCCGAGAAGCAACGGGAGGTGCTGGTGCTGAGGTTGATCGTGGGACTGTCCGCCGACGAGACCGCCGACGCCATCGGTAGTACGGCGGGCGCGGTGCGCGTCGCCCAGCACCGCGCGTTGACGAAGCTGAAGAACGAACTCCGGAAAGGCAGGTGGAACCGATGAACGCCGAGCGTGACCCTGCCGAACCCCGGTGGGAAACGACCGAGCCGATCGACATGATGTCGGTGCAGGCCGACGACAGGTTCATCGAGGCGCTCACGGCGGACCTGCCGGTGACGACGCACGACGAAGCCGAGTATCAGCTCGCCGAGCTCCTCTCGGGCTGGCGTCACGAGACGCTCTCGGCCCCGCCCCCCGAGCTGCCGACCGTCGAAGAGGTGGAGAACGCCATCGCGGCGACAGAACGTGCTCGGCGTGGCCGCGGCATGGTCCGGCATCTGCGGGTTGCGTCGGGTGTCGCGGCCATCGTGGTGGTCGCGGTTGCCGGCCTGACCGTACTCGCCGAGGGGGCCTCGCCCGGTGATCCCCTGTGGGGTGTCAAGCGCGTCGTCTTCGCGTCCGCCGCGAGTGAGACCCAGGCATCGGTGGACGTCCAGTCGAATCTGGAGAAGGCCGAGGCCGCGGTCGCGGCCGGTGACACCACTCAGGCCGAGCAGCTGATCGCCGAGGCCGAGAAGGACCTCGCGCCGGTTCGTGACCAGGACACCCGCAACCGGATGACCCAGTGGATGGATCGCCTGCGCGCCGACGCGACGACGAAGACCTCGTCGGAGACGAGCACTGAGGAACAAGAAGCGACGTCGGATGAGTCTTCGGTGACGCTCAAGCCGCCCACCCTGCCGCTCACACCGACCACGCCGCCGCGTGATCTGCAGCAGGAGACGACCGCCGGACAATCGCCGTCGGTGACGGTTCCGACGGAGGTGCCGAGCCCGTCGGACATCCTCACGCCTACCAACCCCGAGGTTCCCGACACTCCGCTGCCGACACCGACCATCACGACGACACTCCCGGTGCCCACCGCGGAGATGCCGACAGCGGAGACGCCGACGACCCTTCAACCCACGATCACCCAGACCGTTCCCACCCAGGAACTGCCGCAACCGATTCTGCCGACCACGACTCCGTGGTGGTGGCAACCGACCTTCCCGTGATCGAGACACGAAACCGGGCCAGGGCTTGAGCGCCTTGGCCCGGTTTTCGTATACGGGGTCGGGAACGGTGTGGTGGTGAGACCTCAGCGCTCGTCGTCGATGTGGCTACGCGCGTCGGCGTATCCGCGGCAGTAGTCCCAGGTGACGTAAGCGTCGGGAGACGGGTCCACGGCCGGCTCGTGCGGACGAACGGTGCCGTCGATCAGCAGCTGCAGCAGATTCGCACGCAGCATGTCCCAGTCGTGATAGTGATCCTCGTGACAGTCGTCGCAGACGACGACGAGCCCGCGGACACCGCGGTGGGAGAGTAGCGCCTCATAGACCGCCAGGTCCGCCAGATCTTCTTCTACCGCCATCCGCTCGTTCTCGTCGAGGGGAATCCCCGGTTCCACGGAATCGAGAGCCGAGGCCGGGTCGCTGGGGTCGTCCGCGAACGGGTCTGGCGGGAGGCCGGGAGGCAGGTGGTCACGCACACTTCCACGGTAACCGATGTCGGCGCGGTGTTGGGGTGAGGACTCCACAGTTCGGGTGACCTGTGGAGAACCGGTCAGCGCAGGCTGGTCCAGTACATCGGACCCGGGCCGATACCATGGAGCAATGACGCACGTTCGCACCGGTGGAGACGACCCCGGCAAGGTCGCGATGCTCGGCCTCACCTTCGACGACGTCCTGCTGCTGCCGGCGGCCTCCGACGTCATTCCCAGTGACGCCGACACCTCGTCGCGGGTCACCAAGGAGATCACCCTCAAGGTACCCCTGGTGAGTTCGGCGATGGACACGGTCACCGAGTCAAGGATGGCGATCGCGATGGCCCGTGCCGGCGGCATGGGTGTCCTGCACCGCAATCTCTCGATCGAGGAGCAGGCGGGGCAGGTCGAGACCGTGAAGCGCTCGGAGGCCGGCATGGTCACCGATCCCGTCACCTGCCGGCCGACCAACACGCTCGCCGAGGTCGACAACATGTGCGCCCGGTACCGGATCTCCGGGCTCCCCGTCGTGGACGATACGGGTGAACTCGTCGGCATCATCACCAACCGTGACATGCGCTTCGAGGTCGACCAGTCGCGCCCCGTGTCGGAGGTGATGACCAAGGCCCCGCTGATCACCGCCCAGGAGGGTGTCTCTGCCGAGGCCGCGCTCGGCCTGCTCCGTCGCAACAAGGTCGAGAAGTTGCCGATCGTGGACGGCAACGGCAAGCTGACCGGCCTCATCACGGTGAAGGATTTCGTCAAGACCGAGCAGCATCCGCTGGCGACCAAGGACGCCGACGGTCGGCTGCTCGTGGGTGCCGCCGTCGGCACCGGTGATCCGCAGTGGGACCGCGCGATGGCACTCGCCGACGCCGGCGCCGACGTGATCATCGTCGACACTGCACACGCACACAATCGGCTCGTCCTTGACATGGTCGCGAAGGTCAAAGCCGAAGTGGGCGACCGTGTTCAGGTCGTCGGCGGCAACGTGGCCACTCGTGAGGCGGCGCTGGCGCTGGTGGAGGCGGGCGCCGACGCGGTGAAGGTCGGTGTCGGTCCGGGCTCCATCTGTACGACGCGAGTGGTCGCCGGGGTGGGGGCCCCACAGATCACCGCCATCCTCGAGGCGGTCGCGGTCTGCAAGCAGCACGACGTCCCGGTGATCGCCGACGGCGGTCTGCAGTATTCCGGCGACATCGCCAAAGCGTTGGCGGCCGGTGCGTCTACAGCGATGCTCGGCTCTCTGCTGGCCGGCACCGCGGAGGCGCCGGGTGAGCTGATCCTGGTGAACGGCAAGCAATTCAAGAGCTACCGCGGCATGGGCTCGCTCGGTGCCATGCAAGGGCGCGGGCAGGGCAAGTCGTACTCCAAGGACCGCTACTTCCAGGACGATGTGCTCAAGGAGGAGAAACTGGTCCCGGAGGGTATCGAGGGTCGGGTCCCGTTCCGCGGCCCGCTCGGTCAGGTGATCCATCAGCTGGTGGGTGGTCTGCGGGCGGCGATGGGTTACACCGGGTCGTCGACGATCGCCGACCTGCAGCAGGCGCGGTTCGTGCAGATCACGTCCGCGGGTCTCAAGGAATCACATCCCCACGACGTCACCCTGACCACCGAAGCGCCCAACTACTATTCCCGCTGAACGCGTTTTCCTGACGGATGCCCCTCGCGGGGCAGAAAGGCGCAACGGTGCGTGATCTTGTCGACATCGGAATGGGTCGCACGGCCCGCCGTACCTTCGAACTCGACGATCTGAGTATTGTTCCGTCCCGCCGGACCCGGTCGTCCAAGGACGTCTCGACGGCGTGGCAGATCGATGCCTATCGGTTCGAGTCCCCGATCCTGAGCCACCCGACCGACGCCCTGGTCTCACCCGCGACGGCCATCGCACTCGGCAAGCTCGGGGCGCTGGGCGTGATCAACGGCGAAGGGCTGTGGGCGCGGCATCGTGACGTCGAGGCCAAGATCGACGAACTCATCGCGGTCGCCACCGGCAACCCGGACCCGTCAGCCGCGGTTCGCTTTCTTCAACAACTGCATTCGGCGCCGCTGGACATCGGACTGCTGCGCGAGTCGGTGGCGACGGTACGCGAGGCGGGGGTGACCACCGCCGTTCGGGTCAGTCCCCAGCACGCTCTCGAACTGACCCCGGCGCTACTCGAGGCGGGCGTCGAACTGCTCGTCGTGCACGGCACCATCATCTCGGCCGAGCATGTCGCACAGGCGGATCCGGATGGTGCGGTGCGAGAGCCGCTGAACCTGAAGACCTTCATCGCCGATCTCGACATCCCGGTCATCGCCGGCGGAGTGCACGACCACCGAACCGCTCTGCACCTGATGCGTACCGGCGCCGCAGGTGTGATCGTCGGCTATGGCTCCGCACGTGGCGCGACCACGACCGCGGAGGTCCTCGGCATCGGTGTGCCCATGGCCACCGCGATCGCCGACGCCGCCGCGGCGCGGCGCGACTACCTCGACGAGACCGGCGGCCGCTACGTGCACGTCATCGCCGACGGTGACATCCACAACTCCGGTGACCTGGCCAAGGCGATCGCCTGTGGCGCGGACGCCGCAGTTCTCGGAACCCCGCTCGCGGCCGCCGCCGAGGCACCCGGCCGCGGTTGGTACTGGCCGTCCGCCGCCGCGCACCCCGACACTCCGCGCGGCGCCCTTCTGCAGGTCGCGACCGAGGAAGATCGGCCCAGTCTCGAGTCGGTGCTGAACGGCCCCTCCCAGGACCCGTTCGGCGAACTGAACCTCGTTGGTGCGCTGCGCCGTTCGATGGCGAAGGCCGGCTACAGCGATCTCAAGGAGTTCCAGAAGGTGGGACTCACGGTTCACGCCTGACACCCGTCGTCGTCGACGGCACCCGGAATCCCGCCGACGGCACCCGGATTCCCGCCGACGGCACCCGGATTCCCGCCGGCGCGGCGCGGCGAGGGAGGATCAGTCGAGTCCGCGAGCGATCAGGGTCTCGGCGAATCCGTCGGCGGTGCGCAATGCGGCGATGACGACCGGGGCGACGAGAATCCTTGCGCCGGGACGCAATCCGCGCGCCTGGCGGGCCTCGTCGACCTGTCCGACGACCTCGACCATCAGCGGGATGGATCGGATCGCCAGAGCGAGTGCCAGCGCCAGGTGGTCGACCGGTGCACCGACGCGGCGCAGCGGCCGTAATGCACCGACGATGGCGTCGAGGATGTCGGTGGTGCGGGTGGTCAGCGACACTGCCGCCGCGAGGGCGATTGATGCCGCGAGGACCGCGCAGACGACCAGCGCCCGCTGCCAGTCGGTGAAGATCACCTGGAAGACGAAGATGAACACCAGTACCCACAGAGCGGGACGGAGCTGACGCCAGGCCTCGCGGGGCCCGATCCGGCCCAGCGCGAAGACGCCCCCGACGGCGAGGGTGAGGACACCGATCGCGGGCAGCGTCCGCACCGTCAGCGAGATCGCCAGGATCGCCGCACCGAGCCCGAGGAGTTTCACCCCGGCCGGCAGCCGATGCAGCACCGACCCGCCTGGCCGGTAGACCCCGAGCGTGGTCACGACATCAGCTTCCGGTAGGCCGCGATGGCGGGCCGGGGTGCGTCGTCGGCGACGACGCGTCCGTCGTCGAGGACGACGACCCGGTCATAGTCGGTGAGCAACTCGAGGTCGTGGGTGAGGACCACGAGCTGTTCGTCGAGCGTCGCGAACACATCGCGCAACATCGAGGTGTTTCGTAGGTCGAGCAGCGTCGTCGGTTCGTCGGCCACCAGCACCTGCGGTTCGGTCACCATCACCGACGCGAGGGCCAGCAGTTGCTTCTGACCGCCGGAGAGCAGATGCGCCGGATGGTCGGCGTGACCGGCGAGCCCGAAGCGGTCGAGGACCGCGGCGGCCCTCGTCGCCCGCTCGCTGCGGTCGCGGACCGTGCGGGTCAGGGAGAGTTCGATGTCCTCGGTGACGGTCGGCATGATGATCTGCCGGTCCGGGTCACTGAAGATGAAACCCACTTCACGCCGGACACGGCGCTTCTCGCGGGCGGCGTCGATCCCGTTGACCCGGACCTTGCCGGCGTCGGGAACGACGAGCGCGTTGATCATGCGTGCCAGCGTCGACTTCCCGCTGCCGTTGGCCCCGATGATCCCGATCCTCTGCTCGGTGAGTTCCAGGTTGATCGCACGCAGCACCGTCCGGTCACCGAAGGCGTGCGTCACATCAGCGAACTCGATCATCGGGGGATATCGACGTGAGGTGGATCCCGGTCACCGGCCGCGGCGCAGCCGCAGAGGCGTGATCAGACCGGGATAGGCGCGATGGACCTGAGCGGCGACGAGGGCCGCGATCACCGCTTTCGCGATGTCTCCGGGGATGTAGGTGCCGTTGGTGGAGATCGCCGCCCAGAGCGACAGATCCGTGCGCAGCAGCAGACCGATGATGCCGCAGGCGTAGATCACCACCATGCCGCCGAGGATGTTGGCTGCGATACCCCACAGGATCCGGTACCTGGGCATCATCAGCGCGGTCAGCAGTCCGATGACGATGACGCCGGGCAGGAACCCGACGAAGAACCCGGCCGTCGGCGACGACAGCGCCACCAGGCCGCTGCGGCCACCGGCGAGGATCGGCAGTCCTGCGATCGCGAGGATCGAGAAGATGATCACCGCGAGTGTGCCCTTCCGGGGTCCGATCACGGCGCCGGCCAGCATGACCCCGAGCGTCTGCAGGGTGATCGGCACGCCGGAGGAGCCGATGGTGATCGTGCCCGGCAGGCCGAGCGCGGCGATGAGTGCCGCGAACACGGCTGCCTGGGTCAGATCGGTCACCGACAGGGAGAATCGCCGTGTCGGCGGCGGTGCGTCGGTGGTCTCGGGCATGTCAGCATTATGTCCCCAGGCGCGCATGCACAATGCCCCGGGTGGCGACACCAGGGGCATGTTTCCCAATTCCCTTTGCGGGTCTTGGCGGCTCGTTGGCCCTCTGGCGGCGTTGTCGTCGGTCACGATAGCTGCCGCTATCGCTCCCTCCTCCGCCTTGCCAGAGAACCAACGACTCCGCCAATACCTCGCAGAAGAATTGGGAGACACGCCCTAGACTCTTCGGCGTGACCGATTCTTCTGCCGAATCCTTCGTCGACGGCCCGCGCCCGGTGCTGGTGATCGACTTCGGCGCACAGTATGCGCAGTTGATCGCCCGCCGGGTTCGTGAGGCCCGCATCTACTCCGAGGTGATCGCCCACGACGCCCCGCTCGACGAGTTCAAGAAGCGCGATCCCGTCGCGCTGATCCTGTCGGGAGGTCCGGCATCGGTGTACGCCGACGACGCGCCGGCACTCGATCCCCGCGTGTTCGATCTCGACGTGCCGGTCTTCGGCATCTGCTACGGATTCCAGGCGATGGCGGCCGAACTCGGTGGCAAGGTCGCCAACACCGGCGGGCGGGAGTTCGGGCGGACCACGATGTCGCTCACCGGCGAGGGTCTGCTGCACGAGGGCCTGACCGAAACCCAGCCGGTGTGGATGAGCCACAACGACGCCGTGCAGACCGCGCCGGAGGGTTTCGTCGTCACCGGGTCGACGCCGGGGGCGCCGGTGGCGGCCTTCGAGTGCGTGGAGCGTCGGATGGCCGGGGTGCAGTATCACCCCGAGGTGATGCACACCCCGCACGGTCAGCAGGTGCTCACCCGCTTCCTCTACGAGATCGCCGGCCTGGAGGCGACCTGGACACCCGCCAACATCGCTGACACACTCATCGACGCGGTCAGCGATCAGATCGGTGACGGCCTCGCGATCTGTGGACTGTCCGGCGGCGTGGACTCCGCGGTGGCTGCGGCGCTGGTCCAGCGGGCCATCGGGGATCGTCTGACCTGCGTGTTCGTCGATCACGGACTCCTGCGGGCGGGGGAGCGTGAAGAGGTGCAGCACGATTTCGTGGGGGCCACCGGCGCGCGGCTGGTGACCGTGGACGCCGAGGACACCTTCCTGCGTGAACTCGCCGGGGTGAGCGATCCGGAGACCAAGCGCAAGATCATCGGCCGCGAGTTCATCCGATCCTTCGAGGGTGCGGTCTCCGACGTGCTCGGTGACCGCGAGTCCGAGGGTGACAAGGTCGAGTTCCTCGTCCAGGGCACCCTCTACCCGGATGTCGTCGAATCCGGCGGCGGCAGCGGCACCGCGAACATCAAGAGCCACCACAACGTCGGCGGTCTGCCCGAGGACCTGGAGTTCTCGCTGGTCGAACCGTTGCGTCTGCTATTCAAGGACGAGGTGCGTGCGGTGGGACGCGAGCTCGGGCTGCCGGAGGAGATCGTGGCGCGCCAACCCTTCCCGGGCCCGGGACTGGCGATTCGCATCGTCGGAGAGGTCACCGCAGACCGGCTGGAGATGCTCCGCAAGGCCGATCTGATCGCGCGTGAGGAGCTGACGTCCGCGGGCCTCGATGCCCAGATCTGGCAGTGTCCGGTGGTTCTGCTGGCCGATGTCCGCAGTGTGGGTGTGCAGGGCGACGGCCGGACCTACGGTCATCCGATCGTGCTCCGACCGGTGTCGAGCGAGGATGCGATGACCGCCGACTGGACCCGGGTGCCCTACGAGGTCCTCGAGGTGATCTCGACCCGGATCACCAACGAGGTGCCCGACGTGAACCGGGTGGTCCTCGACGTGACGAGCAAGCCGCCGGGCACCATCGAATGGGAATGACGCCGTCCCGTCCCGTTCCGGGCGCGTTGGTATAGGCAAAACCTCTGGGGCACAAGGACTCGGCTACCAAGTCGCGCTGGGCGGTCGCGACGTGAGGTCTGTCAAATGCGCGCCCAGTGCTCGCCCTCTGGCCGGTGAACATGCCACCTGGAAGACCGGCGCGTCGTCACCGCTGTGGCTCTACATTGCTTGCCCACGTGGGCTTTTCGAGACGAAGCAACGTCCAGCAGGGCGATGGTCAGAGCCGGAAGAGCATTGTCTCCGCGGTCAGTCCCGGGCCGAACGCCATCGCGCTACCCATGCCGGTCGGGCCGCCCTCGGCTGCTCGTCGCATCATCTCTGCAAGGACGAACAGCACTGTGGCCGAGGACATATTCCCGTAGTTCTGGAGAACGTGTCGGGAGGCGTCGAGCGCGTCCTCGTCGAGTTCGAGTGCGCTCTCGACTGAATCGAGAATCGATCGTCCGCCTGGGTGAATCGCCCAGAGATCGATGTCGGCCGGCGTACGACCCGCCAGGATGAGCTTGAGGTTGTCCGGATTCAGCGCTTTGCCGAGTTGGCCAGGGACCTTACCGGACAACACCATATCGAACCCGATGTCCCCGATGCGCCATGTGATGAGGTCGCGAGTATCCGGGACCATGACCTGCTTGAACGAGTCGAGTTCGATCCCGGTCTCGTCGGCGGAGACGATGGCGGCGGCGCAACCATCCCCGAAGATGAGGAACGAGAGCATCGACTCCAGGCTCTTGGGTTTCTGCAGATGCACCGAGCACAGTTCGACGCTCACCAAGAGAACCTTCGCCTGGGGGTTCGCCCGGACGATGTTGTTGGCGGTCTTGAGTCCCGTGATGCCGGCGAAACACCCCATGAAGCCGATCTGGGTGCGGTCGATATTCGGACTCAGACCGCAGTTCTTGATGAGGTCATAGTCGATTCCCGGCGAGTAGAACCCGGTGCAGGTGACGAGGACGAGATGGGTGATCTCGGCCGCTTCGTCGCCGAGATCCAGACCCTCGACGGCACGCTGAGCCAGCTTGGGGGCCTTGTCCTCGTACTCGATCATCCGGGTCTCGGTGGCGATGTCGCTGGGATTGTTCCCATAGAACTTCACGGGATCCTCAACCGATGACCAGCGGTGGTCGATCTGCGCGCGTTCGGCCATGCGCTGGAACAGGAGCATCTTGCTGCGCTGTTCCATCAGTTCGGGTGCGTACTCGATGAACATGTCGTGGCAGTCCAGCGAGGGTACCGCAGTACTGATCTGGTTGACGTAGGCAGCAGCCATGGGCGAGGTCCAAACCTTGTCTACAAGCGAATGAGTGGGCGCAGTCCAGGTAGATGAAAACTTCAGTCTAGTATTGCAATTGGCCAAGAGCTAAGCGACGACGTCATGTCATGCGACAGTGGTTCCGCGGGATCGACGATGACACCGGAGATCATGCTACGGGTGAATCACTGTTGTTTGCAACGGGATACAGAGTGTTTCAGATGGTGATGCCCGTCTGGGAACGGGATACAGAGTGTGTCAGATGGTGATGCCCGTCTGGGAACGGGATACAGAGTGTGTCAGATGGTGATGACCGTCCGGGAACGGGATACAGAGTGTGTCAGATGGGCCCCGTCTGAGGGAGAGTGGTGAACAAAGCCATGCGAGCAATCCTCTGCAGCGCACCCCTGACCGGCCATCTGCAGCCGATGATCGCCATCGGTCGGCAACTGATCGCCGACGGATCGACCGTCGCCGTGCTCACGAGTGCACACTTCCGCGACCGGGTCGAGCGTGCCGGACTCGAACACATCGCACTCCCATCGGAGTGCGACTTCGACGAACGGGACCTCAACGGGCAGTTCGCGGGGCGTGCTCGAATGCCCGGCTTCCTGCGTTCACGCTACGATCTCGAGCACTTGTTCATCCGATCTATCTCGGCTCAGCACGATCGCCTCGCCGCCCTGCTCGCCGAGCGCGACATCGACGTCGTGCTCGCCGAGAACTTGTTCCTGGGTGTATTGCCGTTACTCAGTGCGGCGCAGGCGAACAGACCCCGCGTCGCCGCTGTGTGTATGACCCCGCTGATGGCCAACAGCGCAGACACCGCGCCGTTCGGCCCGGGGTTTGCACCGTCCACTACGCGTGCCGGGATGTTGCGGAATCGGCTGCTCACGCTCGGCGCGACATCAGTGGTGCTCCGTCGCGCACAGCGAAGTACCGATGCGGCCGTCAGGGACGCGGTCGGGTGCAACGCAGCGTCCTTTGTCCTGGATTGGCCGCTGCTGGCCGACGACGTGTTCGTGCTGACAACACCGTCGTTGGAGTATCCGCGTCGCGACCTCGATTCGAAGTTGCGGTACGTCGGGCCGGCTCTGGGTCGAGCCGATTCCGGTCAGGCGCCGCCAGTGTGGTGGGATCGCGTCGACGGTCGACGGCCCGTCGTTGTGGTGACTCAGGGGACCCTGGACAATGAGGACATGAGCCGCCTCGTCGAGCCCGCCATCACCGGCCTTGCCGACTCCGGTGCGCTGGTCGTGGCGACCACCGGCGGCCCACCGGTGGAATCGGTCAGGGTGGCCGCGGCGAATGCCGTCGTCACCGAGTTTGTTCCATTCGACATGATGTTTCCGCACACCGATGTCCTGGTTACCAACGGCGGTTGGGGTGGAGTGCATTTCGCCTTGACCCATGGGGTGCCGATGGTCGTCGTCGGATCGACCGAGGACAAGGGCGAAGTTGCTGCCCGAGTCGCTCGTTCGGGAGCGGGAATCCGATTGCGGCGCAATTCTCCTGGCGCGATTCGACGTGCGGTGCGCACGGTGCTCGACGACCCGTCTTTTCGAGACCGTGCGGCCGTCCTCCAATCCGAGATGTCAGGGTTGGACGGGGCATGCGCAATCAGCGATGCGTTGAGCAGACCCCCGATCGACGCGCGTGAGGCTCGGGATTCGTTGCCGCCCAGGTGATCCCCATCCGAGGGCAGCAACACGGCTCGAGCAACTCCCACTGCGGATCTGTGAGAACGCGGTGACATGACACGCCGACCATCTTCAGCCGCAAACAACACGTCAGGATTT
>NZ_BAHC01000190.1 GCF_000298195.1 Gordonia rhizosphera NBRC 16068 | reverse complement strand
TACTACAGTCGTAGTTCGCGTTCATTGTGGCTGTGACCTGCGTTTTTGATGGCAGAGTTGGGCTCGACGTTGGTGTTTGCGTCGCCACACCGACCAGTCGAGCAGGCGATGCCCAATGGCGTGCAGCGGGGTCAGAACCAACGCGACGAACAGGCGACGAAACTCGTTGACACTCAACCGGATCAGCGCCGGATTGGGGTGTTCTCGGGTGCGTTGAGCGGCGGTGACGACAGCCAGAAACGCGTGCGCGAGCATGACCAGAATGGTCCAGCGATGCCACGACGTCCATGTTCGTACCTGATGCTGATCCAATCCGGTCAGACCCTTGCTGGATTGGAAGCATTCCTCGACCGTCCAGCGCCGCCCCGCCACCCGCACCAGCGTCGCCAACGGCACCGGGTGCGGGCTGTAGCAGCGGTAGAACGCCAACTCGCCGGTGTCGTCGTTGCGGCGGATCAACACCGAGCACTCGCCGGTCCCGGGGTCCTCGCGCGTGGTCAGCCACGCCCACGAATACAGGCGATCACCCTTGGCGCCGGCCCCGGCCGACATCGTCTGCCACGCAGCCTCCGAGACCATGTCAGCCAGCGCATCGACGCGCATCGGTCCACCGTCGGTGGGCACCACGGTGTCGCGGCGCACGGCCAGCACATAGCCAACCTGACGATCGTGCAACGTTTTTCGCAGGTCCGGGTCCGCGCCGTACACCTCGTCGCCGGTCACCCACTGGGCCGACACGCCGGCATCGAGGGCTCGTTCGATCAGGGTGGTGGCCAGTTCGGGTTTGGTCGCGAAACCGACGTCGTCGGGGACGTCAGCTTCCGCGCACCGGGCACGATCGTCAGTCCAGCTTTTCGGGAGGTAGAGCGCGCGGTCGATCAACGCGTGGCCCTTCGAGCTGGCGTAACTCAGAAAGACGGCGACCTGGCAGTTCTCGATCCGCCCCGCAGTGCCGGAGTATTGGCGTTGCACGCCAACGGTTTTGTCACCCTTTTTCAGATCACCGGTCTCGTCGATCACCAACACCGCGTCCCGTTCGGCAAACGCGTCGACGACCATCGCCCGCAGGTCGTCGCGGATGTCGTCGGCGTCCCATTTCGCGCGGGACAACAAGTGCTGCAATTTGTCCGGGGTGGCATGCCCGGACAGTTCGGCCATCGTCCAGCAGTTCTTGGTCTCCAGCGACGAGAGCACCCCCAACACGAACGCGCCGGCGTTGCGGGCGGCTTCGCAGCGGGCGAACCGTGGTGCAATCGTGTCCATCAGCGCGTCCAATTCCGCTCGCCACTGTTCATGGTCTACGCTCAGACCCACGGTTGCCGTGGGCTTGTTTTGTTTCTTCACAAATTCGGATCATGCCCCGGCAACCGTCCTGACCAGCGTAAACACGCCGTCAAACCTCACAATCAGCTATCTCCGGCTGTAGTA
>NZ_BAHC01000191.1 GCF_000298195.1 Gordonia rhizosphera NBRC 16068 | reverse complement strand
CGTCTCGGTGTCCGCACCGACGAGACGATGCGCTCCGAGGAGGCGTTCGGCGTGGCCAACCGCGTCGCCGGCCCCGGCATGCTGGGTGCCGCCGGCATCCTCGTCCTGAGCGGCGTCCTCACCCTCGGCGTCGACGGCGCCTGGTCGGTCGTGTTCGCCGTCGTGGGTCTGCTCGTCGCGTTGGTCGTCGTCGGCATGGTCAGCGGCATGGCCGTGCGAGCCGCGGCGGCCGTCCCGGCCGACGACGCCGGATGTGGCTGTTGCTCGGGCAGCGCCCACGAGGCAGCGACCGAGGCGCCCAGCCCCGATACCGCCGATCCCGCCGACGACTGCGGCAGCTCCAGTTGCGGCGCATGCTCGCTGCGCGGGGTGTGCAGCAGCGAGACGGCCGGCAGCGAGTCGGCACAGCCCTGAGCGCCGGTGCCCAACCCACTCGCAGTCGCCCGTGACCTGCTGAACCGCTCCCCCGTCGACGGCTTCATCCTGGCCATTCTGGCCGCGGTCATCATCGCCGCGTTCCTTCCCGCCCGCGGCACCGCCGCCGACCTGCTGGACTGGGTGGTCACCGTCGCGATCGCCGCGCTGTTCTTCCTCTACGGCACCCGGCTACATCCACGCGAGGCCCTCGAGGGGCTCAAACACTGGCGCCTGCACACGACGATCCTGACGTTCACCTTCGTCGTCTTCCCGATCCTCGGGCTGGCCATCCGCCCGGTCGTCGAACCCATCGTCGGCGAAGATCTCTACAACGGGTTGCTGTACCTGTGCCTCGTGCCCTCGACGGTGCAGTCGTCCATCGCGTTCACCTCGATCGCCCGCGGCAATGTGCCCGGCGCGATCGTCAGCGCGTCGGCCTCCAACATCATCGGCGTGTTCCTGACCCCCCTACTGGTGGTGGCGCTGATGACCACGACCAGCGGTGTCCAGATCGACGGCACCTCGGTGCTCAAGATCGTCGCTCAGATCCTGGTGCCGTTCATCGTCGGTCAGCTCGCCCGCCCCTGGGTGGGCGGATTCTTCGGCCGTCATGCCAAGGTCACCAAACTGGCCGACCGCGGCTCGATCGTGCTCGTCGTCTACTCGGCGTTCAGTGAGGGCGTGCGCGAGGGCATCTGGTCGGTCGTGGACGCCGGCCAGATCATCGCCGTCGCGGTGATCTCACTGATCCTGGTGTCGGTGATGCTGGTGGTGACCCGTTGGGTGCCGCGACGTCTCGGGTTCGATCGCGGCGACACCATCGCGATCCAGTTCTGCGGGACCAAGAAGAGCCTCGCCACCGGCCTGCCGATGGCGACGGTCCTGTTCGCCGGCTCGACCGTCGGTCTCATCGTGCTGCCACTGATGATCTTCCATCAGATCCAGCTGATCCTGTGCTCGTGGTTGGCGACCCGATACGGGCGGGAAGCGGAGACAGCCGCCGCGCACGCGTGATCCGTCCGCAACAATTCGTCCACTGCGAGTAAACAATGTTCGCTAGAATGCGGACATGGCAGCCGATCTGACGAAGACCGTCCGCGACACCGGCGACCCGGCACCCGTGCAGCGGGAGGTGGCCGCGGACGCTCCGACGGGTAATGACCTCGAGGCCGCGATCGCGCATCAGGTCCGCCTGTTGCGCCGCAACGCGGGCATGTCGGTCGCCGACATGGCAGCCAAGGTCGGCATCTCCAAGGCGATGCTGTCGAAGATCGAGAACGCGCAGACCTCGTGCAGCCTGTCCACCCTGGCCAGGCTCGCCGCCGGTCTCGACGTCCCGGTGACCTCGCTGTTCCGCGACGCCGACGTGGCGCGCGAGGCGGTCTACACCGAGTCCGGCCGGGGTGCGGTCATCGTCGGGCGCGGCACCCGGATCGGACACCACTACGAAATGCTGGGTGGGCTGCGGGGACAACACAAGCGGCTCGAACCGGTGCTGGTGACCCTCACCGACGACAGCGAGGTGTTTCCACGTTTTCAACACCCCGGCACCGAACTGCTCTACATGCTCGAGGGCGAGATGGTCTACGGCCACGGCACCGCCGAGTACACCCTGCGCCCGGGCGACGCCCTGCTGCTCGACGGTGAGGGCATCCACGGACCGCACGATCTGGTGCGGCTACCGATCCGGTTTCTCGCGGTGACCGCCTACCCGGACAATCACACCAGCGAATGACACCGGTCGACGCGAGCGGCCTCAGCTGAAACTTAGTTCCGGCTGAGATCGATCGGATGAGTGGCGACCAACGGCAACGGCCACGGCTGTCGGCGCAGCACGCCGGCCCACAGGTCGGCCGCGGGTGGGGCGAGCAGATCCCGGGCCAACGCCGACGCCAGCATCCAGCTGTTCTGCTCGAGTTCGCCTTCGAGTTGTCCGATGCCCCAGCCCGCATAGCCGGCGAAGATACGCACGCCGTCGAGGACCTCGGTCAGGTCCGCCGGATCTGCGTCGAGGTCGACGAGCACCACCCGGCCGTCGATCGGCCGCAGGGCCTCGTACCCGTCGATGTTCGCGCCGTGCTTGACCACGCCCAGGCATAGCGCGGCATCCTGTTTCACCGGACCGCCGACGAACAGTGCGCGCGGTGACGCCGCGATTTCGGTCCACTGCGGCAACAGGTTGTGCACGGCGGTCTGACTCATCCGGTTGATGACCACACCGAGGCTCCCGGCCTCGTTGTGTTCCATCATGTAGATCACCGTGCGGGCGAATGTGGGCTCGATCAGATCGGTCGACGCCAGCAGCAGCGTGCCCGGCCGAACCCGTCCCGCGCGCGAGACATCGGGTCCCGCGTCACGCGCACCCTCCGAATAGAACTCGGGGGTCGGGTCCTCTGATTCGTCGCCGCCGGCCACCTCACCATCATGGCATGATCCGCCCGTCGGGGTCGCTAGTCTGAATCAGTGACGTCCGCCCCTCCGCACGACTCCCGCGGTGTGCGGGGGTTCATCAACTCGCTCGGCCACTCCCCTGGTCTCGGGCGGTTGCTTGCCGTGCGGCTCACCAGCCAGATCACCGACGGCGTGTTCCAGGCCGCGCTGTTCGGCGCGATTCTGTTCAACCCGGAACGCCACTCCGATCCGCTCGCCGTCGCCGGGGGTCTCGCGGTCCTGCTGTTGCCCTACTCGCTGATCGGGCCGTTCGCCGGTGCGCTGCTCGATCACTGGGACCGGCGCAATGTCCTGATGTACGCCAACATCCTGCGGGCCGTGATGATCGGACTGGTCTCGATCTCGATCGCGACGGGGGCCAGTGACACCGTCGTCCTGATCGGCGCCCTGGCGGTCACCGGGGCGAGCCGGTTCGTCGCCTCGGGTCTGTCCGCGGGTCTGCCGCACGTCGCGCACCACGATGTGATCGTCGCGACCAACGCACTGTTCACCACCCTCGGTGCGGGCATGCTCGCGGTCGGTGCCGGGATCGTCGCACTGTTGCGTCTGCTGTTCGGTCCCGACAACACCGGCAGCGCGACGACGACGCTCGCCGGTGTGGCGATCGCCCTCGTCTCGGCCGCCATCGCGCATGGCTTCGCCCGCCTGGAACTGGGACCCGACGAACCCGACGATCCGGGGCGGTCCGCGCTGCACGCCGTGTCGGTCGGCCTGCTGCACGGTGCCCGTGCGGTGGTGCGCTCGCGCACCGTGTCCGCTGCGCTCTCGGCGATCGGTGCCCACCGACTCGTGTTCGGCATGAACACCCTGATGCTGCTGGTGATGAGCAAACACGCCGGCGGCGGCGACGGACTTCTCGGCGTGGGTGTGGTGGCCGGGTTCACCGCCGGCGGGGCGTTCCTCGCGGCGGTGGTCACCCCCTACTCGGTCGAACGGTTCGGGCGCCGGCGCACGCTGTGCATCGCGCTCGCCGTGGGGGCGGTCGCCGAGATCTCGCTGCTGACCTTCCACGCCGTGGTCATCTGCATCGCCGCCTTCGCCCTCGGCCTGATCGGGCAGATCGCGAAGCTGTGCGGCGACTTCAGCATGCAGGTCGACACCAGCGACATGGTGCGCGGCCAGGTGTTCTCCGTGCAGGACGCGGTCTTCAACATCGCCTACGTCGCCTCGGTGACCCTCGCGGCGTTCGCGATCCCGGTCGACGGGAAGTCGGTGGGACTGCCGATTCTGGGGATGGTGCTCTACCTCATCGGCGCCACGGTGGTCCGGGTCCTCCACCCGCCGCATCACCCCGGTCACCACCACGTCACCGATCCCCGAATCGGGGCGAACGGTCATCCAGGCTGACGTCGGCGCGGCCGTCCCCGTCCTCGTCCACGAGGACCCGGTCGAAGCGACCGTCGCCGTCCTCGTCGATGTAGAGCCGCTCGGCGACGGGGATGCCGGCGCAGCGTGAACCGACCAGCTCCACGTCGACACGGCCGTCGCCGTCGAGGTCCTCGGCGCGCAACACCCCGTCGGCATCGTCGGGTTCGGTGCCTGGCGCCGGCAACTTGACCCGGCCCGGATCGGGCGGTGGGTCCGGGTCCGTCGGTGGCTCTCGGTCGGGCGGTGGTTCTCGGTCCGGATCCTCCGGCACGACCGCGATGCCCGGCGTTGGCCGGAGCGTTCCGGGATCGGCGACCAGCTGACCCCACACCCCCGTACCCGCATCCCGATAGAACGTGTCGGGCAGATCATCGTCGTCGGTGTCGAGGGCGGCGACGTCGGCGGTGCCGTCACCGTCGCTGTCCCACATCGCGTCGTCGCGGCGACCGTCGCCGTCGAAATCCAGCATCACCGCATCGGCGTTCCCGTCCCCGTCGAGATCGGCGTCCGCCACGGACACCCACGTCGTCATGTGTCCATCGCCGAGCCCGAAGAGGTAGTCGATGCCCGCGTCCATAGGAGATTCGACGCAGCGCGGCCTGCCCCGGTTCCGCCCGGCGGCGACACACCACGCTTGCACCCGACAAGCTCTCGGTCGGTCACGGCCGGTAGGTTCAGTCCCATGTACGTGAGCGAACTGGGTGAACAGTTCCACCGCGCTCGTCTGCGCCCGGACATCGTGCATCTCGACTCGGCGGCCGCAGGCCGGTCGTCCAACGCGGTCATCGGGGTGATCTCGGCCCATCTGTGGCGCGAATCCGAACGCGGTTCCTACATCGCCGCCGAGGACCGGGCCGAGGAGATCGCGCGTGACAAGCGTGATCTCGCGTCGTTGATCGGCCACACCGCCGATGAACTCGCCTTCCGGGAAAGCGCCCGCGCCGCGCTGCGCGCACTGCTCACCTACTGGAATCTGCCCATCTCCACGACCGTGTGGGTGGCGAAGAACGAGTTCGGCCCCAATCTCGTCGAGTTCGAGCGTCGCGGTTATGCGGTCCGCCCGCTGCCCGACGCCGACATCGACGGGCACGTCGACACCGACGCGCTGGAGAACATGCTGCAGTTCGAGCAGCCCGACTTCATCCACATCTGTCACATCGGATCCGCGTCCGGCGTCGTCCAGCCGGTCACCCGCATCGTCGAGGTCGCACACGCCGCCGGAGTGCCGGTGGTGGTCGACATGGCGCAATCCGCGGGCCAGGTCCCCACCGTCACCGGGGCCGACATCGTCTACGGGACCAGCCGCAAATGGCTCACCGGCCCACGCGGGGTCGGATTCCTCGCGATCCGCTCGGATGCGTTGCGCCCGGTCGAGGTGGAGAGCTCGGAGGCCTTCGTCGCCGGCCGCCTCGGCCTCGGTGTCGCGGTGTCCGAGGTCCTCGCGATCGGCCAGCAGCGGGTGTTCCGCGAACTCGCGGCAATCGGCCGGCACACGCGCGAACGGCTCGACGGCATCGGCAGCTGGGAGGTGCTCGAACGCCCCGAGGAACCGTCAGCGATCACCACCCTCGCGCCGCCGCCGGGATGGCAGCCGTCGGATGTGGCCGCCGCGCGTGACAAGCTGCGTTCGCTGGGCATCCTCGTCACCTGCGCCGACTCCTGGCGTGCCCCGCTGGCCACCGAGCAGTCGGTGTTGCGGATCAGTCCGCACCTCGACGTCGAACGCAAGGATCTCGATCGGCTCGCCGACGCGCTCCGGACGATGGGTTATTGATCAGCCGGACCGATCAGTCGAGCGCATCCAGCGCGGCGTCGACGATCTCGGTGACCGCACCGCGCGCCAGGTCGGCGTCGGCGTCGACGAGACCGATCCGCGTGCGCCGGTGCACGACGTCGTCGACCGTGATCGCCCCTTCGTGCGTGACGGCGTACTCGACCTCGGCACGGGTCACGTCAAGGCCCCCGGCGATCGCGGCCAGCGGACGGTCCACCGTCGCCGAGGCCACCACCTTCGACGCCTCCGACCCGAACCGCGCGACCATCGACGCCGGTAACGTCCGGTCCGCCGGCACGGCCGCGGCGCCGATGAGCGGGGTGGTCGTGGTGACGCACCGACCCGCGCGCAGACCACTCGCGGCGATCGCGGCGTCGACGGCGTCCTCCGCCATCCGCCGGTACGTGGTGAGCTTCCCGCCGATCACCCCGACCAGCGTGCCGTCGGAGACGTGCACCCGGTGTCGCCGGGACACGTCGGCGAGGTCGGCGGTGCCCGCGCCCCGGCCCCCGCTCCGGCCGACGTGTCGTCCGGAGTCGATGAGCGGGCGCAGCCCGGCGAAGCTCCCGATGACGTCGGCACGCGTCACCGGCTGTTCGAGGGCCCGGTTGATCGCCCCGATCAGGAAGTCGATCTCGGCGTCGTCGGGTTCCGGGACGTCGGGGATCGGGCCCGGGGCATCCACATCCGTCAGACCCACATAGACCCGGTCGAGCTGTTCGGGCAGGGCAAACACGAACCGCGACACCGACCCCGCGACCGGCACCGTCAGCGCACCGGTCGGGTGGCCGAACGTGGCCGCGTCGAAGACCAGGTGGGTGCCGCGGCTCGGCCGCACCCGAAGACTCGGATCGAGGTCGCCGGCCCACACGCCGGTCGCATTGACGACGGCACGCGCGGTCACATCGAAACTCTCACCGGTGCGGGTGTCGGTCAGTCGCGCACCGGTTCCGGTGACCTGCTCGGCGCGGGTATAGGTGGCGATCGTCGCGCCGAATGCGGCGGCAGTGCGGGCGACTGCGACGACGAGCCGCGCATCGTCGACGAGTTGCCCATCGGTGCCGACGATGCTGCCGCGCAGACCGGTCCGCCGGACCGCCGGACACAGCTCGAGCGTGTCGTCGACGCCCAACCGGACCGGTGGAGCCAGCACCGTCGACGAGGTGCCGGCGGTGCGTCGCAGCAGGTCACCCGCCCGCAGGCCGGCCCGCACCATCGTCGACGACACGCGGGCCCCGTGGTCGGGGATCACCTGCGGTACGGGCCGGATCAGGTGCGGCGCGATGACGGTCATCAGGTGATGGCGTTCCACCGCGCTCTCGCGGGCGATCGCGAGATGCCCGCCGACGAGGTAGCGCAGCCCGCCGTGCACGAGTTTGCTGCTCCATCGCGACGTGCCGAACGCCAGATCGTGGGCTTCAACGAGCGCCACCCGCAGACCTCGGGTGGCGGCGTCGAGCGCCACGCCGGCCCCGGTGATCCCGCCCCCGACGACGAGCACGTCGATCGGATCGTCGGGGTCGGCGAGTCGCGTCAGTGCGTCGCGCCGGCTGCGGGCGTCGAGGGCGACCATCAGGATGCCGGCGGCAGGGTGTCGGGTGGTCGCAGGTACGACGTGAGCGCCTGATGCAGTTCGATGCTCCACTCGTCGCCGAGGATCGATTCGACGAGTGCACGTGACTGCACGGCCGCCTGAGCGATGAGCAGCACCATCGACGCCATCTTCTTCGGATCGCCGTCGCGGACCTCGCCACGGTCCTGACCGCGGGCCACGATGTCGGTGAGAATGTCCAGGACGCCGAGCTGGCTGGTCCCGAGCCGGTCGAACACGTACGGCATCATGAACTCGCGCTGCTCCCGCCAGAGGGCGGCGACGAGTTCGTCATCGCGCAGCGCCGCGGCCACCCGTACCACCTGATCCATCGCCGCATCCAGATCCGCGGTCCGCAGCGGCGTGGTCTCGGTGACCGCGGCGACGATGCCCAACACCTCGCGCGTCAGCAGGGTACGAATGATCTGCGCCATGTCCGGGAAGCGCCGGTAGACGGTGGGCCGGCTGACGCCGGCCTCACGCGCGACCTCGGCGAGGGTCACCTTGCGGCCGCCGTTGCGCAGCAGGCACCGACGAGCCGCGTCGAGCACCTGGTCACCCACATCTTCTTTACAGATTGGCATGGTGTGTAACACTGTAGACCATGCATTCCGATCCGCAGCGCTGCCATCGGGGTTGCCACGTCACCGTGCTGGCAAACCCGCACTCACGGCACGGTGCGGGTCTCGCGATCGCGCACCGCGCGGTCGACGAGTTCGCCGCACAGGGCTGCGACGTCGAACTGATCATCGGTCAGGACGCCGCCGAGGCGAGTGATCTGGCCGGGAAAGCCGCCCGCGGTGACACCGATGCGCTCGTCGTCGTCGGGGGTGACGGGACGCTGCGCCTCGCGCTCGAAGCGTCGTTCGGCACCGGCAAACCGCTCGGCATCATCCCCGCGGGCACCGGCAACGACGTGGCCCGCAACCTCGGTATCCCCCTCGACGATGTGCCGGCTGCGGTCGCGGTGATCGTCGCCGGTCACACCCGCACGATCGATCTGGGCCGCGTGACCTTCCCTGATGGGAGATCGGCGCTGTTCTCCACGGTCGCGGCGACCGGCTTCGACGCGTCGGTGACCGCGCGCGCGAACGAGATGTCGTGGCCCAACGGGCAGGCCCGCTACACGCTCGCCGCCGCGGCCGAGCTGATCGGACTGAAATCCCGGCACTACGAGGTCCGGGTCGACGACGAAAAGGTCGACGGCGACCTCGTGTTCGCCGCCATCGGGAACACCAAATCCTACGGCGGTGGCATGCAGATCACGCCGGGGGCGTCGATGACCGACGGTCTCATCGATCTGACGATGGCCGCCCGCGCGCCGCATTTCGCCCGGATGACCGTGGCGATGGTCTTCCCCAAGGTCTTCTCGGGACGCCATGTCACTCACCCGACCGTGAGCACGATGCGGGGACGCGAAATCGAGCTGTACAGCGATCCGACCGCCCTGGTGTCCATCGACGGCGACCTGGTCGGTGAGCTGCCCGCGGTGTTCGAAGCGGTGCCGCACGCGGCGAAGGTCTTCGCGCCGGTCTCCCCGCCGCGCTGACGCATGAGGCGGATCAATCCTCGGCGGTCTCGATGGACATCACGTGGACCCCTGGCGCTGCTCGACGACCGCGGCCACCGCCGCCCTTCCGATGTCCTCGACAGTCAACTCGACCCAGGGCCCGAAACCCTGAGCGCTGGCAAGGGTGGTACGTCGGTGGCGCTGGTATGACTGCTCATGCACGCCAGAAGAGCTTTCGAGTTGACCTAGATGCCGCGTCCATCCATCGATCGCCACCGACCAGAGACGACGGTGTTCGGCGGCGACGCCGAGACCCCCGCGTTACGGGCAGTTCGGTTGTGAAGGAAGCCCGGTGAAGCGGTCGGCGAGCCATTGCACCGCCTGACCGGAGAAGATGCCCCCGGCCAGGTGGCCGACAATGCCTGCCTGGGGCAGCAACGGCGGGGTGTCGATGTTGGCGTAGGTCACGTTCGCGCCCTTGGCGCACCAACCGGCGGCAAGCTCACGAGTGGCACGCGCCGGCACCACATCGTCATTGGTGTTCTGCATGATCAGCACCGGGTCGGCCGGCGCTACTCTCCCCAGGACGAAGCCGTCCAACACCCTGCTCGTGACGGGATCGGCTTGCAGAGTGTCCATGATGGATTGCCCGGTGATAGTGAAGTCCCTGGTGTTGCGAAACCCCCAGTGCAGCACAACCCCGGAAAGGCACTGGTCGGCGGTGGCGTGCAGGAAGTCGACGCCGGCCGGGTTGAGCATGCCGGTGATCCGGGGCGCGAGCTCGGGATGGCTGGCCAGGAGTCCGTTGAGGAAAAACCCGGTCAGCCCGGCCAGCGACTTGCCGTCGACGTTCTGCAACGCAACCGCAGGGTTGCCGACGGGCGCCCCGGCCACAGTGCCCTGGACGGCGAGGTCGGGTGCGTAGCCGGCGGCAAGTTCGGCGGCCGCCGCGGCGGCGCCGCCGCCCTGGGAGTATCCCCAGATCCCGATCGGTGCGTGCGGGGCGGTGACACCGAGGCGGATCGCGGCGCGAGCCGCGTCGAGCACCGCGTGTGCTTCAGGCACAGGCTGCAGGAATGTGTGTCCGTCCGGGGTACCCAGCCCCTGATAGTCGGTGACGACGACTGCGTAGCCCCGTGCGAGTACAGCGGCCAGGCTCAGTGCCTCTGCTTCCGTCACCGGTGTCGATGAACCGTCGAGGCTGACCCCCGAGGTCAACAATATCGAGGGCGCGCACGCGTCGCCCGCACCGTGAGTGCCGATGGCATAGCTGACCAGCGGCCGCGATCCCGGCCCGGACCACGGCGAGGTCGGCGTCAACACGATGCCGCTCGTGGCGATCGGAACATCGCGGGTGTCGGCGCTCTGATACAAGATCCTGGTCGCCGACACCGGCAGTGGCGTGCCCAATCCCGCCAGCAACCTCACCTGCTCCGACCGGATCAGGTCACCGTTGGCCCTGGTCGGCAGCGGGTTCGGCGCGACATAGAACGATCCCCCGGTCGCGACAGGCTCAGCGGTGGCCGGACCGAGACTGGCGAATACCACCGCCGCGGACACCAGTATGACCGCTGCGATCATCACATTTCGATACATCTGATCGCCTCTCACCAACCCCGACCAGACGCTGCTTGTGGGGATCGTACATCGCTCACCACCCGATCCGATCCGCTATCAACTTCGCGGGCATCTGCGGGGATACGCCGCCAACAGCTCCCGAATCCGCGGCTCGACCTCGTCCACGGCCGAGCCCCGCCGGTACCGCGGCTAACCGTCGAGGTGCAAACTGCACTACTACTACTACTACTACTCAGCCGCGCTGAGCCCACCATTCGCGCAGGGCCTCCTCGGCCTCCTCCGGCGACAACGGCCCGCGGTCCAGGCGCAGCTCTTTCAAATACCGCCACGCCTCCCCGACCACCGGCCCGGCCGGGATGCCCAGCAGCGCCATGATGGCGTTGCCGTCGAGGTCGGGCCGCACCCGGTTGAGGTCCTCGGCGGCCTGCAGCTCGGTGATGCGCTGTTCGAGGTGGTCGTAGTTCTCCTGCAGCCGCCGGGCCCGCCGCCGGTTGCGGGTGGTGCAGTCGGCGCGGACGAGTTTATGGAGCCGATCGAGCAACGGACCGGCGTCGGTCACGTAGCGCCGGACCGCCGAATCCGTCCACTGTCCGTCGCCGTAGCCGTGGAATCGCAGGTGCAGGAACACCAGCTGCGACACGTCGTCGACAACCGCCTTGGGATATTTCAGTGCGCGCATCCGCTTGCGAACCAGCTTCGCGCCGACCACTTCGTGATGGTGAAAACTGACGCCGCCGCCGGTTTCGTGGCGGCGGGTCGCGGGTTTACCGATGTCATGCAGCAGCGCGGCCCACCGCAGCACCAGATCCGGGTCGGACTCCTCGAGGTCCATCGCCTGCTGCAGCACCGTCAACGAATGCTGGTAGACGTCCTTGTGCTGATGGTGTTCGTCGATGGTGAGCTTCATCCCGGGCACCTCGGGAATGACCCGCTCGGCCAACCCGGACTCCACCATGAGTTCGACGGCCTCGACCGGATACTCGCCGAGCACTGTCTTGTCCAGCTCGACACGGATCCGCTCGGCGGTGATGCGGTCGATCTGCCCGGACATCTCACTGATCGCGTCGAACACGCGGGGCGCGACCCGAAATCCGAGCTGGGAGACGAATCGCACCGCCCGCAGCATGCGCAGCGGATCGTCGTGGAACGACTCCTGCGGCGTGGCCGGCGTGTCGATGACACCCGCGAGCAACGCGGTGATCCCATCGAGGGGGTCGCAGAACTCCGCGGGACCGTCGCGACCGATCCGCACCGCCATCGCGTTGATGGTGAAGTCGCGTCGGACCAGGTCGTCATCCAGTGAGTGGCCGTAAACGACCTCCGGGTTGCGTCCGACGCGGTCATAGGAGTCGGAGCGGAACGTGGTGATCTCCACGATGTGCTCACCCTTGCGGGCGCTGATCGTGCCGAAGTCGATACCCGTGTCCCACAGCGCGTCGGCCCAGTCGGCCAGCAGCGCCGCCACCTGTTCGGGGCGCGCGTCGGTGGTGAAGTCCAGATCGCCGGACAGCCGGCCGAGGACCGCGTCCCGCACCGACCCGCCGACCAGGTACAACTCGTGGCCGGCGTCGTCGAACGACTCCCCGAGGGGGACGAGGACATCGGACAGATCGCGCAGTGCCTTGGCCGCCGATGCCATCAGGCGCGTGCGGCGGTCGGGGTCGGTCACGGCATGTGAGCCTACCGCTGTCGTCGGTCACGACGACAATTCCTCCACCGATCGAAGCCCGAGACGGCGTCGCCGCACGATACCTATGCACATCCCCACGGCCCATCAAGGCAAACGGCAGGTGACCAACGGCTAGCATCGAGAGCGTGTCCGCCGATCCGTCCACCGACCCCACTGACGTCTCTCCCGACGTCGCGGCCGGTGGACGTGGCCCGTCGGAGGTGACGCGCGCCTCGCCGGAGCCCGCCGAGAAGCACCGGATCACGCCCGCCGATCTCGCCCGCAACGGCGCACACCGCGCCGCCCCGAGCGCTCCGACGCCGGAGGAATCCGCCGCGCCCACGCGACGCGGCCGCCGGGGTCGACGCCGCCGTGGGCGGATGCCGCCGAACCCTGCACAGTCGGGCGCCTCGGCCGCGCGGCTCGGTTCCGACAGCGATCCGCCCCCGCCACCCGAACGTCGGGATGTCCCGAAACCCGGGCCCCGCCCGATACGCATGGATCCCGAGCACGTCGCCATCGTCGAGGATGAGCCGCAGCCGACGCACACCCGGGTCTCGGCACCCAAGCCCTCCGATCTCGTCTCCGTGACCGCGAAGATCACCAAGACCGGCCTGACCCAGACGGTGAGCACCGAGAGCGCGGCGACGACCAAGGCCAAGAAGGGCCGTCGTGGGGCCAACCGCCCCGAACGGCCGCAGGAGCGTCTGCGTACGGTCCGGGAGACGTCGGCCGGTGGGTTGGTCATCTCCGATCTCGACCTGCCTGTCGAGGAACTCGTCGCCGCCCTCATCGGGCGGATGGATCGACGTGGCCGAATGATGTGGTCGCTGCCCAAGGGCCACATCGAGACCGGCGAGACCGCCGAGCAGACCGCGATCCGTGAGGTCGCCGAGGAAACCGGCATCCACGGCACCGTGGTGGCGCCGCTCGGCAAGATCGACTACTGGTTCGTCAGCGAGGGCCGCCGCATTCACAAGACCGTGCACCACTATCTGCTGCGTAGCGTCGGTGGCGAGCTGTCGGATGAGGACTACGAGGTCAGCGAGGTCGCCTGGGTGCCGCTGCAGGAGCTTCCCCGCAAGCTCACGTACTCTGACGAGCGGCGACTGGCCCGGATGGCCCGCGGCGTCATCGCCGATCTCGCCGCCGACCCGAACCGCCTGGCCCGATCCGAGGCCGAGAGCATTCGCACCGAACCGAACGCCTATGAGAGAGCCGCAGCCGCCCGCAACCAGCGCCGCAACGAACCGCCCGCACCCGCGCGGTCCCGTCGGCGTCGGCGCCGTCCGCGGCGCTCCTCGGGCGGCGATGCGTGACGGTCGGGCGGACCGACCCCAGACGTGCGTGAAAAAATCCGCCCGGACCTACGCCGCGTTGCTGGCCACCCTGCTGATCTGCCTGCTCACCGCGAGCCCTGCGGCAGCGGCTCCCGACGCCGTGGGTACCGCGGACGGATCGGTCCCCGACCGATTCCTCAGCATGACCATCGAGTCGCTGACCCCGTCGGTGGTCACCAGCGGCGGCGCCGGGGAAGTGACGGTGACCGGCGAGGTCCACAACGTCGGTGACCGGATGCTGCACGATCTCACCATCCGACTCGAGCGCGGCGACGCGGTCACCGACGCCGACGAACTGCGCAGCAGCCTGGCGGTTCTGCCCGAGCCGGTCAGCGTCGCGACCCCGTTCCGGGAGTTCGCCGCCGACCTCTCCCCCGGACAATCGGCGCCGTTCCGTGTCACCGCCCCGCTGTCGGGGACCGGTGGCCTCGGCATCCAGCGCACCGGCGTGTACCCCATGCAGGTCAACATCAACGGCCTGCCCGACTACGGCAATCTCGCCAAACTCGCGGAGTCGCGCACCCTGCTCCCGGTGTTGTCGCTGCCGCCCGACCGGGTCCGGGCCGGCGACTACGTGAACCCGAGCGCCGATGACGGCGCGGCCGGCAACACCCGGCTCGGTCCGGACGGGTCGGTCTCGGCCAACCTGTCCAGTCCCGCGGCCCTCACGTTGCTGTGGCCGCTGGCCGCACCACCGCAGCTCGCGGCCGGGGTCCTCGGCGGCAATACCGAGCCCATCCGGCTCGTCGGCGACGACCTCGCCCAATCCCTGGCCGCGGGGGGACGGCTGCACACACTGCTCGCGGCCGCCCGGTCCGTCGTCGGCGACACCACCGCCGACGATGCGTTGCCGTCGACCACCCCACCCGCGACAAGCGGCACCGGAGGATCGCCGGCGCCACCATCCGGCCCGGATTCAGCTGCCACCTCGACGGCGGAAGGCGATTCCGCTGCGTCGTCGTCACCGGCCCGCCAGCCGTCCCGCCTACAGCAGAGCATGTGCCTGGCCATCGACCCCGACCTGCTGGTGACGGTGCGCGCGATGTCCCTGGGGTACGAAGTGGCCTCGAACCCGTTCGATCCGACATCCGCGACCACCCCGGGTACCGGCCAGTCCGCCGCGCTGCAGTGGCTGACCGAGCTGCGTGAACTGGCCGCTCAGCTGTGCGTTGTCGCGCTGCCCTTCGCCCAGGCGGATCTGACGTCGCTGGCCCGTATCGACAATGTCGGCCTCACCACCGCCGCACTCGCCGCACCGGCCGACATCGTGGACGCGATCCTCGGTGTGCACAGCATCCGCGACATCGCCGTGCCGGCACTGGGCGCCGTCGACGACACCGGCGCCGGCGTCCTCACTGATGCAGCCGTCGGCACCGCGGTCACCTCGACGAACAGCGTCGCCGCCACCCGCACCGTCGCCGGCGGCGACTACCGCATCGGGACTGTCGGGGTGCAGACCACCGAGATGCCGATCACCGCCGCGCTGGCGGCGCTGGGCGAGGCGCCGACGACGCCCCCGCTGACACCGCCCGACCAGCAGGTCACCCTCGACGACGAGTCCGCACTGGCCCGCCGCCAGGCGGCGGTCGCCTCCCTCGCGTACCCGGCGATCGCCGCACCCGCACCGGCTGCGGCAGGCTCCTCGCCCGCACCACTGCCCACCGCGGGGCGCAGCGCCTTCATCGTCCCGCCCACCTATTGGGCGCCGTCCACCGACGACACGAACGCGCTGTTCAACACCGCCACCCTGCTGCTCGAATCGGGAGTCGCCGACCCCGCCCCCCTCGGTGACCTGGTGACACGCCTGCGCACCGCCGCCGAACCCGCGCGTCTCGTGGCACCGCCCGACGTGGCACCGCTACCGCAGCTCGCGCAGTCGGTCAGCGATCCGGTCGCCACCACGATCGGCCAGCAGGCCGACCTGTCCTATCAGCTGCAGGCCTCGCTCGTGCAGGCCGCCGACGTGGCCGCCACACCCGAGCGCTACATCGCGCCGCTGCGAGAGGATCTGCTCCGGGCCATCCGGACCCCGGACGAATCGTCGGCGGCCGTGCGCGCCGACCTCACCCAGCAGCGGGCCGACCGGATCGCGACCGTCGGATCGACCCTGCAACGCATGACCGACGCCGTCACCCTGCTCGACCCGGGTGGGCGTTACACGCTCGCCTCCGAACGCAGCCCGCTGCTACTCGTCGTCCGCAACGACCTGTCCCTTCCGATCCGGGTGCGGGTGTACGCGACCGCCCCCAACGATCTCGACGTCGGCGACATCGGGGTCTTCGAGATCCCGGCCCGCGGTACGAGGCAGATCCAGCTGCCCACCCGCGCCGGCACCTCCGAGGCGATGACCGTGACCCTCGGGTTGACCAGTTCCAGCGGCGTCCCCCTCGGTTCGCCGGTCCGGCTGTCGGTGCACTCGAATGCCTACGGCAAGTCGTTGTTCTGGATCACGATCGCGGCGGCGGTGGTACTGGTGCTGCTCACCGCGCGCCGTCTCTGGCATCGTTTCCGTGGTCAGCCCGACCCCGCCGACGTGGACAGGCCCGATCCGGACGAACACGACCGGCTGCTGGCCGGGGCCACCTACCAGCAACGCCGCCGTACCCTGCATCAGGAGATGCACGGCGAACACCACGACACCGCGCCACCGGCGCCCGACCACCCGCCGCGCCCGGCCACCGACGGCGGCGACCGAGACAGGACATGAGCAGTAAGGGACCACGCGAACCGCACCGCGCAGCGCCGCGCCGGATTTCGCCGGCCGAGGTACGCGAGCAGCAACGCGGCGACACCCTGACCGACGCCGGCGAGGCCGAGGGGTCGCCGACCGGTCTCGCCCGCGACTCCGACCGCAGCATCCTGCGCACCAGTGGTTCGATCGCGGTGGCGACCCTGACCAGCCGAATCACCGGGTTCATCCGCACCGTGTTGGTGCTGGCGATGCTCGGACCGGCGATCGCGTCGGCGTTCCAGGCCGCCTACGTGCTGCCGAACATGATCGCCGAGGTCGTCCTCGGCGCCGTGCTGACCGCGATCGTGATCCCGGTGCTGGTCCGCGCCGAGGCCGAGGACGACGACGGCGGGCGCGCGTTCATCAACCGCATCTTCACCCTGACGGTGGCGATGCTGGGCACCGCGACGATCATCGCCCTCATCGCGGCGCCGCTGCTCACCTTCCTCAACGTCGGCAACGGTGACGTCAACCGCGACCTGACCACGGCACTGGCCTATCTGCTGCTCCCCGAGATCCTCTTCTACGGGTTGTCGGCCCTGTTCATGGCGATCCTGAACATGAAGGGGTTCTTCAAACCCGGCGCCTGGGCGCCGGTGCTCAACAACATCGTGCAGATCGCGACGCTGTTGCTCTACGCCGCGATGCCGGGCGAGATCAGCCTCAATCCGGTCCGGATGACCGACCCGCAGCTGCTGGTGCTCGGCATCGGCACCACGCTGGGTGTCGTCGTGCAGGCGATGATCCTGGTCCCCTGGCTCAAGCGATCGGGCGTGCACCTGCGCCTGCAGTGGGGTATCGACGCCCGGCTGCGCCGCTTCGGCAATATGGCGCTCGCGATCGTGACCTACGTCGTGATCTTGCAGATCGGTCTGGTGATCACCTACCGCATCGCCGCGTCGGTGAGCGCCGCCGGTATCAGCGTCTACGCCACCCACTGGCAGCTGCTGCAGTTGCCCTACGGCGTGCTCGGCGTCACGATCCTGACCGCGATCATGCCCCGGCTGTCGCGCAACGCGGCCGCCGACGACGACAAGGCGGTCATCGACGACCTGTCGCTCGCGACGCGCCTGACGATGGTCGCGTTGGTCCCGACGGTCGCCTACATGACCTTCTTCGGTCCGGCGATCGGCGTCGCCGTGTTCGACTTCGGCAAGTTCGACGCCCACACCGCCTCACAGCTCGGTTCGGTGCTGGCGTGGGGCGCGTTCACCCTGATCCCCTACGCGATGACACTGGTCCAGCTGCGCGTGTTCTACGCACGGCAGGACGCGTGGACGCCCACGGTGATGGTGCTCGGCATCACCGTGGTCAAGGTGGCGTCGTCCTATCTCGGCCCGGTCCTGTTCTCCGATCCGGCGCTGGTGGTCCGCTGGCTCGCGCTGTCCAACGGGCTCGGCTATCTCGTCGGGGCCGTCGTCGGGCATTACCTGCTGCGTTCCCGGCTGCACAACGCGAAGCTGGTCGACGTCACCCGGACCACTGTGGTGACCATCGCCGTCTCGGTCGGCGTCGCGGCTGCGGTGTGGATCGTCTCCGAGTTGTCCGGATTGCACAATCTGCAAACCGGATTCGGCAAGATCGGGTCGCTGATCTACCTTCTCCTGACCGCCATGGTTGTGCTCTGCGTCACTTACGCCGGCCTGGCCGCGGCGAAGGTACCCGACGTGGTTTCGATCGCGATGACGCTGCGCCGCATGCTCGGTCGGTTCATCCCCGCCCTGGCCCCGCCCGCCGACACGGTCACAGATTCGGCACCGTCGATCACGGTTCCGTTTCCGCGGATCCCGACCGACGAATCGCTCCCGTATTCTGGTCAAGTACAAGTGCTCCGGCGGTTCGACCGGGGCACGGCCACATGGCAGTCGTACTCGATTCATACCGGGGGAGCCGCACCTACCTACGACGGTGGGCTGCGGGCTCAGCCACCCGGCGACATGCGATATCGCAGGAGAGGAGCTCGGCGCGTGAGTGAGAGTGACATGGGCCCCACTCAGGACACCGAGGTCATCCCCGACCGCACGATGAGCGACGGCGGCTCGGTCTCCGTCGACTCCCGCAAGGAGCCGCCTCGCGGCCCGCAGAGCGGCGGTAGTCACCCCGACGTGCCCCGCAGCACCCCGGCCGCACCCACACCCGCGCCGCGGTCACGCGGTCCGCGGCTGGTGCCCGGCGCAGCGGTGGCCGGCGGCCGGTACCGGTTGCTCGACCATCACGGCGGCACTCGGGGCCTGCAGTTCTGGCGGGCCCTCGACACCAACCTCGACCGCGAGGTCGCGCTGACCTTCGTCGACGCCGACCAGCTCGCCCCGCCGCTGCAGCGCGGTGAGTCGGTCAAGGCCTCCGACGAGGGCCCGCAGGCGGTCCTGTCCCGCACTCTGCGGCTGGGTCAGGTGTCGTCGTCGGGTATCGCGCGTGTCCTCGACGTGGTGCGTGGTTCGTCGGGCGGCATCGTGGTCTCCGAGTGGGTGCCCGGCTCGTCGCTGGCCGACGTCGCGCGCAGCGAACCCTCCCCCATCGGCGCGGCCCGCGCGGTCCGCGCACTCGCCGCAGCCGCTGAGATCACCCACCGGTCGGGCGGTGCGCTCTCGATCGACCATCCCGACCGGATCCGCATCAGTGCCGACGGCAACGCCGTGCTCGCCTTCCCCGGCACTCTCGCCGGCGACGACAAGTCCTCCGACGTGCGCGGCCTGGGAGCGGTGCTCTACGCGCTGCTGCTGGCCCGCTGGCCGCTCGACGGTGCGACCGGCTCGACGCTGGTCACCACCGACGACACCACCGAACCCGTCGGCGGTCTGCCGATCGCGGACCCCGGCGACGATGAGCAGCCGATCGAACCGCGCCTCGCCAAACCCGACATCCCGTTCGAGATCTCGGCCGTCGCCGCCCGCGCCCTCGACGGGCACCGCGGCATCCGCACCGCCGGGACCGTGCAGCACGTGCTCGACCAGGCCACCGTCATCGATCTCAACACCGACATGCTGCCGGTGGTGAAGACCGATGAGCCGCCGATCGCGATGGGATCGGCCGAAGAGCGGGCCAGGACCGGTCGGCGCAACCTGGCACTGCTGGTGGGTGCCGGACTGTTCACGCTGTTCGTCGTGTTCGCCGTCATCGTGTGGGCCACCAACCTGTTCGGTTCCAGCGGCGAGACCGGCAACATCGACTCGATCATCACCACCACCTCGGCTCCCCCGTCTGCGGCCCCGGGCCCCGCCCCTGCAGCCTCCGGGCCGATCGCGCTGACGGGCGTCACCCTCGTCGACTTCTCGGGCCAGCCGCCCGACAGCGCCGCGAACCTGTCCAACGTCATCAGCGGGGCCAACCCCGCCTGGAGCACGGACGTCTACCGCGGGTCCGCGCAGTTCGGTGGACTCAAGGACGGCCTCGGACTGATGTTCGACCTCGGTGGCGAGATGTCGGTGAAGACCGTGTCCGTCACGTCGCCCACCCCCGGCTTCGCCGTGTCGATCCGCACCTCTCCGACCGCGACACCGTCGTCGCTCGACCAGACTGTCGAGGTTGCCAACGGCACCGTGCAGCGGTCCACGACCATCGCCATCGATGACCCCGAGACCACCGGTTATCTCATGGTCTGGATCACGTCACTGCCGCAGACCGCCAACGGTTATCAGGCCCAGATCGGGCAGATCACCATGACCAGCTGACGCACCCGTCGACCGACCGGTGCACGCCGACCCTCCCCCGCCCCGCTGGTCGAGTGGCGTACCAACGGGAGCTTCCTCGCCTGCCGGGTACTAGCCGAGTGGCGTATCGGCCGGACCGAGCTTGTCCAGATCCAGACCACGTGGCCGGCGCCACTGCACCCACTCGTCGGACTGCGGTCCGGCAGGCGCCCACCCCGGCGGACCGAACACGTAACCCAACCGCGCGCGCAGACCCCTCGCCGCCCGGACGTCGCGCGCGATGTTGACGTACTCGTATGTCTGAAGTCGCCAGATGTTGTATGTATCAACAGGTTTGGTGAGTCCGTAGGTGGGCCGACGGGTCTCGGCCGCGAAGGTGCCGAACAGGCGGTCCCAGACGATGAAGGTCCCTCCGTAGTTGCGGTCCAGATAGTCGGCATCGCTGCCATGATGCACCCGATGATGGGACGGTGTGTTGAACACGAATTCGATTGGTGCCCAAAGCCTTTCGATGTGCTCGGTGTGAATCCAGAACTGGTAGATCAGGTTCAGTGAGTAGACGGCGAACACCAGGGCAGGCGGCACGCCGAGCAGGGGGAGCGGCAGCCACATCACGATTCCCGCACTGTTGTTCCACTTCTGGCGCAGCGCCGTGGTGAAATTGAAATACTCGCTGGAGTGGTGTGCCTGATGGGTGGCCCAGACCAGCCGCACCCGGTGCGCGATCCGGTGCTCCCAGTAGAAGAGGAAATCGAGGGCGACGAACGCGATCACCCAGGTGTACCAGGCGCCGGGGGACAGGTGCCAGGGTGCCAGGTACGCGAAGATCGCCGAATAGCCAAGCAGTGCAAGCAGTTTCCACCCGGCGCTGGTCATGATGGAGACCAGGCCCATCAGGACGCTCGTGCGGGAATCGCGAGCGTTGTACGCGCCGGGCGTCGTCGGCAGGGAGCGGTCGCGCTCCGATGGGCGGTCGCTCTCGACATGTTCGAGTCGCCACGCGGCGATCCACTCCAGCGCCACCATCGTGACGAAGAACGGGATGGCGAGCACGGTGGGTTCGCGCATCGCCTCGGGAAGGAAGTCGAACATGACCGGTCTCCTGTGACTCGTTCCCACCATCTGACACGAAAGAGAGTCAGATGCTGTTTCTGACACGGTAGCGTGTCAGATACAGTGTGTAAAGCATCCGTCCGCTCCCGACCAGCGAGGACCTCCTCCGATGACGACTACCGACGGCCGCCGTTACGCGGGAGCCGCCGCCGACGAGCGCCGCGATCGGCGTCGTGCCGAGTTCGTCACCGCCGGGCTCGAACTCTTCGGCTCCGAAGGATTCGCCAACGTGTCGATCAAACGGCTCTGCGACCACTCCGGGCTGACGCAGCGCTACTTCTACGAGTCGTTCGACGATCGGTCGGCGCTGCTCGCCGCCGTCTATGACGACTGTGTCGAGTTCGCCCGAACCGCGACGCTGCGCGCGGCCGCCGAGTTTGTCGCACCGGACGGGGGAGAGGGCGTACGGACGACCGATGTCCCGGAAGCCGCACGCGCCTCACTGGGCGCGTTCATCCACACGCTGGCCGCCAACCCGCACCGGGCACGCGTCATGCTCGTGGAGATGGTCGGGGTCAATGCCGACCTGGAACGGCAACGGTTGGCCGCGATCCATGGGTGGGCCGATCTGATCCTCACCGTTGTCCTGGGCGAGCAGGAGCCTCGACGTGGACAGCGCCTCGCGGCGATCGGGTTGGTCGGCGCCGTGACCCAGTTGCTGGTCGACTGGTACACCAGTACGTCCGGACACTTCGCGGCCGAGGACGAGTCGACCGCGGCCGACCTCTTCGAACTCGACGACATCCTCGACACCTGTGTCGAGCTGTTCGTCGCCGCGCACGGACCGTTGCTGACCTGACGCCGCCGTCCGGACGGATTCATCTGTCCGAACGACATCGCTTCTGTCCACAGCCTTTCCGACGCCGGGCAACCCTGTGCACAACCTGCGAATCCCTCCGTCGCGGGCCGCCGAGGTCTACTAGCCTTTTTCGCATGACCGGGGGCAACGTCGACACTCGCAGCGACGAGGACCTGCTGCGCGCCCACGTGCAGGGCGACCCGGATGCCTTCGCCGCGCTCATCACACGCCACCACACCTATCTGTGGTCACTGGCCTGTCGGACCAGCGGAAACCCCGACGACGCCGCCGACGCGCTGCAGGATGCGCTGCTCAACGCGCATCGGATGGCCGGACAGTTCCGGTCGGACGCGAAGGTCACCAGTTGGCTGCACCGGATCGTCGTGAACGCGTGTCTCGACCGGATCCGCCGCAACCGCTCCCGGATGACCGTCGCGATCCCCGAGTACGACGTACTCCCGCTGGCCGACGGCCACGACCAGATGGCGGCCGTGGATCTGTCGGTGTCCATCGGACGGGCCCTCGATGAGTTGCCGCCCGACCAGCGTGCGGCGGTGATCGCGGTGGATGTCGAAGGGCTGTCGGTGAGCGAGGCGGCGCAACGACTCGGCATACCGACCGGGACCGTGAAGAGTCGATGTTCGCGCGGGCGGCTGCGGCTCGCCCAGATCCTCGGACACCTCCGTGTCGCGTGACAATCATTCAGGTGAATTGATCTACGCCACGGTGGAACCGGATCCGCACCCACCACGTCCTACCCATGAACAGCCCAGAGCAGAGACGATGACGAGAGCGGCAGCAAACGGAAGATCAGAGCGAATCCGATGATCAGAGAAGGTAGTGGGAGAGTGAAGCGATGACCCCGCCGGGCGCAGACGACGACACCCGAAGCGCGGCGTCCCGCTACCCAATGCCCCCTTTCGATGTGGACCTGCTGGCCGACCTGCATGCCGGCGTCCTGCCCGTCGATGTCGCCGACCATGTCCGAGCGCGCCTCGACGAGGATCCCGACGCCCGTGCGGTCCTCGAGGCCCTCGACCGCACGACCGCCGACCTGGGGGCCCTGGACGTACCGCTCCTCCCGGTACCGCCCGCGGTCACGTCCCGGACCCGCTCGACGCTCGATCAGATCAGCGCCGAGGTCACGTCCACCGGACAGGGACGGGTCACCGGCCTCATGTCGAGGTCGCGTCGCCGCGTGCGCTGGCTGGCCGCGGGGGGAGTGGGCGCCGCGGCGGCCATCATCGGGGTCGTCGGCGTCTCCGTGGCGCTGCTGCAACCGCCCGCCGAGCAGGGGCCCATGATCGCGCAACCCGCCACGTCGTCGCCCGACTTCGTGACCAGTGCCGATCACGTCAAACTGTTGTCGGTCCTCGGAAACACCGAGCCGGCCCCGTTCGCCTCCGAGGCCGCACTGCGCCAGTGCACCGCCGCCAACGGGGTTCCCGCGGTCACGGTCATTCTCGGGTCGGGACCGATCATCCTGCACGGCGAGAACGTGGTGGTGATCCTGCTGTCCACCGGCGTGGCCGGCCGCTTCGACGCGCTGGTCGTGGGCCGTGACTGCACCACCGGCACCCCATCGCTAATCGCCCGGACCGTGATCGGCGGATGAACAGCAGGTGACCTCGCTGCTCGCCTGATGTGGCGCAGTTCGCACCTGCGCACCGGTGGGGAACATCTGCCCTTACCCTGATGTTGAGACAGCCGAGACACAGATGGCGGGGCCTCGAGATCGCCCGCGCCGCCGAGCACGGAGGACCGATGACCCAGCCAGACAGCCAGCAGATCCACGACCTGATCATCATCGGATCGGGCCCCGCCGGCTACACCGCGGCCATCTACGCGGCACGGGCCGAGCTCGCACCGATCGTGTTCGAAGGAACCCAGTTCGGTGGCGCGCTGATGACGACCACCGAGGTCGAGAACTTCCCCGGCTTCCAGGGCGGCATCCAGGGTCCCGCGCTGATGGACGAGATGCGCGAGCAGGCCATCCGGTTCGGGGCGGACCTGCGCATGGAGGACGTGGACACCGTCCGCCTCACCGGTCCGGTCAAGGAGGTCGAGGTCGGTGGCGAGGTGTACCGCTCCCGCGCCGTCATTCTCGCCATGGGGGCCGCGGCCCGCTACCTCGGTGTGGAAAACGAGCAGACCCTCCTCGGACGTGGCGTGTCCGCTTGCGCGACATGCGACGGGTTCTTCTTCAAGGACCAGGACATCGCGGTCGTCGGCGGCGGGGACTCGGCCATGGAGGAGGCCACCTTCCTCACCAAGTTCGCGCGCAGCGTGACCCTTGTGCATCGTCGTGAGGAGTTCCGTGCGTCGAAGATCATGCTCGAACGCGCACGTGCCAATGACAAGATCCGGTTCGTAACGAATGCCGCAGTAAGCGGTGTCCTGGGGGACGGCTCGGTGAGCGGGCTGCAGTTGACCGACACCACCTCCGGCGAGGTCAGCACCATCGACGTGACCGGCATGTTCGTCGCCATCGGCCACGACCCGCGCAGCGCGCTGGTGCACGGTCAGGTCGATCTCGATCCCGAGGGCTACGTGCAGGTCGACGGCCGCACCACCTACACCTCGCTGCCCGGGGTGTTCGCCGCCGGCGACCTGGTCGACCACACCTACCGCCAGGCCATCACCGCGGCGGGCAGCGGATGCGCCGCCGCGATCGACGCCGAGCGCTGGCTGGCCGAGCAGGGCGACACCGACATCACGCCCGGACTCGAGGGCGAGTTCGCCATCGTCGACGCACCCGCCTGATCTACCGCTCGCATCCTTCCGACCAGTACTTCTCGACCCACCACACGTCCACAAGGAGGACACCTATGGGAGCCAACACCGTCGCCGTGACCGACAAGACCTTCAAGGACCGGGTCCTTGGATCGGACAAGCCGGTCCTGGTCGACTTCTGGGCCACCTGGTGCGGTCCGTGCCGCATGGTGGCTCCGGTTCTCGAGGAGATCGCCCGCGACCACGCCGACAAGTTGACCGTCGCGAAGCTCGATGTCGACGAGAACCCGGCGGTCGCGCGTGACTTCCAGATCATGTCGATCCCGACCATGATCCTGTTCGAGGGCGGCAAGCCGACCAAGACGATCGTCGGCGCCAAGGGAAAGGCGGCGCTGCTGCGCGAGCTGAGCACCGTCGTCGGAACCTCCGCCTGACCCTTCCGACCCGCGACCCTTCTGTCCTGCGACGATATCGGCGGCGGCAGGCCACCGGACACGTCGCGGAACGCTTGATGGCGCCTCCCGGGGCGCCATCATTTGGTCGTGCCGTCACGACCTGAGAGAATGCTCGGTGTTTGCGGCGGTGCGTGGTGAGCACCGAACGTGCGACGCTGACACGTGCCCACCACCACCACCGGACGCCTGCACGAGGAGTTTGCTGATGCCGTTGTTCCGACTCGGGGATCGTGGTTCGGCTGTCGCCGAGATCAGGAACATGCTCGTCGGGCTGGGTCTGCTGGACTCTCGTCCCGCAGGCGCGGCTCTGCCCGATCCCACCTCGCGATGGGTACCACCCGAAGCCGTTTTCGACGACGCCTGCGACCGCGCGGTCCGCGCCTTCCAGCAGGAACGCGGGCTCATCGTCGACGGTGTCGTCGGTCCGGCCACCTACCGGGCACTCCGTGAGGCGTCCTACCAGCTCGGCACCCGTATCCTGCTGTACCGGCTGTCGGCGCCGATGGTCGGCGACGATGTGGCCAAGCTCCAGGCCCGGCTGCAGAACCTCGGCTATTACACCGGTCTGGTCGACGGCACCTTCGGGGAGACCACACACAATGCGGTGTGCCTCTACCAGAGCGAGTACGGCCTGTCCGCCGACGGAATCTGCGGCCCGTCGACGCTCCGTTCGCTCGACCGGCTGGGCACCCGCGTCACCGGGGGATCACCGCATGCCATCCGCGAGGAGGAGCACGTGCGCCGCTCCGGACCGCAATTGTCGGGCAAGCGCATCCTCATCGATCCCGGTTCGGGTGGACTGCATGAGTTCTCCACCGGCGCCACCGCCGACCTCGAGTCGGCCGTGCTGTGGGATCTCGCGTCTCGACTCGAGGGCCGGATGGCCGCCGCCGGCATGGAGACATTCCTGTCACACGACGGACACGGTCGCCCCAGCGACGAGGACCGCGCCCGAGTCGCGAATCTCGTGGATGCCGATCTGACGATCGCGTTGCGCTGCGCGCACTACCCGAATCGGAGTGCACACGGTGTTGCGTCCTTCTACTTCGGCACCTCACACGGATCCTTCTCGACCATCGGACGCAATCTCACCGGCTTCATCCAGCGTGAGATCGTTGCGCGCACAGACCTGACCGACTGCCGTACCCACGAGCGAACCTGGGACATCCTGCGTCTCACCCGTATGCCGGTGGCACTCATCGATGTCGGCTACATCACCAATCCCGGAGACAGGGAGCTCCTCAACGATCCGCAGGCACGTGACGTCATCGCGGAGGCGATTCTCGTCGCGGTCAAACGGCTGTACCTGCTCGGCGAGAACGATCGTCCGACCGGAACCTATACATTTGCGGATCTTCTTGCCGCAGAGCGTCTTTCCGGCTAGGGCTGGGGAGCACACCCGTCAGACACCGCCGGTGATCGCACCGCGTGTGTCCGGGATCGCGAGACCTCGTGTCGCGCGCCCCCGGTCGAGTCCCTCAGTCTTAGGTCGAACGCCGTCCCACCGGAACCCCGGCCGCGCGTTCGCGTCCGGCGAGATCGAGCGCAGCCATCACCACGAGTTGTTCGAGCGCGTGCTCGACTTCGTGCTTCCAGCCGAGACCCTCGTCGAGTTCCAGACGGAAGCGCGGGAATCGGGCATGCGATGCCACCAGGTCGAAACCCGAATCCTTCAAGAAGTGTGCGTCCATGATGCATTCGGTACACAGACCCACCTGAGGGCTGTCGTGTACGGCGCGGGTGATCTCGATGATGGCGTCGTCCGACCAGGCGGCCAGATCACTTGAAATCGATTCCAGCGCACCGAGTTCCGTCACGCCGGCGTGCGGGGAGGGGGAGTGCGACGACTGGTCCCCGCCGGAACCCATTGTCTCGGCGGGTGTTCGAACGATCCCGAAGGCCTCGATCGCACGGACGCCACGACGAACGAGATCGGTCACCACACTGTCGAGCAGGATCGGGGCGGCCTCGTCGAAGCCGGGTTCGGTGTGGATCGTGGTCAAGAGCACCGCGTCGGCGCTCACCGGCGAAGTGGGGAAGAGGCGGGCACGCGGCACCCGACCGGGCGGTGCGTAGAAGGCGGTACCGACGATGTGTCCGGTCTGTCCGTCCACCGCGACCTGCCCGCAGGTGCCCCACTCGAGAAGCAGGGCCGAGATCCAGGCCTCTTTGTCGAACTCACTTTCGAACACGTCGAACTCACCGAAAATCGCTGCCTCGGTGGTGCGCGCTGCGGGGGAGGGATCCACTTCCCAGAAGACACAGCGCCGAGTGTGCGCAGGCAACGACTCGAAAGAATCGAGATTGAGTCGGGTCACCGCGATGGTCATGCGCACATCTCCGCCACCACGCGGGTCTCGAGTACGAAAGTGTTGTGCGACAAGATGTTTCGAACTTTCACTGTCGTCCTCGCTGCTCTATTGTCACTGTGACGTATCGTCCGGGTACCCTCGGGTGCGCAGGTGACGCGGTCAGGTACTCCCCAGGGAGTCGATGACGCCGACGATGCGTTCAAGGTCGTCCACCGAACCGAACTCGACGACGATCTTGCCTTTTCTCTTACCCAAACTGACTGTAACCCTCGTGTCCAGACGATCGGAGAGTCGCTCCGCGACATCCTGCAGCCCGGGCATGTGGATCGGTTTGCGCCGCGCGGGGGAGGAGGGCGAGTACGGATCGTCGTCGCCACGGTTTGCAAGGGTCACCGCCTCCTCGGTCGCACGCACCGACATCCCCTCCGCGACGATCCGCACCGCGAGCGCCTCCTGGGCGTCGCTACCGGTCTCGAGGGAGAGAATCGCCCGCGCGTGCCCGGCCGACAGCACCCCTGCCGCGACCCGGCGCTGGACAGGGATCGGGAGCTTCAGCAGCCGGATCATGTTGGTGATCAGCGGCCGGGACCGTCCGAGTCGGTTGGCGAGTTCCTCGTGGGTGACCCCGAACTCGTCGAGCAGCTGCTGGTAGGCGGCCGCCTCTTCGAGCGGGTTGAGCTGAGCCCGGTGGATGTTCTCCAGCAGCGCGTTGCGCAGCATGTCGGCGTCGGCCGTCTCCCGGACGATCGCCGGGATCGTGTCGAGCCCGACCTCCTGGCTGGCCCGCCACCGTCGTTCACCCATCACCAACTGATAGGTGGCACCGTCGTCCGTCGGTGCCGGCAGACGCCGGACGACGATCGGTTGCATCAAACCGAACTCGCGAATGGAATGCACCAGTTCGGCGAGCGCCTCCTCGTCGAAGACGGTGCGCGGCTGCTGCGGGTTCGGTTGGATCTGCGCCGGCGGAATCTCTCGGTAGACCGCACCGATGTCGTCGACGGTCCCGACACCGGCGGTGCCGTTCACCGTGGCGCCGTTGTGTGGGGTCGCACCGTTGGCGTCGGTGGTGGCTGTGGCGGATCGACCCGTGTCGGCACCCAATCCACCGGCGGCGCCGTTCCCGCGACCGATGACGACGTCGGCGGCCGCGGCACCGAGACGGGGACCGGAGGGGGTCCCGTTGTCGTCGGGGGGACCGGTGGGGATGAGCGCGGCGAGGCCACGTCCCAGACCACCTCGACGCTGTGCGGTATCTCGCTGACTCACTGCCGTCCTCTCCCTCGGAACACCGCCGAATCCGGCGCCTGCCCAACCACCACGTCTTCGGATCCTAATCGCATCGCACGCCGGCACTCCTTGCCGCGGCCGTGGCTGTGGATACCTCGCACTGTTACTGTCACTTCCCGGTCACTGCCGTAGTTCACTCACTGCCGAGATCTCACTGCTGCACTGCGCGCATCGCCAGCTCCCGGGCAGCATCGAGATAACTCATGGCTCCACGTGAACCCGGGTCGTATTCGATGATCGTCATGCCGTATCCCGGCGCCTCGGACACCTTCACGCTGCGGGGGATGATCGTGGTCAGCACCTTGTCGCCAAAATGGCGGCGTACTTCCTCCGCGACCTGGTCGGCCAATTTGGTCCGTCCGTCGTACATGGTCAAGACCACCGTGGACACATGGAGTCCAGGATTGAGGTGGGCCTGCACCAGCTCGATGTTGCGCAGAAGCTGTCCGACCCCCTCAAGTGCGTAGTACTCACACTGGATCGGGATAAGGACTTCCTTGGCAGCCACCATCGCGTTGACGGTCAGCAGACCTAGCGACGGGGGGCAGTCGATCAGCACGTAGTCGATCCCCAAATCCTTGAGGGTCTGTTCGTCGAGTGCGTTGCGAAGACGATTCTCACGGGCCACCAGCGACACCAGCTCGATCTCGGCGCCCGCGAGATCCAGAGTCGCGGGGACGCAGAGAAGGCGGTCGTTGGCCGGGCTGTTCTGGATCGCGTCAGCGAGCCTGACCTCACCGAGCAATAGCTCGTAGACCGAAGCGATGCCCGGCACACGATGGTCGATCCCCAGTGCGGTACTGGCGTTGCCCTGTGGATCGAGATCGATGACGAGGACTCCCAGTCCGTGCAGTGCGAGACCTGCGGCGAGATTGACCGCCGTGGTCGTCTTGCCGACCCCACCCTTCTGGTTGGCGACCGTCAGCACCCGCGTCGACTGTGGGCGGGGGAGTTCACCGGCCCCACCCGGTGTCAACACCTGGCTCGCACGCGCCGCAGCCGCCGCAATCGGTGTGTCATGGAATTCAGGGCTCGGGTTCGACGGGGTACTCCCGACGGTGGTTTCACGTGAAACACTCGTGTCCTGATTGACCACGCTTGCACTCCTTCGCCCGACCTCGAAACCTTCGGTGATCTGAGCCGAAGACGCTGCGGAATCGGTGGCCGGTGTGCCCGCCACCTGATCTACGGCACTCCGTCTATTCTGCGCTTTCCGCGGACTCCACACCAATCTCGTCACCCCTTCTCTTTCGCGCGTCGCGACCGTCGCTCTCGCCGCGCCCGCGAGGCGCCGGCGCCCGCGCGTTTGGTTCCGACGATCACCGTCGTCGGCGTATCCAAAACTGCACCGCCGCATTCCTCCACGTGCAGTTGCCCGATGCCGGACCGTTCAACCGCGACACGGTCTCGGTCGATCTCGTCCACCGCGGTCGATCCCTTGATGGCGACAAGACGACCACCCGCGTCGATGAGGGGTGCAGACCACTTGGCGAGGCGCTCCAGTGGTGCGACCGCCCGGGACGTCACCACGTCCGCGCCACCAACCGCCTCGCGGACAACCTTCTCCTCGGCCCGCCCCCGCACAACCCTGACGTCGATGCCGAGTTCCTCGACAGCGCGCCGCAGGAACTCACTCCGACGGAGCAGTGGCTCGACCAGGGTCACACGAAGATCCGGCCGAGCGATCGCGACCGGGATACCGGGTAAACCGGCGCCACTCCCGATATCGACGACGGCTGCTCCTGGCTCAATCAACTCGCCGATCACCGCACAATTCAGGATGTGCCGCTCCCAGAGCCGCGGCACCTCCCGTGGCCCGATCAGACCGTGCTCGACTCCGTCGCCGGCGAGCAACGAGTAGTAGGCCTCCGCACGGTCGAGTCGATCGCCGAACAGCGCTGTCGCTGCCGGGGGAGGGGAGACCGACTCTGCGGGTCCCGGATGTTTCACGTGAAACGGCCTCTCAGTCGTCTGGGTTGAGCATCACTACTACTTCGACTCGTCTACCGAATGCACCTGGTTTGAAGCTCTACGTCGTTGTGGCTTTCGTGCCGAGGCGAAGATGGTTCGTCGAGTTTCAAGTGTCCCGCATCGCGAATAGCTTTTTCGTCCCGACGCACCGGCGGTGCCACCCTCATCGTCGGCACGCTTTATCGTCACCGTGGCCGGTCCAGCGCTCGCTCATTCCTCAGTACCTCGCAAGGGGCCACTCGCTCCAACCCACCCCTGAGCCCAACGCACACGCAAGAACTAGCTGCGTACGGGCCTCAGATCGCATCGATGGCTCAATGTTTCACGTGAAACTACCTCACCGGGGAAGCTCCCTCCGGTTTGTTTCACGTGAAACCCCCACCCTCATCGCCAGACCCTCATCACCCGACAACCAAAACAACACCGGTGTAAGTACCAAAACAACATCGATGTAATTCGGTCCGGCAGAAACAACGAAGTCCCAGCCGGGGCTGGGACTCCGTCGATCTACTCTCGTCAGTTTTACCGCTCCTCGAGCGGTCGCGCGATACCCGGGGGTCAGCTGGTGCGCAGCACCACCACACGCCGCTTGGGTTCCATACCCTCGCTCTCGCTCACCACGCCGTCCACCGCGGCGACTGCGTCGTGCACGATCTTGCGCTCGAACGGCGTCATCGGGTCCAGCTCCTCACGCACCCCCGACGCCCGAACACGCTCGGCCACCTCGGTACCGAGCCGGGCGAGTCGGTCCCGCCGATCCGCGCGCCAGCGAGCGATATCCAACATCAGGCGACTACGGTCACCGGTTGCCTGCTGGACGGCCAGCCGCGTCAGCTCCTGCAACGCGTCGAGAACCTCGCCCTTGCGGCCGACCAACTTGGTGAGGTCATCGCCACCGTCGATGCTCACGACCGCCCGGTCTCCGTCGACATCGAGATCGATGTCGCCGTCGAAGTCGAGCACGTCGAGCAACTGCTCCAAGTAGTCGCCGGCGATCTCGCCCTCTTCAACCAGACGATCTTCCTCGTCCATGTCGTCCGCATCGGAGTCATCGTCTTCGGAGTCGTCGGCATCCAGTTCGTCGGCATCCGAGTCATCCGCATCCGAGTGGTCCGCCTCGTCCGACGCACCGGCATCCGCGTCGTCATCGTCGCGCTCTCCGGCGGCCTGGTCCGTCGACTCCACATCGGTTTCGACCTCGCTCGTGGCGCTCGCGCCCACGCCCGCATCCTCCGGGGAACCGCCCTCGGCCGCGTCGCGGATCTCCTGCTCGTCCTGCGCCGTGGTCTCTGCCGTCATCTCACATTCCACCTAACTCTGCTTTTCATCAAACGTCTCTGGTCGCCCTTCCTTCGGGCGAGGGGAGGGGTGTGGGGCCTCAGTGGCGTCCGCCAGGACGCCCACCCTTCTTCCGCCGTGTTGCGCCCCCACGTTTCTTGCCCGCGACATGCCCGGTTCCCGACTTCTGTCCGGCGGCCGATGCGCCCGCCCCACCCGAACCGCTCGCCGGCGAACCCGAACCCGTGGATCCCGAGCCTTTCGCGCCCGCATCCGACGCACCACCGGAACCCGACGATGCGTCATCGCTCGACACCCCGGACACCGCATCGCCGGCATCGGACGCCGCGAGATCACCACCGGTCTCGCTCGCCTTGGATTCCCCACGATCGGGACGCAGCCACTTCTGCACGCTCTTGAAGGGGGACGAGGACGTCTTCACGACCGCCGCAGACGTCACCTCGCCATCCACAACATCGCCATCCACAACATCGCCATCGGTCGGCCCGGCGCGACCGCCCTTACGCCCGGTTTCCGGTCGCGCTCCGGGTTTCGGTGCGTTGGCCCTCTGTTTCTCCTGCTTCGCCAACTTGGCGGCGTCTTCCTCAGCAGCGATCCGACCGAACACGATGTGCTGCTGTCCGTAGGTCCAGAGGTTGTTGCTGACCCAGTAGAGCAGGATCGCCACCGGGAAGAACGGACCGGTGACCAGAATGCCCAACGGGAAGATGTAGAGCGCGAGCATGTTCATCATCCGGGTCTGCGGGTTCTCGAGCGCCGCTTCCGGCTGACGAGCAACCGACGCGCGCGAGTTCATATGCGTGGCGATCGATGCGATGATCATGATCGGAACCACCACGATCGCGATCTGCGTGCGCGTGAAGTCGATCGGTTGACCCGGCTGGACGAACGCTTCCCACTGCTGCACCGGCTGGGTGATGAACGCCGACAGCGGCACACCGAAGAATCGTGCGTCCAGGAAGTTCTGCACCTGATCGGCGCTGAAGAAGTAGTTCGGCGTGCTGCGGGTGGCCTCGACCGTCATGCTGCCGTGGCTGAGCGGACCCAACGAACCCGTTCGGTTGAACGAGCGCAACACGTGGAACAGACCGATGAACACCGGGATCTGCAGCAGCATCGGCAGGCAGCCGAGCAACGGATTGAAGCCGTGCTCGCGTTGCAGCTTCTGCATCTCCTCGGTCATCTTCACGCGATCCTTGGCGTACTTCTTGCGGATCGCCTGCAATTGAGGGTTGATCTCCTGCATCTTCTTCGTCGTGCGGATCTGCTTGACGAAGGGCTTGTAGAGGATCGCACGCAGCGTGAAGACCAGGAACACCACCGACAGAGCCCATACAACGCCGTCCCAGCCGGGGCTGTCCCACGGTATGAGCAGGTTGAATATCCAATTCCAGACCCACATGATTCCGGAGACCGGATAGTAGATGAAGTTCAGCACGGGTCAGTTACCCCTAACCTCTGTCGATGTCGACACCGTCGATGTGTCCACCGCCGATGATTCGTCTGAGCGGGTGAAGAGCTCCCGGAACCCCCGATCGGGAACCGGGTCATAACCGGGTTTGTGCCACGGCCCGCATTTCAGCAGCCGGACGACCGACAGCCAGCCCCCGTAGAGGAAACCGTGTCGTGTCAGGGCCTCGACGGCATATGCGGAGCATGTCGGCTCGAACCGGCAAGTAGGGAGGCGCAGGGGTGAGATCCAGGTGCGGTAGAGCTCGATCAGGAACACCACGCTGCGGCGGGGGAGGAGATGGAGCCAGGTCACCAGGCGTGCCCGTACACCGGCGGGAGCGGGGCCGGCGGGCGGGGATTCCTGGGTCACCGAATCCTGAGCTTGCGAATCCTGAGCTACCGGATCCTCGTCGTGTGCTGCGGTCATGGCGCGACCTGGAGTTCGGAGATCCCGGCGGTCCCCGGAGCACCGTGGAGATCGCGGTGTGGCAGGCTCCGCCGGAAACGTCTGTGCGTCAGCGCCTCGGCCAGCTGATCGGCCAATTCGACGCTGGACGCCGACGACGCCTCGCGCCGGGCACGGATCACCACCAGCACCTCGGTCGACGGGAACTGGGCCAGGCACTGCCGAAACGCCGCGCGCAGACGACGGGCCACCGCATGACGGGTGACGGCGTTGCCCACAGATTTGCTCACGATCAGCCCGAGCCAGGGCCCCCCGAAGCCGGCGACCTCGATGCGACGGGTGTCGGTCGCGACGGGATCGACGCTCAGGGCGAGAAGATGAATCACGAGATCACGGGTGTTCACCCTCACGCCCGACTTGAGCGTGCGGGTGAAGTCGGATCGACGAGAGATCCGATGTGACGAAGCCACCATCGATACCAGCGCCCGGCGGCGCCCATGCACCGCCGGGAGTTCGCTGACGACTCAGGCGGTGAGCTTTGCGCGGCCCTTGCTACGACGACCGTTGACGATGGCCCGGCCGGCGCGCGTGCGCATCCGCAACCGGAAACCGTGCACGCGCGCACGACGACGGTTGTTGGGCTGGAAGGTCCGCTTTCCCTTGGCCATGGGTTAACTCCTTGTGCTCTCATCGTGGCGCCACGCCGACTGCACGCGTGAACCACGCTTCTTGGTGGTCTGCTGATCCCGGTGCGGTGCCGAACTCACGTCGGTTGAGATGACCTGGCATCACCGCGAAAATCCGCAACCTGGATGACCAGTCGAGACTACTGAGTACGACGGCTCAAATCAAACGCGGTCCCGTCCGCGACCGAGTGCTCCACTGTGACCTGTGCCCTGCCTGCGCGGAGGCTCTCGGGCCCGTCACACGATCGCGACCGTCGATCTGTCGAATCGCCCGATTCACTTTGTCGGCCACGGTGCGCTCTGTTAACTTCGGCGGGGGGTCAACGAAGAAACGATCCGGTGGGCCCTCCCGGCCACCGTCGGCACTGAAGATTCGCGGATCTGTCCACAGCTGTGGACAACTATGTGGACAACTCGTGGTGATCGCGGCATCGTGACATCCTCGTTGTCCGAGGCGGCGGTTTTCCCGGGAGGAGGCACGGTGATGAGTGATCGAGATTCGTTCGGCGAGGTCTGGCAGAACGTCGTCGCCGAGCTGAACGACGACACCGCCGGCCACGACCAAGAACCACTGACCCGGCAGCAGAAGGCCTGGCTCTCGCTGGTCCAGCCGTTGACCCTGGCGGAGGGTTTCGCCCTCCTGACCGTGCCGACCCCCCTTGTCCAGGAACAGATCGAGCGCAATCTGCGCGACACGATCCGATCGGTGCTCAGTCGTCATCTCGGTCAACCCGTTGATCTGGGTGTGCGGATCGCGACCCCCACCATCGAGGAACCGACTCCCGACCCTGCAGTACGCCCGTACGACCACTCCGCCGGTCCCGCGGTCACGATGACAACGCCCGGCGGGCCAACGGGCCCGGCGACGATAGCCCCCACGCCCCAGACCTTCGACGGCCGGCCACGGGTCGGCCCGTCGGCGGCATCCACCGACTGGCCCAGCTACTTCGCCGAACGTCCGACCGCCGGTCAGGCACCCTCGAGCGCCAACCTGAGCCCGAAGTACACCTTCGACACCTTCGTGATCGGGGCCTCCAACCGGTTCGCCCACGCCTCTGCCGTCGCGGTGGCCGAGGCCCCGGCCCGCGCCTACAACCCGTTGTTCATCTGGGGCGAGTCGGGACTGGGCAAGACCCATCTGCTGCATGCCGCCGGTCACTACGCCCAACGGCTGTTCCCGGGCATGCGGGTGAAGTACGTGTCCACCGAGGAGTTCACCAACGACTTCATCAACTCCCTGCGTGATGACCGCCGGGTCGCGTTCAAACGCCGCTACCGCGACGTCGATGTCCTACTCGTCGACGACATCCAATTCCTGATCGGCAAGGAAGGTATTCAGGAAGAGTTCTTCCACACCTTCAACACGCTGCACAATGCCAGCAAGCAGATCGTCATCTCGTCTGACCGTCCTCCCAAACAACTCGCCACGCTCGAGGATCGGCTCCGGACTCGTTTCGAGTGGGGGCTGATCACCGACGTCCAGCCGCCCGATCTGGAGACCCGCATCGCGATCCTGCGCAAGAAGGCGCAGATGGACAACATCGCGGTGCCCGACGATGTCCTCGAACTCATCGCGTCGAAGATCGAACGCAACATCCGCGAGCTCGAAGGCGCCCTCATCCGGGTCACCGCGTTCGCCTCGCTGAACAACGCCGAACTCGACAAGTCCCTCGCCGAGGTGGTCCTGCAGGCCCTGCTGCCCAACGAGGGCACCCTCGAGGTGAGCGCGGCCAGCATCCTGGCCATTACCGCCGACTACTTCGACATCTCCGTCGAAGAGCTGCGCGGACCCGGCAAGACCCGGTCGATCGCCCAGGCGCGGCAGATCTCCATGTACCTGTGCCGGGAACTCACCGACCTCTCCCTGCCCAAGATCGGCGAAACCTTCGACCGCGACCACACCACGGTCATGTACGCCGAACGCAAGATCCGCAAGGAGATGGCCGAACGGCGCAAGGTCTACGACCACGTCCAGGAACTCACCGCGCGCATCAAACAGCGCGCCGTCTGACGTCCTCCGGTTCAGCCGACCAGGCCACCGCGCCGGCCGAACTCTCGACTCCGACCGCAGGGTTTTGTCATCCGAATTCCGCCGGATCCTTCCGATCCGGACCTCGCCATGTCCGAAATCCCATCAATCCCGACTGTGGACAATGCTTGGGATAACGACGAGTAACTTGTGCACCGGACGTGGACAGCAGTCGAACGATCCGTCAACTCCACAGAACCGTCAACGATCGCCGAGGTGTCATCCACGACACGTACACAGTCTGGTGACCGGCTTGACCTGCACACACGTGCGTTCATCCACAGATTCACAGGCCCTATTACTGTCATGAATTTCTCTCCTGAGGATCCTTCAGAAAAGAAGGGGATGTGCACAGAACCCGCGAGCGTGCGAACTCGCCGCAGACATCCGGCCGAGCAGTTGCCCCCAAGGGCCTCGGGTCTGGCACCCTCGTTCTACAGTGGGAATCCCAATCCACGAACCGGGCGGGATCCGTGTGATCTCGACAGCTTCGTCGGGGAGACGGGCGAGATGAGCAGAACAGAGAAGGGCAACCACCCAGCATGAAGTTCCGTGTGGCGCGTGACGAGTTCGCAGATTCCGTTGCCTGGGTGGCCCGCAGCCTGCCTGCCCGTCCGCCGGTCCCGGTCCTGGGATGTGTCGTGCTCACCGTCACCGACGGTGACGGACTCGAGGTCTCCGGTTTCGACTACGAGGTGTCCGCACAGGAGGTCATCTCCGCCGAGGTCGCCGAACCCGGCAAGGTGCTGGTCTCGGGCCGGCTGCTCGCCGACATCACCCGTGCCCTGCCCAACAAGCCGGTCGACGTGAGCCTCGACGGGTCGCGGGTTGCCATCACCTGCGGCAGCGCCAAGTTCTCTCTGCCGACGATGCCGGTCGAGGATTATCCGGAACTCCCCAAACCACCAGCGGTCACCGGCACGATCCCTGCCCAGGTTTTCGCCGAGGCGATCTCCCAGGTCGCCGTCGCCGCCGGCCGCGACGACACGCTGCCGATGCTCACCGGCGTCCGCGTCGAGATAGACGGCAATCGTGTGGTGCTCGCCGCCACCGACCGTTTCCGGCTCGCGGTGCGTGAACTCGAGTGGGCACCGACGGCGCCGGACACCTCCGGAGCGGTCCTCGTACCCGCCAAGACGCTCTCGGAGAGCGCCAGGACCGCCGGCGCCGAGGGCAGTGGGGACGTGTCGCTGGCCTTCGGCGGCGGTACCGTACTCGGCGGTGAGGGCATTCTGGGCATTCTCGGGGCCCACAAGCAGACCACCACGCGTTTGCTCGACGCAGAGTTCCCGAAGTTCCGGCAGCTCTTGCCGGCCAGCCATACCGCGGTCGCGACCATCGAGAGCGCCCCGCTGATCGAGGCGATCAAGCGTGTCGCGCTGGTCGCCGAGCGCGGCGCCCAGGTCCGGATGGAGTTCAACGAGGGCACCCTGCTGCTCACCGCGGGCGGGGACGAGGCCGGCAAGGCCGAGGAAGAACTGCCCGTGCAGTTCGTCGGCGAGCCGTTGACCATCGCCTTCAACCCGGGCTATCTCCAGGACGGCCTGTCGGCAATCGGCGTACCGACCGTCGATTTCGGGTTCACCACACCCAGTCGGCCCGCCGTGCTGCGCCCGTCCACCGGTGAGGAACCCGTCGCCGACGAGTCGGGAGCCTTCGTCGCACCCGACAGCGTGTTCACCTATCTGCTCATGCCGGTGCGTCTGCCCGGCTGATCGATACCGCGCCCGGGCGCGCACGATCCCGGGGAGCCAACCGATACGAAACCGGAGGAACCTCGATGCAACTCGGACTGGTCGGACTTGGCAAGATGGGCGCGAACATGCGCACCCGCATCCAGCAGGCCGGACACGAGGTGGTCGGCTACGACCCGCGTCCGGAGGTCTCCGATGTGGCGTCGCTGCCGGACCTGGTTGCCGCGCTCGACGCTCCGCGGGCGGTGTGGGTGATGGTGCCGTCGGGGGAACCGACGCGGACCACCGTGGCCCAATTGGCCGAACACCTCGAACCCGGTGACCTGGTCGTCGACGGTGGCAATTCCAAGTACACCGACGATCAACCGCATGCGGAGTTGTTGGGGCGCAACAAAATCGGGTACATCGATTGCGGGGTTTCCGGCGGTGTCTGGGGTCTGGAGAACGGCTACGGCCTGATGGTGGGCGGATCCGACGACGATGTCACCCGGATGATGCCGATCTTCGATGCGCTGCGCCCCCCGGGTGAGCGTGCCGACGGATTCGTCCATGCCGGCCCGGTCGGCGCCGGCCATTACGCCAAGATGGTGCACAACGGGGTCGAGTACGGACTGATGCACGCCTACGGTGAGGGTTACGAATTGCTCTGTGCCGAACCATTGATCGACGATGTGGAGGGCACCCTGCGGGCCTGGACCCAGGGTACGGTGGTGCGGTCGTGGCTACTCGAACTGCTCGTGCGTGCCCTGCAGGAGGATCCGGGATTTTCCGAGATCTCCGACTACACCACCGATTCCGGTGAGGGACGCTGGACCGTGGAAGAGGCGATCCGCCATTCGGTTCCCGCCAACGTGATCTCGGCCGCGCTCTTTGCCCGGTTCGCATCGCGCCAGGACCAGGGCTCGCCGGCGCTGAAAGCGGTGTCCGCGTTGCGAAATCAGTTCGGCGGTCATGCCGTGACCGACACCCGGGGGCGTTCGGTGGGCGAGACCGGCGCGCCCCCGACCTCCTGACGTGTTCGTCCGCGAACTGCATCTCCGGGACTTCCGGTCCTGGCGCGAGATCGATCTCGAGTTGCGTCCAGAACCCACGATCTTTGTGGGGCGCAACGGATTCGGCAAGACCAACCTGCTCGAGGCGGTGTTCTATCTCGCCCAGTTGCGGTCACACCGGGTGAGCACCGACGCGCCACTTGTTCGCACCGGCGCCGGCACGGCCATGGTCACCGGAACCGTCGAGAACCAGAGCCGTGAACTCACGGTGCAGTTGCAGATCAACGCCGAAGGAGCCAACAAGGCGAGCGTCAACGGCAGCCCGGCCCGGCGCGCCCGCGACATCCTCGGCATTCTGCGCGCGGTGATGTTCGCACCCGAGGATCTGACCCTGATCCGCGGTGACCCCGCCGACCGCCGACGGTTCGTCGACGAGCTCGTTGCGCAGCGGGGACCCCGGTTCGCCGCTGCGCGTTCGGATTACGACCGTGTGCTGCGGCAGCGTTCGGCGCTGCTGAAGACCGCCGGAGCGGCGATGCGACGCGGCGGATCCGAGGCCGACTCGGTGATCAGCACCCTCGACGTCTGGGACGGTCAGCTCGCCGACCTCGGTGGCCAGGTGACCGCCGCGCGAATCGACGTGCTGCGTGAACTCGGCCCGCACGTCACCGGGTGTTACGCGTCGATCGCGCCGCACTCGCGTCCGGCCACGCTGGATTACCGTGCGGCCGCCGGCGACGAGGTGCTGCCTGCCGACGGCACGCCGGCATCGGTCGAGGACATCGCCGCGATCCTGCTCGCCCGTCTCGTCGAACTGCGCACCAAGGAGATCGAACGCGGCGTGAGCCTGGTGGGACCGCACCGCGACGACGTGGACGTACGGCTCGGTCCGGAGATCGCCAAGGGGTTCGCGAGCCACGGCGAATCGTGGTCGCTCGCGCTCGCGCTGCGGCTGGGGTCGGTCGAGCTGATCCGGACCGAGGGCGTCGAGCCGGTGATCATGCTCGACGACGTGTTCGCCGAGCTCGACGCGCACCGGCGTGCCCAGTTGGCCGCATTCACCGAATCCGCCGAACAGTTGCTGATCACCGCGGCGGTACCCGACGACATCCCCGCGACGATCGGCGGCCGGCGGGTGGGTGTCGGTGTCCTGGAGGAGAATGGGCACCGGCAGTCGATCGTGACCGACATCACGGTGGGGGAGGACGCGACATGACCGGCGAACAGACCGGTGAACAGGCCGGGGAGCAGACCGCGGATCGTCATGGCGGGGAACCGACGCACTCGGCGGGATACGAGGTCGCGAGGCGTGCGCTCGAGGAGGCTCGGGCGGCCGCCCGCGCCGCAGGCAAGTCGGTGGGGCAGGGCCGCTCCTCCCCGGCCAAGACCGTCCGTCGCACCGGCGGAGGCCGTCGGCGCTGGTCCGGGTCGGGCCCGGATTCGCGGGATCCCCAACCGCTGGGGCGCCTCGCGGGTCGCCTGGCCGCCGAGCGGGGCTGGCAGGAGCAGATCGGTCAGGGCACCGTCTTCGGCCTGTGGGATTCCATCGTCGGTGCCGACATCGCCGCGCACGCGAATCCGACGTCGTTGACCGACAAGGTCTTACACGTGCAGGCGGAGTCCACCGCGTGGGCGACCCAGCTGCGCTACATGCAGGCGACCATCCTCGCGAAGATCGCCGCGGCGGTCGGTGACGGGGTGGTGACGAGCCTGCGGATCACCGGGCCCAAGGCCCCGTCGTGGCGCAAGGGCCCGCGGCACATCCAGGGCCGCGGCCCGCGCGACACCTACGGCTGACCGCCTCGGGCGCCCGTGCCGCGGCGGTCCGGTGTCCGAGGACAGTCAGCTGTCCTGTAGAGCGTGCAATTGCGACCGATGCACTATCGGACCGGCATCGATCGGAAAAAGTCGATCTGCGCGCACGTTAGCGGCCCCGGATGCCCGTTTCTGCTCGGGTTAGGCAGTACAATGAACGGAGTTGTTCCCGACAGGGGTGGACACCAGCCGGCCGCCGGCCTGCGCTGCATACCGATCTGATCCGCGTCCTCACGCGGATCGGGTCGACGTGTGTCCACCTCCTGCGGTTTTACCGAGACAGAACAGGAGCGGACGCACCTCGTGGCCGACACCAATGACACCAGCGGGTCCGACAACTCAGCGGGACGCAAGCCCCGCAAGGCCAAGAAGCCAGGCGAGTACAGTGCCGAGTCGATCAGTATCCTCGAAGGCCTCGAAGCCGTCCGCAAGCGTCCCGGTATGTACATCGGTTCCACCGGCGAGCGGGGTCTGCACCACCTGATCTGGGAGGTCGTCGACAACTCCGTCGACGAGGCGATGGCCGGCCACGCCAGCCGGGTGGATGTCACGCTGCGCGAGGACGGTGGCGTCGAGGTCGTCGACGACGGCCGCGGCATCCCCACCGACATGCACGCCACCGGTGTCCCGACCGTCGAGGTCGTCATGACCCAGTTGCACGCGGGCGGCAAGTTCGACTCCGATGCCTACGCGGTGTCGGGTGGTCTGCACGGTGTGGGTATCTCGGTGGTCAACGCGCTGTCGACGAAGGTCGAGCTGGAGATCAACTACGGCGGCTTCCACTGGGAGCAGAGCTACGACCACGCCAAGCCCAGCCCGCTCCAGCAGGGCGCGGCGACACGCAAGACCGGTACGACCGTCCGGTTCTGGCCGGATCCCGACATCTTCGAGACCACCACCTTCAGCGCCGAGACGGTCGCACGTCGTCTGCAGGAGATGGCCTTCCTGAACAAGGGCCTCACCATCACGCTCACCGACAATCGGCGCAGCGAGGAGTCGGTGGCCGCCGAGGCCGAGATGGGCGGCAACGGTGAGGAGACCGCCGAGGTCATCAAGTCCGAGGAGGAGAAGGCGCAGCGCGCGGCCCGGGTCCGCACCCGCACCTATCACTATCCCGACGGGCTCGTCGACTACATCAAACACCTCAACCGGACCAAGAACTCGATCCACACCTCGGTGATCGCGTTCAACGCCAAGGGCACCGGCCACGAGGTCGAGATCGCGATGCAGTGGAACGCCGGCTACTCCGAGTCGGTGCACACCTTCGCCAACACCATCAACACCCATGAGGGCGGTACCCACGAGGAGGGCTTCCGCGCCGCGCTGACGAGCACCGTCAACAAGTACGCCCTCGACAAGAAGCTCCTCAAGGAGAAGGACGGCAAACTCACCGGCGACGATATCCGCGAGGGACTCGCCGCGGTCATCTCGGTGAAGGTGTCCGACCCGCAGTTCGAGGGCCAGACCAAGACCAAACTCGGCAACACCGAGGTCAAGGGTTTCGTGCAGAAGATGTCCAATGAGCATCTCGGGCACTGGTTCGAGGCCAACCCGGCCGAGGCGAAGACCATCGTCAAGAAGGCCGTCGACTCCGCGCAGGCCCGCATGGCCGCGCGCAAGGCGCGAGAGTTGGTGCGCCGCAAGACCGCAACCGACATCGGCGGACTGCCGGGCAAGCTGGCCGACTGCCGTAGCAACGATCCGACCAAGTGTGAGGTCTACATCGTCGAGGGTGACTCGGCCGGCGGCAGCGCGAAATCCGGCCGTGACTCGATGTACCAGGCGATCCTGCCGATCCGCGGCAAGATCATCAACGTCGAGAAGGCCCGCATCGACCGCGTACTGAAAAACGCCGAGGTGCAGTCGATCATCACCGCATTCGGCACCGGCATCCACGACGAGTTCGACATCGCCAAACTGCGCTATCACAAGATCGTGCTGATGGCCGACGCCGATGTCGACGGCCAGCACATCGCGACACTGCTGCTGACCCTGCTGTTCCGGTTCATGCGTCCACTCATCGAACACGGTCACGTCTACCTGGCCCAGCCGCCGCTCTACAAACTCAAGTGGCAGAAGTCCGATCCGGAGTTCGCCTACTCCGACCGCGAGCGCGATGGCCTGCTCGAGGCCGGTCGCGCCGCGGGCCGCAAGATCAACACCGACGACGGCATCCAGCGTTACAAGGGTCTTGGCGAGATGAACGCCAAGGAACTGTGGGAGACGACCATGGATCCGGCCGTCCGCGTGCTGCGCCAGGTGACCCTCGACGATGCCGCGGCCGCCGACGAACTCTTCTCCATCCTGATGGGGGAGGACGTCGCCGCCCGCCGCAGCTTCATCGCTCGCAACGCCAAAGATGTTCGCTTCCTGGATGTCTGAGTCAGTGTTCGCAGGTCGAGTAGCGCCCATTCCCGCTGGTCGAGTAGCTCCCGGAGCGCTAGCGCAGGGAGCGTATCCGCCGGGTCGAGTAGCTCGTGGAGCGCAGCGATCACGAGTGTATCGAGACCGAGACCGAGACCACCGAACCACACGCTTAGCCACTTCAGTATCACCAGAAAAGGTCACGCATGACTGACACCACGCTGCCCCCGGCCGGGGGAGAGGGCGACCGCATCGAACCGGTCGATCTCGGCCAGGAGATGCAGAACAGCTACATCGATTACGCGATGAGCGTGATCGTGGGTCGTGCGCTGCCCGAGGTGCGTGACGGCCTCAAGCCGGTGCACCGCCGACTGCTGTACGCGTCCTACGACGCCGGGTTCCGCCCGGATCGCAGCTATGTGAAATCCGCGAAACCCGTTGCGGAGACGATGGGTAACTACCATCCGCACGGCGACAGCGCGATCTACGACGCACTGGTGCGGATGGCGCAGCCGTGGTCGATGCGTTATCCGCTGGTCGACGGTCAGGGCAACTTCGGCTCGCGGGGCAACGACGGCCCGGCCGCCATGCGCTACACCGAGGCGCGCCTGACGCCTCTGGCCATGGAGATGCTGCGTGACATCGACGAGGACACGGTCGATTTCACGCCGAACTACGACGGCAAGACCAACGAGCCGACGGTGCTGCCGGCCCGGATCCCGAACCTGCTGATCAACGGGTCCGGAGGTATCGCCGTCGGAATGGCCACCAACATCCCGCCGCACAACCTCAATGAGGTTGCCGACGCGGTGTTCTGGGCCCTCGAACATCCCGACGCCGACGACGAGGCGCTGCTCAACGCGTGTATGGAGGCCATCAAGGGACCCGATTTCCCCACCGCCGCACTCATTGTCGGCAGCCAGGGCATCCGCGACGCCTACACCACCGGTCGCGGCAGCATCCGGATGCGCAGCGTGGTGGACATCGAGGAGAACAAGGGCACCACCATCCTCGTCGTCACCGAACTGCCGTATCAGGTCAACCCCGACAACCTGATCCAATCGATCGCCGAACAGGTGAACGAAGGAAAACTCAAGGGCATCAGCCGGATCGAGGACCAGTCCTCCGACCGCGCCGGAATGCGCATCGTCATCACCCTGCGCCGCGACGCGGTGGCGAAGGTGGTGCTCAACAACCTCTACAAGCACAGTCAGCTGCAGACGAGCTTCGGCGCGAACATGCTGTCCATCGTCGACGGCGTGCCGCGTACCCTGCGCCTGGACCAGATGATCCGCTACTACGTGGCGCATCAAATCGACGTCATCGTGCGCCGCACCCGCTACCGGTTGCGCAAGGCCGAGGAACGCGCCCACATCCTGCGTGGTCTGGTCAAGGCGCTCGACGCCCTCGACGAGGTCATCGCACTGATCCGTGCCTCGGCGAACACCGACGAGGCCCGCCGCGGCCTGATCGATCTGCTCGACATCGACGAGATCCAGGCCGACGCCATCCTGGCCATGCAGCTGCGGCGCCTGTCGGCGTTGGAGCGTCAGAAGATCATCGACGAGTTGGCCGAGATCGAGCGGGAGATCGCCGATCTCAAGGACATCCTGGAAAAGCCCGAGCGGCAGCGCGCCATCGTGCGCGACGAGCTCAAGGTCGTCGTGGACAAGTACGGCGACGAGCGACGCACCAAGATCATCGCGGCCGACGGCGACGTCAGCGACGAGGATCTGATCGCCCGCGAGGACGTGGTGGTCACGATCACCGAGACCGGCTACGCCAAGCGCACCAAGACCGATCTGTATCGCAGCCAGCGTCGCGGCGGCAAGGGTGTGCAGGGTGCCGGGCTCAAACAGGACGATATCGTCGCGCACTTCTTCGTGTGCTCCACACATGACTGGATCCTGTTCTTCACCACCAAGGGTCGGGTGTACCGGGCCAAGGCCTACGAGCTGCCCGAGGCCAACCGCACCGCCCGCGGCCAGCACGTGGCGAATCTGCTCGCGTTCCAGCCCGAGGAGCGGATCGCGCAGGTCATCCAGCTGCAGACCTACCAGGACGCGCCGTATCTCGTGCTCGCCACCCGCAACGGCCTGGTCAAGAAGTCGCGTCTGGAGGATTTCGACTCCAACCGGTCCGGCGGTATCGCCGCGATCAACCTGCGCGGCGAGGACGAGCTCGTCGGTGCCCAACTGTGCAGCGCCGACGACGACCTGCTGCTGGTGTCGAAGGTCGGACAGTCGATCCGTTTCCATGCCGACGACGAGGCGTTGCGCCCGATGGGCCGGCAGACGTCGGGTGTGCAGGGTATGCGCTTCAACGGTGAGGACGAGTTGTTGTCGCTCAACGTCGTGCGTGAGGGCACCTATCTGCTCGTCGCGACGTCGGGCGGCTACGCCAAGCGCACCGGGATGGACGACTACCCGGTGCAGGGTCGTGGCGGCAAGGGTGTGCTGACGATTCAGTACGACCGCCGCCGCGGCGAGCTCATCGGCGCCCTCATCGTCGACGACGACTCCGAGCTGTACGCGATCACCTCTGGCGGCGGAGTGATCCGGACGGCCGCCAAGCAGGTGCGCAAGGCCGGTCGCCAGACCAAGGGTGTGCGTCTGATGAATCTCGACGAGGGCTCGACGCTGCTCGCGATTGCGCGCAATGCGGACGAGCCGGACGAAGAACCGACCGGATCCGCGCGTCCCGGCAAGTAGCGCCGGGGACGGGCGGCCGGTAGCCGTTAGTGTGGGTCCTACGACCACCGAATGAGGGATTGCCAGTGAGCTCACCGAACACGCCGGAGAACAAGAAGCCGACCAACGGGGACGCAGGGCCCAACGGCGTCTCCGGTCCGGGTGCGTCCGGGCCGGGGAAGGGCAGTCTCGTCCCGCCGTGGCAGCGCGGTACCGCCGACACCAAACAGATGCCCGCGCGCGGCGACACCAACGGCCACGAGACCGGCGCGGAATCCCGTCCCGGGCCACCGCCGCGGGGCATCGTCAGCGCGACGGGTACCGCGGCGGCGAGCATGAGTGGTCAGCAGGCCCCGGTCACCAAGCTCGACAACCCGCCGGCATCGTCGTCGGGTTCGGGGGAGCGGTTCGTGGAGTCCCCGACACGCACCATCGACCGCTCTGACGTGCAGGCCGAGAAGCTGCCGAACCTCGATGCCATCCACCATGTGCACGAGGCTCCGCCGTCGTCGCCCGCCACACGGTCGGCACCCGCAGAGGTCGGCGCCACCCGGCCGCTCCGCGCGTCGGTGCAGCTGCGCCGGTTCGACCCGTGGGCGACTTTCAAGATCGCCGCGGTGCTGTCGGTGGCGGGATTTCTGATCTGGATGATCGCGGTGGCGGTGCTGTACCTGGTCCTCGACGGCATGGGCGTGTGGGATCAGGTGAACAGCTCCTTCGGCACCCTGATCAACGCCGACGGCTCGAGCAGCGAAGCCGACATCATCGGTGCCGGCACCGTCTTCGGCTGGGCAGGGCTGCTGGGCGCGATCAACGCGATCCTGCTGACCGCGCTGGCCACCATCGGCGCCTACATCTACAACGTGTGTGCGGATCTGGTCGGTGGGGCCGAGGTCACCCTCGCCGACCTGGACTGAACAAATTCGAGGGCGGGCCCCTCTCGGAACGGGTGGTCGGAAAAGCTTCTGACCACCCGTTTTGGTTGTTTGGCGTCGAGTCGGGTAGTGTCTCACTTCGGTTCACGGGCCTATAGCTCAGGCGGTTAGAGCGCTTCGCTGATAACGAAGAGGTCGGAGGTTCAAGTCCTCCTAGGCCCACTGCGAGAGGTGGTACGCCACCCGATTCGCACCCGTCGACCGCAGGTCAGCCACTGATCGGGCCGGCACGGGGCCTTAGCTCAGTTGGTAGAGCGCCGCCTTTGCAAGGCGGATGTCAGGAGTTCGAATCTCCTAGGCTCCACCACCGGCATGTTTGGCCAAGTCATCGTCCCTAGTTTGGATAAGTCGCAGGCTAGCGCAGAAATCCCCGCGCAGCGCCTTGCTAATGAGATTGATTGGCGATAGTACTGCCGAATTCGAGATCCGATCGGCTGACAAGACCCGCTGACGCACGGATCAACTCAGAATTGCGATCTCCGCGCAGCAGTGAACCCCGAGAAGTTGCTGTGGAGAAGGATGTGCGTCTGAAAGATGGCCCGAGCGCGGATCAACTGCCTGGTGGTGGTCAGTCACCCTCTGTGACTCTTGCGCGCTTCGCCGAGGTCTTGGGTGCCGGTGATTCCAGCGGGGCTGTCTTCGCGATCGGGTACTCGGGCGGAATGGCGAGGCCGCGAGTGCGGAAGTGGTTGGTGATGCACTCGTAGTTGTACGCAAAGATCGTGAAGCCGAGCAGGAAGGCGTTTTTCACCAGACCGAAGGCCCGTGTATCCGCGGTCCACTCGGAACTTGGTACGTAGGGCGCTGTTCGCTGCTTCGACAGCGTTCCGGCGGTGATAGTCCTTGTTCCAGTCGGTGGTGCCGTAGATGTTGCGTTGGCGGATGTTGGGAAGGTAGTCGTCGTGCAGGGTGACCGACAGGGAGCATCCGCACTTCTCGTCGTTGCATTCGGTGACGGGTCGGGTCAGTCTCTCCTGCATTGAGACTTGATTGTTGGGGCCAGCAGATCTTGGACGGCGCATCGGTTCTGACTGGGCCGCGGAATCGTTGCTTGCCGTCGGTCTTCTTTCCCATTGATCGGAACGCGTAGGGCTTGCGGTCGTCGTAGAGCGTCATCAGTGCGGTGCGGGCCTCGGATGTCATGCCCACGGTGAACGTGAGGAGATCCCGCAGGTGCTTGGGTATCGCGTCAGTGAATAGGTTCCGTCGATGATGATGGTGCCGGGCTCGGGGCCTGGGCGTTGGCGCCGTTGCTTCTCGGTGAGGTCGAAGACGGGTGCGATGCCGAGCGTGCGCAGTGGGCTTGTCCAGAATTCTGTCTTGGCGTTGTTGTAGGCGCGGTCGGCGGTGACGTCGGTGATGATCTGGCCGGTGGCGCGGAGGCTTTCGATGAGCCCGATGGCCGCTCGGGCGTGGTGACTGCCGGCGGGTGTGAGGTTGGCGGCCGCGATGAATCCGGGGAGTTCGTCGTTGCCGCGCCACGGCCGCGAGTTGACGGCGAGAGTGAGGTCGTACCCTACGAACGCTCCGGCAGGCTTGTTGTTGTGGCCGACCGGTGTCCATCGCGCGCATCGGGTCGGGGTCGGCGGTTCGTTGTAGCCGGTTGTCCGAGCGGAGTACCGGCCAGGTGCCGTTCTTGCGGCCCGCTTTGGGATCCGCGTCTGGTTCGCTGTCGGTTTCGTGGCTGGTGGGTGCTTGGTCGCTGGTGCGATTCCAGAAGGCGCGGATCCTGGCGAGTGACTCGTAGTCGGTGGAGTCGACGGCTAGGGACATGGCCGGCAGCTGCGGCACCGTGTGCTGGAAGACGCCGTTCATGAGCTCGACGACGTCGACTTTGTCGGCTTCGACGAGGTCCTCCACGCGTGCGGCAAAGCCAGTCGTCTGGTCGTAGGAGAGAGCTGTGAGGCCGAGTCGGCGGAGCTGATCGGCTGTGAGGCCGAGGAAGGTCTCGAAGATCTTGGTGAACAGCATCGGCCGCTTTTCGAGCGCATTGATGAGGGCCAGGGTGAAGAACTGGAAGGGAGTGAACTCCCGGGGGCCACCTTTGTTGTCCTCCACCATGACCGTGTGGAGGAGGTGGCGTGCGGGCGCGCGCAGTGCGCCGTCGAAAGCAACCCTGAAAGTCTCTGCGCTGCAGCTAGGTCCATCACCACGTCCCTTGGTTCGGTGGCGCGGGATGCTCTTCACACTGGCCATGAGTCAGAAGTCGTAGAGGCGTGCGTCCGAGGTGATGTCCGCGGACGCGGCAAGGTCAGTCAGTTGCGGGAGCAGCGGCTCGGTGAACTTCAGCGTTCTGCAGCCCTAGGCGGCCATCACGGCGGGTAGCGGAGCTGATGAAGCCAGCGCGTCGAGCGCCCAGGTGAGGCGCAATCGCGACATCGTCAGCGGGCGCAGGCTGGTGGGGAGGTCGCAGTGCCCGATCAGCTGGGAAATCGTCTCGACCCGGGGGACCGGTTTGTCACGAATGAGGAAAGCACCTTTCGGCAAGGAAGCAATTAGCGTTTCGAGGAGACGCGCGTAGCGTGTGCGAACGGGGACCACGCGAGCCGGCAATTCAATCGCGACTCTCCCTGACGCTGCGTTGATGACGCTGTCGGTGGTGAGAAAGGCGACCTCGTCGGGTGTAAACCCGGCCCAGAGACCCAGGCCGAGGAGTGATTGGAGTACCCGGCGTCGAAAAGGGCTGGATTGAGAGTCAACGCATTTGACCAGCCATCGGCACTGTTCGTCGGTGTAGGGTGGCCGGCTCTTGGAGGTTGGATAGACCGGTGCAGGTGAGTCCCAGCGAGCTTTCCGAGTGACGCGCCGTCCGACTGTCCGCAACACCGATCGACGCGTTCCGCGACTGACGGGCGAGAGATGTCTGCATGCCGTAGCCACATAGTGCTCGACAACCTCGGGTAAGAAGAGCCGCTCGCGCTCACGGGAGCGCTGCTGATCGACCGCCCATGCGAGGAAATGGGTGACTGCCAGCATGTGATGGTCGGCGGACGTTCCCGTCGCCGGCTGAGAGTCGCGGACGATCTGACGCACTTCGTCTTCGATGACGCGCCACGTCGTCTCCGGTATTTGTCGAGGCACGTAGCCGTCGATCGCGACGTCGATTGGCGGATTCCTCTCGGCCTGGTCACCACCGGGACGGAGCGTGTCGAGATCGACACGCATATGTCGCGAGCGTGCGCGTGCGGAAAGACAGCAGGTAGCATCAAGGGGACTCAATGCAGGGGTTAGATGAAGCAGCGGCGCCAACTGCTGTGAGATGTCAGGCGCTGATCGTGCAGGTCGGCGCCGACACGCGACACGGACTGTCCATTTGCCTGGGCCAGCCGATAAAGGCGGGCACCAAGTGGAGTCGGCAGGCGCAGCTCCACACGCGTTACGTCGCCGGGCTTGTTGATACGCGGCGAACCGAAGTGTGCGGCCGGAACATCGGCGTCCTTCATAAGTGCCTCCTACCGGGTAGTTCCGGGGACTTCCGAGATCAATGCCACTACACCCGGAGGCACTGGTCAGGGACGCTTTTCGGCCTCGTCGTGGCTGCATAGCGCGCGTAGTGCGCACACCACGCGGTGCGCGCACAGCGCGCGGTATGCGCATTGAGGGCGACCGAAAGTTCAGGTAGAGGCTGTGCAGCTACCCGCGGGTTGGCTCTCATGGAGCGTTTACGAGCAAACCAAGGATGGCGATTTACGTCGTCAGGGCGCGCATCAGACGCCAAAGATTGCCTTTGCCGTCGCGTGTCGCGCCAAGGTTGTCGGCGGACTGTCCGAGCGGTGCGCTATACAGTTCTGTTCGGGTTCACCACGACTGTTTGGGAGTACGCGAGAGTGATCACGGGAGAACAGAAGAGCAAGGTAGACGCCGTCTGGGACGCATTCTGGTCCGGCGGCATCTCCAACCCGCTGGAGGTGATGGAGCAGATCACCTACCTGCTGTTCATCCGCCGCCTCGACGACGAACAACAACTCGCCCTCAACCGCGCCAACCTCACCAAGAAGTCGATTACGGGCAACCCATTCCCGGTCGAGCGGACCGAACTGTGCTGGTCAGAGTTCAAGAACTACGCCCCCGACGACATGTTCCGCACCGTCGACGAGGACGTGTTCCCGTTCATCCGCACCATGCGCGACGAGGACTCCACCTACGCCCACTTCATGAAGGACGCCCGCCTATCAATCCCCAACCCGGGAATGCTCACCAAGGTCGTCGACCTCCTGGACAAGATCGAGATGCGTGACCTCGACACGAAGGGCGACATCTACGAGTACATGCTTGCCAAGATCGCCAGCTCCGGACAAAACGGCCAGTTCCGCACACCCCGCCACATCATCAAACTGATGGTCGAAATGATGGCCCCCGAACCCGGTGACACCATCGTCGATCCCGCGTCCGGCACCTGCGGATTCCTCGTCGCGGCCACCGAATACATGCGCGAACACCACGCCGCCGACATCAACTCCGGCACAGGCGCTAAGCACTTCCACCACGACATGTTCCATGGATTCGACTTCGACAACACCATGCTGCGCATCGGTTCGATGAACATGCTGCTGCACGGCGTCGAACAGCCGGACATCCGCTACCGGGACTCCCTCGCCGAAGCCAACACCGGCGATGCCGGCGCGTATTCACTCGTGCTGGCCAATCCGCCTTTCGCTGGTAGCCTCGACTACGAGAACACCGCCAAAGACCTGCAGCAGATCGTCAAGACCAAGAAGACCGAACTTCTGTTCCTCGCCCTGTTCCTGCGGCTGCTGAAGCCCGGCGGCCGCGCCGCCGTCATCGTGCCCGACGGCGTGCTATTTGGCTCATCCAAGGCCCACACGACCCTACGCAAAACGCTCGTCGACGACCACAAGCTCGACGCCGTTGTGAAGCTGCCTTCTGGAGTCTTCAAGCCCTACGCAGGGGTGTCGACCGCGATCCTGTTCTTTACGAAGACAAACTCGGGCGGTACCGATCACGTCTGGTTCTACGACGTCCAGGCCGACGGCTTCTCGCTCGACGACAAGCGGACCGCGTTACTCGATGGCGACAAACTCGGGCCACTGGCCCAACTCGCGGACGAACAGCATTCCTTGAACAACCTGCCCGATGTCCTCGCACGCTGGGCCGAACACGACGGCAAGGAACTCAAGCGCGAGCGCACCGATCAGTCGTTCTGCGTTCCGCGAAGAGCAATCGAAGAGCAAGGCTACGACCTCAGCCTCAACCGGTACAAAGAAATCGTTCACCACGAAGTTGAACACCGCGCACCCGAAGAGATCCTCGACGAACTCGACAAGCTCGAACTCGACATCCAATCCGGCCTCGCGGAGCTGCGACAGATGCTGGCTGGCGGTGCCGAATGATTCCGCTCGGTGACCTTCTCTATGAGTTCAAAGACCGACCAAAACCCGGCGAATCCGAACCTGAAGTTCTCACCCTGACCGAGCGTAATGGATTTGTGGCGCAACGTGATCGGTTCAGCAAGCGCCTCGCAGTAGAGAACACCAGCAAGTACAAGCTGATCGGGATGTTCGACATCGCCTTCAATCCATACTTGCTGTGGGCGGGAGCAATTGCTCAGAACCGACACTGGCACAAGGCGATTATCTCCCCGTTGTACCCGACCTTCCGCACACGAGAAGCAGTCGATCCAAACTACCTGATCAGATTGCTGCTCACCGAAGACATGATTGCCCGCTACGACACGATCGCCTATGGCTCAGTGCCACGAAAACGCAGAACTAGCGTCGATGACTTCTTGGCGCTCCAGGTCCCTGATCTCCCTCCCCTCCTCGAACAACGCCGCATCGCAGCCATCCTCGACCACGCCGACACGCTTCGCACAAAGCGACGCGAAACCACTGTCGGGTTGAACGAGCTGTCAGAGGCGATCTTCGTTGAGATGTTCGACCGCGACATAGAATCCGGTGATTACATCTTGCTTGGAGAGGCACTGTCGAGTATCGACTCGGGCCGAAGTCCGAAGTGTCAAAGCCGACAAGCATCTGATGGTGAGTACGGGGTTCTGAAGCTGAGCGCGGTGACAACCGGTACGTATCTCCCTGGCGAAAACAAGGCGCTACCGCTCCACGAGTCGGCTGATGCATCTAATGAAGTCCGCGTAGGCGACATACTCTTCACCCGAAAGAACACGCGCGACCTTGTAGCAGCTAGTGCTTACGTGCAGTCGACACCAGCGCGAATGCTGTTACCAGACTTGATATTCCGACTGAACCTTCGCGATCACGTAGGACTCGATGCGCGGTATGTTCAGCGAGCCCTCATGTACCCTCTCATTCGTGCCAAGATCCAGAGGCTTGCCGTGGGCTCAGCCGGGTCGATGCCGAATGTATCGAAGGCCAAACTCGCAACCGTTGCAATTCCGCGGCCCTCGATGGACAAGCAGCGTGAGTTTAGGCGGCGGATAGAGAAGGTCGAGGACCAAAGAGCCCAGCAGCTTGACAGCGAAAAGGCTTTGGACACCCTCTTCACTTCACTCCAATCCCGCGCATTCCGGAGTGCACTGTGACAGCTGATGATCGAGTATCGAACCTTCCTGTCTGGCAGGGATTCTTGCGCCCGATCCTTGACACCATTTCGGATCGCAAGACTCGATCGCGTCGGGAACTTGTGGCAGATGTCCTCGTGTACATGCAACTCACAGAGGAGCAGCTGGGCGAGCAGGTAGCGACAGGCGGGAACCGGGCCGAGGGGCGTTGTGGTTGGGCCCTTTCGGATTTGGTGCGTGCGGAGCTCGTCGACCGTCCCCGTCGAGCGACATACCAGATCACTGATGCTGGCATCGCTTTCCTCGCTGAGCACACCGGGGATATCAGCGATGCTCACCTGAAGCTGATCCCGGCCTACCAGGCGTACACGCCATCAACGCCGATAGATCAGCCCAAGACGCCCGTCATTCACGAGTCGGCCATCGAACCACTTGAGCAGATCAACGAGGGCGTCGCGCGCCTTCACGACGAGGTCAAGACCGACTTGATTAAGCGCATCCGTGAGCAGATGCCCGACTTTCTCGAGAGCGCAGTTCTCGAGTTGCTCGTCGCAATGGGGTACGGAGGGACGGAGCAGAAGGCTACGCGGCTCGGCGGGACAGGGGATGGGGGAGTTGATGGCGTAATCGATCAGGACGCCCTCGGCCTGGACCAGATCTACGTCCAAGCAAAGCGATATGGGCAGGGCAATACCGTTGGGCGGCCAGACATCCAGGCATTCGTAGGAGCGCTGCATGGCATGGGTGCCTCCCGCGGGATCTTCATCACCACGAGCTCGTTCTCACCCGGTGCCCGCGAGTACGCCAACAGCGTGAGCACCCGCATCATTCTGATCGATGGTGAGCGGCTGGCCGGCTTGATGATCAAGTACGGCATTGGGGTTCAGACGCGAGATGTATTCACCGTCGTCGAGGTTGACGAGGACTTCTTCGACTGAACGGTGGCGATTGCAATTTCGCTGCTTGCCGTCCGGGCTGGCTCTCACTCCGGACCGCGGTGACGCCGGTGAGCACCAGCGCCAGGTTCGTCGGTTCTCAGCCCTGGACACCGAGGATCGCGTTCACCAAGACGGGGTTGTGAGAGTCCCTGTTCCTGCCGGGCCTGCTTTGGCGCATCAGGTGAAGTGCTGCTGTCGCGGCTGCGCGAGTCACAGCGGTGTCGTCGAGGAGGTCGCGGAGGGATTGGAGATCTGGTGTCCACAGCATCAAATTGAAGGGTCCGGCCGCTTGATACGGCGATTCGGTGACGGATACGCCGGGGTGCTGGCGCATGAATCGCACCAGTGCATCATCCGCCATGTCGGGACCGAGAAGTTCGACACCGTTGACGTGCAGCATCGCCCGCAGGTGCCCGTTCTTGTCGATCATGATCCGCAAGGCCTCGGTCCAACCGATGCTGAGGTTTGAGAGCGCCCGGTGAGGGGGGATCACAGCGGGAGAGCTGAGGACCCAATGCACATGTTCGGTGTGTAGTGGGAGCGGAAGGCAGCGCTGCATATAGGTCCACAGCAGCGAGCGTACTGTTGTGGCGCCAGCCCCAGCGCGTTTGAGCCAGAGCTCATATGCTTCCTCGCCAGCAGCGATTCGAGCCGAGTTCGGTGTGAGTGCGCGACCTGTCACATCCTCTCGCCTATTTGTCCCGATCGGGTCTGATAGCCACTCAGCCATGGACGTCCCGTTTTGGTCGAAGATCTCGTCGAGCGGCCGTTGCTCCCCGCTGAGGTATGTCATCTCTGCTTTGTTGCGTGCGGGAAGCCCAGCAGCTTGGATGCTGTGGATTAGGGTTCTTTCCTGGTCGAGAAGGTGCCGGAGCGGATTCGCGAGGCTGTTTGCTGCGGGGTCGGGACGGAGCCGAATGCGTTTGATGTCTTTGCGGAGAGTGCGGTGTCCCTTGAGGCGTTCCGCAATAGAGATCGATTGTCCGAGATAGCAGTCACCGTTCTTGAACTCAAGCAGGTAGTAGCCGACATTGCCGGCGCCCAGGTCGTTGAGGGTCTGCTGTACGACTTTGGGTATAGCGGGTGCAACTGCTGGTCCAAAGTCGTGATGCTGGGCCCATTCATGGACTGCGTGGAGCCGTTGCTTCACGTCGTCCTTGGTGTTAGTCGACGGGACCGGTCGGGAGGGGAGAACAGAGGCCTTCATCGCATTGCCCGCGGTATGTCGCTCGACAGGGGCGTCGATCCCGGGACGCAGTGTCCACCCGGGGGCGCTGGACAACGCGTACGTCATGACGTCATTGATGCTCACGAGGTTGCGGTCGCCGTGCGAGGAAACTGCGACGGTGTCTTCTGTCGCAAACCTCCACTGCACTCGGCCGTCGTTGGCTGACTGCCCCCCGTAGGCAACGTCGATGTACGAAATGTCAGCCGGCAGCTGCAAAGCCCGGAGCGCGATTGCCGCGCGGTCGCGGTCGATGTCAGGTGTCACTGCATGAATGCGCATCTGCGGGGTTCCGCAGCCGTCTGCGCCGGTATCGTCGTGGCGCGCGACGACATGCCAGCCGCTTGTCACCAGAGTCGTAAACAACTCAGCCAGCTCGACGTGTGCATCGAGAGTCGCCATGAACTGCTCGCTGAAAGCCTGCTCGTCGTTTGAATCCAGATCTCGGACCTCCTCGGGAATCAATAGAGACCAGAGAGCGACCTTCGAGGAACTGGCGGCGATATCGGCTTCGGGAGTGCGATCTATCCACTGACCGTCTTCGTACGTCATCACGAGATTGCCGTCTTTGACCTCGTCAGAGCTAGCAGTCAATCGCAAGCCCGTTTCGCACGGCTGGAGTCCGATCGCGAAGTCGGTGGACAACAAGGGAAACGCCGGCAGCTCGACGATCTGGTCGGCGACGAACGCAGTTCTGTTTGTGGCGATTGACATCGGACCCCATTCCCGTATTGAGCCAGCGAACTGATTGTGCCCGGCATGCCCGACAGCGTCGCAGCGAAATCGCGCTTTGTCGCCTTGTCAGGCGACCGATGTAGTCTGTCTGGCTCACCTCAACCACGGCTGAGGTATGTCAAGATCGGACAGGTTGGAAGGAGGCATGGTGGCCGGCAACTTCGACTTCTTGCAGGGCGAGTGGCCCCAGGTGCATGCGTCGGCGAAGAACGCCGAACGAGATGCGCTGTTCGATAGCCGTTCCACCTGCTTCTATGCCCGTCGGACGGTCGAGGCGGCCGTCAAGTGGCTCTACACGGTCAATGGCTTGGACAAGCCGTACAAGGATGATCTGTCGGCCCGCATCCACGGCCCGGCGTTCCAGGCGCTCGTGCCGGGTCCGGTGCAGACGAAACTGGATCTGATTCGGCGGGCGGGCAACCACGCAGTCCACGACGACCGCCCGATCGGGCAGGAATCCGGCATCCGCCTGCTCGAAGAACTGTTCCACGTCCTGTCGTGGCTGGCCCGCACCTACGCCACCCAGCCCGAATCGAAGCCGAAACCAGGGCAGAAGCTCGACCGCGCCGCACTCCCGAAGCCGGGCGGCGGAGTTGCGGTCGCCAAGACGATGGCACAGCTGCAGAAACTCGGTGCCGAGCTCGAGGCCAAGGACGCCCAACTCGAACAGGCCGCCAATGTGCGCGCGGATCTCACCGAGCAGCTGCTGGCGCGAGACGAACAACTCAAGGCGGCCGACGCCGCCCATGCCAGCCTTGAGGAGCTTGTCGCCCAGCTGCGCGCCCAGGTCGCCGCCGCACAAGCTGCTGCAGCCAAGCATGCCGATACCCACGACTACGACGAAGCCCGCACCCGCACCGACATCATCGACCTGCTGCTGCGCGAAGCCGGATGGGTTGTCGACGCCCCGCGGGTTCGGGAGTACCCGGTGACCGGGATGCCCGAAGGCAAGAACGGTTTCGTCGACTACGTGCTGTGGGGCACCGACGGACGCCCCCTGGCGGTGGTGGAAGCCAAACGCACCTCCCAGGATGCGACCGTCGGACAACACCAAGTCAAGCTCTACGCCGACTGCCTCCAACAGATGCACGGCCAAAGACCGATCATCTTCTACACCAACGGTTTCGATACCTGGCTGTGGGACGACGAGAACTACCCACCACGGGAAGTCGAAGGCTTCTACACCCGCGACGAGCTCGCCCTGGAGATCCAGCGGCGCACCACCCGCAAGAGACTCGCCGACGTCGACATCAACACCACGATCGTGGAACGCCCCTACCAGACGAGGGCGATCCGCAACGTCACCGAAGGCTTCGAGACCAACCGCCAACGTGCCGCGCTGCTGGTGATGGCCACCGGCTCCGGAAAGACCCGTACCGTCATTGCCTTGTCAGACATGCTCATGCGAGCGAACTGGGCGAAACGCATCCTGTTCCTCGCGGACCGCAAAGCGCTGGTCAAGCAGGCGGTGAACGCCTACAAGACGTTCCTGCCGGATGCATCACCGGTCAACCTGCTCACCGAGAAGAACACCGACGGCCGTGTCTACGTGTCCACTTATCCGACGATGATGGGGCTGATCAACGACCTCGACAACGGCCGGCGACGCTTCGGCCCGGGGCACTTCGATCTCGTCGTCATCGATGAAGCCCACCGGTCGGTGTACCAAAAGTATCGGCGGATCTTCGAGTACTTCGATTCCTACCTCCTCGGGCTGACCGCGACTCCCAAAGACGAGGTCGATTACAACACCTACCAACTGTTCAACCTCGAAACGGGTGTTCCCACAGATGATTACAGCCTCGACGAAGCCATCAAAGACGGCTACCTCGTGCCACCGCGGGCCGTAACGGTGCCATTGGCCTTCCCGCGATCGGGCATCAAGTACGACGATCTGTCCGATGAGGAGAAGAAGCGGTGGGAAGGTGAGGACTGGGGCGAAGACGTCGACCCGGATGAGTACCCCGACGAAGTGTCGTCGGAAGCGGTCAACAAGTGGCTGTTCAACACCGACACCGTCGACAAAGCCCTCGAAGTCCTGATGACCCGCGGGCACCGCGTCGCCGGTGGTGACCGGCTCGGCAAGACGATCATCTTCGCGAAGAACCAGAAACACGCCGACTTCATCGCCCAGCGCTTCGACCGCAACTACCCGCAATACAACGGCCAGTTCGCCGCCGTCATCACCCACGCCGTGTCCCACGGCCAGGACCTCATCGATCAGTTCTCCCAGCCGACATCCGAACCGCACATCGCGATCTCCGTCGACATGCTCGACACCGGCGTCGACATCCCCGACGTCGTCAACCTGGTGTTCTTCAAACCCGTAAGGTCCAAGACCAAGTTCTGGCAAATGGTCGGCCGCGGCACCCGCCTGCGACCTGATCTCTACGGGCCAGGACAAGACAAGACCGACTTCTTCATCTTCGACCTCTGCGGCAACGTCGAGTTCTTCAACGCCCACCCCGCACCCGCCGAAGCACGCCTGCCCGCCTCACTGTCGGAGCGACTGTTCACCGCCCGCACCGACGTCGTCTGGGCACTCGACCGCTCCCACACCAACACCGACCTGCGCGAACAGATCACCGACGTCCTGCACACCCAAGTCGCGGGCATGAACCTCGACAACTTCCTCGTCCGGCCGCGTCGCAAACAAGTCGAGGTCTACCGTGACCGCGGCAAGTGGGTGTCGCTGAACGAACAGAAGGTCCGCGACATCGTCGACAACCTCGCCGACCTCCCCACCACCGTCCGCGACACCGACGAAATGGCCAAACGCTTCGACCTCATAGTCCTGCGCGGACAACTCGCCGTAATCGAAGCCGACGACACCACCCTCGAACGTCAGCACGACAAAGTCCGTGTCATCGCCGGTGGCCTCCTCGAGCAACTCACCATCCCCAAGATCAAAGCCAAGGAAGAACTCCTGCGAGAAGTTGTCTCCGAGGAGTGGTGGGAAGACGTCACCCCTGAGATGCTCGAAGACGCACGCAAGGAGTTGCGCTCCCTCGTTGGGCTTCTCGAGAAGACGAAGCAGCCGATCGTCTACACCGATCTGCAAGACACGTTCACTGGTGATGTCACCGAGGTTGACATGCCATACATGGCGACCGGCACCGACAAGGAACGCTTCAACGCCAAGATGCGCGACTACCTTCGTCGGCAACCAGATAACCTCGCGCTGCAGAAGCTGAGGACCGGGAAGCCATTGACCCAAGCCGACATGGACTCGCTCCAGGAACTCCTCGCCCGAAGTGGTGCTGGTTCACCGGAGGAACTCCAACAAGCGATCGACGACGCCCACGGCCTTGGTCGCTTCATCCGATCGCTCGTCGGGCTGGATCGGCAGTCGGTCAACGAGGCATTTGCCGAGTTCATCAACGACAACAATGCCACCTCCGACCAGATTCACTTCGTGGGTCTCGTAGTTGACTACCTGACTAGAAACGGCGCGATGGACACCTCGCAGCTCTTCGAGCCACCATTCACGGATAGCGCGCCACAAGGACCGACCCAAGTGTTCGAGGCCGAGAAAGTCGTAAGGATTGTGGAGACCATTGAAAGTGTAAGCGCCGCTGCAGATCAGCACAGCGCATAGTTCTTGAGAATTAATGTACGCGTGACTAGGAAGATGAGGGTTGAATGACTAGCGCTCCCCGATATGGCATGGGTGACGCGGTGCCAAAGACAGTTCGCCAGCACGATCTCGAAGCCTATAAGAAGAAGTTCGTCACCGCAACACGCTCTGGAAGAGAGTTGTTGCTGTATCTTGAGCGCTCAACGTGTGGGGTCTGGAGGTGCGAACAGGACCAGGTAGACCGTCGACGCTGGTGGCTGAATATTACTTTGCCGAAGAACGTCGCAGAAATGTTCGATGCGCACCTGGAGATTCTGCTGGTCTATGTCGAGTACGACTCCGTCGAGCCGAGGCTACTCGAACGGGTACAAGAACGCCTCTCCAAGACTGCCCGTATCGACAACGGGATATTCCTCATTGCTAGTTTTGACGCCAGCCTTAATCGACTTCTCCGTCGTCGTCGGGGCGAGTTCGCGGCCATCGATCTTGATTTGAATGAACTGAATCCAGAGTACCCAGATATTCGCCACAAGATGTCTGAGGTTCTCACAACAGTCGACCACTATGACATGACTACCCCTATTCATGACCCTGGTGGATTTTTTGGTCGGAGCGACGAGTTTCAGGAAATAATTTCGGACATCGAGCGCGGGCAATCCGTCGGTGTATTCGGTTTGCGCAAGACGGGTAAGACCTCGCTCCTCAATTACGTAGCTCGGCGAAGAAGGGATGCACGAAAACCAGTTATATGGCTTGATATTAGCGGACTGTCCTCGGCGGACGATTTCCGTCTACGTGTGTTGCAGAGCACCTGGGAACGAGTCTCTGAGCTGATTGACGGTGATGACTTGCCGAAGCTGAGTACTCTCGACAGGACGGGAGACCTCAAGGTCGGAATTGACAGACTCCGCCTTCAATGGCTTCGAGATGTGCAGGTGCTATCACTGGCTGTGGGCGAGCGTCTGGAACTCTTTATCGATGAGGTCGATCAACTCCTGCCAGGAAGATCGATCCTCGCAAGCGAATCGTCTGATCTGCTTGTCGCTTTCACTCAGCTTCGTGGAATGATTCAAGATCCCCACCCGAGTCGCGGCGCATTGCTTGTGTGCGCCGGTGTTGATCCGGCCATTTTTGAAAGACCCATTCTTGGTTCAGGCGCCGACAACCTTGTCTACAAGTTGGTGCGTTTGATGTACCTCTCCCCGCTCTCTCGTGATGACATGGCTGAAATGGTGAGGGATCTGGGGAGGCGGATGGGAGTTCGCGTGAGAAGCCATGAAGTTATCGATTTCTTGTATAGCGAATACGGAGGGCATGCGCTGCTAACACGCAAGGCATGTTCCCTTGCATGCAGATCTCGAAGCCGCGACGTCATCCCATGGCATATGGACGTCGACTCCGTAAGAGATGCGGCTCGGGAGCAGGGCGAAGGGTCGCCCCTCCAGCAGGCCCGGGAGATACTGGAATCGTTTGGTGAATGGTTCCCGGAGGAGGCTTCGCTGCTGGGAGATCTGTGGTCGACAGACCCAGAGGATCGCGAGCTTGCGAGGTTGGAGATCGAGGAGAACCCAAGCGCTGTGGCACACGCTGTCCCGTACGGCTTGCTCAAAGCCGGAACGAGCGAATCGCGAATTCGTGCTGTTGAACGAGCGGTGAGCGGTGCCGACATCTAGCTGGCTTCCAAGCGAGTCCGAGTGGATTGATCATGTGGCCTCCGAGATGCTGGATGGACGGAAGTATCTCGTGCGTGGACTACCGCGATGGGGGCTTTCGACAGTCTGTGAATCGTTGGTAGACATCTTCGGCGACAGTGCACAATTGGTCAGAGGGCGAGACTTTACGGAGAGTAATCAGAGCGAACTTCGAGAACGCGTAGACGAATCCGTTACTGCAGCCGTCGAGAAGCATGGAATCGCTCAATTGGTGTTCGACGATTACGGGCACGCCCTGCGGAGGAGTCAGGGCGGAGCGTTGCACTCGACTTTGTACCGTTTGCTAGTGGATGGGAGATCTGCCCGTGACATCGGCGCGTTCTTTGTCGCGCGCACCGCGGATCCGCTTGATCCTCATTTTTCAGGGAGCCCGTTGCTGAGCCGTGTCGAGTCCAAAGCCCTTCCACGGTTGCATGACGACGATTGTGCCGCAGTTGGGCAATCTTCCATCAGGCTGCGTGCTCTTGCTGGAGATTCGACATGGCTCGCGCGCAGGTTCCTGGGGAAGTCTGCGGACGAAGCCGAACTGGACACGGTGGAACGACTGGCGCACGATGCACGGCGACTCGTAGAGGCCCTCCCGCCGGATACAATCGAGGTCTTGCGAAATGTTAGAAGGGCCAGCGACATAACACCGGCTGGGCGGGAAGCACTGCGGTGCATCGGGAGTGTCATTGGCGACCAGTTCGAGCTCGCCGAGCTAGTGGCGCAGACGCCCCTTCTCGATGAGGTTGAGGCAGTGAGCCCGGGCTGGCCAGCAGTACTCGATGCATCCGTTGGGCAGTTTGCGAAGCTCTTGAACGGAGTATCGAGCGCAATATGGATTGACCGGTATATCTTTTCAGATCCAAGCGATGCTGCCAGATTTCTTGCTCTGCTAGCGAATCACTCCGGATCAAAATTGCGTATACTCACTAGTGATGACTATAATCGGCCGGATCTCGCTAACGAGATACGGACGGCGTTGAGGGACATCGATAATGTGCAGGTCCGGTTCATGCTGGGCTCCGATCGTCGTGCCCTGCACGATAGGCACTTGGTAATTCCGGCAGACAAGACTGGCTACACCTTGCCCACATCTGGGGTAATTGTCGGACGTGATGACCCAGGGTCGGCAGTCTCGACGCGAATGCCCTACCTTTCATTTGACTATTCGAAGTGTTGGCAACGAGCGCGTGTCGTCTACCCGTGATCGGAGCACCGAGATCAGGCGACAGTGGGAGCGTTCAACCTTCTCGCATTGCATTACCTGTGCTAACCTTCTCAGGTCTTGAATGCGCAGATTCGGCTAGTCTAAGGAATCGTCGTCCTCATCGAGTTCGTCCATCGAGTCCAGATCGTCGTCTGTTTCCTCGTCCGCAGGAGCGATGTCCGGTCGTGGCCAGACTTGGAGTGCGAGAGCGGCCAGATGTGCACAGCGTAGATTGATTCGAACCTCGTCCCATCCCGTAGCCCAGGCTTCCGCCGCATTGGTGTGGAGTCCAGGTGGGGCAGACAGAATGGATGCTGTGGTGACGAGCATGGTGCTCTTCGCTTGGAGCGCCGACTTCTTCTTGGGCCAGGCCTGGTTGCGCATTTGAGAGTTCAGGCGGCCGTTGGTCAGTGTGAGATTCCCGACTCTGTTGATGGCTTGCTCGCGCTTCGCGACCAACTCTTCGTCGTTTTCGTCGGGCAAGGGCCAATGCTCTCGCCACTTCTGCGGCATCACATGCTCTATATTGAGACGCTCCCATTGGGCACGGATCGGGCTCACCTCTTCAGTTTTGTCGTCGCGGAGGTGATTCTCGATTCCCGCGAAGAACGCCCGCTGACGGGGTCGAGCGAGAGCGTAAAAGTTGGTTCCCATGAGGGCGGCAACGAACTCTCCATCATCGGGCCAGATGCGTGTCTCGCCAGACGTACGAGCCAATTCCTTCTCGATGGCGTCGCCGGCGAGACCGTCGACTGCAGTCCTAGCGTGGGCCTTCTGTAGTACGGACACGAAGTTCCGGTTGTAATCCTTGGTCGTCAGTCCGCACAGCATTCGACGCGTGACGTAGGAGTACAGGGCGTGAGCGGCCTTCTGGCACTGAGTGTCGGACACGCGGTCGTCGCCGTAGATCCCCAGGATCAGTGGCCATAGGGTGTTGGTCTT
>NZ_BAHC01000192.1 GCF_000298195.1 Gordonia rhizosphera NBRC 16068 | reverse complement strand
CGCCGGATACGACCAGGAGGCGGCCGCCGCCGGACACGCCCTCGCGGCGGCCGCCGACCAGGCCGAACACGCACCGCCGGAGAGCCGCGAACAGGCCGAGAACCGCGTGTCGGCGCAACTGGCGCGGACCGACTCACACAGTCGGCCCCAGGGGCTGGTGGTGGAACTCGCGGATGCCGAGACCCGGGTGATGATGGCGCGGCGGTTCTACAACGATGCGGTCCGCGACACCCGCAACCTGGGCGAACGACGACTCGTGCGCTGGCTACACCTGGGCGGAACCGCGGAACTGCCGCAGTTCTTCGAGATCATCGAGCGGGTGACACCCGGCTCCGGCGGATGACGGACCCGTGCCGGTCGCGGACACCGGGAAGGCCCGTGAACCCGCGCGCAGGACTGGCCTAGACTTGGGGGACCGTCCGCGCGGCGGAACCGGCCGATCACGCCGGACGCGACGACATCTCAGGAGACATCAGTGAGTCAATTCCAGTCAGGGAACACTCCCGGACCGGACGCCCCGAACACCGTCAACGGCCACGGCGGGCACGACCCGGCGCCGACCGTCGGGCAGGGTACCGCCCGGGTGAAGCGCGGCATGGCCGAGATGCTCAAGGGTGGCGTCATCATGGACGTGGTCACCCCCGAGCAGGCCAAGATCGCCGAGGACGCCGGCGCGGTCGCGGTGATGGCGCTCGAGCGCGTCCCGGCGGACATCCGCGCGCAGGGCGGGGTGTCGCGGATGAGCGACCCGGACATGATCGACGGCATCATCGCCGCGGTGTCGATCCCGGTGATGGCCAAGGCCCGCATCGGGCACTTCGTTGAGGCCCAGGTCCTCCAGGCGCTCGGTGTCGACTACGTCGACGAGTCCGAGGTGCTGACCCCCGCCGACTACGCCAATCACATCGACAAGTGGGCGTTCACCGTGCCGTTCGTGTGCGGTGCCACCAACCTCGGTGAGGCGCTGCGCCGGATCACCGAGGGCGCGGCGATGATCCGCTCCAAGGGTGAGGCCGGCACCGGTGACGTGTCGAACGCGACCACGCACATGCGGAAGATCCGTGACGAGATCCGCCGGTTGACGTCGTTGCCGAAGGACGAGCTGTATGTGGCGGCCAAGGAATTGCAGGCCCCCTACGACCTCGTCGTCGAGGTCGCGCAGGCCGGCAAGCTGCCGGTCACGCTGTTCACCGCGGGCGGTATCGCCACCCCGGCCGATGCGGCGATGATGATGCAGCTCGGTGCCGAGGGCGTGTTCGTGGGATCGGGCATCTTCAAGTCCGGTAACCCGGCGCAGCGGGCCGCGGCGATCGTGCAGGCCACCACCTTCCACGACGACCCGGACGTACTGGCCAAGGTGTCGCGTGGGCTGGGCGAGGCGATGGTCGGCATCAACGTCGACGACATTCCGCAGCCGCACCGGCTCGCCGAACGGGGCTGGTGACCCACCGCTCCCGTAAGATCTGCTGACCATGGACGCGGCGAGCATAGTCCGGGACACTTCCCGCTGCGGTACCGACACCATCGCCGGTCTCCGGCTGGAGTGGGCGGTCGTGTGCGATGTGGGCCGGGTGCGTGAGGCCAACGAGGACGCGGCGCTCGTGTCGCCGGGGGAGTACCTGCTCGCCGACGGCATGGGCGGCCACGAATCGGGTGAGGTCGCCAGTGAGACGGCACTGCGAACGCTCTCGGGCGTGGCGAGTCTGCGCGACCGGAGCGAGACACAGGTCGCCCTCATCGATCTGCTGTCGCGGGCCCAGGAACGGATCGGCGAGATCGCCGGCGGGTCCGATCGCCGCGCCGGCACGACGGTGACCGGCGCGGTACTGGTGATGCACGAGGACGCCCCGCACTGGTTGGTGTTCAACATCGGTGACTCGCGCACCTACCGCTTGCAGCAAGGTGTCCTCGAGCAGATCACCGTCGACCATTCGCAGGTCCAGGAGTTCGTGGACGCCGGGTTCATGACCCGCGAGCAGGCCCGGGTGGATCCGCGACGCAACGTGATCACGCGGGCGCTGGGGGCCGGGATGATCAATCCGCGCCCCGACTTCTTCTCTCTGCGGGCTCTGCCCGGTGATGTGCTCCTCGTCTGCTCGGACGGCCTCACCGGCGAACTGCCCGATGAGGAGATCGCCGATGTCCTGAGCGGCGCGGACAGCGCCGAGGACGCCGCCGCGCAACTACTCGAGGCCGCGCTCGCGCTCGGCGCGCACGACAACGTGACCATCGTCGTGATCGCCGTTCACAACGCCGCGGACACCGTCGTCGAATCCGATACCGACGGCGCAGCCGACCCTGCGGGCGTGCGCTGACCTGGCCGAACAGCCAGCGTTTGTGAGGTCCGCCATAAACCGGCACCTTTGGTGGAACCGGCCGGCGCCGCGTTGCGTCCAACTCTTGAACGGGGCAAAGACCGAGAGCCCCCGGGACGAGTGAGGACGCCATGACAGCTACCGCCGACCGTGTGGTCACCGCGCATCATGCCCCCGATCACCGGCCGGTCTTCCCGATGACCTGGGAGGCTCGCCGGCATGCCGACGCGGTCCGGCGTCAGCAGGAGGCGCTGGAGAACCTGACGCAGCGTCGGATGCCTTTGCCGGGACGACAGGTCCCGATGCGGGAGCGGCCGACCGCGCCTCCGGCGGACGAACTCGAACGGCCCGCACTCACCCCGCGTGAGGTCGAAGTGCTGCGGACCTGGCTGAAGCTCGACTCCAAACCAGCTGTGGCCGAGGCGCTGTTCATCTCGCTGGGCACCGTGAACACCCACCTCACGCGCATCCGCGCCAAGTACGCCGATGTCGGTCGTGCCGCCCCGACGAAGGCCTCGCTGGTGGCGCGTGCGGTGCAGGACGGCCACATGTCGCTCGACGAACTCTGACAGATACCCGCACGACTTTCCACGGTCACCTACTCGAGGGGGTGGGTGACCGGGGACGGGGGGACTCCGTCGGTCACCCAGCGTAGGGGGGTGGGTGACCGGGAGAACGGGGACTCTGGTGGTCACCCACCGTAGGGGGGTGGGTGACCGGGAGAACGGGGACTCTGGCGGTCACCCACCGTAGGGGGGTGGGTGACCGCAGGGATCACTCGACTCGACTGCACCGTCGCCCACATGAGGGGTTGGGCGCGCGGGGTTGGTGAGCACTGCGAGGCGGCGTCATCCGACCGGTACCCACGAGAGGGGTTGGGTGCAGGAGGTGACCTGAAGCAGGGCCCCGGCCGGGCCCCCGGGTCGGGGGTTCCGGAGGTCCGGCCGAGACTATTGATGACATCGTCGCCGCCGGGCCGGGGTGTTACACCCGCTTGGGTCGCCGTGGTGCACCACGGGTGCGCCGACGTACACGATAGTGTTCTCCCGTGGCAACCATCGAAGAGATCCTGCAGGTCGAGGCGATCGAGAAGGACATCTATCGCGGTCCGTCGTTCCCGAGTCACCTCCGGCGGACCTTCGGCGGACAAGTGGCCGGTCAGGCGCTCATGTCGGCCACGCGCACGGTTTCCGACACCTACGGGGTGCATTCGCTGCACGGATATTTCCTGCGGCCCGGCAATCCCGACGAGCCCACGGTCTTCCTCGTGGACCGTATTCGTGACGGACGATCGTTCACCACCCGCCGGGTCACCGGGATCCAGGACGGCGAGGCCATCTTCATGATGTCGGCCTCCTTCCACGTCCTCACCGACCACGGCATCCAGCATCAGGACCGGATGCCTCCCGCACCGGCACCCGACGAACTGCCCGACAGGCTGAACGAGCTCACCGACGAGGCGAAGGCCGTGTTCAAGGAGTGGCAGGAGTTCGACCTCCGGGTGGTGCCGCCCGAGCAGATGGCCACCTCGGACTACTTCGCCGCCCAGCAGCGCGTGTGGATTCGTCACCGTCGTCGGCTCCCGGACGATCAGGTCTTCCACGTCGGCACGCTGGCATACATGAGCGACATGACTCTGCTCGGATCGTCGAAGGTGCCCCACCCCGGTGTCGAGCCGCAGGCCGCGTCGCTCGATCACGCGATGTGGTTCATGCGGCCGTTCCGCGCCGACGAGTGGCTGCTCTACGACCAGACGTCGCCGTCGGCCGATGCCGGCCGCGCGCTGACGCAGGGGCGCATCTTCGACCTCGACGGTCGGATGGTGGCGGCGGTCACCCAGGAGGGACTCAGCCGCACCGGGCGTCCGATGCCGACCGACCAGCACGCACGGCAGGATCGGTGAGCGAGATCGGCGCGCCACGGATCGGAGTTCTCGCCCTGCAGGGCGACGTCCGCGAACATCTCGCCGCACTCACCGTAGCCGGGGCGCAGGCGGCCACGGTCCGTCGCCCCGAGGAGTTGGCCGCCGTCGATGCCATCGTCATCCCCGGCGGGGAATCGACGACGATGAGCCGGCTGCTCACCGTATTCGACCTGTTCGATCCGCTGCGGCAGCGTCTGGCCGACGGCATGCCGGCCTATGGCTCCTGCGCCGGCATGATCCTGCTGGCCACCACCATCCTCGACACCAGGCCCGATGCCCGGCATCTCGATGCACTGGATATCACGGTGCGGCGCAACGCTTTCGGTCGTCAGGTGGAGAGTTTCGAGGCCGACCTCGAGTTCGACGGAATCAGCGAATGGTCCGGCGACACGATGCGTGCCGTCTTCATCCGTGCGCCGTGGGTGGAGTCGATCTCGCCCGACGTCGAGGTCCTCGCGCGTGTCCCACACGGCCCGGCGCAGGGGCGGATCGTCGCCGTGCGGCAGGGGAATGTTCTCGCGACGTCGTTCCATCCGGAGGTGACCGGCGACCGGCGCGTGCACGCCTACTTCGTCGACATGGTCCGTGGGGCGGACGATCCGGCGTAGGCACACGAGTAGGATCTGGTCTTTGAGCAGTTGATGTCGACAAGGATGCGGGAGTCTCATGAGCGGCCATTCCAAATGGGCCACCACCAAGCACAAGAAGGCGGCCATCGACGCCAAGCGCGGCAAGATGTTCGCGAAGTTGATCAAGAACATCGAGGTGGCGGCACGTACCGGTGGCGGTGACCCCGCGGGCAACCCGACGCTCTACGACGCCATTCAGAAGGCCAAGAAGTCGTCGGTGCCCAACGACAACATCGAGCGGGCCCGCAAACGCGGCGGCGGCGAAGAGGCCGGCGGCGCCGACTGGCAGACCATCACCTACGAGGGCTACGGACCCAACGGGGTGGCGATCCTGATCGAATGCCTCACCGACAACCGCAACCGTGCCGCCGGCGAGGTGCGCACCGCGATGACCCGCAACGGCGGCAACATGGCCGACCCGGGCTCGGTGGCCTACCTCTTCACCCGCAAGGGTGTCGTGACCCTGGAGAAGAACGGGCAGACCGAGGACGACGTGCTGATGGCGGTGCTCGACGCCGGTGCCGAGGAGGTCAACGATCTCGGCGACACCTTCGAGGTCGTCAGCGATCCCAGCGATCTGGTGGCGGTGCGCACGGCGCTGCAGGAGGCCGGGATCGACTATGACTCCGCGGAGGCCGATTTCCGTGCCTCGGTGGAAGTCCCGGTCGACGCCGACGGCGCTCGCAAGGTCTTCAAGCTGATCGACGCGCTCGAGGACTCCGACGACGTGCAGAACGTCTACAGCAACATCGACGTGAGCGAAGAGGTGCTCGCCGAGCTCGACGCCTAAGACTCAGGCTAAGCGATCAGTCGGTGCGGACCGCCGGCCGCTCCGGGTGGTCGTAGCGGACCTCGATGTCGGCTCGGGGCGCCTGCTCGGCCTGCGCCACGAGCACCGGGATCGTCCAGGCCGCATCGTCGGGTGTCGAGCGACGCAGCGCACCCTCGCTCATCTGTAGGGCCACCGTCGCGTCGGCGGCCAGGCCGCTGCCGACGAGCATCGGTCCGGCCAGCAGCAGTATCTGATCGGCTGCGGCGGCCCGCGGTTCGTCGCGGAACGAGCGGTCGCGAGCGGCATCCCACAGTCGCGGTAGCCACCGGCCGCGCTCGTGCAGGGCGTCGACGACCTCGCGCCGGACGGCGTCGAGGTCGAACCAGATGGTCCGGTAACTCTCGGTATCGGTGTGTCCATATTCGAATCGCAGTGACGCGGGCCGCAGGAAATCGGTCATCGCGACCACGGCTGTGGCACGGCCGGCGGTGACGAGGTGTTCGGCGACGTGCCGTGCGAGCGCGGCGGGTGCGGCGGCGTCGGCGCCGTCGATCACGACGACGCGTCGCCCGGGTCGCTCGGCAGCGAGTTCGGCGCACATCGCGACGAGACGGGTCGGGGTGGTGGCGGTGAATCTCGGCATGGCACCCGCCATTGTCGCCCGTGGTGACGCATCGCTTGGTGGTCACCGTCGCGTGTTGGTCACCGACGATGTCCGAGGGCACCGATAGAATCTCGAACAACTGTTCGGTAGTGGCTCGTGGCGGAGGTATGCGTGCGTGTGATGGGGGTCGATCCCGGTCTCACCCGATGTGGGATCGCATTGGTCGAGTCGGGTCGCGGTCGTTCGGTGACGGCACTCGACGTCGACGTGGTCCGCACACCCACCGACATGGAGCTCGCCGAGCGACTGTTGGTGGTCTACACCGCCGCATGCCACTGGCTCGATGTGCATCAGCCGGACGTGGTGGCGATCGAGCGGGTGTTCGCGCAGAACCAGGTATCCACCGCGATGGGGACCGCGCAGGCGGGTGGCGTCATCGCGCTGGCCGCCGGGCAACGCGACGTCCCGGTACGGTTCCACACGCCGTCGGAGGTCAAGGCCGCGGTGACCGGCAGCGGCCGAGCCGACAAGGCGCAGGTCACCGCGATGGTGACGCGCATCCTCGGCATGCGGAGCAAACCGCGTCCCGCCGACGCCGCCGACGCGTTGGCGCTGGCGATCTGTCACTGCTGGCGGGGTCCGATGAGTGAACGGATGGCCGAGGCGCAGCGCCGCGCCGCCGAACTCACCCGCGGTCACCGTGAGAAGGTGGCCGCGGCCAAACGCGCCGCTCAGACGCAAGCCGCCCAGGCTGATGCTGCCCGCACGCAGTCGGGCGAGGCGGGCACGGCGCGGACAGGGGGAGCGGCATGATCGCGTCGGTGCGCGGCCCGGTCGTCGACATCGCGCTCGACCACGTGATCATCGACTGTGCCGGCCTCGGTTATCGGGTGCTGGTGACGCCGGCGACCGTGTCGTCGCTGCGCCGGGGTGAGGAGGCGACGTTACTGACGTCGATGATCGTGCGTGAGGACTCGATGACTCTCTACGGGTTCACCGAACCGGATGCCCGGTCGCTGTTCACACTGCTGCAGACCGTGACCGGGGTCGGGCCGCGCCTGGCGATGGCGATCCTGGCCGTACTCGAACCCGCCGCGTTGCGGCGCGCGCTCGCCGAATCCGATGTCAAGGCACTGACCACGGTGCCCGGGGTCGGTAAACGGGTCGGCGAACGGCTCGTCGTCGAGCTGCGGGACAAAGTGGAGGTGCCCGCCGCGCCGGGTGGCGATGCGGTGGCCGTCATCGGCGGCAGCGCGGTGCGCGATCAGGTGGCCGACGCGCTGGTGGGTCTGGGTTTCACCGCCGGGCCCGCGGACAAGGCCGTCGCCGCGGTGCTCGCCGACGCTCCGGATGCCGATGCGTCGACCGTGCTGCGGAAGTCGTTGGCGCTCTTGGGGAAAACCGCGTAGTGGGGATGTCGCATGGATGAGCAGGCCGAGCGGGAGGTGAGCGCTACCGAACTGCGGACCGACAGCGAGTTCGACGCCGGACTGCGGCCACGGTCGCTGGGGGAGTTCGTCGGGCAGCCCCGCGTGTGCGAGCAGCTCGAACTGGTCCTGCGCGGGGCGAAGGGGCGGGGCGCAACCCCCGACCACATCCTGCTGTCCGGGCCGCCCGGACTGGGCAAGACGTCGCTGGCGATGATCATCGCCGCCGAGATGGGGGCGGCGATCCGGGTGACCTCGGGGCCGGCGCTCGAACGGGCCGGCGACCTCGCCGCGATGCTGTCCAACCTCGTGGAGGGCGACGTGCTGTTCATCGACGAGATTCACCGGATCGCGCGCCCCGCCGAGGAGATGCTCTACCTCGCGATGGAGGACTTCCGGGTCGACGTGGTGGTCGGCAAAGGGCCCGGCGCGACCTCGATCCCGCTCGACGTCGCGCCGTTCACGCTGGTCGGCGCGACCACCCGGTCGGGTTCACTGACCGGTCCGTTGCGTGACCGGTTCGGGTTCACCGCGCACATGGAGTTCTACGAGACCGACGAACTCGTCCGGGTGCTGCGTCGCGCCGCGGGTATTTTCGGGATCGCGTTGCGCGAGGATGCGGCCACCGAGATCGCCGGCCGCTCCCGCGGCACCCCGCGCATCGCGAACCGGTTGCTGCGCCGGGTGCGTGACTACGCCGAGGTCCGCAGCGACGGTGTGATCACCGTCGACATCGCCCGCGCGGCCCTCGCGGTCTACGACGTGGACGAACTCGGCTTCGACCGGCTCGACCGCGCGGTTCTCAGCGCGCTGGTCCGCGGCTTCGGTGGCGGGCCGGTCGGGGTGTCGACGCTCGCGGTCGCCGTCGGTGAGGAGCCCGCGACCGTCGAGGAGGTGTGCGAGCCGTTCCTGGTGCGTGCCGGCATGATGGCACGCACTCCGCGCGGTCGGGTGGCGACCGCGGCGGCCTGGCACCATCTGGGGCTGACCCCGCCGGCCGGGGCGATGAACGCCGGTTTCGGGGTGCGGTCCCGCGACGCGATCACCGAGAGCCTCTTCGAGGACCTCTGAGCGAGGGTCTGGGCCGAGGGCGTCGAGGCGAGGGTCGCGATGACGGTGCTGGGGGCCGTCGGCACGCGCATGGCACACTGGTGAGAGCCCGCCGGGCCCCGAGTGGTCCGTGCGCGCCCGTAGGGCGGACCCGACCGATCGCCGAAATCCGACGAAACGCCCGAGACCCGACCCGACCGACACGAAATAAGGAATCGACGCTGTAACCATGGATACCCTCCTCTTTCCCCTGCTCCTGGCGCTGCTGGCCGGGTTCATGTTCCTGAGCATCCGCAAGCAGAAGAAGCGCATGGCCGAGATGCAGGAGATGCAGAACTCCGTGGCCACCGGTGCCCGGGTGCAGACCTCCGCCGGCCTGTTTGCGACCGTCATCGACGCATCGTCGTCGGATTTCGTCGATCTCGAGATCGCGACCGGTGTGATCGCCCGCTTCAACCGGCTCGCGATCGTCCGCGTCGTACCCACCGAGGACGCCGCCGAGACCTACCCCGGTCATTTCGACACACGACCCGAAGAGATCACCGACGAGCCGTCGAGCGCATCCGACGTGGAGTCCTTCGACGACGACACCTTCTCCGCCGATCGTCCGGCCGACAAGCCGTCCGACGACAAGTGACACAACTCGTGTGGGCCGCGTGCCCACACGATCGCCGGCGTGGTGCGCACCGGGAGACCGGGCGTCGCCGCGCTGTCAGTAGAGTGGGCGACCGACCGGCATGCCCGCGTGCGTCGGGGCACGAATGTGCCCGGCGCACGCTTTCACTCAGGAGAGCAGAACACCAGTGACCACACCTCGCCGGGCGTCGGCGAATCGGTCGGGACCGCGCCGCGAGATCCCACCGTGGCGCCCCCTGACCGCGTTCTTCATCTTGCTGGGCGTCGTCTACGCGCTGATCTTCTTCACCGGCGACGGCTCCGCGACACCCAAGCTGGGTATCGACCTGCAAGGTGGCACCCGGGTGACCCTCACCGCCCGGACGCCCGACGGCAAGCCGCCGTCACGTGATCAGCTCAACCAGGCCAAGCAGATCATCGAACAGCGCGTCAACGGACTCGGCGTGTCCGGCTCCGAGGTCGTGATCAACGGTGAGAATCTCGTCATCACCGTGCCGGGCAACGACGGCAAGCAGGCCCGTTCGCTCGGCCAGACCGCACGCCTCTATATCCGGCCCGTGGAGAACGTCGCGGCCGCCACGCCGCAGCAGACCGAGGCTTCACCGCAGCAGGGCGATCAGACCACCGCCGATCAGGCGACGACGGCAGCCGCCATCGAGGAACAGCGCAAGCTGCGCCAGGCGCCGCAGGGCGCCGACCTCACCGCGCTGAACGCGCAGATGGCGAAGATGGACTGCTCGCCGGATGCGAACGATCCGTTGCTGGGCAACGACCTGCCCGACCAGTACCTCGTCGCCTGTTCACAGGACGGCAAAGAGGTCTATCTGCTGGGCCCGGAGATCATCGACGGCCGCGACATCAAGGACGCCTCCGCCGGCACCACACAGCAGGCGGGCGCGTGGATCGTGCAAGTGGAGTTCAAGGGGGAGGCGCAGGATTTCTGGCCGACCTACACCGCGCAGAACATCGGTAAGCAGACCGCGTTCGTGCTGGACACCAGGGTGGTGTCGGCCCCGCAGATCCAGGGTGCCATCACCACCCCGGCCACCGAGATCAGCGGCAACTTCACCCAGCAGGAGGCCAAGGACCTCGCCAACGTCCTCAAATACGGGTCGTTGCCGCTGTCGTTCGAGGCCTCCGACGCCCAGACCGTGTCAGCGACACTGGGTCTGTCGTCGCTGAAGGCGGCCCTGATCGCCGGCGCCGTCGGTCTGATCCTCGTGCTGCTCTACGCGCTGGTGTACTACCGGATGCTGGGCATCCTCACCGTGCTGTCGCTGATCCTGTCCGGTCTGATGGTTTACGGCATCATCGTGCTGCTCGGCCGCTGGATCGGTTTCACCCTCGACCTGGCCGGGATGGCGGGTCTGATCATCGGTATCGGCATGACGGCCGACTCGTTCGTGGTCTACTTCGAACGGATCAAGGACGAGATGCGCGAGGGCCGAAGTTTCCGTTCCGCGGTACCGCGCGGCTGGGCCAGCGCCCGCCGCACCATCTGGTCGGGTAACGCGGTCACCTTCATCGCCGCGGTGGTCATCTACACCCTCGCGATCGGTCAGGTTCGCGGCTTCGCGTTCACCCTCGGCCTGACCACGGTTCTCGACATCGTCGTCGTCTTCCTCGTGACACATCCGCTGGTGGTCCTCGCGAGCAGGTCCGAGTTCCTGTCGCGGCCCTCGGTCAACGGACTCGGCGCGGTCAGCGAGGTGGCCCGGCAACGACGCATCGCAGCCCGGTCGGCACGTCCGACGGTGTCGGAAGGATCGGCGAAATGAGCATGCAGACCCCCGGACCGGCGCGCCCGAACTCCGGTCGTACCGACGGCGGCCGGGCCGACGGCGGCCACGGTCCCGCCCCCCGGGTACTCGACGACGACACCGATGCCACCGCCGGGTCCATCGCGGCCGACGCAGACTTCGTGGGAGAGAAGAACCGCTCGTTCCTCTCGCGCCTGTACACCGGCACCGGCGCCTTCCACATCGTGGACAGTCGCCGGAAGTGGTATCTGGTCACCGCGGCCATCCTGGCGATCTGTATCGCGTCCATCGGGATCCGGGGCTTCACCTTCGGCATCGACTTCGAGGGCGGCACGCAGATCTCGATTCCCGTGTCCGAAGGTGTCACCACCGACGCCGTGAGCCAGGTGTTCACCGCGACCCTGGGTTCGGCGCCGGAATCGGTCCAGACCGCGGGTTCGGGCTCCAGCGAGACCGTGCAGGTGCGCACCGCGACGCTCACCGCGGTGCAGACCGAGCAGGTGTCGCGGGCGCTCGCCGCCGAATTCGGCCCCGCGCTGACCGCCGACGAGGTCAGTTCCTCCGACGTGAGTTCGACGTGGGGACGTGAGATCACCCGGAAGATGGCGATCGCGCTCGCGGTGTTCCTCGTCATCGTCTTCATCTACATCGCCATCCGGTTCGACCGGGAGATGTCGGTGGCCGCGCTGGCCGCGTTGTTCTTCGACATCATCGTCACCGCCGGCGTGTACTCGCTGGTCGGTTGGGAGGTGAGCCCGGCGACGGTCATCGGTCTGCTGACGATTCTGGGCTTCTCGCTCTATGACACGGTGGTGGTGTTCGACAAGGTCTCCGAGAACACCCGTGCGGTACTGCAGACGTCGCGGCGCACGTATGCCGAGCAGGCCAACCTCGCGGTCAACCAGACCCTGATGCGGTCGATCAACACCACGGTCATCTCGGTGCTGCCGATCCTCGCGCTGATGGTGATCGCGGTCTGGATGCTCGGCGTCGGCACCCTCAAGGATCTGGCGTTGATCCAGATGGTCGGCATCATCGTCGGCACGTACTCGTCGATCTTCCTCGCGACACCGCTGCTGGTGACCCTCAAGGAACGTCGCGGGGACATCTCCCAACACACCAAGCGGGTGCTGGACCGGCGGGCGCGACAGGCCTCCGGTGAGGATCTGAAGCAATCGCGACACGTCGGGCGGCGTCCGGGGGATAAGGCGGGTCGACGGACGGGCCCGGACACGTCGATGGAACCGACCGGCAAGCGTCGTCGATCACGGTGATCGGCCTGGCCCGGAAGGTCTCGGCGCTTCTCGTCGCCTGCGTCGCGGGCGCCGGGTTGCTGAGCGCATGCGGCGACGGCGGCCCGCCGACGATCGAGTACGTGGTCGATGCCCGCACCGACGGGTACAACGCGAACACCGTCGTCGGCAACGCCGACGGTGTGCTGATGGCGACCACCCGGGTGCTGCCCGGGTTCAGCTATCTCGGTGCGCAGGGGCAGGTCACCCCCGACCGTGACATCGGCACCGTCACCCAGGTTCCCGGTGACGTGCTCACCCTGCGCTACGAGTTCAACCCGGCGGCGCGATTCTCCGACGGACAGGCACTCGGCTGCGACGACCTGGTACTGGCCTGGGCCGCGATGAGTGGCCGGGTGCCCGGTTTCCGTCCGGCGACGACCGCGGGCTACCGCGACATCGAACGCATCGACTGCGCGGCCGGCGACCGCAGCGCCACCGCGGTGTTCGCCAAGGGCCGCGACCACCGGGACTGGCTGTCGCTGTTCGGTGCCGGGACGCTGCTGCCCGCCCACGTGGTCGCCCGCGAGGCCGGATTGTCCGACGTCGTCGAGCCGATCCGCAGCGGCAACCAGGAGGCCATCGCCAAGATCGCGCAGGTCTGGAACACCGGTTTCGCATTCCCCGACGGCCCGCTCGACCCGGCGAGGTTCCCGTCGTCGGGGCCCTACCGGATCGAGGAGTACTCGCCGTCGGAGGGCCTGGTGCTCGTCGCGAACGACGCCTGGTGGGGTGATGCTCCGGCCACCGAGCGGATCGTCGTCTGGGGCCGCGGCACCGACGTGGAGCGTCGCCTCGCCGACGGCGCCTTCGACGTCGCCGACGTGGCGGGCGGTCTGATCGCCGACGACATCGTCGCGTCCGGGACGTCGGCGCAACCCCAACCGCTGCCGCGGCCCGAACGGGCACTGGCCGTGCAGGAGTTGGTCCTGGCGTCGACCGGGGCGTTCGCCGAGGTCCGTGCGCGGCGCGCCTTCGCATCCTGCGTCCCCCGCGCCGCGCTTGCACAACGCTTCGGACAGGGCGCGCCGCTGTGGAACCTGCGAGTGCTCGCGCCCGCCGACAATCTCGCGGGCCAGATCAATCCCACGTTCGGGGTCGCGTATGCGCGCCCGGATCTGCCGCGGGCGCGGGCGCTGAGCACGGAGTCCGCCGACAGCCGTACCGGGCCGCTCCGGGTCCGCATCGGCTACCTCGCGCCGTCGGACCGCGACCGGCAGCTGGTCGCGGCCATCGCCGAGTCGTGCCGGCAGGTGGGCGTCGAGGTCGTCGACGCGGGGTCGGCGGAGTTGTCGCCGACGGCGCTCGGTGGCGATGTGGACGCGGTGCTGGTCGCCAACGGGGCGGGATTCGCGGCCGCCGGTGCCGCCGACCCGTCGCGCGACGCTTATCAGCTGCGCGGCGGCGATCCGTTGAACCTCGCGGGATTCCGGGACCCCGTGATGAGTCGGGCCGTCGACGACCTGGCCACCGCGACGCTGGCCGCCGATCGGTTGCGGCTGGTCCGCACCATCGAGAACACCGCGTGGGCGCAAATGCGGTCCATCCCGCTGTTCGCGGCGCCGCGAATCCACCGCTGGGGGGACCGAGTGGATAATGTGGTCGCCGGGCTGGCCCGTAACGGGACGGGATGGAACATGGATCGGTGGACGATACGTGGCTGACGATGAGGTGACCCTCGCGGCGCTGCGCCGGGCGCGGACGGCGATCGACACGCACGCACGGTCGGTGGTCGATTTCCCCCAGCCCGGGATCGTCTTCCGCGACCTGACGCCGGTACTCGCCGATTCCGAGGGCCTGTCGGCGATCGTGACGGCGTTGACCCACGGTTGCGGCGATGTCGATCTCGTCGCCGGTATCGACGCCCGCGGATTCCTCCTCGGCGGTGCGGTCGCGCGCGAACTCGAGGTAGGGGTGCTCGCGGTCCGCAAGGGCGGGAAGCTACCGCCACCGGTGCACAGTGTGGACTACTCCCTGGAGTATGGGACGGCGACCCTGGAGATCCCTGCCAACGGCATCGACATCGGTGGCCTTCGCGTCTTGGTGGTCGACGACGTGCTCGCCACCGGCGGAACCGCGGTCGCGACCGCGGAGTTGTTGGCCCGGGCCGGCGCCCGGGTGATCGGGGTCGCGGTGATCATGGAACT
>NZ_BAHC01000193.1 GCF_000298195.1 Gordonia rhizosphera NBRC 16068 | reverse complement strand
ATGAAAGCGGCGGCCGCATGAGGGCCCGGAGCGCTACCGTGAACCGGCGACGAGGGTCCGAGATGGACGCGGGATGTCAGAAGTGCCCGAAAGGCGCACCGACCGCCATCGAGAGGGTGAAAGCGAAGGTCAGAACTTCGCGCTACACCGACTGGCGACAACAACAGTTGGCGATCCGACAGAAGTCGATCGCACGACGGCGAGTGAGCATGAACTCACGGCGCTGTTGCATGCCCACGAGGGTACTTCAGGGTCTGCGTCAGACCAAACCCGATCTCAGATGGCCGATGACCTGCGGTTTCGTCAGCGTCCGCGGTCAGAAATCGACGGGACGAACCGTCGTCGGGCCCGATGATCCGGCCAGCAGGACGTCGCTGCCCTCGCTGTGGGCCGTGGTCGGGGGTACATCCCAGGGCAGCGGAAGCGGGGGGAGCGTCGCAGTGAAGTGCGACAGGACGTAGCCGCGCAGGTCGGCGGGGACGTCGGCGTCGACATGCTCCTTGGGTCCCCGATAGAAGTCGGTGGCCGTGATGTGCAGGCGTCCGTCGACGACGGACAGGTCGACGGTGACGCTGACCTTCATCGTCGGCCCCGGATACGCCGAAGCCGACGGCGGGAAGCGGGTCGCGGTGTCGATCGGGGGCAAAGCGACGGTGCCGGTGAACAGGACGCCGCTGGTCCGCCGGAGCAAGCCGTCGCCCGGACCGCCGGCGCCGGCCTTGCCGGTGGGGGCCGGGGTGTTGACGGTGAGGTCGATGATCCCCAGCATGCGGCCCAGGTTGACCGAATCCAGACGCGTGTAGACGTCCAGCGACGACGTCGCCACGTCGTCGGTCGGTTCGATGTCGAACCCGTCGTCGACGGTGAAGGGGCCGAGCGTTGCGCCCAGCTCGGCGTGACAGTGATCGGGTGGTGGGCAGGTCACCGGCACACCACGCGCGGTGATGACGCCGCCGGTGAAGTCCCCGCCGCGGGCGTGTGTCACGAACGGGAACCCGCCGAGGGTGACCTCGGGGTCGTAGACGAGGCGGGGTGAGGTGAGCAGCGCACGGGACAGCCCGTGTTCGGTCCGCATCGCGAGGAGGGTGTCGGTCAACAAGCTGACAACGGTGACGACGATCACTGACAGGATGCCGAGACCCAGGATAAGGCGGCCGATACGTGGCCTTCCGGCCGCCCCGAACGTCCGCTGCCGACCCTCTCCGGGCGCCTGGTTGACAGCGAAACGCGACATTGGCGCTATTCTGTCATCTATCGCGCACACGACGGTAAGGCGTTGTAAACAATCCGTCGTAGGTGCGGTGCGCAACAGAGGTCCCCGACGACGCGGGCAATGCGCGCATGTCAGTGGGTCGGGGGACGACGAGATCGGAGTGGTTCATGGATCTCTTGCTGTTGACAGCCGATCCGAACCCGGAGTCCGTCCTGCCCTCTCTCTCCTTGCTTGCGCATACGGTCCGGGTTGCGCCGACCGAGGTTTCCTCGCTCATGGAGGCGAGCAACGCCGACGTCGCGATCGTCGACGCGCGCACCGACCTGGCCGCCGCGCGCGGTCTGTGTCGACTCCTGGGTAGTACGGGCTCTTCGGTTCCGGTGGCGGCGGTTCTCACCGAAGGAGGCCTGGTCGCGGTGAACGCCGACTGGGGGCTCGACGAGTTCCTGCTGCCCGGCACAGGCCCGGCGGAGCTCGACGCGCGGTTGCGGTTGCTGGTTGTGCGGACACGCGGGATGACCACCGAGGAGGCCAGCGGCAAGGTCACCCTCGGCGAACTGGTGATCGACGAGGGCACCTACACCGCACGGTTGCGCGGCCGTCCGCTCGACCTCACCTACAAGGAGTTCGAACTCCTCAAATACCTGGCCCAGAACGCCGGGCGGGTGTTCACCCGAGCCCAGCTGTTGCAGGAGGTCTGGGGATACGACTTCTTCGGCGGCACCCGGACCGTCGACGTGCACGTGCGGCGCCTACGCGCCAAGCTGGGCAACGACCACGAATCCCTGATCGGGACCGTACGTAACGTCGGCTACAAGGCGGTGCGCCCGAGCCGCGGCCGGCCCAACGGCGGCGACGGCACTGTCGACGTGATGGTGGACGACACCGAGGACTTCGGACCCGACGATCTCGAGGGTCCGTTCGACGAGGAGTTCAGTGCCAGCGCCAACGGGAACTGACGCGCACGCACGGCCGACGGTCGTCGACCGCCTGCCCGCCGAGATCGCCAGCTTCGCACACGAATTGGTGGCCGCGGCCGCAGAGATCGACGGGGTGGCACCCCTGTCCGAACAGGCCGTGTCGGCGATCGATTCCGCCCCGGATCCCACTGTGCGACATATCTTCTCCGAAGCCGGCTACGGCAACGTGATCGTCGGTAGGCCGGGCGAGCCGGCGATGGTCGAGATCGTCGTCGACCCGACGAGGCGTCGGCGCGGTTTCGGTCGTGAACTGCTTGCTGCTGCATTCGACGTCGCGCGCGGCCTGCGCGCCGAACCGGGTCCGCGGGCATGGGCCCATGGAGACCTGCCCGGCGCGGTGGCACTCGCCGCCTCGGTCGGCGTGATCCGTCGCCGTGAGCTGCTGCAGATGCGGCGTCCGGTCGGGTCCGACGCGCCCGAGCTGCCCGCGCTCGAAGCGCCCGACGACATCATCCTGCGCACCTACGCCGGGCCCGCCGACAATGCGGAGATCCTGCGCGTCAACAATGCGGCGTTCGACTGGCACCCCGAGCAGGGCGGGTGGAGCGACGCGCAGATCGTCGAACGGGTGCGCAGTCCCTGGTTCGATCCGGCCGGATTGTTCCTCGCCTTCGACGTTGCCGCGCCCGGCCACCTGCTGGGATTTCACTGGACGAAAATGCAGTCGGCGTCACTGGGCGAGGTCTACATCGTCGGCATTGACCCGGGCGCGCAGGGCCGCGGACTGGGGCGGTTGCTGACCCTCGCGGGCCTGAAATACCTGGCCGGGCGAGGTGTCGACGAGATCGAGCTGTATGTGGAGGGTGACAACACCGCCGCGTTGCACACCTACTCGCGACTCGGCTTCACGCGCTACGCCGTCGACGTCGCCTACGGCTGATCGCCACTCGGACGCTCGTTCCAATTGTCCTGCCGTTTGTCTGCGCGTAGAGATTAAGGCGTGCGACTGACCGGGGGGCGGGCATCACGTTCTTGGACGTGTGACCAGGATGTCCTAATTCATCTTCTGTTCACCTTAGCGGTGGAGGCCGTCCACCAGCGCTCCCTAGGGTCAAGACGACCCGGTGACGTCGCGGGGGCGACGCGCCATGAAATGAGTATGGAGGTAACCAGGTGAAGCTGAGTCGATCGGGACTCGCCGTGGGGTCGGCGATGGCGGCATCCGTGATGGTGCTGGGTGCGTGCAGCAGCAATGCGGACAACAACTCCGACAGCGCTGCCGCGTCTGCGGTCTCCGACATCCAATGTGAGGGTAAGCAGGACCTCAAGGCCAGCGGCTCCACCGCACAGGCCAACGCGATGACGATCTTCTCGACGTCTTTCGCCAAGACCTGCCCCGGGTTCGAGTTGGCCTACGGCGGCGGCGGCTCCGGCCAGGGTGTCTCCGACTTCAACCAGGGCCTGACCGACTTCGGTGGCTCCGATTCGCCGATCGAGGACGAAGATGCCGCCGCGGCCGCCCAGCGCTGCAGTTCCGAGGCATGGAACCTGCCGCTGGTCTTCGGCCCGATCGCGGTGGCCTACAACATCGATGGTGTTGACAACCTGGCGCTGTCAGGCCCGACGCTCGCCAAGATCTTCAGCGGCGAGATCACCAAGTGGAACGATCCGGCCATCGCCGCCGAGAACGCGGGCGTGGACCTGCCGGATGAGCAGATCAGCGTGCTCTACCGCGCGGATCAGTCGGGTACCACCGACAACTTCCAGAAGTACCTGACCGCCGCGGGCGGCTACACCAAGGGCACCGGCAAGACCTTCAACGGCGGTGTCGGCGAGGGCAAGCAGGGCAACCCGGGCGTCGGCTCCGCGGTCGCTCCCACTCCCGGATCGATCGCCTATGTCGAGTGGGCCTTCGCGCAGTCCAACAATCTGTCGATGGCCAAGATCATCACCGACCAGGATCCCGAGGGTGTGGCACTGACCGCCGAGAGCGGCGGCAAGACCATCGAGTCGGCCACCCTGGCGAACGGCCCGGACAGCCACAACATGGTGATCGACACCTCGTCCTTCTACAAGCCGACGCAGGCGGGCGCGTACCCGATTGTTCTGGCAACCTATGAAATCGTGTGCTCGAAGTACTCGGATACCCCCACCGCTCAGGGCGTGAAGACCTTCCTGAATGTTGCGTCGGCGCCGCAGAACCAGGGCGCGGACCTGCAGGCCGCGGGCTACATCCCGCTTCCGCAGGATTTCCAGACCAAGTTGCAGTCCTCGATCGATGCGATCCAGTAGCTGCTGCTCGGGCACAACCAAGAGATAGAGCAACCGAAGAAGATGTCTGTGGATGACACGACAGGTGTCGGCCCGGGTCCGGCGAGCAGCGGCTCGCCGGACTCGGCGCCACCGCCTCAGCCCGAACCCGATCCGAACCTCACACCCGACGAGCGCGAACTCGAGGAACAGATCCACCCGGGTCTGCGCAGTCATCGCGGGCAGGCCGGTGACCAGATCTTCTCCTACCTGGCCAGGGGAACCGGTGTCCTGGTCATCGTCCTCATCGCGGCGATCGGTATATCGCTGCTGATCGATGCCGTACCGGCCATCATCGACGACAACGCCAACTTCCTCTTCTCCTCGGAATGGAATGTCAGCGGTCAGGACTTCGCCAACGGTACGGCCGCCTTCGGTGTGTGGGAGTTGTTCCGTGCGACCGTGTTGACGTCCTTCTTCGCGCTGGTTCTCGCGACGCCGGTGGCCATCGGTATCGCGGTGTTCCTGGTCGAATACGCGCCGAATAGGATCTCGCGACCGCTCGGCGCGGTGATCGACCTGCTGGCCGCGGTGCCCTCGATCATCTTCGGTCTGTGGGGTATCTACGTCCTCGCCCCGGTTATCGCGCCGTTCGCGGAGTGGTTGAACTCGACCTTCGGGTGGTTCTTCCTGTTCGCGTCGGGCAAGACGTCGATCGCCGGAGGCGGCACCATCTTCACCGCGGGCATCGTGCTCGCAATCATGATGCTGCCGATCATCACCTCCATCACCCGCGAGGTCCTGCGCCAGACGCCGACCGCCCACAAGGAGGCCGCGCAGGCGCTCGGCGCGACCAAGTGGGAGGTCATCCGGATGACCGCCTTCCCCTACAGCCGGTCGGGCATGATTGCCGCCTCGATGTTGGCGCTCGGGCGCGCGCTCGGCGAGACCATCGCCCTGATGATCATCCTGAGTGCGGCGGTCGGGCGACTGAAGTGGTCGCTGTTCGAAGGCGGCGACACCTTCGCCTCCAAGATCGCCCGCGACGTTGGCGAGTTCGTCGGCAGTGAGGCGTCTGCCGGTGCCTACATTGCGGCCGGCCTGGTCCTCTTCGTACTCACGTTCGTGGTCAACGCCATCGCACGCGTTGTCGCCGGTGGAAAGGTGAACGGATGACAGCGACATTGGACGCGAACCCCGGTGGGCCGGTCAAGGCGTCGCCGACGGCCTTCCGCGAGGTCTCAACGAGCCGCAAGGTCCGTAACAATCTGGCCGGCGGGATCTTCGCCGCCTGCTTCGTGCTCGGTGTCATTCCGCTGGTGTGGCTGCTCTACACAGTGATCTCGAAGGGCGCGCCGGCGCTCACCGATCCGAACTGGTGGTTCGGTGACGCCTACGGGGTGGACACGACCACGCAGTACGGCGCCGGCATCTCGCAGGCGATCATCGGCTCGCTGATCCAGGCGCTCATCGCGACCGTCATCTCGGTGCCGATTGCGGTGATGACAGGCATCATGCTGGTCGAGTACCCCACCTCCAGACTGGTCAAGCCGGTGAGCTTCATGGTCGACATCCTCGCCGGTGTGCCGTCGATCGTCGCCACGTTGTTCATCTTCACCGTGTTCGTCATCGGCCTGTCCATGGGACAGAGCGCTTTCATGGTCAGTCTCGCGTTGATCCTGCTGATGGTGCCGATCGTGGTGCGCTCCACCGAGGAGATGCTCAAACTCGTCCCGGATGAGCTGCGGGAGGCGTCCTACGCACTTGGCATCCCCAAGTGGAAGACCATCATGCGGGTGGTGCTCCCGACGGCCATGTCCGGCATGCTGTCGGGCATCTTCCTCGCGATCGCCCGCATCATGGGCGAGACGGCCCCGGTGCTGATTCTGGCCGGGCCCGCCAGCTCGCAGGTGCAGACCAACCCGTTCGAGGGCGGCATGACATCACTGCCGCTGTTCATCAAGGACATGTGGTCGGCGGCGCAGCCGGCATCGGACTTCTACTACTGGGGAGCGGCTCTCACGCTGATCATCATCATCGCGATCCTGAACATCATCGCGGCGATGCTCGCCAAGTACCTCGCCCCCAAGACCAAGTAGCGGTTCGCCGCCCACGCAACACGAGTAAGGCATCGACATGGCCAAGCGCCTCGACATCAAAGACCTGAATGTCTATTACGGCAAGTTCCATGCCGTCAAGGACGTCACCCTTTCGGTTCCGCCGCACAGCATCACCGCGTTCATCGGGCCCTCCGGCTGTGGTAAGTCGACCGTGCTGCGGACCCTGAACCGTATGCACGAGGAGATCCCGGGCGCGTATGCGGTCGGCAGCGTGCTGCTCGACGGTGAGGACATCTACGCCAAGGGCATCAACCCGACCGCTGTGCGGACCACTATTGGCATGGTGTTCCAGCGCCCGAACCCGTTCCCCACCATGTCGATCCGCGACAACGTGGTGGCCGGACTCAAGCTGCAGGGAGTGCGCAACAAAGCGCAACTGGCCGAGGTGTGCGAGCGCAGCCTGCGTGGTGCGAACCTCTGGGAGGAGGTCAAGGACCGCCTCGACAAGCCGGGCGGTGGCCTCTCCGGTGGTCAGCAGCAGCGTCTCTGCATCGCCCGCGCGATCGCGGTGTCCCCCGACGTCTTGCTGATGGACGAGCCCTGCTCGGCTCTCGACCCGATCTCGACGCTGGCGATCGAGGACCTGATGCAGGAGCTGAAGAAGGAGTACACGATCGTCATCGTGACCCACAACATGCAGCAGGCCGCCCGCGTCAGCGATCAGACCGCGTTCTTCAACCTCGAAGCCGTGGGACAGCCCGGGCAGCTGGTGGAGATCGCCGACACCGAGACGATGTTCTCGAACCCGACCAAGAAGGAGACCGAGGACTACATCTCGGGCCGCTTCGGCTGAGCTGGGACCTCATCTTCCAAGCAACGGTGCCGGGCACGCCATGTGCCCGGCACCGTTACATTTTTTTGGGAGCTGCTCACATGCTCAGGACCAGGGCGATCAGCAGCCCGATCAATGACAGCGTGATCCCGAGATAGACCCGGATCTGCCGCCGATGGGCTGCGGCGGCGGCTTCGTCGTCGAAGGCGGGGTGTGGTTCCGCAGAGGGGTGCTGAGCCATTCGCACACCATAACCCGAGGTCAGACGCGTTGAGAAACTGCGACCGGGGTGTCGTGAGGATGATTTCAGACCCGACGGTGGGTGGTCTGGATCACGCCGTGTCGCAGGCCATGTCCTGCGGATCGAGTAGGAGGGTAGATCCGCGGGCTCACTGCGTTCGCTCGCTACTCGACCGAGAGGGGGTGGGTCAGGACACCTCGAGGAACTGTTCCGGCGTCTTTCCGGTGGCCTGGAACAGGACCCGGCGGCCGATCAAGACGGCGTGGTCGGCGAACCGCTCGTAGTAGCGACCCAGAAGGGTGACGTCGACCGCGGCGGCCACCCCGTGGCTCCAGTCGCGGTCCATCAGGACCGTGAAGAGATGCCGGTGCAGGTCGTCCATCGCGTCGTCGTCGTCCTGCAGGCGGACGGCCTCGTCGGGATTCTGTGACCGGATGACGTCGCGAGCGTTCTCGCTCATCTGCACGGCCAGTCGCCCCATCTCGGCGAAGTAGCCGTTGACCTCCTCGGGCAGCGCCTTGGCCGGATGGCGGCGTCGCGCGACCTTCGCGACATGCAGGGCCAAGGCCCCCATGCGATCGACGTCGCCGACGATCTGCATCGCACTGACGATGCCGCGCAGATCGCCGGCCACCGGCGCCTGTAGGGCGAGCAGGGCGAAGGCCTGCTCCTCGGCGCGCGCCGACAGCTCGGTCATTTTGTCGGTGCCACTGATGACCTCCTCGGCGATCGCCAGGTCGGCCTGCAGGAGGGCTTGGGTGGCGCGGGCCATGGCGGTGCCGGCGAGTTCGCACATCTCGCCGAGGATCAGATTGAGCGTGTCGAGCTGCTCGTGGTAGGCGGTACGCATGCCGATAAGCCTACTGGGTAGCACTTGCGAACCCGGATTTGTGCGGGTGAACACCCTATGAACGGATGGGTCCGGAGTGCGTATCTCGTGTGGTCAGGAGCATGTGGTGTCGCCGGCGTTGGTCACCGCGAGGTCGTTCGGCAGGTTCGACGGATTCGTCGACTGCGGTAGCTGCGGGACCGAGATGGTGGTACCGGTATCCGGGGCCGAGGCGAGCGTGCCATCGAAGTCCGTGCCCAGAATTACCTCGACACCGGACTTGACCGTGCGGTCGAGCTGGATCGACGCACCGGGGAACATCATCGCCAGTGTCGCCGCGGAGTCCTGCTCGCCGGGACCGTAACGCACGACCGTGTCCACACGGTTCTCCGAAGCGTCGGCCACGCCGCGCACATCGAAGCCCAGCGGCGACAGCTGATCGGAGACCTCCGTCGCGACACCGCTTCGGCCCGTGCCGTTGAGGATACGGACACCCACGTTGCCGGGAGACTGCGCGGTCGCCGTGACACGGGTGGGGGCGGCTTCCGTCGTCGAGGTGGCTGCAGTGCTGGACGACGACTTACTGCTCGACTGGCTGCTCGACGACGCCGCCACCTTCTTGGCCTGTTCGCCTGGCAGCGGTTGGTCGTCGATGATGGCGTTGAAGATGGCGTCGATGTCGTCGATGCGCGGGATCTCGTTGTTCATCCCGTCTGTCGACGTACCCGACGTGGGGATCGTCAGGAAGGTGACGCGCCCGGCCTCGATGCCCTGCATCGATTCGGCGAGGTCGAGCAGCGACTGGGTGTCGACGCCGTCGACGTAGCTGTACTCGATGAAGGTGTTGACGATGCTGTTGAGCTTGGTCGGGTTCGACAGAACGTTGCCCGAGAGCGTCGACCGCAGCAGCGACGACATGAACAGCTGTTGCCGCTTGATCCGGCCGTAGTCGCCGTTGCCCTCCGAGGCGATGGTGCGGGCCCGTACGTAGTTGAGCGCCCGTCGCCCGGTGAGTTTCTGGGTACCCGCCTTGCGCAGGATCTGGCCGAGTTCGTAGTCGTAGAGTGGGGTCGTCGAGCACACCTCGACGCCGCCGATGGCCTTTACGACCTTCTCGAAACCGTAGAAGTCCATCGCGATGAAGTGGTTGATGTTCAGACCGCTCATCTGGGTGATCACCGACACCAGGCATTTCGGCCCGCCGTCGGAGTACACGCTGTTGAGCTTCACCGAGTAGGCCGCCGGCAGCGGATCACCGTAGGTACCGGTGTCGTTGTCCCACGTCTGGCACTCGGGCCGGTCGACCTGCAGATCACGCGGGAAGGAGACCGCGACGACGCGGCTGCGGTTGGCCGGGATGTTGACCAGGATGATCGTGTCGGATCGTGCGCCACCGGCGTCGGCGGTCGTGCCCGCACCGACCTTGGAGTTCATGCCGCTGCGGGTGTCGGTGCCGACGATGAGGTAGTTCTCGTCGCCGTACTGGGCTTCCTTCTTGCGGATGTTGGAGTCCTCGGGATTGACCGCGTTGATGGTCTTCCAGTTCCCGTTCCAGGACTGCAGATACCCCCACACAAACCCGGTACCCACCAGGGCCATGACACATGCGGCGGCCACGATGATCCGGCCGGTGACGGTGGCGCTGTGACTCAGGGAGCGTCGGCGCTCGGCGCGGCCGACATGGCGCCGCGGACGCGGCCGCGGTGCCACGGTCTCCGACAGGTCAGGGGTCGGCTGCAGCACCGGTAGGTCGGGCGTCGGCTGCGGCACCGGCAGGTCGGGCGGCGGCGGAGGCCCGGGCACGTCGGCCGTCGGCGGAACGGGTGCTGCCGGGCCCTGACCACGTGATTCCTCGGTGACCCGTTTGCGCGTCGCGTCGTCGGACAGATCGACACCGACGTCGCCGACCGGACCCGACGACCGGACCGGCGGGATCTTCTGGGTGAGCTCGTTGTCGTTCGCGGGGCCGCCGAGATCGTCGAACCGATGTACCTCGGTCGGGTTCTCGTCGGCCCGCGGCTGCGGCGTCGCGGGCGGGGGCGTCGGGGTCCGCTGAGGTGTCGACTTCGGAGTGGATGCCGTCTGCGGTGAGGAGGGCGCAGCGGATGCCTCGGCCTCGCCGGCCGCGTTCATCTGCTCCATCAGCTCACGGACGGTCAGCCGGGTACGGCCTCGGACATACCGATCGGTGGCGCGCGGCTCATGCAGTGACCCGTGGGCGGGCGCGTCGTTGCTCGGTGCGTCACCGAACATCTCCCGGAAGTCGTGGGCACCACCCGAGCGTCGGGCGCGCCGGCTGCGACGGGGCGTGCGGCCCTCGTCGGACGGCTCGTCCGGTCCCGATGTCCTACGACTCAACTGCTGATCCCCTTGCCCCGACCCGATGAAGCGTGCGCGCCGCGCGGGCGAGCCCGGCGCACCATGGCGTGAGGTCCGCACGCGGGCGAACCTCCGCGCCATCTTACTGATTGCACCTGAGAAGGCTTCTCAGCCGCCGTGGCCGCGGTGAATCGTTACCCAGCCGCTCGGCAGCCGAGTGGACTTCGTTACTCAGCCACCTGAATGCATGATCTCGGCGCCCTCGGGGATGATGTCCTCTTCGGGGTCGTCGAGCCATCCGTCGGGCAGCGCCACCTTGGCGGGTGATCCCTGACGTCCCCGCGGTCCGTGGCCGTCGGCTGGGAACTCGGTGTCGGCGGGCAGAGCCGAGACGAGTTCGCGCAGCTCATCGACGGTGCTGACGAGCGCCAGGCGGTTGCGCAGATCCGATCCGGCGGGGAAGCCGCGCAGATACCACGCCACGTGCTTACGGATCTCGCGCATGCCCTTGTCCTCGCCGTGGTGCGCGGCCAGCAGCTCACCGTGCCGGACGATGATCTGCGCGACCTCGCCCAGGTTCGGGGTCGCCGGCGCCGCGAGACCGTTCAGCTCGGCCGACAGTTCGGCGAACAGCCACGGACGGCCGAGGCAGCCGCGTCCGATGACGACTCCGTCACACCCGGTGCGGCGCATCATCGCGACGGCATCGGCCGGCTCGAAGATGTCGCCGTTGCCCAGCACCGGCACATCGGTGACGTGTTCTTTGAGGCGGGCGATCTCGTCCCAGTCCGCGGTGCCCGAATAACGCTGAGACGCAGTCCGTGCGTGCAGCGCGACCGCTTGTGCGCCCTCCTCCGCGGCGATGCGGCCGGCGTCGAGGTGGGTGTGATGCTCGTCGTCGATGCCGATGCGGAATTTCACCGTCACCGGGATGTCGGTGCCCTCGGTGGCCCGCACCGCGGCGGCGACGATCCGTCGAAAGAGCTTGCGCTTGAACGGGATCGCCGATCCACCGCCCTTGCGGGTCACTTTGGGGACGGGGCAGCCGAAGTTCATGTCGATGTGGTCGGCGAGGTTCTCGTCGACGATCATCTTGGCCGCGGCGTAGGTGTTCTCCGGGTCGACGGTGTAGAGCTGCATCGACCGAGGGTTCTCGTCGGGGCCGAAGGTGGTCATGTGCATCGTCACCGGATGGCGTTCGACCAGCGCACGCGCGGTCACCATCTCGCAGACGTACAGGCCAGACACGGTTCCGGTGCGTTCGAGTTCGAGTTCGCGGCACAGGGTGCGGAACGCGACGTTCGTGACACCGGCCATCGGTGCGAGTACCACCGGGCTGCCCAGTTCGATCGAGCCGATGCGCAGCGCTCCCGGCGTGAGGCTCGCAGGCGACAACGAACCGGCGCCCTCAGATGAAGCTGAGGGCGCCGGTCCGCTGGGATGTAGAACGGTGCTCAGGATGCCCGCTGCTCCCGCTTCTTGGCTTCGCGGGCGAGCGAACGGTCGCGCATCTCCTCGAAGCGGATGGTGTCCTTCTCGAGCTGCTCGAGGAAGGCGGCGAGCTCCTCGCGGGTCTTCTCGCCGTCGGCGGTGAAGTCGTCGCGCTCGAAGACATTCCACTTGCGCAGGACCGGCATGATGACCTCTTCGAGATGCTGACGCAGGTCGTAGATGCCGTGCTTGGCCATCAGGACGCCGTTGCGGCGGAAGTTCGGCATACCGGCGCCGGGCATCTGGAAGTTGACGACGATATCGGTCACCGCGCGCAGTGTCTGGTCGGGGGAGATGTCCATTCCCGCGCCGCAGATGTTGCGGTAGAAGATCATGTGCAGGTTCTCGTCGGCGGCGATGCGCTGCAGCATCTTGTCGGCGATCGGATCGTTGCATGCCTTGCCGGTGTTGCGGTGGCTCACGCGGGTGGCGAGCTCCTGGAAGGTCACGTAGGCGACCGAATGCAGCAGACCCAGTTCGTCGGCGTATTCCTCGAGCTCATCGGCACGTCCGGCGGCCGCCAGCATCGGGTCGTAGCCGTTGGTCATGTGGATCATCCGCGCCTCTTCGAGCGCCACGGGATCGACACCACGGGTGACGACCAGGTAGTCGCGCATCACGATGCCGTGGCGGTTCTCCTCGGCGGTCCACCGGCCGACCCAGTGGCCCCAGGCCGAATCCATCGAGAAGTTGTCCGCGATGACGCGGTGATACGACGGCAGGTTGTCCTCGGTCAGGAGGTTGGTGACCATGGCGGCCTTGGCGACCTCGTCGAGATGTGACTGCTCGGGGTCGTAGTCGATGCCGCCGAGTGCGGCGTAGTTGCGGCCCTCATCCCACGGGATGTAGTCGTGCGGATTCCAGTCCTTGGCGATCTTGAGGTGGCGATTGACGTTCTCTTCGGCGACGGGCGCCAGCTCCTTGAGAAGCTCGAGTTGGGTCAGCTCGCGTGCCATAAAGTTCCTCCGAACAGTGGTCGGCAGTCATGCCTGTCCGGACTCCGGCGCGTGACGGCATGGGGTGATCAGTGGACCAGGGTACGACACCTGGGCGTATGGACCCAAGTTCGTACCTACGCAATCGTAACCACGACGATTCCCCGTTACGCCGCCCTTTGTGCTGCCGGTCACTGCACGAAAGGAGGCGTCAACGCCGTGCGAACGCGGCTCCAGTGGTTGCCATCCATCGGGCCGCGTCGGGGTCAAGAGTACCGAGTGCTGCCGCTTTCTCACACCACCTCGCCGCGGCCTGTCCGAATTCCAACGGGTTGTAGACGTCTTCCTCGCGGCTCCACAGGCCGTCGCCGCCATAGGTGAGGATCGTGATGTTGGTCGCCGTGATGTGAGATCCGTCACCGGGATCGCGCATCGGGTTGTCGACCTCGCAGATCACGCGCGCCGTCGGGGCGTCGACGACGTGCCACACAGCCGGGAACCCGGTCATATGGCTACCGGGGAACGTCGTCATCGTCTTACGGATCCAGCCGCGGATCTCCTCCCGGCCCGACATCGTTCCCAGCGCGTGTTCGATGTAGTCGGCGTCGGGGGTGAACATGTTCGCGAACCGGTCCCAGTCGCGGCTGATCGAGATCTCGGCGACGGTGGTCTGGAAGTCGGCGAATGCGGCATCGAGCTCGGCGTGTGTGAAGGTGCACATCGAGTGTCGAGACTACGGGAACCTGTTCTAGTCTTGGTGGTCGGCGGGGCAATCCGTCCCGGGGGAATGAGGTGGTGATCACATGCAGCGGCTCAGCGGTTTGGATGCGTCGTTTCTGTATCTGGAGACGCGATCGCAGTTGATGCACGTCATCGGGCTCATGGAGATCGATCCGGGCACGATGCCGGGCGGTTACGGCTTCACCAAGCTCCGCGATGAACTCGAACGCCGGATCGCGGGGATGCCGGCCTTCCGTCGCAAGCTGGACAATTCGATGCTCAACATCGACCACCCGGTGTGGATCGAGGACACCGACTTCGACATCGAGCGCCACGTACACCGTGTCGGGGTCCCCGCTCCCGGCGGCGAGGTCGAGCTGGCGGAGCTGTGCGGTCACCTCGCCGGGCAGACCCTCGACCGCGGCAAGCCGCTGTGGGAGCTGTGGGTCATCGAGGGGCTGGCCGACGGCAAGGTCGCGGCGATGCTGCGCATGCACCACGCCGGCGTCGACGGTGTGACCAGCGCCGAGATGCTGGCCCAGTTGTGCACGATCACACCGGAGTCGCCCGAACTCGATCCCGGCCAGATCCGGCAGACCGCCGGCGCGACGTCGCGCACCACGATGGCGGTCACCGGGGCGCTCAACTACCTCGTCCAGCGTCCGATCGCGATGGCCAAGCTGCTCCCCAACACCGTCGGCATCCCGATCGGCTGGTTCCGACGCTCCCGGTCCGACACCGCCATGCCCGCGCCGTTCCAGGCACCGCGGACCCGGTTCAACGCGCCGATCACCCCGCACCGCTCGATCGCGCTCACCCAGCTCTCGCTCGACGACATCAAACGGGTGAAGAATCGCTTCGGCGTGAAGGTCAACGACGTCGTGCTGGCCATGACCGGCGGCGCACTGCGTTCCTACCTCGACGAGCACGGTGAACTGCCCGCACAACCGCTGGTCGCGATGGTGCCGGTGTCCGTGCACGGTGCCGACGAGAGTTCGCTCGTCACCGGCGGCACCAACAAGGTGACCGGGATGTTCACCCTGCTGCCGTCGAATGTCGAGGACCCGGTGGAGCGGCTGGAGAAGGCGGCCGAACTGTCCCGCAAGTCCAAGGAGCATCACAGTGAGATCGACGCGAACATGCTGCGCGCGTGGGCGCAGTTCGCGCCGGGCACCACGCTGACGACGATGATGAAGGTCTACGGCGACAGACGGCTGTCGATGAGGCATCCACCGGTCTTCAATGTCACCGTCTCCAACGTCGCCGGCCCCGACTTCCCGTTGTACTTCCTGGGTGCGCGGGTCACCGCGGTGTATCCGTTGGGCCCGATCTTCCACGGACTGGGCCTCAACATCACCGTGTTCTCCGCCGACGGGCACCTCAACGTCGGCATCCTCGCCTGCACGGATCAGGCTCCCGATGTCTGGGGGATCGCGCACGCCTTCGACGAGCAGCTCAAGCAGCTTCTCGAGCGCTGCGGATAGCTCGACGGGGGCGGGCGAGTGGCGCCGGGTCGGGCTAGAGGGCGTCGAGCCAGATCGCGGGGCTGGCGTCGCTGGGGGAGCGCCAGTCGCCGCGCGGCGAGAGGGAACCACCCGAACCGATCTTCGGGCCGTTGGGCATCGCCGTGCGCTTGAACTGGTTGGTCATGAACCGCTTCAGGAACACCCCGAGCCAGTGTTCGATGACGGTGGCGTCGTACTCGTTGCGGCGTTCCGCGGCGATCATGTCCGACCACACGCCGTGCTCACGGTCGCCCCACGCCTGGGAGGCGAGATAGGCGACCTTGGCCGGTCGGTAGCCGTAGCGGGTGACGTAATACAGGAAGAAGTCGTGCAGCTCATACGGTCCCACGGTGTCCTCGGTGCTCTGCACCACTCCGTCCTCACCGGGTGGGACCAGCTCCGGGGTGATCACGTCATCGAGGATCTCCGCGAGCACGTCGGTCGTCACCTGCGAGTAGGCACTGGTCGCGATCATCCACCGGATCAGATGCTGGATCAGGGTCTTGGGCACCGACGAGTTCACGTTGTAGTGCGACATCTGATCGCCGACACCGTAGGTGCACCAGCCCAGCGCCAGCTCGGACAGGTCACCGGTGCCCAGCACTATTGCGCCGTGCTGGTTGGCGAGGCGGAACAGATGGGACGTGCGTTCGCCGGCCTGGACGTTCTCGAAGGTGATGTCGTAGAGCTTCTCACCCGCGGTATAGGCATGGCCGAGGTCTGCCAGCATCTGCTCACACGACGGCCGGATGTCCAGCTCGGTGCCGGATACCCCGAGCGAATCCATCAACACGTGCGCGCGGCGCAGCGTGGCCGAACCCGTGGCGAAACCGGGCATGGTGTAGGCGAGGATGTTCTCCCGCGGCAGGCCGAGACGGTCGAAGGTGTCGACGGCGACGAGCAGCGCCAGCGTGGAGTCCAGACCACCGGACACGCCGATGACGATCTTGCGGATACCGGTGGAGCGCAGCCGCGCGGCGAGGCCTTGAACCTGGATGTTGCCGACTTCACGGCATCGGGCGTCACGGTCGGCGGAACCGGCCGGCACGAACGGGAAGCGGGGGACCTCACGACGCAGCTCGTCGTCGACGTCGTCGGTTTGTCCGATCTGGAACCGAATGCGGCGCAGGGGTTTCAGGTCACCGGCGAAGTCGCCGGCCTGATCGCGGAGACTGATCATCCGCATCCGTTCCTGGCGGAGCCGGTCGAGGTCGATGTCGGCGGTGATGGTTTGGTCGGTCATCGCGAACTGGTCGGAGCGGGCCAGCAGGGTGCCGTTCTCGGAGATCAACGCGTCGCCGTCCCACGCGAGATCGGTGGTCGACTCGCCGAATCCGGCCGCCACATAGACGTGCGCGGCCACGCATCGCGCGGAGTGGCTCGTCGACAGCGACCGCCGGTAGGCCTCCTTGCCGACGGTGACCGGACTGCCGGAGAGGTTGACCAGCACCGTCGCGCCCGCGAGCGAGGCCCAGGTGCTCGGCGGGATCGGCACCCATCCGTCCTCGCAGATCTCCACGTGCACCGCGAAGCCCGGCAGATCGGTGGCCTCGAAGATGAGATCGGGGCCGAACGGCACCTCGACACCGAGCACGGTGGCCGTGGTGACCGTCGCGTCGCGGGCGGCGGAGAAGTACCGCTGCTCGTAGAACTCGCGATAGTTCGGCAGATACGACTTGGGCACAACCCCGAGGATCTGCCCGTCGCGGATCACCGCGGCACAGTTGAACAGCCCGTCGCCGACCACCAGCGGCAGCCCGACCGCCACGAGCGGCCGCAGACCCTTGGTGGCCTCGACGACGATCGCCAACCCGGCCAAGCAGGCATCGAGCACGGCATCCTGCTGCACCAGGTCGTCGATCGAGTAGCCGCACAGACCCAGCTCGGGGAAGACGACCAGTGCGGCACCATCGTCGGTGGCATCGCGCAGCAGCGCGATCGTCCGTTCGGCGTTGCCGACGGGGTCGACGATCGACACGACCGGCACTGCTCCGGTCACCCGCGCAAAACCGTGCTCGTAGACAGACACCTCCTGAGACTAGGGCATGTCTCCCAATTCCCTTTGCGGGTCTTGGCGCCCTACCGGTCAGAGCCCGAGGTCCTTCGCGATGATCGTCTTCATCACCTCGCTCGTGCCGCCGTAGATCCGCGATACGCGGGTGTCGGCGTACAGACGTGCGATGGGGTATTCGAGGACGTAGCCGTAACCACCGTGCAGCTGCAGGCATTTGTCGATGACCCGGCCGGCGGTCTCGGTGGCGAACAGTTTCACCCGCGCAGCGTCGGGGACGGTGAGCTCGCCGGCATTGTGCAGTTCCAGGGCGCGGTCGACGAACTGCCGGATGGCCTCGACATCGGCGGAGCATTCTGCGAGCACGAACTTGGTGTTCTGGAACGACGCCACCGGTTTGCCGAAGACATCGCGTTCCTTCGTGTACGCCAACGCGTGCTGTACCGCCGCGGCGGCGGTCGCCGACGCCCCGATCGCGATGGTGAGGCGTTCCTGCGCGAGATTGTGTGTGAGGTAGGAGAAGCCGGCACCCTCCTCGCCGAGGCGGTCTTCGACGGGCACCCTGACCGAGCTGAAGGACAGCTCGGCGGTATCGGAGGCCTTGAGGCCGATCTTGTCCAACTTGCGGCCGACGGCGAAACCTTCCGACGTGGTGTCGACGACGAGGATCGACAGACCCGCCCGCCGGTTCGTCGCATCGAAGGCCGACGTGCGGCATACCACCAGGACCCGGTCGGCGAGCGCACCACCGGTGATGAAGGTCTTCGCGCCATCGAGGACGTAGTGGGTGCCGTCGGCGGAGAGCTTGGCGGTGGTGGCGATGTTCGCGAGGTCCGATCCGGTGCCGGGTTCGGTCATGGCGATGGCGAACATGATGTCGCCGGAACAGAATCCGGGTAGTCAGCGCTGCTTCTGCTCCTGCGACGCGTATTCGGTCAGGTAGGGCAGGATCAGGTTGGTGTGCACCGAATAGCTGCCGAAGCTGACCCCGGCCGCCGACGTCTCCTCGGCGATGACCATCGAATAGGTGAAATCCTTTGTGCCGCCGCCCCCGTACTCCTCGGGGGCCTCGATGCCCAGGACCCCGAGTTCACCGAGCCGGTGGTAGAACTCGCGCGGCGGATGGCCCTGTTTACACCAGTCGTCATACTGGGGGACGACCTCCTTGGCGATGAAGTCGCGGATGGTCTTGCGGAAGGTTTCGTGATCCTCGGTGAACACGGTGCGCTGCATATGAATTCCCCTCGCTGTGACTGGTCGGGTCAGTTCTCGCGATACTCGCGGAGCAACCCCTTGCTGATGATCTGTTTCTGGATCTCGCTGGTGCCCTCGCCGATGAGCAGGAACGGGGCCTCACGCATCAACCGTTCGATCTCGAATTCCTTGGAGTAACCGTATCCGCCGTGGATACGGAAGGAGGCCTGGGTGACCTCCGCGCAGTACTCACTGCACAGATACTTGGCCATGCCGGCGGCGACGTCGTTGCGTTCCCCGGAATCCTTGAGTCGTGCGGCATTGACCATCATCAGGTGCGCGGCCTCGACCTTGGTGGCCATCTCGGCGAGGCTGAACGCGATCGCCTGATGCTCGGCGATGGGTTTGCCGAATGTCCGGCGCTGCTGGGCGTAGCGGGCGGCGAGTTCGAAGGCGCGCTGTGCGATCCCGCACGCCCGCGCCGACACATTGACCCGACCCACCTCGATGCCGTCCATCATGTGCGTGAAGCCGCGGCCCGGGGCGCCACCGAGGATGTCGTCGCCCGCCGCGCGGTAGCCGTCGAAGATCAACTCGGTGGTGTCGATGCCTTTGTAGCCCATCTTGTCGATCTTTCCGGGGATGGTCAGCCCCGGGAGCACCTCACCGAAGCCCGCCGGCTTCTCGATCAGGAAGGTGGTCAGGTTCTTGTGCGGCTTCTCCTGCCCCTCCTCGGTGCGCACCAATGCCGCGATGAGCGTCGACGTGGCACCGTTGGTGAGCCACATCTTCTGACCGTTGATGACGTAGCCGTTCTCGCCGTCACGCTTCGCGGAGGTCTTGATCGCCGCGACATCCGAGCCCAGCTCGGGTTCGGACATCGAGAATGCACCCCGCACCTCGCCGGTGGCCATCCGCGGTAGGAATCGCTGCTTCTGCTCGTCGGTGCCGTGCTGACGGATCATGTAGGCGACGATGAAATGCGTGTTGATGACTCCGGATACGCTCATCCAGCCGCGTGCGAGTTCCTCCACGCACAGCGCGTAGGTGAGCAGCGACTCACCGAGACCCCCGTACTCCTCCGGGATCATCAGCCCGAACAGGCCCATCTCCCGCATACCGTCGACGATCTCGGTCGGATAGGTGTCGGAACGCTCGAGTTCCTGCGCGTTCGGGATGATCTGCTTGTCGACGAACTGTCGGACATTCGCCACGATCTCGGTCTGGATCTCGGTCAGACCGAGCGTCTGTGCGAGGCGGGTCATCGGGGCCTCTCCCATCGGGACTCGTGTGCGCCGACCGGCTGCCGACCCACTGCGGTTAACCCCCTCAGCATGCCCTGCGCGCTCGCGCGACGGAACGGCCCGATCGGCTAACACTGCGATAGCGGGAGCCAATGACCGCCGACGTCGAGCCCGATGACATCGGCGAACCATCGCCCTCGTCTCATAGGCCGCGGCTATCCGACCGTGAGCCGGAAACAACTTGTGCTTCATCTATGCGCCGTGGAGGAATCAAAACAGGGCGATGACCGCACACCGCCAGCCCTGAGACGCTCGCAACCCGAAGGAAACACCATGCGTGATGCAGTGATCGTCGATGCCGTCCGTTCTCCGATCGGTCGCCGCCGCGGTGCCCTGTCCGGAATCCATCCAGCCGATCTGTCTGCCCATGTGCTCGAGGCGCTGGTGGAACGGACCGGCATCGCTCCCGAGCAGATCGACGACATGGTGTGGGGCTGCGTCAGTCAGGCCGGCGAACAGGCCGGCAACGTCGGCCGCACCGCCGTGCTCGCCGCCGGATGGCCGGAGTCGGTGCCCGGTACCACGGTCACCCGCGCGTGCGGTTCGAGTCAGCAGGCGGTCAGCATGGCGGCCGCCGCGGTGATCTCCGGTCAGCAGGACATCGTGGTCGCCGGTGGCGTGGAGTCGATGAGCCGGGTGCCGATGGGCAGCGCCGCACCGAACGGCGAGAGCCAGCCGGCCACCGTCCTCGACCGCTACGGCATCGAACGGTTCAGCCAGGGCGTCGGTGCGGAGATGATGGCGGAGAAATGGTCGCTGAGCCGCTCCGTTCTCGACGAGTTCTCGCTGCGCTCACATGAGCTCTCCGCCCGGGCCGCCGACTCGGGTGCCTTCGACGGGCAACTGGCCCCTATCCCCGGGGTCCTCGAAGGCGACGAAGGCATCCGTCGTGGCGGCACCGTGGAATCGATGGCCGCGCTCAAGCCGGCGTTCAGAGAGGACGGGGTCATCCACGCAGGCAACGCCTCTCAGATCTCCGACGGCGCCGGTGCGTTGCTGATCATGACCAGCGAGGCCGCGGCCGAGCACGGGCTGACGCCGATCGCCCGAATCCACACCGCAGTCGTTGCCGCCGACGACCCGGTGATCATGCTGACCGGACCGATCCCGGCAACGGCCAAGGCGCTCAAGCGTTCCGGCCTGTCCATCGACGATATCGGCGCCTTCGAGATCAACGAGGCGTTCGCGCCGGTACCGCTCGCGTGGCAGATCGAGACAGGCGCCACGATGGACCGCGTCAATCCGCTCGGCGGCGCGATCGCCGTCGGTCATCCGCTCGGCGGGTCGGGGGCGATCCTGATGACCAGGCTCGCGCACCACATGCGCGACAAGGGGATTCGCTACGGGCTGCAGTCGATGTGCGAGGCTGGCGGCATGGCCAACGCCACCATCCTCGAACTCATCTGAGGAGTTGTCGCCGATCCGGTGGCACACCGAGGTCCGACCCGCTGGTCGAGTAGTCGTCGAGCCGCCAGGCGAGACGGCGTATCGGACCACGTAACCCTAAGGAAAACAGTGGAACTCAAGGGACTGTCTGTCGCGATCACCGGCGGTGCGTCGGGCCTCGGACTCGCGACCGCGCGCCGCGTCATCGATGCCGGCGGCTACGTCAGCCTGATCGATCTGCCCACCTCCGACGGAGCCGCGGTCGCCGCGGAGCTGGGGCCGCCGGCGACCTTCGTCCCGGCCGACATCACCGACCGCGAACAGTTCGCCGCCGCACTCGATGTCGCCGACGAACGCGACGGTCTGCGCGGTCTGGTGCACTGCGCCGGGGCGGGACGCCGCATGCGGATCCTGGACAAGGACGGCAAGGCCGGTTCCGCCGAGGACTTCGAGTACGTCATCAGACTCAACCTGATCGGGTCGTTCCACGCGCTCTCCCTCGGGGCCGAGCGGATGGCCCGGCTCGACGGGCTCGGCGACGACGTCGACGGCGGCGAACGCGGTGCGATCGTGATGACCGCGTCGGTCGCCGCGTTCGAGGGACAGATCGGTCAGATCAACTACAGTGCATCCAAGGCGGGCATCGTCGGGATGACCATCGTCGCCGCCCGAGACCTGGCCAGCAAACACATCCGGGTCAACACCATCGCCCCGGGGACGATGGACACGCCGCTACTCAGCCGGCTGCGCGACGACGTGCGGCAGTCGTTGGCGGCGAGCATCCCGAACCCGTCGCGGCTGGGCAAACCGTCGGAGTTCGGGCAGCTCGCGGTGTCGATCCTGGAGAACGCCTACCTCAACGGCGAGACCATCCGCCTCGACGGCGCGATCCGCATGGCACCGCGATGAACACATGTCACGCAGAATGATCGGATGGCGCGCTGTCCTGACGGATGTCCCGCTGGTCGAGTGCCGTTGAGCTAGTCGAGGGCGTGTCTATTCGCCACTGCAGCAGGTGATCTCGATACGGCGCCTCGCCTGGCGGCTCGGTGCCTTCTCGATCAGCGGTATGGGTGGCTTGCCCTGCTGGTCTGTTCGGTCGGTGGTCTGGGGTGGCTTCCCCCGTTGGTCGAGTGCCGACGAGCGTAGCGAGGAGGTGTATCGAGACCACTTCGCGTCGACACTGAGATCAGCAGTGGCCGGGCGCCCGGTCCTTCAGCTGCGCTGTGCCCGCTTGACCAGGTTGCCGCCGATGATGAGGCGCTGGATCTCGCTGGTGCCCTCGTAGAGCCGGAGCAGGCGGACGTCGCGGTAGATGCGTTCCACCGCCACGTCGCGCATGTAGCCGCTGCCGCCGTGGATCTGCACGGCCAGATCGGCCACCTTGCCGACCATCTCGGTGCAGAACAGTTTCACCGCCGACGGCGCGATCCGCCGGTCGGTCTCGTCGACCCAGGCGCGAGCCGCGTCCCGGACCATGGCGCGTCCGGCCATCACACCGGTCTGCTGGTCGGCGAGCATCGCCTGGACCAACTGAAACTCGCCTATCGGGGTACCACCCTGGGTGGCCGTTGCCGCGTAGGCGACCGACTCGTCGAGGGCCCGCTGTGCGGTCCCGACCGACAGTGCGGCGATGTGCACGCGACCCCGCGCAAGTGAGGCCATGGCGGCCCGGTAGCCGACGTCTTCGCTACCACCGACCAGCGCCGACGAATCGACACGCACCTCGTCGAAGTGGACGTCCGACGTCCACGCGCCTTCCTGGCCCATCTTGCGATCCTTGACCCCGACGGTGAGTCCAGGCGTGTCGGCGGGGACCAGGAACACCGCGATGCCGGTGCCGTTCTCGTCGGCGGCCCGGGTGCGGGCGAACACCACGAACAGATCGGCCAGTGGTGCGTTGGTGATGAACCGCTTCTCCCCGGTGATCACCCAGTCGTCACCGTCGCGGACGGCCTTGGTGCGCAGGCCGGCCGGGTTGGAACCGGCCCCCGGCTCGGTGAGTGCGAAGGACGCGACGACCTCGCCGGAGGCGATCTTCTCCAGCCATCGGGCCTTCTGCTCGTCGGTGCCGAACCCGACGAGGACCTGGCCGGCGATGCCGTTGTTGGTCCCGAACATCGACCGGAGTGCCAGTGACGTGTAGCCCAGCTCCATCGCCAGTTCGACATCCTGGGTGAGATCCAGCCCGAGCCCGCCCCACTCCTGCGGAATCGCGTAACCGAAGAGTCCCATGTCTTTCGCCGCCTGCCGGATGTCCTCGGGAATGGCGTCGGACTCTCCGATTTCCTGCTCGCGTGGGACGACCTTCTCCCGGACGAACTCCCTTGTCTGGGCGAGGATGTCGGCGAAGTCTTCGGCGTCGACCTGGGACGCGACGGGGGTTCTGCTGGTGGTCATGGCTTCACTGTGCGGCAGTCGTCGACCGTAGTCCAATACGAACCGGGGCAGATGTCGATAGCCGGATCGAATACAGGGCGGGTCACAACCTCTGCGACAACGGCCGATCCGCCGGCGATGCGTCGGCCTCGGGAGTGCGACTGCCGAACCAGAGTGCGGCCGCGACCAGCGCGACGAGCAGGACGCCGGTGCCGAACACCGTCAGGTCAAATGACCGCGCGTCGTCCCAGCCCGCCTCCTGGCGCGCCGATCCGCGCAGGAAGGGCACGATGACGAGCACGCCGATCGCCAGCACCGACTCGATCGCGACGACGACCGGGAAATTACGTGCCACCAGACGCAGCGCCGACGAATCGTCGCCGTCCGCACGGGCCGCCCGGATACGGGGAAGGAGCACGCGCACGTTGTATGCGCCGGCGATGAGCAGTCCCAACACCATCAACAGCTTGATCCCGAGATAGCGGCCGTACACCGTGGTGAACAGCTGCACCAGCGAGCCCTGGAGGGCGCTGTGAGCGCGCTGCCTCCTGTCTGTCCGGTGGGTGATTCGATCCACGCAACGGTGCGATAGACGATGCGAATGGTCGCCGACGGGTCTGAGGCGTGGTCGCGGCGGTAGATTCGGCGCAGCGGTCACTCCCGGCCCGATGATTCGAGCGCGATCTCCAGCGCCGGAAAGATTGGTGGAACCAGTGCAGCCGAACCAGAATCCCGCATCGCTTGCCGGACGGACCGCGGTGGTCACCGGAGGAGCCCAGGGTATCGGCCTGGAAATTGCACGCTCCTTCGTCGACGCCGGCGCGCGGGTCGTCATCGGCGACCTGAACATGGATGCGGGCGTCGCAGCGGTGGAGAAGCTCGGCGGAACCGACGTGGCTCGCGCCGTGCGCTGCAACGTGACCGAGTCGGCGGACGTGGATGCGTTGCTTGCCGCGGCGATCGACGGCTTCGGATCCCTCGACATCATGGTCAACAACGCGGGCATCACCCGTGACGCGACGATGCGGACCATGACCGAGGAGGATTTCGATCTGGTGATCTCGGTGCACCTCAAGGGCACCTGGAATGGCACCCGCAAGGCGGCGACCATCATGCGCGAGGCCAAACGGGGTGCGATCGTGAATATCTCGTCGTTGTCGGGCAAGGTGGGCATGGTCGGCCAGACGAACTACTCGGCCGCCAAGGCCGGCATCGTCGGGATGACGAAGGCTGCGGCCAAGGAGATGGCCCACCACGGCGTCCGGGTCAACGCGATCCAACCGGGTCTGATCCGATCGGCGATGACCGAGGCGATGCCGCAGAAGGCCTGGGACCAGAAGATGGCCGAGATCCCGATGCAGCGCGCCGGGGAGGTCACCGAGGTCGCCTCGGTCGCGCTGTTCCTGGCATCGGACATGTCGTCGTACATGACCGGCACCGTGCTCGAGGTAACCGGTGGGCGGTTCATGTGAGCCTGCCTCCGATCCCACATCACCGACATCGAAAGGTCTTCGCGCAATGAGAGACATCGTCATCTGTGAACCCGTCCGTACGCCGATCGGCCGCTATGGCGGCATGTTCAAAGGCGTCACCGCGGTCGAGTTGGGGGTCACTGCGCTGCGCGGGTTGGTGGATCGCACGGGAATCGATCCCGAGGCCGTCGAGGATGTGATCATCGGACACTGCAATGGCAATAGCGAAGCCCCGGCGATCGGGCGGGTGATCGCGCTCGACGCGGGTCTGCCGATCACGGTGCCGGGGATGCACATCGACCGACGGTGTGGATCAGGTCTGCAGGCCGTCATCCAGGCGGGCTATCAGGTGGCGTCGGGTGACAACGACCTGGTCGTGGCCGGCGGCACCGAGTCGATGAGCAACGCGTCTTTCTATTCCACCGATATGCGATGGGGAGGTGCCCGGACCGGGATCACGATGCACGACAGTCTGGTTCGTTCCCGCTCGACCGCAGGTGGCAAGAACTACCCGGTTCCTGGCGGCATGATCGAGACCGCGGAGAACCTACGCAGGGAATACGAGATCAGCCGTGCGGAGCAGGACGAGCTCGCCGTCGCATCCCATCTGCGGGCCGTGCGGGCTCAGAAGGACGGCATCCTCGCCGAGGAGATCATCCCGGTGACGGTGCGCGGCAAGGGCGGTGAACGGATCATCGACGCCGACGAGCATCCCCGCGCGGATGTGTCCGTGGAATCGCTTGCGGCGCTGAAGCCCATCATGGGCAAGAGCGATCCCGAGGCGACCGTCACCGCCGGCAACGCGAGCGGTCAGAACGATGCCGCGTCGATGTGCATCGTGACCACTCCCGAAGTGGCCGAACGTCATGGCCTGCGCCCACTGGTGCGGCTGGTGTCCTGGGGGCTGGCCGGGGTACCGCCCAGAACGATGGGAATCGGACCCGTTCCGGCCACCGAGAAGGCCTTGGGTAAAGCGGGTTTGACGCTTGCCGACATGGATCTGATCGAACTCAACGAGGCGTTCGCCGCCCAGGCCCTCGCCGTCACCCGGGAGTGGGGTTTCGGACGTTTCGGCGCGGGCGGTGACTTCGACCGCACCAACGTGCATGGTTCGGGAATCTCACTCGGCCATCCGGTCGGCGCGACCGGCGGGAGGATGCTGGCATCGCTTGCCCGCGAGATGCAGCGTCGCGAGGTGCGCTACGGGCTCGAGACCATGTGCATCGGCGGTGGTCAGGGTCTTGCAGCGGTCTTCGAGCGCGTCTGAGGCTGCTCTGCCGAACCGAATCCGGTGCCCGGTTGATGGGATTCGGGTTGCTGTCGGCGAGGAATCGGTTGCCGCCGGCGAGAAAGAGGTTGCTGTCGTCGAGGAATCGGTTGCTGTCGGTGGCGAAGAGGTTGCTGTCGGCGGGATTCAGGGTGCTGTCGGCGGCGGCACGTGGGTAGGGGTGCTTGCGCGGACGAGGTTGACGAATGCCTGCCCGACCGGCGTCAGGGACGCGGGGTCGAAGGCGAGGGCGACCGGACGCACGAACCTGGGCTCGAGTGCCCGTACCACCACGCGGTCACCGGCCGCCTCGGCGACAGACCGCTCAACGATCGTGCCGCCGATGCCCGCGAGCACCATCGGGAGTCGCTCGTCGCGGTGTTCGGAGAGGACCGCAAGCGGTGGACGAATACCCTCGACACCGATCGCCTCCTCGATCTCGTCGGCCACCGACTGTCCGCGCGGTACGAACACCATCGGCACCGACGGCAGCTTCCCCAGCGGGACAGGGCCTTCGGGGACATCGGTGCCGGCCGGATACACCAGCAGATAGTCCTGTTCACCGAGAACGATCACCTCGAGGTCGTCGCCGGCAATGGGCAGGTGGGCCACCACGAACTCGCAACGGCCGTCCTCGATCACCGACGCGGCCTGGGTCTCGTCGCGGAGGTCCCCCAATCGGATGGTGACGCCGGGATTCTCGCGTCGGAAACGTGCGATGAGATCGACGATCGGTCCGCTCGCGGTGGCCGGGAAGGCGAGGATGTCCAGGCGACCGGTCAGTTCATTCGACTCTGCCGCCAGCACACCCTCGACCGCGCCGACATCACGCACGATCTGACGCGCTGGACCGACCAGGGTACGTCCGGCCGCGCTGAGCACCATGCCGCGCCCGATGCGGTGGAACAATGCGACACCGAACTCCCGTTCGAGTGACCGAAGTGCTTGGGACACAGTCGGTTGCGCGACTCCGAGCGCATTGGCGGCGCCACCGATACCTTGATGTTCGGCCACTGCGAGGAAGTATTCGATCTGTCGGAGTTCCATCCCTGTCACCAATCGGCGAACTCGTTGAGGTCAGTTGTCTTTCCGACGTGACTCTTGGCGATCGCGATGAAGGCCATCGCGGCGGGTGAGGGCCGGCCGGATCGCAATACGAGGCCGAAGGACCGGCTCAAGGGCGGCTCGATCTCGACGGTCCTGGTGCGCGGCATCTGTTGGTCGACGACCGAGCGGGGCGCGACCGTGGCCCCGACGCCCCGTTCGACCAGGTCCCACGTCGCGGCCGGATGGGCACAGTCCAGGACGATGTTGCGTCCGTCCTCCTCGATGAGGTCACCGAGGGCGGCCACCGTCGACGGGTCACCACGGTCGACGACGAGCGGGAGCGACCGGACCGTGGCACGCGGAATCGGATCGGGCAGACCACCGGACATCTCGGCCGGCGCCGCAAGTACGAGTTCTTGCGCGCCGAGTGGAATCACCGCGAACGTCGCATGTTCGGCCGCGGTGTCCATCAGTCCCACCTCGGCCTCCCCGCGACGCAGGGTTGCCAACACGCCACCCGGTCCGTCGGTAGCCACGACCCGGACGGCCAGACGCGGAAATCGCTGGCGGAACGCGCGGACCATCTCCACCAACGGGTCGATGCTGAACGCCGCATACGTGACGACGTCGACCCGTCCGGATCGGAGTTCGCGGACCGCGCCGACCTTCGCCTTGGCGCGGTCGACGTCGGCGAGGATCCGTCGTGCGGCGACCTCGAACTTACGACCGGCCTCGGTCAGTTCGAGGCGTCGGCCGGTCCGATCGAACAGCGTGACGCCCAGACGCCGCTCGAGGGTCCGGATGGCCTGTGACAGCGAGGGCTGGGAGATGTAGAGCGACTGTGCCGCCTTGGTGATCCCGCCATGGTCGACCACCGCTACGAAGTAGGTGACGAGGTGCAGGTCCACAGCGTCATCGTACGGAGGTGGTCACACCCGGCGACGGTGCACTACCGAGTCACCGACCCGTCCACTTGGGGGCCCGTTTCTCGGCGAATGCGCGCGCACCCTCCTGAGCGTCCGCCGAGCTCATCACCGGCGCCAGATACTTCCACTGGTCGGTGAACAATTGCGGGTCGGTGTAGCGGATCGACATCGACACGACCTGCTTGGTGGCTCGCACCGCGAGCGGCCCGTTGGCGGCGATGGTGGCGGCGAGTTCGCGAGCTCCGGCGAGTGCCTCACCGGGCTCGGTCAGCTTGTTGACCAGACCGAACTGGTGTGCCCGTTCGGCGCCGATCGGGTCGCCGGTCAGCGCCATTTCCATGGCGAGCTGGTAGGGCAGGATCTTCGGCAGGCGCTGGAGACCGCCGGCGGCCGCGGCCAGACCTCGTTTGACCTCGGGAATACCGAACCTGGCGTCACGGGCCGCGACGATCAAGTCCGCGCTGAGGGCCAGTTCGCATCCGCCGGCCAGTGCCCAGCCCTCGACCGCGGCGATCAGCGGCTTGGACGGGGGTGCCTCGGCCAGCCCGCCGAAGCCCTTGCCCTCGATGTTCGGCTTCTCGCCACGGGTGAAGGCCTTGAGATCCATGCCGGAGCAGAACGTGCCATCGGCGCCGGTGAGGATGCCGACCGTGATGTCCTCGCGCGCGTCGAGCTCATCGATCGCGGCCGCGATGCCCTCGGCGACATCGCGGTTGATCGCATTGCGCGCCTCGGGACGGTTGATGGTGATGACCGCGACGCCGTCGGCGAACTCGGTGAGTACTGCGTTCATCGGCGATTCTCCTCGGTGGGATGGGTCGAGGCCGGCGCGCTCACCGACCAACGGATGGGGATACCCTCGGTGGGCGTCAGGATGCCGCGCTGCTGCAGGACGACGAGGTGGGCGTTGGTCTCACCCAGCGCCATCCGGCTGAGCGGGACCGACAGCTGCTCGAAGGGGCGGGACCAGGTCACCGAGCGGGTGATCTCCCATGCCGTGCTCTCGGGCGCGGCGATCACGGCCTCGGTGATCTCGGTGAGTCGTTCCTCGTGATGACCGAGAAGGTGAGTGACCCGGTCGGCGAGCCCCCGGAAGCGGTACTCGTGGGAGGGCAGCGCCTCGAGGTCGGGCAGATGCTCGGTGTTCGCCAACGAGATGAGGTACTCCGCGAGCGGGTTGTGGGACTGAAAGCGATTCGCCGACACGTTGGGGCTGATGCGCGGGAGGAGGTGATCGCCGGTGAAGATGATCCCCGCGTCATCGTCGACGAAACAGAGGTGACCGGCCGTGTGCCCAGGCGTCCACAGCGCGCGCACGTTCCATCCGGCCAGGTTCAACGGGTCGCCGTTCTCGAGTTCGACGTCCATCGTGCGACCCGCCGGAAGGCGAGCGATCTCGCGGAACCCGGTGTCGACGACGTCGGTCGGTGCGCCGTGCAACTCGAGGTCGCGCTGGGCGTTGTCGATCTGGCGTTCGATCTCCGCATCGCTGACATGGTGCAGGTGGCGGGCGTCGTTGCGGTGCATCGCAAGGATCGGGTCGGCGTGCTCGAGAAGTCTCGGCACGAGCCCGAAATGGTCGGGGTGCAGGTGCGTGATCGACACATGCCGGACGTCGGAGACGTCGTGTCCCGTCGCGTGGATGCCGTCGACCAGCGACTGCCACGATACGTCGGTGTTCCAGCCGGTGTCGATTAGGGCGAGGCCGTCCGGAAGGGCGAGTGCGTAGACCAGTACGTAGCGCAGCGGGTTCTGCGGCATCGGGACCGGGATCGACCACAGTCCGGGCCGGACCTCCTCGACCGGGGGCATCACCTTCTGCGCCCAGGCCTCGCGTTGCCGATGTCCGGTGACCTCGATCGTGGTCATCTCACCTCCCAAGTGTCCCCCCGACAGCAGCCGACAGTTGCAGGCCGCAACTTCCATAGGACCATGTCGCACCGCCGGGTTCAAAGTCGGTCCGACTCAGGTTCGATGAGGAACTGCCTATGCGGCCGTCGCGGCGGGGACGTTGACGCGCCGGGTTCGCTGGGCGATGGTGGCCCGGTGACAGCTGATTCTCTACTCCCGCTGGCCGGGATCACCGTCGTCGCTCTGGAACAGGCGGTCGCCGCGCCGCTGGCCACCCGCCATCTGGCCGACATGGGTGCCCGGGTGATCAAGGTTGAGCGGGTGGGCGAAGGAGACTTCGCCCGGAACTACGACGACGCCGTGCACGGCCTCGCGTCGCATTTCGTGTGGCTCAACCGCGGCAAGGAGTCGTTGGCGCTCGATCTCAAGACCGACGGCGGACGAGATGCGCTGACCCGGCTGATCGGGCGGGCCGACGTCTTCCTCCAGAATCTCGCCCCCGGCGCTGCCGAGCGACTCGGTTTCGGCGCTCAGGAACTGCGGGCCGATCATCCCGAGCTGATCGTCGTCGACATGTCCGGCTATGGCGATGCCGGACCCTACCGCGAGCGCAAGGCCTACGACATGCTGATCCAGGCGGAGACGGGACTGATCTCGGTGACCGGCACGCCGGACGAAGCGTCCAAGACCGGCATCCCGACCGCCGACATCGCCGCCGGGATGTATGCACTCACCTCGGTTCTCGGTGCGCTCGTCCGGCGCGGCGTGACCGGCGTCGGCGCCTCGGTGTCGGTGTCCATGTTCGACGCCACCGTCGAGTGGATGGGGCACCCGATGTACATGCGGCTCTACGGGAATCGCCAGATCGCCCGATCCGGTGTCGGGCACGCTGCGATCGTTCCCTACGACCGGTACCCGACGCGTGACGGTGAAATCCTGATCGGTGTGCAGAACGACCGCGGCTGGCGGGTCCTCACCGCCGAGGTGCTGTCTCGGCCCGATCTCGCCGAGGACTCTCGGTATGCCACCAACATCGATCGCGTGAATCGTCGTGCAGAGGTCGATGCCCTCGTCGCCGTCGAGACGAAACGTTTTTCCACCGATGAGCTTGACGAAAGACTGGCTGCAGCAGGTGTTCCCGCGGCCGAGATCCGCGACCTCGCCGGTGTGGTCGCGCATCCGCAACTGAGCGAACGGGATCGATGGCGCGAGGTCGACACCGAGGCCGGACCCATCCGCGCGGTGCTCCCGCCGATGACCTTCGACGATGTCGAGCTCCGCATGGGACCCGTACCCGCCCTTGGTCAGCACACCGATGCCATCCTCGCCGAGCTGGAGGATTGAGATCGCCACTCGGCCGCCGTGCTGGGCGCGACGGGGGGCGAGGTTACGTCGGGGTGTGGGCACCCAGGTCGGGGGCGGGGCCGGTGAAGTAGTGCTCTCCATCGAAGGCGGCGGGCAGGCCGGCGGCGAGGAAGGTACCGATGCGGGGCTGAACGAGTTCGGCGAACAGCGGGTTCGTGGCGAGCCGCCCGCTCGCGACGACCTCGTCAAAGCTGCGGTAGCGTTCCGACAGCACCGACGACCTCTCCAGCGCGGCGTCGACCTCCGCTGAGGTGTGGCGGGCGAACCACGGTTCGAAGAGCGCATTGAGCACGCTTCGATGCGTGAACCGATCCGCCTCTCGGGTGAAGTCCGCTCCCAGCGCCTTCTCCACCGCGTCAACCGCGTCGGAGACTCCGGTGAGCTCCACGAGGTCGCGGAAATGGCGGGGCGTGAGCGCGACGATCATGAACCGTCCCCCGTCCGAGGTGACGAAATCCGTTCCGTACGTTCCATAGACATTGTTCCCGGTGCCCTCGCGGCCGTGGCCGTTGATCTGCGGCTCGGTCAGGTAGCCGAGTGTGCTCGCGATCGACAACGCGGTGTCCTCGAGCGGCAACGTGATGTGGGCGCCGGCACCAGTGGCCTCTCGACGTCGGACCGCCGCCGAGATCGCCAGTGCCGCATAGATTCCGCACACCACATCCCACGCCGGCAAGACGTGGTTGGTCACACCGCCCTGATCGAGCGGCCCGGTGATCATCGGGAATCCCAGCCCGGCGTTGACGGTGTAGTCGACGGCCGGGGAGCCGTCGCTGCCGCCGAGGATCTCGCAGACGATGACGTCGGGCCGAAGGGCCGACAGCGTGTCGTGGCTCATCCAGGATCGGCCGGCCTGATTGGTCAGCAGGATGCCGGAACCGGCACCGGGTTCGGTGATCAGCCGCTGGACGAGGGCTTGGCCGTCCTCGCTGCGCAGATCCGCGGTGACCGAGCGCTTGCCCTTGTTCAGGCCCGTCCAGTAGATCGACTCACCGTCGGCGGTGACCGGCCATCGGTGGACGTCGGCCGCCCCGCCGATCGGGTCGACACGGGTCACGTCGGCGCCGAGCTGAGACAGCGTGAGACCGGCGAGCGGCGACGCGATGAAGCTCGACACCTCGATGATGCGCAGCCCGGCCAGCGGTTTGTCAGGGGTGGTCACGCGGATTCTCCTATGCCATCAGGGCGCGGAAACGCCAGTCGAGAACGGGACGTTCGACGTCGCCGTCGTGGGCGACGACGATCGACCGGAGATCGAGGATGCCGCCGGACGACGCTGTCGCGGTGGCCTTTTCGACGGTGAGTTCGCTGGTCAGGGTGTCGCCCTCGTGTACCGGACCGGTGTGGTCACATGACTCCCATCCGAGCACTGTGACCAGGTTCGGCAGCGCCCGATTGGCCTGTGCCAGAGCGAGTCCGATGGTGTGTCCGCCGTATACGAGCCGACCCGCCTGCCCGACGCGTTGGTCGTGGTGGGTCGCCGCGATGTTCAGGGTGAGGCGTGCGAGTTCCGGTGCGCTGGATACCACGTCACCGCTCGAGGAGTACACGTACCCGGCGAGATCGGTGGAGAAGTGTTGGCCCGGCACACAATCGCGATACGCCGCGAGATCCCAGGCGGGCAGCACCGAATCTGCCGGGACGTCGGCACCGATCGCCGACAGGTCGTCGGCGGCACGGACCCGGTCAGGGTCGGCGTCGGTGGAAAGCGGCAGCATGGCGCACCGATAGAAGTCCAGGACTGTGGCGCCGTCCTGATCGGTGGTGATCATGTGCAGGGCGGCCAGCCCGGTCGGGGCGCGGCCGGGCTTGGCGGAGTTCTCCTTCAGGCCGACGACCTCGGTTGTGGTAGACAGCGTGTCGCCGATGTGCGGATAGCGCAGGAATCTCAGCCCGCGGTAGAACAGATTCGCCTTCACATGGTGGGTGGCCAGCGTGGACTGGCCGATCGCGAGGTCGGTGACCAGACCCGGATGAGCGACGGGCTCGGATCGTCCGGTGACGCGCTGCGCAAGCGTGACATCGAGGGCCAGGCGGGTGCGGTCGCCGACGATGGCCTGATGCGTGGCGGCCATTCCCGACGTGATCGTCACCGACGGTGCATCGTCGAACGTCTGCCCGACGGTGAGTTCGTCGAAATACGGTCCGCCGACAGGTGTCTGCGTGCCACTCATGCCGGATCCGCCTTCGACAGCACGCGCCGCGCCGACACCGCGAGCGCCTCGTCGAGCATGCGACCGTCGAGCTTCGCGGCGCCGTCGCCGCGTCGGGCCGCATCGTCGAGGGCCGCGAGCACGCGGCGCGCATCCTCGACCGCCGCGGCATGCGGAGTGAAGATGGTTTTCGCCGAATCGATCTGGGCGGGATGGATGACCCACGTCCCGTCGAAGCCGAGATCACGCACCCAGGTCTTCGCGCTGCGGAAACCGTCGTCGTCGGCGATCGTCAGGTGAGGACCGTCCACCATCGACACACCCGCGGCGCGGGCCGCCAGCAACACGGTGTCCTGGACGACGTGCCACACCGACTGTGGCGCCGACGACGAACGTCCCAATGTGGCGGCGAGATCTGCATAACCGATGATCACCGCATCCAGCCGGTCGGAGGCCGGACAGATGGTTGCGATGTCGCGGATACCGATCGGTGTCTCGACGAGGATCTGCAGTCGGGCCGGTGCGTCGCCGAGGAGCCGGTCGGCCTCGACGAGTTGTGCCGCGGATTCGGCCTTCGGCAATACCACCGAGGTCAGCACCCCCATCGCGGCGCAGGCCGCGAGGTCGGCTTCGATCCAGTCGGTTCCGAACGCGTTGATGCGGATCGACACGGCACGGTCGGCCCCGAACTCGGCGACCAGCTCGCCGGCCGCAGCGCGCGCGGAGTCCTTGTTCTCGGGCGTGACGGCGTCCTCGAGGTCGAGGACCACCTCGTCGGCACCGGAGGCGAGCGCCTTACGTGCCTTGCGGTCGTCGGATGCGGGCGCGACGAGCACGGCCCGGCGGCGGAGTGGTTGCATGCGATCCCTCGATCTTTGTACGCGAAAATGTACGGCCAAATTGGTCCACAAAGAGTCTTACCAGACGTCCCTCGGCGACGGAAGTCCTTGACATCGCGCCCTGGAGGGGTGAATATGGCCGTACAAATCAGCACCAAATGTATTCAACCCTGTGTGAGGTGGGTCCATGAGCAGCCTGAACGCCGAAGAGTCGTTCCTCGTCGAGACCGTCCGCGCGTTCATCGATCGCGACGTCAAACCGACGGTTCAGGAGGTCGAGCACGCCAACGAGTACCCGGAGAAGTGGATCGAGCAGATGAAGCAGATCGGCATCTACGGACTCGCGGTGCCCGAAGAATACGGCGGGATGCCCGTTTCGATGCCCTGCTACGCACGGGTCACCCAGGAACTCGCGCGGGGCTGGATGAGCCTGGCCGGTGCGATGGGCGGGCACACTGTGGTGGCGAAGCTGCTGACGCTGTTCGGCACCGAGGAACAGAAGCAGAGGTATCTGCCGCGACTGGCCACCGGCGAGATGCGCGCGACCATGGCGCTGACCGAGCCTGGCGGCGGCTCCGATCTGCAGAACATGGCGACCGTCGCCAAGGAGGACGGCGACGACCTCGTCATCAGCGGGTCCAAGACGTGGATCTCCAATGCCCGCCGCTCCGGGCTCATCGCGCTGCTGTGCAAGACCGACCCCAAAGCCGAACCGCGGCATCGGGGTATCTCCATCGTGCTCTGCGAGCACGGCCCGGGCCTGACCGTCTCTCGGGACCTGCCCAAGCTCGGCTACAAGGGCGTCGAGACCTGCGAACTGTCCTTCGACGGGTACCGCGTGCCCACCTCGGCGATCCTCGGGACGACGCCCGGCAAGGGATTCGGCCAGATGATGAAGGGGCTCGAGACCGGCCGCATCCAGGTCGCATGTCGCGCGCTCGGCGTCGCCACCGCGGCGCTGGAGGATTCGCTCGCATACGCGCAGCAACGCGAATCCTTCGGTCAGCCGATCTGGAAACACCAGTCCATCGGCAACTACCTCGCCGACATGGCCACCAAGCTCACCGCCGCCCGGCAGCTCACCTGGCACGCCGCCGACCAGTACGACAAGGGTGAACGGTGCGACATGGAGGCCGGCATGGCCAAGCTCTACGCATCCGAGGTGGCCATGGAGATCGCCCTGAACGCGGTCCGGATCCACGGTGGTTACGGCTACTCGACCGAGTTCGACGTCGAACGCTATTTCCGCGATGCGCCGCTGATGATCGTCGGCGAGGGCACCAACGAGATCCAGCGCAACGTGATTGCGAGTCAACTCGTGGCGCGCGGCGGCATCTGAGCAATGCCGACACGAACGCGCCGATAAGATCTCCGCGATGACTCAACTCGATGGTGCCGAACCGGCATACCGGGCACTCGCGGCGACGCTGCGTGCGCGGATCGCGGAGGGTCGCTATCGCGGGGGTGCGCGGCTGCCGACCGAATCCGAGTTATCCGACGAGTTCGGGCTCAGCCGGCAGACCGTGCGACGAGCCTTCCAGGATCTCGTCGCGGAGGGCGCGGTCTACCGGGTTCCGGGCCGCGGTACGTTCGCGACCGAGAGTTCCGGACGATACCTGCGGCAACTCGGGTCCATCGAGGATCTGATGAACCTGTCCGCGGACACCACGATGGAGGTGGTGTCCGCGCCGCGGCGGCAGGTCGACATCTCCGCGGCCGGCCGTCTCCGACTGGACACTGACCTGGTGTATCGCATGGCGTTTCGGCGCTTCCACGACGGCATCCCGTTCGTGCTGACCACCGTGTGGTGGCCCGAACCAGTCGCGCGGGAGGTGATCGACCTGCCCGAGGTTGCGACCGGAGCGACCAGCACCCACACCATGATCGGCCTGCTCGAGCCGCATCTGGCCAGCCCGATCGCCGAGGCCGCACAGTCGATCACGGTCGCCGCGGCGGACCCGTCGGTGGCCGAACACCTGGGCTGCGACGTGGGGCACCCCATGCTGCGGGTGGACCGGGTCTACAGCGACGCGGACGGGAACGCCGTGGAACTCGCGATCAGCTACTTCTTGCCCGAGCACTACACATATCGGGTCACGCTGCGGCGCAGCGGAACCTGAGTCAGGTGGCGCCGTTCTTCACGTCAGGGACCGTGATTGGACAGAGCGGGTTCCACGACATAGTGCGCGGAGCGCAGGAACCGCACCGCGGCCGGTGCGCCCGCGACGAAGTGCGGTGCGAGGGCCTCGCGCAGCGCGAGTCGCCATCGTGATGCCGCGACCTGGCCGGTGCGGCGAATCGCATCGATGTCGCGGGGGACCGGTATCACGACGGTCGTGTTCCGATCGAGGCCGATGACCGCCTGGGGATCATCGTCGGCGACCTCGATACCGAACGCGGCACCCGCGGATAGCAGATCGTCGACGGTGTCGCTGCCGGGTCCTTCCGGAAGCGGAAGGTCGACCGGCCAGGAGACCAGCAGGCGATCGCTGTCGTCGGCGCCGCCGAGTTCGACACGGACGTCACCGTAGAAGTCGCGGTGGTAGGCGATCGGCGTCGCGCCCAGCTTGGCGATGGTGAAGAACGCGTTGCGAGCGACGAGCGGGTCGAAGGTCCAGGTGATATCGCGCAACCCGCGGTCCCGGGCCCAGTTTCGCTGATGGAGTTTGAGTGCGTATCCGACGTTGTGGCCGAGGCCGATTCGGGTCACCCCGGTGATGTGACTGTGTAGGGTCTCACCCACCGGTGCTGCGAAGAAGCCGACGCTGCCGCCGGCGAGGCGGCCGCCGACGTACGCGCCGGCGACGTAGTTCCCGGCGTGCGACAGAGCGCGGAGCAGTTCGGGACCGATCAGGCGATTGCCGGGATCAGGATGCCAGACGTCGTCGAAGATGCGGGTCAGTTGCTCGAGATCGGCAGGGGTGGACAGCTCGCGGATCTCGACGCCGGTCAATACGTTCGGCATGGGCTCATTGTCTCATCGTCGTCGGTCCCGCCCGGAGAATCGGGAAACA
>NZ_BAHC01000194.1 GCF_000298195.1 Gordonia rhizosphera NBRC 16068 | reverse complement strand
AAGCAGTGGTATCAACGCAGAGTACATGGGGAAGTTGCTTACTACCACACACAGCTCCAACCACATTATGTCTGACAAAGTTCAAGTTGTTCGTAACTACTTTGACCTTCTCAACGAAGGCAAGCATTCGCAAGCTAGCGCGCACGTGTCTAGCTCTGTGAGCGCAAGCCACTCCTCGTTGACGTCTTCCTTCCTTGGAGGACCCACGTCGGCGCAATTGAGCAAGACTGATGCTGTCAGTGCTCAAAATGAGCCCCTCAAGGTCATAGATTACAAGGCCGTCATTAGCGACGTCAAAG
>NZ_BAHC01000195.1 GCF_000298195.1 Gordonia rhizosphera NBRC 16068 | reverse complement strand
CCTTCGTGAGGTTGTGTTCGGCGGTGTCCTACTCTCCCACACTGGTTAGGGTGCAGTACCATTGGCGCTGGAGGGCTTAGCTTCCGGGTTCGGAATGGAGCCGGGCGTTTCCCCTCCGCTATGGCCGCCGAAACATTGTGAAACCCACACACATGGGTTTGTTTATACCGTTGTGTGTTGTTTCAGAAGATGCATAGTGGATGCGATCACCCGTGAAGTGTTGGGTGTTGTTGGTAAGTCCTCGGCCGATTAGTACCAGTCACCTGAACCTATTACTAGGCGTACAGTTCTGGCCTATCAACCCCATGGTCTGTGGGGGGCCTTAACCCCGCAATGGGGGTGAGAAACCTCATCTTGGAACAGGCTTCCCGCTTAGATGCTTTCAGCGGTTATCCCTTCCGAACGTAGCTAACCAGCGGTGCCCCTGGCGGGACAACTGGCACACCAGAGGTTCGTCCGTCCCGGTCCTCTCGTACTAGGGACAGGTTTCCTCAAGTTTCTGACGCGCGCGGCGGATAGAGACCGAACTGTCTCACGACGTTCTAAACCCAGCTCGCGTGCCGCTTTAATGGGCGAACAGCCCAACCCTTGGGACCTACTCCAGCCCCAGGATGCGACGAGCCGACATCGAGGTGCCAAACCAT
>NZ_BAHC01000196.1 GCF_000298195.1 Gordonia rhizosphera NBRC 16068 | reverse complement strand
AGCGGGCGGCGAGGAACACCGTCTTGTCGCGCAGACCCATCGCGATGATGAGGCCGACATAGCTGAACATCGCCCACTGCGGCGGCAGACCGGCCTCGCTGCCCGGCACCCGGGAGGTCTCCGAACCGGGGAAGACGATCAAGAACACCAGGTTGGCCAGGATCAGCCCGTAGACCGCGACATCCCAGTACTGCCGGGTGTCACCGCGGGTCAGCGGGATCTTGCCCGGCCATGGCGGCACCCGCAGCGTGCCCGGCTTGAGCCAGTACAGGCAGCCGCCGATGAAGGGAGAGAACTTGAACGCCAGCGGACCCGACGACGACGCGAGCCCGAGGACCTCGAACAGCACGGTCCACGCCATCAGCTTCACGTAGACGATGGGTTCGGTCCACCACGAGGCGAACTCCGGGAAGCCGCCCAGCGCCGGAGTGGTCAGACCGACGAGGAGCACACCGACGCCTGCGTAGAACAGCAACTTGTAGACGTAGAGCATGTTGAGCTGCTTCGGGCCGCCGAAGCCGTACTCGGCCCAGTGGACGGCCAGCAGTTTCATCCGAGCCATGAACGGCATCGAGCCGAACTCGGCCGGGTCCACCGGCGGCATCTCGGCTGTCTTGAATCCCATGGGGGAGTCCTTTCCTGTCGGGTGTTTTCGGGTAGGGGGTATCGCCACACGACGACGTGTTTCGTGTGTGCGGCGTTTTCTTGGTTGATGCCGGCGGTCGTCGGTGACGGCCGCCGACCGGTCAGACGGCCACGAGTCGTGCTCGTAGCGTGGGTTTGTCGATCTTGCCCACCGGGTTCTTGGGCAAGGCCGGCAACACGGTGATCTCGGCGGGCACTTTCACCCGGGTCAGATGGTCGGCGCAGTGCGCGCGCAGCGCGTCGGCCGAGACGTCGGCGTCGGGGTAGGGCACCACGTAGGCGACCGGGACCTCGCCGAGCAGGGCGTCGGGCTTGCCGACGACGGCCACTTCGAGGACGCCCGGGGCGCCGGCGAGGGCCGACTCGATCTCCTTGGGATACAGGTTCTCTCCGCCGCGGATGATCATGTCCTTGATCCGGTCCACGACCTGCAGGTAGCCGTCGTCGTCGAGGATGCCGACGTCACCGGTGTGCAGCCACCCGTCGACGATGGTCGCCGCGGTGGCCTCCGGGTTGTTCAGGTAACCGGCCATCACGGTCGGCCCGCTGATCAGCACCTCGCCCCGCTCGCCGACGGCCACCTCGCGGCCGTCGGGGTCGACGATCCGGATCTGCTGGCCGGCGATGGCCGGGCCGACGGTGCCGAGCTTGCGGACGCCGTCGACGGGGTTGCAGGCCGAGGCACAGGTGCTCTCGGTGAGGCCGTAACCCTCGACCATGGTGAATCCGAACCGGTCCCCGACGGCCCGCAGCAGTTCCTCGGAGACGGGGGCGGCGCCGCAGACCGCGAACCGCACCGATGACGTGTCCGGCTCGACGTCGGCGGGGGCGGCGGCCAGCAGCGCGAAGATCGTCGGGACCGCGGAGAAATAGGTGGGCCGCACCCGTTCGAGGTCGTCGAAGAACCGGCTCGCCGAGAACGTCCCGACGATGGTCTGCTGCCC
>NZ_BAHC01000197.1 GCF_000298195.1 Gordonia rhizosphera NBRC 16068 | reverse complement strand
GTCATCCACCGCAAGGGCAACCGCGAATCCAAGGTCGGGGCTCGTGAGGACGCGCGCAGCCATGCGGCGAACGCCGCCCCGGTCGACGACTCGGCGTTCGATCCGAGCTTCGCCTTCGTTCGCCCGCCCGGCACCGTGGAAGCCGCCGAGCCCGCCCAACCCACCGCGACGGTCGACTTCAGCGGCCGAAACGTGGAGATCCCAGACCACTACCGCATCTACGTCGGCGACAAGCTCGCGCGGCTCGAGCGGTTCGATCCCTCTATCTTCCGTTTCGACGTCGAGCTGTACCACGAACGCAACCGCCGCCAGTCCAAGGTGTGCCAGCAGGTTGAGATCACTGCGATCGGCAAGGGCCCCAAGGCCCGTGCCCAGGCGTCCGGTGAGAACTTCTACGCGGCTCTCGAGGGCGCCCTCGACAAGCTGGAATCGCGGTTGCGTCGGGTGAAGGACCGTCGTCGTGTCTCCTACGGCAACCGACGTCCGATCTCGGTCGCCGAGGCCACCGAGGTCGGTGCGCCGCCGCTGCGGGACAACCAGCTCGAGGCGCAACCCGAGTCGAGCACGATCTCGGACCAGGCCGAACGCGTGTGGGATGACGGTGTCGAGGACCACGAGCCCGGCACGGTGGTGCGCATCAAGGAGCACGAGGCGGTGCCGATGTCTGTTGACGACGCCCTCTACGAGATGGAGCTGGTCGGACACGACTTCTTCCTGTTCCACGACAAGGAGACCGAGAAGCCGTCCGTGGTCTACCGGCGCCACGCCTTCGACTACGGGTTGATCCGTCTCGCCTGACGCTGATCCGTCTCGCCTGACGCTGATCCGTCTCGCCTGACGCTGATCCGTCTCGCCTGACGCGTCGGGCCTGACACCGATCAGGTTGCATTCAGATGACGCCGGTACCATGGAATCCGGCCTGTACTTGGCTACAGGCCGGATTTCGTGTGTAAGCGACAAGAGTGAGGGACTCGATCCACGGTGCTGAACAAGCTGCTGCGCGTCGGTGAAGGCCGAATGGTCAAACGACTCGACGCGATCGCGTCGCAGGTCGAGTCGCTCGCCGACGATGTCGAGGCGTTGACGGACGACGAACTGCGCGCGAAGACCGACGAGTTCAAGGAGCGCTACGCCGACGGCGCGTCCCTCGACGAACTGCTTCCCGAGGCGTTCGCAGTCGCACGGGAGGCCGCCTGGCGTGTCCTCGAACAGAAGCACTTCCACGTGCAGATCATGGGTGGCGCGGCACTGCACTACGGCAACATCGCCGAGATGAAGACCGGCGAGGGCAAGACGTTGACCTGTGTGCTGCCCGCCTACCTGAACGCGCTGGCCGGCGACGGCGTGCACGTCGTCACCGTCAACGACTACCTGGCGAAACGTGACTCCGAGTGGATGGGGCGTGTGCACAGGTTCCTCGGTCTGGACACCGCGGTGATCCTCACCGGGATGAATTCCGAGCAGCGTCGGGAGGCCTACGCGGCCGACATCACCTACGGGACCAACAACGAGTTCGGGTTCGACTACCTGCGCGACAACATGGCGCACAACCTTCCCGACCTCGTGCAGCGCGGCCACAACTTCGCCATCGTCGACGAGGTCGACTCGATCCTGATCGACGAGGCTCGCACGCCGCTGATCATCTCCGGTCCCGCCGAGGGTTCGAGCAAGTGGTACGTCGAGTTCGCACGTATCGTGCCGCTGCTCGAACGGGATGTGCACTACGAGGTCGACATCAAGAAGAAGACCATCGGCGTGCACGAGGCGGGTGTGACCTTTGTCGAGGACCAGCTCGGCATCGACAACCTCTACGAGGCGGCCAACTCGCCGTTGGTGAGCTACCTGAACAACGCGATCAAGGTCAAGGAGCTCTTCCACCGCGACAAGGACTACATCGTCCGCAACGGCGAGGTGCTCATCGTCGACGAGTTCACCGGCCGTGTGCTCGACGGTCGCCGCTTCAACGAGGGTCTGCACCAGGCGATCGAGGCCAAGGAGCGCGTGGAGATCAAGCCGGAGAACCAGACGCTGGCCACGATCACGCTGCAGAACTACTTCCGCATGTACGACAAGCTCGCAGGCATGACGGGTACCGCCGAGACCGAGGCGGCCGAGTTCGACCAGATCTACAAACTCGGGGTGCTGCCGATCCCGACCAACAGGCCGATGATCCGCAAGGATCAGACCGACCTGATCTACAAGACCGAAGAGGCGAAGTTCGACGCGGTGGTCGACGACATCACCGAACGGCACGAGAAAGGCCAGCCGGTCCTGATCGGTACCACCAGCGTCGAACGCTCGGAGTACCTGTCGCGTCAGCTCGCCAAGCGCGACGTCCCGCACAACGTGCTGAATGCGAAGTTCCATGAGCAGGAAGCGCAGATCATCGCGGAGGCGGGTCGCGCAGGTGCGGTCACCGTCGCGACCAACATGGCCGGCCGTGGCACCGACGTCGTGCTCGGCGGCAATCCCGACATCATCGCCGACACCCGGCTGCGCAAGGCGGGCCTGGACCCGGTGCACACGCCCGAGCAGTACGAAGAGGCGTGGCCGGAGGCCATCGAGGTGGCCCGCGCCGATGCGACCGAGCAGGCCGAGGCGGTGCGGGAGGCCGGTGGTCTCTACGTCCTCGGCACCGAGCGCCACGAGTCGCGACGGATCGACAACCAGCTCCGTGGTCGTTCCGGGCGGCAGGGTGACCCGGGGGAGTCGAGGTTCTACCTGTCGCTGGGCGACGAACTGATGCGGCGGTTCAACGGCGCCGCGCTCGAGGCGATCATGAACCGCGTCAATCTGCCCGACGATGTGCCCATCGAGGCGAAGATGGTGACCAAGGCCATCCGTAGCGCGCAGACACAGGTCGAGGAGCAGAACTTCGAGATCCGCAAGAACGTCCTCAAGTACGACGAGGTGATGAACGAGCAGCGCAAGGTCATCTACGGCGAGCGCCGCCGCATCCTCGAGGGTGAGGACCACCGCGAGCAGGTGCAGACCATGATCGACGAGGTCGTGGGCGCCTACGTCGACGGCGCGACCGCCGAAGGCTATACGGAGGACTGGGACCTCGACCAGCTCTGGACGGCGCTGCGCACGCTGTATCCGATCTCACTGGAACCCAAGGAGGTCGTGGGCGAGGACGAGTTCGGTGAGCGCGAGGACATCAGCCCCGACGAGCTGAAGCAGACCCTGCTCTCCGACGCCCATCAGGCCTACGAAAAGCGTGAGGCCGAGATCGAGGGCATCGCCGGTGAGGGCGCCATGCGGCAGCTCGAGCGCAGCATCCTGCTGACCGTGCTGGACCGCAAGTGGCAGGATCACCTGTACGAGATGGACTACCTGCGCGAGGGCATTCACCTGCGCTCGATGGCCCAGCGTGATCCCGTGGTCGAGTACCAGCGTGAGGGCTACGACATGTTCACCGGTATGCTCGACGGCCTCAAGGAAGAGGCGCTCGGGTTTCTCTACAACGTGCAGGTGCAGACCGAGCAGGCGGCGCCGGCCCCGGCGCTCGCCCCGGTGCCGACCGCAGCACCCACCGCCGCAGCGCTCGCGGCGGCGGCTGCGGCGAACGGCGTCCCGGGCTCCCCGGCTTCCGAGGAGGAATCGGAGTCCCAGGTTCCGGCGGCACTGCGTGCGGTCGGGGTGGACAAGCCGGACGTCCCGATGACGTTCTCCGGTCCGTCCGAGGGTGGCGGCACCGAGACGCACTCGGCCGAGGAGGAACTCGACGATCCGGCCCTGGTCTCGGCCACGCGCCGGGAGCGTCGGGCCGCGGCACGACAGAGCGTCAAGGGGACCCGGGCGAAGCCGCCGAAGTCCAAGCGACGTCGTCGCTGACCCACGGGTCGGACCCGTTATCTGACACCGTCGGATGATTGATGGGAACCGGATGCGGCGCTGCTGCGTCCGATTCTCATGGAGACGCCTCGAGTCCTGATCCGTCCGGCCCCGCCCTACGAGCCGATGGCCCGCGTCGTCGCCGACGCCGCCACCGACTCCACGCTCGACGGTGCGCCGCGGCCCGTCGAACCGGTGGTCACCGATCCGTCAAGCGTGCGCGACGCCGACCCGGGGGCCGCGGACGAGTCGGGGCGTGGCGGCTCGCGCACGGTGTCGGCCACGACCCTCGAGGCGCGCAAGTTCGCGATCAGCACCATCACCCTGCTCTTCGAGGTCCTCGATCGACGCCGCAGCCTGAATCAACTCGACGCCCACACGACGGTGCACCTGCTCGACCACGTTGCGGCCCTGGCGCGGGCCCAGGGCACGTCGAGGTCCACGGGCGCGGTGGAGGCCTCCGCGACACTGCGTCGGATGCACGTGCAGATGTTGGGGCCCGGCGCCGCGGAGATCTTCGGCAGCTATCGGCGCGGCGAGCGGGTCCGCGCGTTCGCCGGGCGCATCGAGCGACGCCCGCGCCGGGTCCGGACCTCCGTCGGGTCCGGACCGGGACTACGTCGGGCCGTCGAATATCGATGGCAGCTGGTTGCCTTCAGTCTCGCGTGAGCAGTTCACAGACCGGCGCCGGACGGCGACACCAGGATCTTGACCGCGGTCTCGTTGCGGTTGATGAGCGTGTCGAAACCCGCGTCGATGAGGTGATCGAGACCGATCCGGCCGGTGATGAAGGGGGCCAGATCGACCTTGCCCTGCTCGACGAGTTCGATGGTCGCGGGATGGCTGTTCACATACGCGATGGTGCCGCGCATGTCGATCTCCTTGAGCACCAGTTTCTGCATGTCGACCGACCCGGGGTGGCTCCAGATGGAGACGACGACGAGCACCCCGGTGGGCTTGAGAGCGTCGAGGAGGGTGTCGAGGGCGGGCTGCACGGACGTGCACTCGAACCCGACGTCGGCACCTCGTCCGCCGTTGATGTCGCGGACCCGGGCGACCACGTCGTCGGCGACGGGGTCGACGATGTGATCGCCGACGCCCGCCTCGACCGCCTTGTTGCGTCGCAGGGAACTGGGCTCGCTGATGATCGTGGTGATGCCCTTCGCCTTACACACCGCCGCGGTCAGGAGGCCGATCGGCCCGGCGCCGGTGATCAGTGCGGTCGCACCCGACGCGGCGCCGCTGCGCTCGACCGCGTGATACCCGACCGACAGCGGCTCGATGAGCGCGGCCTGATCGAGTGGGATGTTCGAGGAGATCTTGTGCACCCACCGGCGCTTCACGGTGATCTTCTCGCCGAGCCCTCCGCCGCAGCCGCCGAGGCCGATGAAGTTCATGTCCTCGGACAGGTGATAGTCGTGGCTGTCGGGTCCGGTGTCCACATCGTCGTGCAGGATGTAGGGCTCGACCACGACGTGATCGCCCACCGCGATGTCGTCCAGGCCCGCGCCGACGGCGTACACCACACCCGACATCTCGTGACCGAGCGTGATCGGTGCACTCTCCTTGCTGATCGGCTGCGGATGCCCGGCCGGCGGGATGAAGATCGGCCCTTCGGCGTACTCGTGCAGATCGGTGCCGCAGATACCGCACCAGGCGACGTCGATCCCGACCGTGCCCGGGACCACCTCCGGTTCGGTGATGTCCTCGATCCGGATGTCGCCCCGGTCGTAATAGCGTGCAGCCCGCATTGGTGTCTCCCTCGTCGTCGATGGGTCTCCTCCGACTCCACCTCGTGGCCCTCGGTGAGACAACGGTTGCAGTGGGTTGCATCGGACACCACGAGCCGGCCACCTATCTCCGAGACACACCACTAGGATTTGCCATGTGGTGAACCGACTGTCTCCGAGTGACGCGATGTTCTACTTCCTCGATGACTCCGGTTCCACGACCCATCTGGGCGCGTTGCTGATCCTCGATCCGGCCGGGGCCGGTACGGGCGCCGACGCCGACGAGGACGGCTCCGCTACACCGCCGCCCGCGACCCTGGACTATCAGCGGTTGGTCGGCCTGGTGGAGAACCGGCTACAACTGATGCCGCGGTATCGGCAGGTGGTGCGGGAGGTGAGCCTCGGTCTCGCTCGACCGGTCTGGGTCGACGACCCCGATTTCGACATCAATTTCCACATCCGCAGGTCCGGACTACCGCGGCCCGGCGCCCGGGTGCAGTTGCAAGACCTGATCGCCCGGGTGATGTCCCGCCCGCTCGACCGCACGCGACCGTTGTGGGAGATGTATCTGATCGAGGGGCTCGCCGACGGGAAACTGGCGATCCTGACCAAAACCCATCGGTGTCTGGTCGACGGCGAGTCCGCGTTCGAGATCAGCGAGATCATCTCCGACCCGGTTCCGGAGGTCGAGCCTCTCGCCGAAGACCTCTGGATGCCGGGTTCTCCGCCGGGAGCGACGTATCTGGCTCTGGGCGCGCTGGCCGAGGCGCTGTCGCGGCCCGGTGACCTGGTCGACTCGGTGGTGCACGGGAACGGGATCGTCTCGGATCTGCGGGCGACCGCCGAAGGGGTCCTGCGACGGTTCGGCGGTATCGTGCAGCAGCTCACCGATTCCGCGCCGTCGAGCCCGCTGAACAGCGCGTCGACCTCCACCCGGATCTTCGCGGTCGCGTCGGTCCCGCGGCGTGGATGCGCGAAGATCGCCGACCGCTACGAGTGCACCGTCAACGACGTAGAACTCGCGATCATCACGGGAGTGCTGCGGCGGTGGATGCTGTCCTTCAACGAGTCATTGCAGTCCGGCGACACGGTCCGCGTGGTGCTGCCGCTGTCGACCCGCGATCCGGCAATCGAGCGCCGCATCGAACCGGACGGCCGGCTGATCACCGTCGAGAAACCGAGCTTCGTCACCGATCTCCCGGTCGGCGAGGACAATCCGGCGGTCCGTCTCGCCCAGGTGGCGGGGCTGGCCAATCGGTTCGCGCATTCGTCGCGACGATTGTCGATGGGGCCGCGACCGCTGCTGCCCGAACTCGGCGTCGTCCCCTTCCCCGAGTTCAGCTCTCGTGCGTTCCGCAGCCTTAATCAGCGCAGCTACAACGTGCCGGTGGCGATCGGAACCGGGCCGGTGTCGGCCCGGTTCGTCGCCGGAATCCCGGTGGCCGAGATGTTCGCGATCCCGCTGCTGATGGCCCAGCGCGCGTTGTCGATCAGCGTCACCGAATACCACGACAACCTGCAGTTCGCATTCATGGCCGACCGCGGGGTGCTCAGCGACCTGTATGCGATGACCGACTACGTGACCGATTCCTACGAGGAACTCGAGTCGACCTACTGACTACAGTTGGCGCTGAGGATCGCGCGGCGCCGCTGGTGGCCGGGCACCGCAGGTGAGTGAGGGGAACGGGTGCGATGAGGGTGTATCTGCCGGCGACGTTGACGATGCTCATGGAGCTCACCGAGACCGGTGTGTTCCGGGCGATCGGCGGCACGGGTTTCGCCCTCACCCCCGCGCTGCGCGAGTCGTTCCTGTCCGGCGACGACGAGGAACTCTCCGAGGTGGCCATGCGGGAGGCTGCCCGTGCCTCGTTGCGACTGCTCGCCGGTGAGGCCCCCGAGGCGGGCGACCTCGTCGCCGACGCCGACCTCGCAGCCGACGAGTCGAGCACCAAGCCCGGGGACACCCCGAGGTTGCCGCCGCGTCGAGTGGTGGTCGCCGCCGATGTCGGCGATGTCACCCTGCGCCCCGAACTCGACGATGCCGTGGTGAAGATCGCCGGCCCGGTACCGATGCGCGACATCGCGTCGGTGCACGTCGACGGCGCCGACGCCGAGGAGAAGGTCCGTGCGGCGGTGGTGGTCATCGACGCCGCCGACCTCGGCGATCAGGACGCCGAACTCGCGGTCGGGGACGTCGAGGACTACGACCTCGCCTGGTACGCCACCCAGGAGTTGCCCTTCCTGCTCGAACTGCTGTGACCACCCACCTTTGCGGAGCCCCGCAAATCGCGTAACCTACGGAAGCGTAGGTTGGCGAAATCGTCGCGGGCACCGAAGCACGCGACCATGCGAATGAGGTGAGTGCACATGGGCTGGCTCGAACGTTTCGAGGAACCGGTCGCCGATGTCGCGGCGCGCAGCCGCGGGGCGCAATGGGCGCGTGCCGCCCTGTCGCGGATCACCACGCCGCTCTTGCCCGACGACTACCTGCATCTGGCGAACCCGCTCTGGTCCGCGCGTGAGCTGCGCGGGAAGGTCGTCTCGGTCACCCCGGAGACCGAGGATTCGGCGACGATCCGTATCCGACCCGGGTGGGGCTTCTCGCTCGACTACGCGCCGGGGCAGTACGTTGGCATCGGGGTTCTGGTGGACGGGCGGTGGACCTGGCGTTCGTACTCGCTGACGTCGGCGCCCGTCGATGCGGGGGACAAGACCATCGCGATCACCGTGAAGGCGATGCCCGAGGGATTCTTGTCCTCGCACCTGGTCAACGGGTTGCGGCCCGGCACCGTGGTGCGCCTCGCCGCACCGCAGGGCGAGTTCGTGCTGCCCGACCCGTTGCCCGCCAAGATCCTGTTCGCGACGGCCGGCAGCGGCATCACCCCGATCATCTCCATGCTGCGTACGATCCGGCACCGTGGGCAGGAGACCGACATCCGACTCGTGCATTCGGCGCCCACACCCGACGATCTGATGTTCGGTGACGAGTTGGCCGTCATGGCCACCGACGGTGTCATCGACCTGCACGTGCAACACACCCGCTCGGAGGGCAAGGTGACCCCGGAGCGGCTCGTCGAGCTGGTCCCGGACTGGTCAGAACGGCAGACCTGGGCCTGCGGTCCGTCCGGATTCCTCGACGCGCTGCACCACATGTTCGCCGAGGCCGATTTGGCCGATCACCTCCACATCGAGCGGTTCGCCCTCGAACGAGGGGCGCACGGGGCCGAGGGCGGAACCGTCACGTTCGGCCGGTCCGGCCGCACCGCCACCGACATCGACGGCGCCACCACGCTGCTCGAGGCCGGGGAGGAGGCCGGGGTGCTCATGCCGTTCGGCTGCCGGATGGGTATCTGCCAGAGCTGCGTGGTGATGCTCGACAAGGGCTGCGTCCGAGACCTGCGGACCGGTGTCGAGCACGTCGAGGGTGAACGCATCCAGACCTGCATCAGCGCCGCCGCCGGGGACTGCACCCTCGACGTCTGATACTGCTCTCCTCCCTCGTCCCCGTCGGCGGCAGCGCCCGAAGGGTTAGGCTGAGTCGGACAGACCGACCACGGAGCCGACGATGGAGGAGATCCGCGTGCGTGTTGAACTGTCCCGATTGGCGGAGTCGATCGAGGTCCCGGTCCTGTCCGACGGGGTCGTGTCGCTGCGGGCACATCGGCCCGATGACATTGACCGGGTGGTGGAATACGCGACCGATCCCTTGACGATGCGCTGGGCGAAGATGCCCTCGCCCTACGGCCGAACCGATGCCGAACGTTTCATCACCGGTGCGCTTCGGGGCTGGGATTCCGGGGCCTCGATGATCTGGGCGATCGAATGCGAGGGCCGCTTCATCGGCAGCGTGGACCTGCGTGGCTCCGGTCGGGTGGTCGATATCGGGTTCGTTCTGCATCCGGACGCCCGCGGCGAAGGGTTGGCCCGGCGCGCGCTCGTCCTTGCCATGGATTACGCAGCCACCGAACGCGACGTCGAGGTGGTGCGGTGGGAGGCGGCCGAGGGCAACCTCACCAGCCTGCGCACGGCCCACGCGGCGGGGTTCACCCTGCTCGCCAAGTTGCCCGACTGGCTCGAGATGAACAGCGGTGTGGTCGACGCGTGGTCTGCGAAGTGGCATGCCGGCGACGACTTCGCCCCCAAGTCCACCTGGCGCACCACCACCTTCGAGACCGAGCGGTTCCGGCTGCGGCCGCTGTCGGCCGCCGACGACGAGCGCATCCGCGAGACCCTCGACGACCCGATCTCGCGCAAATACCTGTTCGGGCGCCCATCGCCGCTGACCGTGGAACACGCGGCCGCCGAACGTACCCGCAAATGGTGGACCGCCGCGTGCGGGCAGACCTGTACGTGGGCGGTGGCTGACAAGGAGAACGACCTCTACCTCGGTGACATCTCGCTGTTCAAGATCGATGACGTCACCGGTGCCGAGGCGGGGTTCTACACCCACCCCGAGGCGCGGGGCACCGGCGTGCTGCGCGAGACGTTCCCCGCGGCCGTGCGCCACAGCTTCGATGTCCTGGGGTTGCGTCGGCTGACGCTCTTCGCCGCGGCGAGCAACAAGGGGAGCTGGGCGCTCGCCGAGGCCGCCGGGATGCACCGTTTCGGCACCCAGCCCCTCGCCGCACTGTCGGCCGGGGTCATGGAAGACCTTTTCGGGTACGAACTGCTCCGCGACGAGGCCTGACCGCCTGGCCCGCCGGCCTCCCGCGACCTCCACCCCGTCGATCCCTAGACCCCGCCCCGTCGACTGTGCGCACCCCACCGTCGACCGTGCACATCCAGACGTCGATCGTGCTCTGATCTCGAGAGGGCTGGGCCACATTCCGTGCCGGGGGCTGGACAGAACGGCCCCATGCAACCTACGCTTGCGTAAGTTACGGAATGGTAGGTCGACCGCGAGGAGCAATATGGCGATCACGGACATCCCTGAATACGCACATCTGTCCGAGTCCGATGTCGAGGCGCTCGGCGCCGAACTCGACGCGATCCGCGCCGAGATCGAGGCCGATCGTGGAGAGCGCGACGCGCGCTACATCCGCAATACGATCCGCTTCCAGCGTGGCATGGAGCTGGCCGGTCGTGCGCTGATCTTCGGGTCTTCGAAGCGGTCGATGTGGTGGGCGGGCGCCGGGGCGCTCGGCATCGCCAAGATCGTCGAGAACATGGAGCTCGGGCACAACGTGATGCACGGGCAGTGGGACTGGATGAACGATCCGGAGGTGCACTCCACCACGTGGGAGTGGGACAACACCGATCCTTCGGCGCACTGGAAGCACACCCACAACTACATCCACCACAAGTACACCAACGTGCTGGGCATGGACGACGACGTGGGCTACGGGCTGCTGCGCGTCACGCGCGACCAGCGCTGGCGTCCGTTCTATCTCGGCAACCTCGCTTACAACACGCTGCTCGCGTTGTTCTTCGAGTGGGGTGTGGCGGCACAGCATCTCGAGCTGGGCAAGAAGCGCCGGACGCCGGAGGCCAAGGAGCAGTTCCGTCGCGATCTGAGCGACGTCGGCCGCAAGATCGGCAAGCAGGTCGCCAAGGACTACGTCGTCTATCCGGCGGTCGTGAGTGCGGCCACCGGCCGGCGGGTGGGCTTCGGCCGGGCCTTCGGTAAGGCCGCGACCGCCAATGCGACGGCCAACATCATCCGCAACGTGTGGACCAACGCCGTCATCTTCTGCGGACATTTCCCCGATGGCGCCGAGAAATTCACCAAGCAGGACGTCGACGGTGAGACACAGGCCGAGTGGTACCTCCGTCAGATGCTGGGCAGCGCGAACTTCCGCTCGGGTCCGGTGCTGGGCTTCATGAGCGGCAACCTCTCGTACCAGATCGAGCACCACATCTACCCGGATCTGCCGAGCAACCGGCTGCCGGAGATCTCGGTTCGAGTGCGGGCGCTATGCGAGAAGTACGACCTGCCCTACACCACCGGCCCGCTGCCCGTGCAGTACGCCAAGGCCTGGCGCACCATCGCCAAACTGTCACTGCCGGACAAGTATCTGAAGGCGACCACCGACGATGCGCCGGAGACGGCCTCGGAGCGGCGTTTCAAGGACGGTCTGCCCGAGGATCTGCGCCTGCAGTCGACGGTGGATCCGATGACGGGTCGTCGTCGTGGTCTGCGCTCGGCGATCAAGTCGTTGCGTGAGGGTTCCGGACTCCTCCGTCGCCGGGTGCGCCCGGCCGAGGCGTCCACGCCGGTCGCACGCCGGGCTGCCTAGCAATCCTGGGGCATTTGGGCGAAATACGAGGTCGGGGGACCAATGACCGTGGAACACCACTCTGGTGTGCAGGCATAATGGGCGTCAATGGCCATCACTGACATCAACGCCTACGCACACCTGACGGAAGCCGACGTCGAGGCGCTCGGCGCGGAACTCGACGCACTGCGACGTGAGATCGAGTCCGACCGCGGCGAGCGCGACGTCCGCTACCTGCACCGTACGATTCTCGCGCACCGGATCCTCGAGGTGGCGGGACGCGCCGCCCTGCTGGGCAGCCACAAGCGGTCGCTGTGGCTGCTCGGTACCGGCGCACTCGCGGTCTCGAAGATCATCGAGAACATGGAGCTCGGGCACAACGTGATGCACGGGCAGTGGGACTGGATGAACGATCCCGAGGTCCATTCGACGACCTGGGAATGGGACATGGTGTGTGCGTCCCCGCACTGGAAGCACTCGCACAACTACATCCACCACAAGTACACGAACGTCGTCGGGATGGACGACGACGTCGGCTACAAGATCCTGCGGGTGACCCGTGACGAGCCCTGGGAGCCGCGGCGCGCCTTCCAGCCGCTGTTCAACGTGTTGCTCGGCCTCACCTTCGAATGGGGCATCGGCCTGCACGACCTGGCCCTGAAGGAGGTCATCGCGGGCCGCAAGCCCAAAGAGGTCGCGATCCCGCAGATCAAGCAGTTCGGCCGCAAAGTCGGCAAGCAGGTCGCCAAGGACTACGTGCTGTTTCCCGCGCTGACCGGGCCGAACTTCAAACACACGCTGACCGCCGATCTCACTGCGAACCTGATCCGCAACGTATGGGCGTATGTGGTGATCTTCTGCGGCCATTTTCCCGATGGCGCAGAGAAATTCACCGTCGAGTCACTCGAACACGAGACCCACGGCCAGTGGTATCTCCGCCAGATGTTGGGCACCGCGAACTTCAATGCGGGCCCCGCGATGGCGTTCATGAGCGGCAACCTCTGCTATCAGATCGAGCACCATCTCTACCCGGATCTGCCGAGCAACCGCTACGCCGAGATCGCCGAGCGCGTCCGAGGGCTGTGCGACAAGTACGACCTGCCGTACACCACCGGGTCGTTGTTCGTGCAGTACATGAAGACGTTGCGCACCATCAACAAGCTCGCGCTTCCGGATCAGTTCCTTCGCGACACCGCCGACGACGCGCCGGAGACCGCGTCCGAGCGTCGGTTCGCCGGGATGCCGAAGGTCCGTGGACTCAAGACCGCGATCGCGGAGCTCCGCCGAAAAAATCTGTCGCGCTAGCTAATTCGCCCCCCCGGGTATGTGGTTCGTTCTCCGTCTGCACGTGGAGTATCAACCCATACCCGGGGGACGAACCTTGGCACTCAGGTTCGCAAGCGGGCGTGCGCGGCGACGCCCTGTATCGGGTGTGCACGTTCGGTCCGCGCGAACAGGGCCCAGGCAGCAAACCCGGTCGCCGCGGAACCGATCCCGAGCCCGCACACGAGCGACCAGCCGCCGGCCTGATAGGCCCAGGCGCCCACCGACGACCCGATCACGCCGCCCGCGAAGTAGGCCACCATGTAGGCGGTCGTCAAACGGGAACGGGCTCGGTCATCGAGCGAGTACACGCCGGTCTGATTGGCCAGTTGCACGCCCTGCACGCCGAAGTCGAACACGAGCAATGCCACGATCAGGATCATGACGTCACGAGCGCCGACCCACAGCAGCGCCCAGCCGACGACCTGTACCACCCACGCCATGTACTGGGTGTGGCGCAGATAGCCGCGGTCGGCGAGCTTGCCGACGATGGGTGCGCCCAGGGCACCGGCGACGCCCGCCAGACCGAAGAGTCCGATCGACGCTTCGGGGTAGTCGTAGGGTGAATCTCCGGCACCGGCCAGCAGGAAGGTGATCGCGGTCCACAAGCCGCTGAATGCCGCCATGTTGAGCCCGCCCAGGATCATGCGGTGACGCAACACGGGTTGCTGCCACACGAGGGTCAGAATCGAGGCCAGCACCTGCGAATAGCTCTGCCGAGATCCGGCTGCCGCGGGCCGCGCCCCGGGCGCCCGGAACCACACCGCCAGGGCCATTGTCAGCTGCACCGCCGCGGCGACGAACAGGATGGCCCGCCATCCGCCGATCTCGGCGACCAGTCCGGAAAGGACACGGGAGAACAGGATTCCGATGAGCAGCCCGCTCATCACGTGTCCCACCACCGCGCCGCGTTCGTGCGGTCCGGCGATCGCGGCCGCCCACGGAACGACGACCTGAGCCGCCGACGCGGACACGCCGACGGCAAACATCATGGTCAGCAGGCCACCGTAGGAGGGCAGCAGTCCGGCCGCCAACAGTGCCACGCAGGAGACGACCAACAGTCCGGTCACGAGTCGACGGCGGTTGACGAAATCGCCCAGCGGGACGACGAAAGCGAGTCCGAGGAGATAGCCGATCTGTGTGAGGGCCACCACCAGCCCCGCGGTCGCGGTCGAGATGGAGAAATCCACGCTGATCTCGTGCAGTAGCGGCTGGAGGTAGTAGAGGCAGCCCGCCGATGATCCCGCGGTCACCGCGAACAGGAAGACCACGAATCTACTGAGGCGGACCTCCGCGTGTGAGGATTCACCGCTGGTCACTGTCATGACTCCATGATCCGGGCTACGCACCTTCTGGAATAGCGATAGATTTTGATATGAGTATCTCGGATTGTGATGGAGGTGGCGATGGAGCTACGCCATCTGGAGTATTTCCTCGCTTGCTGTGACCAGGGGACGTTCACCGCGGCCGCGCGTTCGCTCAATGTCGTTCAATCGGCGGTGTCGACGGGGGTTGCGAGGCTGGAACGGGAGCTCGGGGAGCGGCTGTTCGATCGGACGCCCACCGTGCTGGTCCTCACCGACGCCGGGCGTGCGGTGGTGGGTCCGGCTCGCGCGGCGCTGCGTGCTCGGGCCGACGTGTTCGACGCGATCGCAGGAGTCCGCGGCGAGATCAGCGGCGAGGTGGCCGTGGGCGCGCTGGTGAACATCGTGTCCATCGACCTGGCCGAGGCCCTGGCCGAACTCCATCGGCGCCATCCCGGGATCACGATCGCGATGCGACAGAATCCGCGTGGCACCTCCGGCAACATCGTCGGCATCCGCGCGGGCACACTGGACCTCGCGTTCCTGGGCGCCTACCCGGAGCATGTCCCCGGGATCGCTGTCTACCGCCTGGCGGCCGAGCCGTTGGTCCTCGTCTGTTCGCCGGATCACCACCTGGCGCAAGCCGGGTCCTTTGCGACCGCCGATCTGACCGAGGAGCGTGTCATCGACTATCCGCCGGGGTGGGGGACGCGGGCAGTGGTCGACCAGGAGGTTCCCGTTCGACGGACGGTGATCGAGGTGGCCGACCAGTTCTTCGGAATGAGTTTGGCGGTCAAGGGTTTCGGTGTCACCCTTGTTCCGCTCGGTGTTGCCCGCGAACAGTCAGGGGTGCCGATCGTGCCGTGTTCGGACAAGCAGCTGGTGTGGGAGATCTCGATCGCCCACTCGTCCACGCGCACACCGTCGAGGGCGGCGCGAGCCGTCCTCGACAGCGTGCTCGAATTGGCCCGACCGGCTGCCGTCGGCAAGTGACGACCACGCTCCCACCGGCGAGCACCTCGAGGTGGCGCGGCTCGTCAGGCGAATGCTGCAGTGAAGGCATCAAGCGCGGCGTCGGGGTCTGAGCTCGCCCATCCTTCCAGACCGACCACCCCGTCGTAGCCGATCTCTTTGAGTGCCTTGGCGATCGCCGGATAGTTGATCTCGCCGGTGCCCGGCTCGCATCGTCCCGGGACGTCGGCGACCTGGATCTCGCCGACGAAAGGCATTGCGCTGCGGCATAGTTCGATGAGGTTCCCCTCGCCGATCTGCGCATGATAGAGATCCAGGTTCATCCGCAGATGGGGCGAGTCGACGGCCCGGACCAGGGTCATGGTGTCGGCCGCGGTGGCGAACGGGGTGCCCGGATGATCGACGGCGAGGTTGAGGTTCTCCAGGGTGAACACCCGACCGTGACGTTCCCCGAGTTCGGCGAGACGGCGCAGGGTGTCGGCGGCGGTCAGCCACATCGCCGGCGTGACCACCTCGACCGGTTTGACCGGCAGGCCCTTTGGTCCGAGTCCGGTGCCGTGCACGTTGAGGCTCGGACAGTCCAGCTGTTCGGCCACCTTCAGCGACTGTTCGGCGGTATCGAGAAACTCGGCGATGCCATCCGGGTCGGTGAGGTTGCCGGTGAGATACCCCGTCATCGACACGAACGACGCGCCGGTCGCGACGAGGGCGTCGATGTCCTTGGTGGACCAGTCCCAGATCTCGACGAGGAGCCCCCGCTCGTGGATGGCACGCACCCGATCGACGAAAGGCCGGTCGACATAGAGCATCTCGGCGCTGGCGGCCAGCGAGTACGGGGCCGACATCACGCGATCTCCGCGATCGACACGGTCGCACCGGTCTCGATGCTGCGGATCGCTGCGAGCGCGATCTGCAAGGCGGTGCGGGCGTCGTGGCCGGAGACGACAGCGGTCGAGCCGGTCCGCACGGCATCGGCGAACGCCGACAGTTCGCCCACGTACGCGTCATGCAGCAGGTCGGTGTCGCGACGGGCGGTGTCGATCTCCACACCGGCCGCGCCGTAGAACGTCATGTCGGTGGTACGGCCGTCACCGGCGGTCGCCATGCCCTTCGACCCGAACACCTCGCCACGGACGTCGTACCCGTAGAGAGCCGAGAAGCTGGCCTCGGCGGTGGCGATGGCGCCGTTGTCGAAGGTGATGGTGACCACGGCGGTGTCCAGATGCCCCGACGCCTTGGCGTCCGGCCGGATCAGCGCGTCGGCGAACGCGTGCACCGACACCGGCCGCGCACCCGGGTTGAGGAAGCAGAGGGTGTCGAAATCGTGGATCAGCGTCTCGAGGAAGATCGTCCACTGCGGCACCCGGACGGGGTCCACCTCCCACGGTCCGGGATCGCGGGTCAGCGATCGGAGGAGCTGCGGGGTGCCGACGCGGCCGTCGTCAACGGCCCGGCGTGCCGCGGCGAACCCGGGCGCGAACCGGCGGTTGAAGCCGACCTGCAGCACCACACCGGCGGCCTCGGCGGCCGCGATCGCCCGATCCGCCTCGTCGAGGGTCACCGCCATCGGCTTCTCGCAGAAGACATGCTTGCCCGCGGCGGCGGCGCGACACACCAGGTCGCTGTGGCTGCGGGCAGGCGCTGTGATCAGCACGGCGTCGACCTCGGGGGAGACGAGCACCTCGTCGATGTCGGTGGTCGCGAACGGCGCGTCGACGGCGTCCGCCAGGCGCGCGGCAGCCCCATCGACGGGGTCGGCGACCGCGGTGACGATCGCGCCATACACATGGCGTGCCACCAGCGCGGTGTGGCTGCTGCCGATCCGCCCGGCGCCGATGGTGGCGATGCGGACGGGTGCGTTCGGTCGGTGGGGGGTCGTGGCGGTGGCCACGGAGGGGGCGCTGGTCATGAGTTCTCCGATTGTCTCCGAAGGATGATCTATAACGTTCTAGTAGAACGTTCTAGGCTAGACTAGGACGCACTGTTCGCACTCGTCAAGGGGAGAAACGGATGCCGCAACGGCGCAGGGAGAAACGCAGCGGCGCGAGGATGACGCTCGCCGACGTCGCCCGCGAGGCCGGCGTCTCGACGGCGCTGGTCTCGATCGTCATGCGCGACGCACCCGGCGCGAGCGACGAGACGCGGGCGCGTGTTCGACGGATCGCCGACGAGCTGGGCTACGTACCCGATCAGCGGGCGCGCAAGTTGCGCCAGTCGTCGTCGCGGTTGTTGGGCGTGACCTTCGAACTACGCGAGCCGTTCCACGGCGACCTCGTCGAGGAGATCTACGCCGTCGCGGCCGAAGCTGACTACGACGTCGTGATCAGCGCGATCGCGCCGACCCGTTCGGAATCCCGGGCGCTGGACACCGTGCTCAGCGAACGCTGTGAGGCGGCGATCCTGCTCGGTTCCCGGCTCGACGACGACGCGCTGGCCACGACCGCGCGCCGGCTACCGGTTGTGGTGGTTGCACGAGGTAGTGACGTCGACGACGTCGGGTTCGTGCGCAGCGACGATTCCGCCGGTATCGGGCTGGCCGTCGATCATCTGGTCGAGCTCGGGCACTCCGACATCGTGCACATCGACGGAGCCGACGCCCCCGGTGCGCAGGATCGTCGGGAGGGTTTCCGCGCGGCGATGGCACGCCACGGCCGCAGCGATCATGCGCGGATCGTGCGGGGTGGGCTCGGGCAGATCGACGGCGCCCGCGCGATGCGCGAGGTGTTCGACGCCGGCGACCCGCCCACCGCCGTCATCGCCTTCAACGACGACTGCGCGACCGGGGTCATCGACGCGATCGGTCACGCGGGACTGCGGGTGCCCGAGGACATCTCCGTCGTCGGCTACGACGACGCCCGGCTCGCCTCCCGTCTGCGGGTGCCGCTGACCACGGTCTCGCAGGATGCCCGGCAGATGGCCGCCGATGCGGTGGCAGGGGTGCTGACGATGATCGACGGGGGCGAGCCGCCGGCGACCGTGCGGCTGCCCACGCTGGTGGTGCGTGGGACGACGGCAACCGCTCTCCGAGACCCTGCGTCTGCTCGCTGACGGGCTCTCCCCGCGAAAACGCCCCACGCAAAGCGCCCCTCACAGCGGGCGCACCGACGTGGCGTCGATGTTCCGGCTGTGAGGGGCTCTTGTCCGGGCGGAATTTTGCCAGACCGGCCGACCGGTCAGGCGTCGGCCTTCGCTCGCAGGTGATGGGTGTAGATCGCGCCGGTCGTCACATCCTCCTCGACCTCCTCGAGGGTGCGGCCGCGAGTCTCCGGGGCCTGCGTGTAGACGAAGATCAGCGCGAAGATGCCGACCACACCGAACATGAAGAAGGTTCCGGTGATACCGATCGCCTCGACCAGCGTCGGGAAGAACAGGCCGAGGAAGGCGTTGGTCATCCACAGGCAGAACACGGAGATGCCGATCGCGAGACCGCGGATCTGCAACGGGAAGATCTCCGAGAGCAGGACCCAGATCGCGACGTTGAGGAAGGTCTGCATCGAGCCGACGAACAGGACGACCAGCAGCAGGATCACATAGGGACGCAGTGGGTTACCCACGGGCAACAGGATCGACGCGATACCGATGAGGAAGTGGCACACGGTGGTGAGGCTGAAGCCGATCAGCAGTGTGGTGCGACGGTTCATGTGCTGTGCCAGCCACAGGGCCGTGATGGAGCCGACGACGCCGATCACGCCGGGCGCGATGTTGGCGACGAGGGCGGCGTTGGAATCGAATCCGGCCTCCTTCAGAACCGACTGGCCGTAGTACATGATCGAGTTGATACCGGTGAGCTGCTGGGCCACACCGAGGCCGATGCCGACGAGAATGATGCGACGCACCCATTTGCTGTCTCGGATCGATGACCAGCCGGCGTGGACGCGGTTCTTCTCCATCTCGGCGATCTCGGTGATCATGTCGATCTCGGCCTGGGCGCGCTGCGGGGTCCGGATGGTTCCGAGAACTTCGAGTGCTTTGTCGTGACGACCCTGAGAGATCAGCCAGCGCGGCGATTCCGGCACCCGCAGCATGCCGACCATCAGGCATATGGCGGGCAGCGCCGCGACGGCCAGCATGATGCGCCAGACGCCCTCGTGCTCACCCCACACGTTGCCGATGATCGCGTTGACGACGAACGCGGCCAGCTGGCCCACGACGATCATCACCTCGTTGCGGCCGGCGAGCGATCCGCGGATCTCGTAGGGCGCGAGTTCGGCGAGATAGACCGGAACGACGGTGGACGCGGCGCCGACCGCGAGGCCGAGGATGACGCGACCAAGGACCATCACTCCGAAACCCGGGGCGAACACACAGGTGAGTGCGCCGATCAGGAAGAGAGCCGCGAGCAGGACGATGGCCTTGCGGCGCCCCCAGGAATCCGACAGGCGGCCGCCGATCATGGCGCCGAACGCCGCCGCAAATAGGAGCGAACTCGTCACGACGCCTTCAGTGAAGGCCGTCAGGCCGAGGTCGGTCTTCATCGGCTCGAGTGCGCCGTTGATCACGCCGGTGTCGTAGCCGAAGAGCAGGCCGCCCAGAGTGGCGATGAGCGCGACCGAGTGGAGACGGCGACGGAAAGGACCGTGTCCCAGCGGGGGTAGTGCGGCTCGTTCTCTGGCGAGCTCTGCATGCTCGGCTGTGGACATCGGCGCTCCTTCGTTGGGTTACATCGGGCCGTTGACGTGACTGTGGTCACGCGCTGAGTTAACCGTAAGTGTCTTAATGTCCTAACAATCTGTCAAGTCGTGTAGATCACGATTGTAGAGCCCCCTCGAGGCGTGGTAGCGCGCATAAGCAGCAGATTTGTCAAGAATATGTCAGTACAAATTGAGGAGAAATTGATGAGACTGGGACCGGTCGGATACGGGGTGGGCGGTCGACTCCTCCACGCCCCGTACATCGACGCGGTGCCCGAGATCGAACTCGTCGGTGTGGTGACCCGCAATGCGGAGCGTCGTCGAGAGGTTGCCGAGGACCTGCCCGGTGTCGCGGTGTTCGATTCGCTGGGCGCCCTGCTCGACACCGGGGTCGACGCGGTGACGATTACGACACCGCCGCAGACGCGTCGCGAGTTGGTCCTGGAGGCGGTGAAGCGGGGCGTGCACGTCGTCGCCGACAAACCTTTCGCACCCGATGCCGCGGGTGGGCGCGAGTTGGCCGACGCCGCGGAGAGTGCCGGCGGGCTACTGAGTGTCTTCCACAACCGTCGCTGGGACACCGATCTGGCCGTGGTCCGGGGCGTGCTGCCCGAGCTCGGTGACGTGTGGCGGTGCGAATCGCGCTTCGACCTCGATGAGCCGGGTTCGCTCGAGGTGGGATCGACCGGCGGGCTGCTGCGCGATCTCGGTGCCCATCTCGTCGACCAGATGCTCGCGTTGTTCGGTCCGGTCGCCACGGTCACCGGTCATCTGGATGTGGTCGAGCAGCCCACGGGGCGGACGGACTGCGGGTTCGTGGTGTCGATGACCCATCGCAGCGGGGTGTTCTCGACGGCGAGCGCCAGCAAGATCAACCACGTGGCGGCGCGGCAGTGGCGGATCTACGGCTCGGAGGGTGCCTAGGTCAGCGACGGCACGGACGTGCAGACCGATCTGATCAAGGCGGGTCGTCGGCCCGGCGACGATCCCGAATCGTGGGGCTATGAGCGGCCGGATCGCCTCGGCGTGCTGCATACCGACAAAGGGGCGAAGTCCGTCCCGTCGGCGCAGGGGCGCTACGGCGAGTTCTATCGGCAGTTCGCCGCTGCCGTGGACCACGGTGCGCCGCAGCCGGTTCCGGCGCGCGAGGGTATCTCGGTCCTCGAGGTGCTCGACGCCGTGCGCGTGAGCGACGAGACCGGCGCCACGATCCGCCTGTGACGTCCGCCGAGAACACACAAAGCTCGCACAAACACGCAAAGATTTCCGTGATTCTGCGAGTTTTGCGTGTGTAGCCGATCCTGATCCGGTCGGACGCCGAGTTGACGATGCGTGGCCGGCAACTGCTGGATCGTACTTGGCTTTCTTCTGGTGATGATCGCCGTCATGGCCATGATCAATCGGAGCGAACGCCGCACGATGGAACGAATCCGCGCTGAGTGGAGAGCTGGAGGCGGTGTCCCCGAGGAGGAACCCAAGTTCTTTTCGGGTTCTCCTTCGATGAGCGCGGCTGGGTGATAAACACGGGAAACTCCCACTTACACACGAGATCGCGTGTGTAAGTGGGAGTTCAGTGTGTTTGGGCCTCAGGCGTTCTGCGGGAAGCCCAGGTTCAGGCCGCCGTGGCTCGGGTCGAGCCAGCGGGTGGTGATGGCCTTGGTGCGGGTGAAGAAGTGCACTCCCTCGGTGCCGTGGGCGTGGGTGTCGCCGAACAGCGAGGCCTTCCAGCCGCCGAAGCTGAAGTAGGCCATGGGGACCGGGATCGGCACGTTGATGCCGACCATGCCGACCTCGACCTCGTTCTGGAAACGTCGCGCCGCGCCACCGTCGTTGGTGAAGATCGCGGTGCCGTTGCCGTAGGGGTTGGAGTTGATCAGCTCGAGCGCCTCGTCGTAGGAGTCGGCGCGCACCACGCTCAGGACGGGTCCGAAGATCTCGTCGGTGTAGATGCTCATGTCCGGGGTGACGTTGTCGAACAGCGTCGGCCCCAGCCAGAATCCGTCGGCTCCGCCGTCCGGCTCCACCGTACGGCCGTCGAGAACCACGGTGGCACCGTCCTCCTCACCGGCATCGACGTAGGACGCGACCTTGTCGCGGTGGACCTTGGTGACCAGCGGTCCCATGTCGCAGTTCTTGGTGCCGTCACCGGTCTTGATGGTCCGGGCGCGGTCGGCGATCTTGGCGACCAGTTCGTCGGCGACGTCACCGACGGCGACCGCGACGGAGATGGCCATGCAGCGCTCACCGGCCGAGCCGAAGCCGGCGTTGACCATGGCGTCGGCGGCCAGGTCGAGGTCGGCGTCGGGCAGCACGATGGCGTGGTTCTTCGCCCCGCCCAGAGCCTGCACGCGCTTGCCCGCGGCGGTGCCGGTGGCGTACACGTACTGCGCGATCGGGGTGGACCCGACGAAGCTGATGGCCTTGATGGCCGGGTTGGTCAGCAGCTCGTCGACGGCGAGCTTGTCGCCCTGTAGGACGTTGAACACGCCGTCGGGCAGGCCCGCTTCCTTCCACAGTTCGGCCATCCACAGCGAGGCGGTGGGGTCCTTCTCCGACGGCTTGAGCACCACGGTGTTACCGGCGGCAATCGCGATGGGGAAGAACCACATCGGCACCATGGCCGGGAAGTTGAACGGGGAGATGATGCCGACCGGGCCCAGCGGCTGGTACACCGAGTGCACGTCGACCTTGGTGGATGCGTTCTCGGTATAGCCGCCCTTGAGCAGATGCGGGATACCGCAGGCGAACTCGACGACCTCCTGGCCACGGGAGACCTCGCCGAGGGCGTCGGAGACGACCTTGCCGTGTTCGGAGGTGATGATCTCGGCGAGTTCGCCCTTGCGCTCGTTGAGCAGTTCGCGGAACTTGAACAGGATCGCGCTCCGCTTGGCCAGGCTGGTGTCGCGCCAGACCGGGAAGGCCGCGGCGGCTGCGTCGATGACGGCCCGGGCGTCCTCGATGTTGGCCAGCGACACCTCCTTGGTGACCTCACCGGTCGCCGGGTTGGTCACCGGCGCCGTGGCGCTGCTGGTGCCGGGGTAGGCCTTGTTGTTGACCCAGTGGCTGATGGTGGTTGTGGACATGCTGATTCTCCTGTGGGGGGTATTGCTGTGCGACGGTCGAGTCGGAACTACTCGACCGGCGGCTGGGGCGGTTGGTTCCTGCTGGTCGAGTAGTCGCGAACGGAGTGAGTGACGTATCGAGACCACGTGCGCGAGTTGATCTCGATACGCCGCCTCGCGCCGGGGCACTCGTGGCTACTCGATCAGCGGGGTAATCGGTGGCTACTCGATCAGCGATTGGGGACGGTAAGGACGAAAGGGCTCAGGCTCCCGGAATCGAAGCGCGCGAGACCATCTCGACGGTCTGCGGCTCGCCCGTCTCGAGGGCCTTGACCCCGGCCGCGCACACCGCGGCGGCGGCGTAGCCGTCCCAAGCGCCCGGGCCGTCGACGTTGTCACCGCGACGAACCGCGTTGACCCAACGCTGGATCTCGACGTCGTAGGCGGCGCCGAAACGTTCGACGAACGACGGTGTGATGTCGCTGGATTGGATACCAGCGACCTTGCGGCCGTCGCCGGATGCGGACTGAACCGGGTTGCGCTGCTTGCGGACCAGGCCCTGGTCGAGGCCGATGAACGCCGACCCGAGTTCGCCGACCAACTCGGTGCGCACCTCGTAGGCGACGCCGGTCGAGACGAAGCACTCGACGTCCACGTGCCGGCCGGATTCGGTGGTGAAGATCGCGATCTGCGGATCCTTGAGGCCCTCGGGTGCATTCGGGTTCGAGCCCGGAGCGATGATCTGCACCGAGGTGATCTCCTCGTCGAATAGGAACCGGGTGACGTCGACCTCGTGGACGAGCGAGTCCTTGACGATCATCGAGCTGTCGAAGCCCGGCGGCACCGCCGGGTTGCGATGCACACAGTGCGCCAGCAGTGGCTGGCCGAAGGTGCCGTTGTCGATGAGTGCCTTGAGCTGCTCGTACTCGTGGTCGAAGCGACGCATGAAGCCGACCTGGATGAGCCTGCGGCCCAACTCGGCCTCCCGCTTGACGACCTCGAGCGAGGTGGACACGTCGGTGGTCAACGGCTTCTCGCACATGACCGGCTTGCCGGCCTCCAGGCACGCCAGCAGCTGCTTCTCGTGTGTCGGGCCGGGGGTGGCCAGGATGACCGCGTCCACCTCGGGGTCGGCGATCGCGTCCAGCGGATCGTTGATGACCCGGCATCCCGGGATGGTGGCCGCGAGTTCCTCGGCCTTGTCCGGGAAGTAGTCGTTGAGGACGGTGACGGAGGCGCCCTTGGTGCGCTCGGTGATGCGGGCGACGTGGTCGGCACCCATCATGCCGACGCCGAGAACGGCGATGCGCAGGTCGGTCATTGGTTCTCTCCATTGGTCGAGGTGGACGGGTTGGTGGGGTTGAGGTACGGGCGTTGGACGGCCTTCCACTTGGCGTAGACGTCGTAGGCGTGCTGCGTTGACTCCAGGGTGGAGATCTCCGAAACCGGTACATCCCACCACGATTCGCTGTCGGGCGCGCCGATCAACGGGTCGGTCTCCACGTGGATCACCGTGGTGCGCTCGGCGGCCTTGGCGGCCTTGATCGCGTCGGCGAACTCGGCTGCTGTGTTCGCTCGGATCACGTCGGCACCCAGCGAGGCCGCGTTGGCGGCGAGGTCGACCGGCAGGGTCGCGCCCTCGAGGCGCCCGTTGTCGCCGCGGTAGCGGTAGTTGGTGCCGAAGCGCTGCGAGCCGAGCGACTCCGACAGCGAACCGATCGAGGCGAACCCGTGGTTCTGCACCAGCACGACGATGACCTTGAGGTTCTCCTGCACCGCGGTCACGAGCTCGGTGGCCATCATCAGGTACGACCCGTCGCCGACCATCACGAAGACGTCCCGGTCCGGGCAGGCCATCTTCACACCGAGGCCGCCGGCGACCTCGTAGCCCATGCAGGAGTAGCCGTACTCGACGTGATAGCCCTTGGAATCGCGGGTGCGCCAGAGCTTGTGCAGGTCACCGGGCATCGATCCGGCAGCGCAGACGACGACATCGCGTGGATCGGAGGTCTCGTTGACCAGCCCGATGACCGCACCCTGGGTCAGCGCCTCATCGCCGGTGGCGATGTTGGTGCCGACCGAGGTCGGGGAGTAGGCCTGCTCGACGATGGCGTCCCATTCGGCGGCGAGGGTGCCGACCTGCTCGCGGTAGGCAGGGTCGACCTCGTATCCGGCGAGGAGTTCGTCGAGGGCCTCGATGGATTCGCGGGCGTCGGCGACCACGCTGTAGCCGCTGTGTTTCACCGAATCTAAGGATGCCACATTGATGTTCACGAATCGCACGTTCTCGCCGGTGAAGGCGGTCCGGGATGCGGTGGTGAAATCGCTGTAGCGGGTACCGATACCGATCACCACGTCCGCCTCGGCGGCCAGCGCGTTGGCGGCGGTGGTGCCGGTGGAGCCGATCGCACCGACCGACTGTGGGTGATCGTAGGGGAGCGAGCCCTTGCCGGCCTGGCTCTGGCCGACCGGGATGCCGGTGCGGGAGCAGAACTTCGCGAGGGCCTCGGTGGCGCCGCTGTAGATCACGCCGCCGCCGGCGACGATCAGCGGACGCTTTGCGGACGCGATGATCTCGGCGGCCTCGGCGATCACGTGGCGCTCGGGCAACGGACGTGCCACGTGCCAGGTGCGCTCGGCGAACAGCGATTCGGGCCAGTCGAAGGCCTCGGCCTGCACGTCCTGCGGGATGGCGACGGTCGCCGCGCCGGTCTCGGCTGGATCAGTGAGCACGCGCATCGCACCGAGCAGGGCGCCTGGGAGCTGCTCGGGCCGCCAGACGCGGTCGAAGTAGCGCGACACGGGCTTGAACGCGTCGTTGACGGTGACGTCACCCGACGACGGCAGTTCGAGTTCCTGCAGCACCGGCGAGGTGGTGCGGGTGGCGAAGGTGTCGGCGGGCAGCAGCAGCACCGGCAGGCGGTTGATCGTCGCCAGCGCGGCGCCGGTCAGCATGTTGGTGGAGCCCGGACCGACCGACGCGGTGACGGCCCACGCCTCCATCCGGTCCTTCATCCGTGCGTAGCCGACGGCCGAATGCACCATCGCCTGCTCGTTGCGGCCGAGCACGTATTTCAGCGAGTGCTCGCGACCCGCGGTGACATCGTCGATCTCGTTCTGCAGCAGCGCCTGTCCGAGGCCGGCGACGTTGCCGTGACCGAAGATGCCGAAGCAGCCGGCGAAGAACTTGCTCCGCTCGCCGTCGCGCTCGACGTACTGGTTGGCGAGGAACTTCACCGTCGCCTGCGAGACGGTCAGGCGGACGGTCGGTTCACCGTGGGGGGTGCGGACGCCCGTGACGCCGCCGGCGCGTCCCTGATTGATCGGTGCCACGATGGCTTCTTTCTGGTCGGGGTTCGGTTGGGGGTGGTGGTTGTGTGATCTCGATACGCCACTCACTACGTTCGCGGCTACTCGATCAGCGGATGAGGAGGATCAGCGGGATCGTTTCTCGTGCAGCGGGAGTCGGGGATCGATCTCTTGGTGCTCCCAACTGCCGCGCAGCCAGGTATGCGCCGGGTCATCGCAGATCTTCCAGGCGCGTTCGTCGCCCGGTCCGGCCATCACATTGAGGTAGTACATGTGATAGCCAGGGGCTGCGATCGACGGTCCGTGGTAGCCGTGCGGCACCAGGACCACGTCGCCACTGCGGACCTCCTCGAGAACCTCGATGGGCCGCTCAGGTGTGCCGTAGACCCGGTGGTACCCGAATCCTGCCGAACCGTCTGGGCCGTCGGCGATCTCGAAGTAGTAGATCTCCTCGAGCTGCGATTCGACCTCGGAGTTCTCGTCGTGCTTGTGTGCGGGGTAGCTCGACCAGTTGCCGCCCGGTGTGATGACCTCGCAGGCAATGATCGAGTCGGCCTCGAACACGCCCGCAGTGCCGAAGTTGTGCACCTGCCGGCTGCAGTTGCCGGCGCCGCGCAACTCCACCGGGATATCGGCGGCGGGCCCGTAGCGGAACGGCAATTTCTTCTTCGCCCGGGCACCGCACAGGGCGAATCGGCCACCCGCCTCGCTGGACACCGTGAACTCGGTGTCGCGACCGACGTAAGCAAAGTCGCTCGGACCGTCGAAAACGCTGGCGCGTCCGGTCAGTTCGAACGCGATACCCTCGGCCTCCACGCTCGCCGACCCGGCGAGCGGGATGACGATGATCTCGTCGACCCCGCTCTTGCGGGTGACGGAATCGCCGGCGCCGAGTTCGACGACGCACAACGAGGACTCGGTCCAACCGGCCGACTCCGGTGTCACGTCCACCGTGAGCGGCGCGGATGCACTCTTGGCGGGGATGTAGTACTTGCTGTTCATCGTTGGATCACCTCACCAGGTTCACGGCCGTGTCGACCGCGGTCGCCACATCGTCGTCGGAGGGGTAGAGGAGGGTGCGGCCCACGATCAGCCCGCGCACCGACGGAATCTCCAGCGCGCGTCCCCAACTCGCGAACGTCTCGTCCGGGGCGGTCTGCGGGTCGCCGCCCAGCAGCAGGGTCGGCATCGTGGTCGCATCCATGACGCGCTCCATCTCGTCGACGACGGGCAGCTTCAGCCAGGTGTAGGCCGAGGTGGACCCGAGGCCCTGGATGATGTGCATCGACTTGATCACGGCGTCGGGGCTGAGATCGTTGCGGACCTTGCCGTCGACCCGCGACGACAGGAACGGTTCGAGCATCGCGATCGAGCCGCCCGCGGCGAGCTCGTCGATCGCGGCCGCACACGCGGTCATCATGTTCAGTGTGCCCGGGTCGGACAGGTCCACGCGGCACAGCATCTTCGCGCCGTTGAGGCCTGCGTCGATGGTCCAGGATGCGGTAGCGGCGGTCATCCGGTCGTCGAGCTCGAAGCTCGCGCCGGCGAGGCCGCCGCGGTTCATCGACGAGAACACGACCTTGTCCTCGAGCGCGCCGAGCAGCAGCAGGTCCTCCAGGATGTCGGAGGTGGCCAGCACGCCGTCGACACCGGGATTGGCCAGCGCGGTGCGGAGCCGGTCGAGCAGATCCGAGCGGCTGCTCATCGCGGTCGGGTTGGAACCGACGGCCAGTGCGCCGCGGGCCGGGTGGTCGGCCGCGACGATCATCAGCCGGTCCGAGCCGGTGACGGTGCTGCGGCGACGGCGGCGTGCCCAGGCCTCGGCGATCGCGGCCGGGTGCTGCGCGCGCACGGCGGTCACCTCGGCGTAGTCAGAGCACGTCGGGGTGGAGCCGAGGCGGTGCAGGCCTGCGGGCCCGGTCGTGGTGGCGACCTCAGACATTGATCTTCTCCTGTGTGTTCTGTGCGGAATCGGCGAGTTCGGCGACCTCATCGGCGGTGGGCATGGCGGTCGAGCATTCGAGGCGGCCGGCGACGATGGCGCCCGCGGCGTTGGCGTGCAGCAGGATCTTCTCCAGCGGCCAGCCGGAGAGCAGGCCGTTGCACAGCGTGCCGCCGAAGCTGTCACCGGCGCCGAGGCCGTTGACGACGTCGACGGGGATCGGGGCGACCTCGACGGTCTCGTGGCGGGTCTTGCCCAGCACGCCGCGCGGTCCCTGCTTGACGATCGCGAGTTCGACGCCGAGGTCGAGCAGCGCATCGGCCGCCTTGTGCGGGTCGGTCTCGCCGACCGCGATCTCGCATTCCTCCTTGTTGCCGACAGCAACGGTGACATGCCCCAGCGCCTTGCGGACCTGCTCGGTGGCGGTGGCCGGGCTCTCCCAGAACATCGGGCGGTAGTCGAGGTCCAGCACGGTCAGCGACTGTCGGCCGCGGGCTTCCCAGGCGGCGAAATGAGCACTGCGCGAAGGCTCTTCGGACAAGCCGGTGACCGTCGACCAGTACAGGCGGGCGTCGTGCACGGCCCCGGCGTCGATGTCGGCGACCTCGATCTGCAGGTCCGGCGCCGCGGGCTTACGGTAGAAATACAGCGGGAAGTCGTCCGGCGGGAAGATCTCGCAGAAGGTCACCGGGGTCGGGTACACTTCGTCGACCGAGACGTAGCGGTTGTCGACACCGAGGCGGGCCAGTTCGTTGCGGACGAAGCGGCCGAATGGGTCGTCGCCGACGCCGGAGATCAGCGCGCTACTCTGCCCGAGACGGGCCGCGGCCACGGTCACGTTGGCGGCGCTGCCACCGAGGAACTTGCCGAAGCTGGTCACCTCCTCGAGGCCGACGCCGATCTGCTGCGGATAGATGTCGACACCGCTGCGGCCGATGGCCAGTACATCGAAGGTCGGTGTCTCGCGTTCTGCGGTCACGTAGTGCTCCCTGCTCGTGGTTGGGACAGGTGGTCGTCCGAGGATGTCGAGTTCCGTCGTCGGCCTTGGCTACCACTGTGCGTCAGTTCACAGACAAATGTCAAGACTTTGTCCTGACATTCTTACCTGACATACTGGTGTCACAGATCACAGGGGTCCACCCGCCCGTGTCGAAAGGATGCTTACATGGCTCTGACCGCCGTGACCGAATCGCAGGTCGATGTCACTGATCGCACACAGGTGACTCTCCCGGTCGCCATCATCGGATTCGGTTGGATGGGCCGCGCACACGCGCAGGCCTATGCCCGGATCCGGCACCACTATCCGCAGCTGAACCCGATACCGAAGCTGAGCGTCATCGCCGACGAGGTGACCGACCGCGCGGCTGCGGCCGCGGCCCAGTTCGACGTGCCGACGACGGTGTCGGACTGGCGTCAGGTGGTCGACGACCCGACGATTGCCGCGGTCAGCGTGACCGCCCCCAACTTCCTGCACCGCGAGATCGGCTGCGCCGTGGTCGGGGCCGGCAAGCATCTGTGGATCGAGAAGCCCGTGGGACTGTCCGCCGACGACGCGCGCGCGGTCGCCGACGCGGCGCGTGTCGCCGGGGTCCGTACCGCGGTCGGCTTCAACTACCGCAACGTGCCCGCGGTCGCCGCCGCGCGTGAGCTCATCGTGGCCGGTGAGATCGGCGAGGTCACCCACGCCCGCTTCCGGCTGTTCAGCGACTACGCAGCCCACCCCGACGGCGCCCTGAGCTGGCGTTTCCAGCGTGACCGTGGCGGCAACGGGGTCCTCGGCGACCTCGCCTCGCACGGCGCCGACCTGGTGTGGTTCCTGCTCGGCGACATCGACTCGCTGGTCGCCGACACCGCGATCTTCATCCCCGAGCGGCCCAAGCCGACCGGGGCCACCGCCGGTCATCAGCTCGCCTCCGGTGGGGAACGCGGCCCGGTGGAGAACGAAGACTACGTCTCCGCTCAGATGCGAATGGCGTCGGGGGCGCGCTGCGTGCTCGAGGCCAGCCGTGTGTCGGTGGGCGAGCAGAACTCCTACGGCTTCGAGATCCACGGCACCACCGGCGTTGTGCGCTGGGACTACCGGCGTATGGGTGAACTCGAGGTCGGTGCCGGTGGCGCCTTCCAGGACCAGTCGGTATCGATGATGTACGTCGGACCAGGTAGCGGGGACTACGCGGCGTTCCAGCCCGGCGCCGCGAACCCGATGAGCTACGACGACCTCAAGGTCATCGAGGCGGCCCGGTTCTGCGCGTCGATCGGCGCCCCGGCGGGTGTCGCCCCGGTGGGCGCGACCATCGTCGACGCCGTGCGCAGCGCCGTGGTCCTCGACGCGATGACCACCTCGGTTCTCGAGGGCACATGGGTGGCGCCGGCCGCGCCGGAGGTGTGATCCGGCGGCTCGGCCGCAGCGGGATGGCCCCGCGATCGGACGGATTCCCCTATGCGCTCGCGCTGCTGGGCGCGGGTGCGATGTTCATGGAGATCCTCGACGCCACCATCGTCGCGACCGCGCTCCCCGCGATCGCCGACGACCTGGGGGTGCGGCCGCTGGACGCGACGGTCGTCGCGACCTCCTACCTCATCACCCTGGCGGTCCTGATCCCGCTGTCGGGGTGGGTCGCCGACCGGTTCGGCGTCCGGCGGGTCTTCCTGATCGCGCTGGCGGTGTTCACCGCCGCCTCCGCGGGATGTGCGCTGGCGCCGAGTCTGGCGGTGCTGGTCGCGATGCGGGTGCTGCAGGCGGCGGGCGGGGCGATGATGGTGCCGGTCGGTCGGTTGGCGGTGCTGCGCACCGTCGACCGACCGCAACTGGTCCGCGCCATCGCCTACCTGACGTGGCCGGCGCTGATCGCACCGGTGGTGGCGCCATTGCTCGGCGGCCTGATCGTCACCCACGCCGACTGGCGGTTCATCTTCGCGATCAACATCCCGATCGGGATCGTCGGTCTCGGGGCGGCGGCCCTATGGTGCCGACCCGTCGAGACGCGCGCCGGGCGGCGCCCGCTCGACGTGGCGGGTGTCGTCCTGACCACGCTCGCCGTCGGCGCGGCGATGACGGCCGCGCAGGAGGTCTCGGCCGAGCCGACGAGGTGGGCGGTCGTGGCGGCCGGTGCCGTGGCGTCGGTGGTCCTCGGCGTCGGCGCACACCGGCGATTGCGTTCGGCCCCCCACCCGTTGCTGAATCTCGGTGTGCTGCACGTGTCGTCGTTCGCCTCGGTAGTCGGCTACGGCACCCTCTACCGCGTCGTGATCAGTGCGGTGCCGTTCCTGCTGCCGCTGATGTTCCAGCTGCAGTTCGGCTGGACCCCGGTCGCCGCGGGCGCGATGGTCGCGGCACTGTTCGTGGGCAACGTGGTGATCAAACCGATCACCACACCGCTGATGCGGCGCTGGGGTATTCGGCGTGTCCTCGTGGTGGACCTGTCGGTGTCGGTGCTGGCGTTCGGTGCGCTGGCGGCTCTCGGACCCACGACGTCCGGGGTGGTGATCGCCCTCGTGCTGGTGATCTCGGGGGCGCTGCGCTCGGTCGGCTTCTCGGCGTACAACACCCTCGCCTTTGCCGACGTCGAGGCCGATGAACTCAGCGATGCCAACGCCGTGCACGCCGCGGTCCAGGAACTCGGGTCGGCGTTCGGTGTGGCGCTCGCGGCGGTGGCCGTGTCGGCTTTGGCCGGCGTTGCCGGGCTGCCGGCAGGCGCGTACTCGGCGACCTTCGTCCTCCTCTCCGCTCTGATGGCGGGGTGTGCGGTGGGTGCTCTGCGGCTGCCGTCGGGTGCGGGAGCGCGCGCCGTCGGACCGCGGTGACCTCGGATTAATCAGAATGTCTTGACAAAGTCTTGACACGAGGCGTGTGACGGGTATTACATCTTCACCAAGGGAGTGGCTCGCAGGACACTCTGGAGAATCGAAAGGGAAGGGACAACGATGTATTCCACAACGCGTCGTAGGACCGGAGGCCGCACCCGGCGGCTCCTCGGTCTTGCGGCAGCGGCATCGGCCGCGGTTGTGCTGGCCGCAGGTTGTTCGGGTACCGGTGGCAAAGAGGACGGCAGCGGCGGTGGCGCCGGGACCGACCAGCTGACCATCGCCATGGTTACCCACGAGGTTCCCGGCGACTCTTTCTGGGATCTGGTCCGCAAGGGTGCCGAGATGGCGGCCAAGAAGGACAACGTCACGCTGCGATACTCGTCCGACCCGGAGGCCCCGAACCAGGCGAACCTCGTGCAGGCGGCGATCGACTCGAAGGTCGACGGCATCGCGGTCACCCTGGCCAAGCCGGACGCCATGGCCCCGGTGGTCAAGGCGGCGCTGGCCGCCGGCATCCCGGTGAGCGCCTTCAACTCGGGCTACGACAACTGGAAGGCCATGGGCGTCCAGCAGTACTTCGGTCAGGACGAATTCATCGCCGGCCAGGCTGCCGGTAAGCGCCTGTCCGAGGAGGGTAAGAGGCATGTCCTCTGCGTGATCCAGGAACAGGGTCAGGTTGCCCTGGAATCCCGGTGCGCCGGCGTCAAGGAAAGCTTCACCAGCGGCTCGTTCGAGATCCTCAACGTCAACTCGAAGGACATGCCATCCGTCGAGTCGACGATGACCGCGAAGCTCCAGCAGGATCCGTCGATCGACGCGATCATGACCCTCGGCGCCCCGATCGCGCAGACCGCGGTCAAGTCCAAGGGGAACGCCGGGTCCACGGCCGAGGTGGCGACCTTCGACACCAATGCCGCACTGGTCGACCTGATCGAGAACGGTGACGTCGCCTGGGCCATCGATCAGCAGCCGTACCTGCAGGGTTACCTTGCGGTCGATTCGCTGTGGCTCTACCTCACCAACGGCAACACGATCGGTGGCGGCGACGCCGTCCTCACCGGTCCCGCTTTCATCGACCAGTCGAATATCGACAAGGTCGCCGACTACGCCAAGAACGGCACTCGCTGATCGCGGGCGAGAAGGGATTAATCGATGAGTACACAGTCAGAGATCGACCTGAACACTCACAAGGTCGTCACCGATGAGCGCGTGAAGCGCCAGAAGCCCATGCAGCGGGTGCTGCTCCGGCCGGAGATCGGCGCGCTGTTCGGCGCGATCGCGATCTTCGTCTTCTTCCTGATCGTCGCGCCACCCTTCCGGAGTCCGGAGGCCTTGGCAACGGTCCTGTACGCGAGCTCGACGATCGGCATCATGGCCTGCGGTGTCGCGGTCCTGATGATCGGTGGCGAGTTCGACCTCTCCACCGGTGTCGCGGTGACGTTCGCCTCGCTCGCCGCGTCGATGCTCGCCTACAACCTGCACCTCAACGTCTGGTTTGCGGCGATCCTCGCGCTCTGCCTGTCGTTGTCGGTCGGCTTCTTCAACGGGTATCTCGTGATGAAGACGAAGATCCCGTCGTTCCTGATCACGCTGTCGACGTTCCTGATGATCACCGGTATAAACCTCGCGGTCACCAAACTCGTCACCGGCCAGGTTGCGACCCCGTCCATCTCGGACATGCAGGGCTTCGACTCCGCACAGAAGGTCTTCGCGTCGTCGTTCGAGATCTTCGGTGTCTCGGTGCGCATCACGGTGGTCTGGTGGATTCTGTTCACCCTCCTCGCCACCTGGGTGCTGATGCGGACCCGGATCGGCAACTGGATCTTCGCGGTCGGCGGAAACCAGGACTCGGCCCGCGCGGTCGGTGTCCCGGTAACCATGGTGAAGATCGGCCTGTTCATGTTCGTCGGGTTCTGCGCCTGGTTCGTCGGCATGCACCTGCTGTTCGCCTTCGACACCGTCCAGTCCGGTCAGGGTGTCGGCAACGAGTTCTTCTACATCATCGCCGCGGTCGTCGGCGGCTGCCTCCTCACCGGCGGCTACGGCACCGCGATCGGAGCCGCGATCGGCGCCTTCATCTTCGGCATGGTGAACCAGGGCATCGTCTACGCCGGCTGGAACCCCGACTGGTTCAAGTTCTTCATGGGCGTCATGCTGCTCTTCGCAGTCGTCGCCAACAATGCATTCCGCAACTACGCCGCCAAGAGGTGATGAGATGAGTTCAGCAATCGAGACCCGACCCGAGTCCGACTCCAGCGGAGGCAAGACGCCCCTGATCGAGCTCCGGAACGTCGGCAAGTCCTACGGCGCGATCATCGCCCTCAAGGACATCAGTCTCCGTGTCAACGCGGGCGAGGTGACCTGCGTCCTCGGCGACAACGGTGCCGGCAAGTCCACCCTCATCAAGATCATGGCCGGGCTGCACCAGCAGTCCGAGGGGGAACTGCTCGTCGACGGCGAGGAGACCCTGCTCGAGTCGCCGAAGGATGCGCTGGGACGTGGTATCGCCACGGTCTACCAGGATCTCGCCGTCGTCGGCCTGATGCCCGTGTGGCGCAACTTCTTCCTCGGTCAGGAACTGCGCAAGGGCCCCTTCCGGTCGCTCGACGTCCAGGCGATGCGCGCGACCACCAAGGAAGAGCTGTTCAAGATGGGCATCGACCTGCCCGACGTGGACGCGCCGATCGGTTCGCTCTCCGGTGGTCAGCGGCAATGTGTCGCGATCGCCCGGGCGATCTTCTTCGGCGCCCGGGTGCTGATTCTCGACGAGCCCACCGCCGCGCTCGGCGTCAAGCAGTCGGGCACCGTGCTGCGCTACATCTCGGCGGCCAAGGACCGGGGCTTCGGCGTCGTGTTCATCACCCACAACCCGCATCACGCACACCTGGTGGGCGACCACTTCGTGCTTCTCAACCGCGGGCGCCAGCAACTGGACTGCACCTACGACGAGATCACCCTCGAGGAGCTGACCCAGCAGATGGCCGGTGGCGACGAACTCGACTCCCTGTCGCACGAGTTGCGGCACTGAGTCCCGGGGCGATGGCCCGCCAGTGAACCACCCGCCCGCCCCCGCACGGGGTCGGGCGGGTTTCCACGTCTGGGATGTCTGTGTACACGCGGCGCGCCGGCGGGATATGTTGTGAGGCTAACGAAGGGATCGGATCGAGATGAGTGAGTCGGGTCGTCTGGTGGGCGTCGTCTTCGGGGCATCGAGCCCGTTCGAGGCGGATCTCGTCGATGAGCTGTACGCGTCGGCCGACGCGGGCGGCTACCGTCTCGCCCTCGGTCTGCACAGCGGGACCCGGACCCGGGAACGTGCTGTGGCCGACCTCATCGAGCAGGGCTGCGACGCGGTGGTGGTGGTCGGCGCGGAATACGGCGACCGCCTCGGCGCGGACCCCGCGAGCTCGGCCACCGGGTCCTATGCTCCCGTCGTCCCGATCATCGTGGTGGGCGAGCGGATCCCGGATCTGGTGGCGGTCACCATCGGCACCGACGAATGGCGCGGGGCGCAGATGGCCGTGCAACATCTCATCGATCTGGGTCATACCGCGATCGCGCACGTCGAGGGCGGCGACCATCCGTGCGCGGCCGAGCGCCTGCGCGGGTATCTCGGGGCAATGGCCGCGGCCGGATTCCGCGACGAGTGCCGCACCATGGTCGGTGACTACACCGAGGAGGCCGGTGCGCTGGCGGCCGAGCGGATGCTCGCGGAGGGGGATCTGCCAACCGCGGTCTTCCTGGCCAACGACCGGATGGCCATCGGCTTCATTGAGGTGATGCGGCACAGCGGCCTGCGTATTCCCGAGGACATGTCGGTCGTCGGCTACGACGACGGGCCGCACGCGATCCTCGGTCACTTGAACCTGACCACCGTGCGCCAGGACGTCCCCGGTCTGGCGGGCGCCGCCATGGATGCGGTGGCGTCGTCGCTGGGGAACTCCGAGGTGGTCGCCGACACCGGCGGCTTCGGCTTCTACGGTGCCCGGACGCTGGAACCCGAGCTCATGGTGCGTGCGACCACGGCGCCGCCGGCCGGGTGGCTACCCGATGCCGGACGCGACGAGGGGCGACTGCGCTGGGGTCTGCTCGCGGACAGCTGCGACGACGTCCTCGTGCACGAATTGGGTACGCCGGGAAGGGTTTCCGGGCCCATCGAGGTGGTGGCGAGTTCGTCCACCGCAGTCGCCTGGGAGATCGCGGACCGGCTCGGGATCATGGTCAGCTACGGGATCTACGAAGACCTGATCGACGACCCGGATATCGACGCGATCTTTGTCGCGCTGCCCGGCGACGCGCAGGAGTTGTGGTCGCACAAGGCGCGTGAGGCCGGCAAGATCGTGCGGTGCTCGTCGGGCGGCTGAGTCCCGATCAGAGGAAGGTTGCCGTTTTGCTCGCGGGGCGAACCAAACGGCAACCTCGATCTGTCAGCGGGGTTCGAGACCGATCGCCCGGTAGGCGTCGTCGAGGTGGCGCATGTTGTCGACCGCGTCCTCGAGGTCGATCGGCAGCGATGCACCGTTGTGTACCGTGTCGGCGAACGCTTCGAGCTGATACGTGTAGGTCGACCTCGTACCGAGGTGCTCGACGGTGACCGCCCCCGTCGACGACGACACGAACGTCAACCTGTCGTCGCGGTTGGGGCCGAGATAGTCGTGCAGGTACAGCGAACCCCTGTCGCCGACGATGCGCAGGGAGAACACGAACTCGCCGGCCGCCATCGACACCGCCTGGGTTCCTCTGGCGCCGTTGGGGAATCGCATGTCGAGGACCGCGGACTCGTCGATCTGCGGGCTGCGCAGCACCGCGCGGCCGCCGGTGATCTCCGGCGTCCCACCGCACCAGCGTCCCAGTAGTCGCGACACGTGCACCGAATAGCACCCCAGATCCATCAGCGCCCCACCGGCCATCTCGTAGGACCATCGCGGGTCACCGTCGTCGGGGGAGGGCATGGCCATCACCACCTCGACCTCCTGGACGGCGCCGATCGCGCCGGCATCGAGGAGTTCGACGGTGCGGTGCATCAGCGGATGGAATAGGTAGTGGAACCCCTCCAGCACGGTGACCCCGGCGGCGCGCGCGGCGTCGGCCACTTCACGGGCCTCGATCGTGTTGCGTGCGAACGGCTTCTCCGACAGCACCGGCTTCCCCGCGCGGATCGCGGCGAGATTCCACGGCCCGTGCAGGGAGTTCGCCAGCGGGTTGTAGACGACGTCGACCTCGGGATCGTTGATCACGTCGTCATAGGAGTCGAGGACGCGTTCCACCCCGTACTTGCCGGCGAACGCCTCGGCGCGCCCGCGGTCCCGCGCGGCCACCGCCACCAGGCGATGGCCGAGTGTCTGGGCCGGCCCGACGATGGCGGACTCGGCGATCCGCGACGCACCGAGGAGACCGATCCGCAGGGGGCGTGCGGTGGCGCTCATACACGCACCGGCCGCTGTGCCGCCTTGCGCAGGAAGGACATCGAGACCGCGACATTGCCCGCAGCGGCGTCCCCGTCGGCCTCGTCGGCCAGGATGGTGTCCTGTTCGAGGACGTACCAGCCGTCGTAGCCGGCGTCGACGAGCGTCCCGACGACCCGGGCGATCCGGGCGTCCCCGGCCCCGAGCGGCACGTACATGCCCTGCGCGACGGCCTGGGTGTAGGTCAGCTCACCGCGCTGCACCTGCTCGGCCAGATCGATACGCACGTCTTTGAGATGCGCGTGGCGGATCCGGTCGGTGAACGACTGGGTGACCTCCAGCGGATCGGTGCCGCCGATCAGCAGGTGCCCGGTGTCCAGGCACAGGCCGATCGACGAGTTCTCCAGCACCCGGTACACCTCGTCGCGCTTCTCGATCATGGTGCCGACGTGTGGATGCAGCGCGGCGGTCACGCCCCGGGCGGCGGCGAGCTCGCCGAGCCGATCCAGATTGGCCAGCAACGTATTCCATTCGGTGTCCGACAGGTCGGGCCGTGCGTCGTAACCCTCGACGCCGGTGGCCGCGGCCAATACGAGCACGTCCCCACCGGAGGTCTCGAGCCGGTCGAGGACCTCGTTCACCTCAGGGGCGGGATCGTGGTCGGCCTTGTGAAGGACGACGGGGACGAAGGACCCGACGCATGTGAGGCCGTAGGAGGCGAGGGTGTCGCGCAGTTCGGCCGGTGCCGACGGCAGGAAGCCCTCCGGGCCGGTCTCGGCGGCGGTGACCCCGAGATCACGCATCTCACCCAGCACGCGTTCGGGGGCCAGTTGATAACCCCAGTCCGGGACCTCGCACACACCCCAGGAAATCGGGGCGGCGGCGATACGCAGGTCGGTGTCGGTCATGATGTGGTCCTCACTCGGGTTGTGCGGGTGGTGGTCTCGGCCCGGATCTCATCGATGCGGACGGGAACTCGGGTGGCGGCGGAGCGGCCGGCGGCCTCGGCGATGAGCGCGACCTCGAGGGCGTCCGCGGCGGTGCACGGCGACGGTGTCCCGTCGGTGACCATGTCGCAGAACGCGGAGAGCTCGGCACGGTAGGCTGCGGCGAAGCGATCCATGAAGAAGCTGTGTGGGGTTCCGGAGGGAAAACCGCTTCCGGGTTGGAGGTTTCGCACCGGGGTGCCGTCATCCCAGCCGGCGACCACCGAATCGGTGCTGCCGTGCACCTCGAGGCGGCAGTCGTAACCGCGACCGTTGTAGCGGGTCACCGACACGGCACCGATCGTACCGGAGGCGAATCTCAGCAGCACCGAGGCGCTGTCGACGTCGCCGACCTCGGTGAAGAACGGATCGCCCTGATTGCCGCCCATCGCGTGGACCTCGACGACGTCGTCGTCGAGAAGCCAACGGACGGTGTCGAAATCGTGTACGGCGCAGTCACGGAAGATACCCCCGGAGGCCGCGATGTAGTCCTTCGGCGGTGGCGCGGGATCAAGTGTGGTCGACCGCACGGTGGTGATGAAGCCGAGCTCACCCGATGCGACCGCGGCGCGGGCCGCGGCCATGGCCGGGTCGAACCGCCGGTTGTAGCCGATTTGCACCGGTGCATCGCCGCCGATGCGGCGCACGACCTCGGCGGAGTCGGCCACCGACATCGCGATCGGCTTCTCGCAGAAGGTGGGGATGCCGGCCGCGACGGCCCGCTCGATGAGCTCCGCATGCGTCGGCGTCGCAGAGGCGATCACCACCGCGTCGATCCCGGCCGACAACAATGCGTCCGCATCACTCACCGGCCGCGCGACGTCGAGCCGGGCGACTGCGGCGTCGGTGGCCGCGGGGTTGGCGTCGGTAACCACCAGTGCATCAACCGCAGGCAGCGCGCTGAGCGTGTCCGCGTGAAACGAGCCGATGCGGCCGAGGCCGATCACGCCGATTGTCAATCCCATCAGTCGAATCCACCCATCACGATCTGGTCCCAGTCGATGACCGAACCGGTCACCACCCCGCTGCGGCGCGACAGCAGGAACATCACGAACTCGGCGATCTCGTCGGGCTGGCCGAGCTTGCCCATCGGCACCGACGCGTTCGCCTGCTCCACCCAATCGTCGTCAGCGCCGTGGAAACGCCTCTGCACGTCGGCCTCACCGTCGGTCTCGCTCCAGCCGATGTTGATGCCGTTGATGCGGATGCGATCCCAGCGGTGCGCGTGCGCCGCGTTCTTGGTCAGACCGACGAGGCCGGCCTTCGTCGTCGCGTAAGGGGCGAGGTAGGGCTGCCCGCCATAGGACGTCATGGTGATGATGTTGACGATACCGCCCGGTTCCCCGCGGCCGACCATGTCGCGCACCGCCGCCTGCATGGTGAAGAACGGCGCCCGCAGGTTCACCGCGACGTGCTCGTCGAACAACTCGGGCGTGGTGTCGAGCAGGCTGCCCCGGCTGGTGGTGCCCGCGGCGTTGACCAGGCAGTCGATCCGGCCGTACTCGGCCACGGTCGCCGCGACGGTGTCGGCCGCGGCCGCCGGGTCGGATAGATCGGCGGCGATGAACTTCACCGCGGCGCCGTCGGGCAGCGTGTCTCCGAGTCGGCTCTCGAGCTCTGCGGCGAGGCGTTTGCCCTTCTCCGCGTTGCGGCCGCTGAACATCACCCGGGCGCCGGCCTCTGTGCCGGCGCGGACGATTGCCGCGCCGAGACCCTGCGTCCCACCGCTGACCAGCAGCGCCTTGCCGGCCAGCGCCGGTGTCGTCGTCATCTGTTCGTTCCTTCCCGTCCGGGGATGTGGCGTCAGGGGATGTGCCGCGCGTCGAGCGCGGACAGTTCCCGGTCGAATCGTTCCGGGGTGAAGTCGTCGGCGATCGCGCGGGTGAGCAGCTGCGCCTGCGACTCGCCGGTCAATCCGGTGATCGGCTGGTCGAGGTCGAGGTTGCTGGGAAACGGATAGCCCTCGGCGGAGGCCGCGATGACGTTGGCCAGCGCGTCGCGGTCGCCCTCGGCGGCGAGTTTGCGCAGCGACGGATAGATCCACCGCGTGATGGCCGACCGGTCGACGGCATCCATCGCTCGGCCGAACGCCGACGACACCTGCAGCAGGTTGGCCATCCGCTTGATGTCCGACGACGTGTTGTGGCCGGCCGCGTGGAACAGGGCCGGGTTGAAGAACACCGCGTCGCCCGCCGACAGCGGGAGCTGCACGTAGTTCTCCGCGAAGTAGGTACGGAACTCGGGCAGATTGAACGCGAGGTAGCCCGCCTCGTAGAGCTGCGAATAGGGCAGGTACATGGTCGGGCCGGATTCGATCGGCATGTCGACGTGCGCCACCGCGCCCTGCAACGTCAGCGCCGGTGAGAGGCGGTGGACGTGTGCCCGGAATTGCGCGGCGGTGTCGGTGGACATGAAGCCGAGGTGATAGTCGCGGTGCGGGTTCTGGGCCTCACCGCCCGGGTTGACCACGTTGACCGCCGAGGTCACCTGATACCACGATCCCAGCCACGCCTCGCAGATCAGTGCGAGAACCTCGTTGGCGTAGTAGCGGGTGAACAGTTCCGGGTCCCGCTCGGCGAACTTCTGCAGCGCGTTCCACACCCGGTCGTTGGCGCCCGGCTTGGCGAAGTGATCGCCGTTGCTGACCCCGGCGGCGTGCTGGTCGGCGATGATCTGACCGAACAGCGCGGTGGTCTCGGTGAGCGCATGCCGATCATCGAACGCCCCGGGAAAGACCACGATTCCGGGGCCATTGAGGAGGGCGTCGGCCAGTTCGTCGGCGATGGCCTCACGTTCGGCGCCGGTCGCCGCGCCGACGGCGGCCGAGTCGTAGAACAGGACCCCGCGCTCGGTGCTCGCGGCATGCGGATAGTCGGTGAGGTCGGTGACGCGGTCGATCAGGGCGACGAAGTCATCGACGTTGCACTCGGTCGCGGTGATCCGATTCGCGCGGGGGGTGACGGCGCTGCGCAGGGTCATGTGGGTGGCGTTCCTCTCGGGATGCAGGTCTGTCGTGAGTGCGGGCCCTCGGCTGTGTCGCCGTGATCACTTGACCAGGATGGCAAGATCTTATTGTCAGGACAAGTGCAGATTCCCATCAAGAATCCCTCAGGAGTGTTCCGTGCCACATCGGTATCCGGTCCGGGAGATCGCCCGGCAGGCGGGGGTGAGCGAGTCGACCGTCGACCGTGTCCTGCACAAGCGGCCGGGTGTTCGCGAGGGAACGGTGCTGCAGGTGGAACAGGCGATCGCGGATTTGGACCGTCAGCGCACGCAGTTGCGACTGTCCGGACGCCGGTTCCTGATCGACCTGGTGATGGAGACGCCCCGGCAGTTCTCCAGCCTGGCGCGCGAGGCGCTCGAACACGAGTTGCCGGGCCTGCGGCCGGCGGTGATGCGGGCCCGGTTTCATCTGCGCGAGACCTGGGAGACCGACGATCTGATCGCCGAACTCGACTCGATCTGCCGGCGCGGTAGCCACGCGGTCGTGCTCAAGGCCCCCGACGTCCCCGAGGTGGCCGCCGCGATCGGACGGCTGACCGCGGCGCGTATCCCGGTGATCACGCTGGTCACCGACGTGCCGATGAGTACCCGGATCGCATACGTCGGCATGGACAATCGTGCTGCCGGGGCGACCGCGGCCTACTTGATGTGCCAGTGGCTACGTCACGTGGACTCCGATGTCTTGGTGATCACCAGCAGCACGATGTTCCGCGGCGAGGAGGAACGCGAGATGGGATTCCGAGCGGCGATGCGGACCTACGATCCGGGTCGGCGCATCGTCGAAGTCTCCGACTCCGACGGCCTCGATGCGACGTGCGGAGCGCTGACCGCCGCGACGTTGCGCGCTCATCCGGGGATCGGTGCGGTGTACTCGATCGGCGGCGGCAACCGGGGCATCGTCGAGGCTTTCGCGGACGCCGACCGCACCTGCGAGGTGTTCGTCGGCCACGACCTCGGTGACGCGAACCGCGCGCTGCTGCGCAGTGGTCATCTGACCGCCGTGCTGCATCACGATCTGCGTGCGGACATGCGGCAGGTGGCGCAGACGGTGATGGGGTACCACGGCGCGCTTCCCGGTGATCAGCGTCCGCGGGCGTCGGGTATTCAGATCATCACCCCGCACAATGTCCCTGAGTACGAAGTCTGACGAGATTTTGTCGTGACATACTAATGTCCGTGTTTCGGATGTTAGTGTGACGGTGTGACGACGCCCATAGCGGTGGAACTCGACCGGTCCACACCCGTTCCGCTCTACCACCAACTCGCGCAAGCCATCGAGGCGGCCATCGTACGTGGCGATCTCACGCCCGGCGACCGGTTGGAGAACGAACTCGACATGGCGAGCCGGTTGAAGTTGTCGCGGCCGACCATCCGGCAGGCGATACAGGAGCTCGTGGACAAGGGTGTCGTCGTGCGCAAGCGGGGTGTCGGCACCCAGGTGGTGCAGAATCCCGTGCACCGGTCGGTCGAGCTGACCAGTCTCTACGATGACCTGTCGTCGGCGGGGATGCATCCGTCGACCCAGCTGCTCGAGTACCGGATCGGCATTCCCGACGAGGACCTGCGGGTCGAACTCGCCCTACCTGTCGGGGCGGAGGCGGTCACCGTCAAGCGTCTGCGCATGGCCGGCGGAGAACCGTTGGCGCTGATGATCAATCACCTTCCTGCCGATATCTGCCCACCAGCCGGTGAACTCGAGAACGGCGGCCTCTACAAGGGTCTGCGCGGGCGCGGCGTGCACATCCGGCTCGCCCGCCAGCGGATCGGCGCCAAGGCGGCCGACGCCGACGAGGCGTCCTTGCTCAGCGAGGAGGTCGGTGCGCCGCTGCTGACGATGCAGCGAACCGCGTTCGACGATGCCGGTCGCGTCGTCGAGGTCGGGCGGCACGCGTACCGTGCGGATCGGTACTTCTTCGAGACCACCGTCGTCGACCGCTGACCGGGCGACGCTCCGGCGGGAAATCGCTCCCTCATTTCGTATTCGCCCCCTCGATCGGAGGAGCGAATACGAAAAGAGGGGGCGATTTCCCGCCGTTACGGGACCTCGGGGTCGGCGGCGGGGACATCCTCGGAATCGGCGTGGCCGGACACCGCCTGCAACAGTCGGCGCACCGCCATCGCTCGCCGATACGAGTGCCCGTCGAGGGTGTCGAGGGCGCATTCGGGATCGGCGGGCGGGCCGAGATGGGTGCAGCCGCGCGGGCAGTCCTCGACGGCGTCGCGCAGGTCGTCGAAGGCGTCGATGATGTCGTCGGGGCCGACGTGGGCGAGACCGAACGACCGGATGCCGGGGGTGTCGATGACCCAGCCCTGCTTGTCGGGCGGGCCGGGGAGAGGCAGTGCCACCGACTGCGTGGAGGTGTGGCGTCCCTTGCCCACCCCCGACACCTCGGCGGTGGCCCGATCGGCGTCGGGCACAAGACGATTGACCAGCGTGGACTTACCGACCCCGGAATGCCCGATGAGGGCCGTGACACGTCCCGCGAGCATCGACGACACGCTGTCGAGCGGATCGCCGCGCCCGGCGAGCACGATAGGGAGGTCGAGATCGGCGAAGGCACGGGTGAATTCGGCCGGATCGGCGAGATCAGACTTCGTCAGGCACAGGATCGGGGTCAAACCCCCGACGTAGGCCGCGGCCAGCGCCCGTTCGACGAATCCGGTGCGCGGCGGCGGATCCGCCAACGCGGTCACGATGAGCAGCTGATCGGCATTGGCTACCACGATGCGTTCATACGGGTCGGTGTCGTCGGCGGTACGCCGCAACACAGTGGTGCGGTCGGCCACCTTGACGATGCGCGCCAACGTGTCCGGGCGTCCGGACAGGTCGCCGACCACCGCGACCTGATCACCGACGACGACCGGCGTGCGGCCGAGCTCGCGGGCGCGCATCGCGACGACACGACGATCGGGGTCGCCGCCGAGCACACATCCCCATCGGCCGCGGTCGACGGACACGACCATGGCCTCGAGGGCGTTGTCGTGGGTGGGGCGTTGTTTGGTGCGCGGTCGGCTGCCCTTGCCCGGACGAATCCGGACATCGGTCTCGTCGTAGCTCGACGCGCGGCGGCTCACCGGCGGCGCCGCATCCCCACCCGCGACGAGGTCACGGATGCCCGATCATCTTCTGCCACATGCTCACGAAATCGGGCAGCGTCTTGGCGGTGGTCTGCACGTCGTCGACGGTCAGGCCTTGGACGGCCAGCCCGATCAGTGCGCCCGCGGTGGCCATGCGGTGATCGGCATACGAGCGCCAGAGGGCGCCGTGCATCGGACGCGGCACGATCCGCAAGCCGTCCTCGGTCTCGGTGCAGTCACCGCCGAGTCGGTTGATCTCGGTGGACAGCGCCGCCAGCCGGTCGGTCTCGTGCCCGCGGAGATGCGCGATCCCAGACAGCACCGACTCGCCGTCGGCCAGCGCGCACAATGCCGCGACGGTGGGGGTGAGTTCGCCGATCTCGCGCAGGTCGATGCTGATACCGGTGAGTTTCTCCGGGCCGCGCACGGTCAGCGAGCCGTCGGTCGGCTCGACCGCGCATCCCATCTCGGCAAGGATGTCGACGATCTGCGCGCCGGGTTGGGTCGTGGCGGCGGGCCACCGCGGCACAGTGATCGCGCCGCCGGTGACCGCGCCTGCGGCCAGGAAGGCCGCCGCGTTGGACAGGTCGGGTTCGATGTCCCAGTCGACCGCGTGGATCGGTCCCGGCGCGACCTGCCAGACGTTGCTGCCGGGACGCCCCACGGCGACCCCCGCCGTGGTCAGCATGTCGAGGGTCATGTCGATGTGTGGCGTGGACGGCACCGGCGCCCCGACGTGGCGCACCGTGACACCATCGTCGAACCGCGCCGCCGACAGCAGCAGACCGGAGACGAACTGCGAGGACGCCGACGCGTCGATGGTGACCTCGCCGCCCCGCGCGGACCCGGTGCCCTTGACGGCGAACGGCAGCCGGTCCCCGTCGACGACGACCCCGAGGCCGCGCAGCGCATCGAGGATCGTCGAGAGCGGGCGCGTGCGGGCCTGCTCGTCGCCGTCGAAGCCGACGACGCCGTCGGCGAACGCCGCGACCGGCGGCAAGAAGCGCATCACGGTGCCGGCCAGGCCGCAGTAGACGTCGGCACCGTGCATGGGTGCCGGGTCGACCGCGATCGTGGTCGCATCCGCCGGGTCGACCCGGATCCCGATTCCCAGGCCGGTCAGACCGTTGAGCATCAGGTTGGTGTCACGGCTGCGCAGCGCACCGCGTACGGTCGACGGACCGTCGGCGAGTGCCGCGAGGATGAAGGCGCGGTTGGTGATCGACTTGGAACCGGGCAGGTCGACGGTCGCCACCACCGGTGACGTCACGTTCGGCGCGCTCCAGATACTCATGCGGTCCAGTCTGTCATGACGGTCCGGGGCGTCCGCGCAGCGTGTCGCCGCCCGCACGCACCGCCGTCACGAATCACCGCGGACGTCTCGTCGCAGCGGATGTTCCTCGGGTATCTCGACGACGATGATCGCGCGACCGTCCGGGTCGCGGACATGCATCTCGATCAGACCCCACGGCTCGGTCACCGGTTCGCGGACGATCGGCACGTCGGCCTCACGCAGTTCGCGTTCGGTCGCCTCGATGTCACGTACCTGCAGCCACAGGATCGCGTCGGCACCTCCGCCGGGACCGACGTCGTCGCTCATGTGCCCGGGGACCTCGATCAGGCCGTTCCCCGCATGGAACACGACGCCGCCCGGGTACTCCCGCGCGACCGCCAGCGACAGCGAGTGCCGGTAGAAATCCTGCAGGCGTTTCGGGTCCCGCGTACGGAGCAGGACCCGGCTGGTGAGGACCTCCACGTTACTGGCCTTCGGTGGTCCCGCCGCTACCGCCGAGGGCGTGGCCCCGGTTGAGGTCGTTCCCGTGCCGGGCGGCCTCGTAGATGGCGCGTTCCCGGGCGATCCGATCGGTCTCCCCGATGGGCGTGGCATCGCCGAACGCGAACGCGGACTCGTGCTCGTATTCGTGCGGCTTGTCGGGGTCGTCGGTGACGAGGGCGTCGTCCGGCTCGTGATCATGCTGAGGGCTGTCTGGCATGCACCCACGATAAGCGACCGGACCGACTTCCCGGGACCGTGCCGCGACCGCGGTCACATCTCGCGACGACACGCCCTCAGCACGGCGTGAGCTCCGGCCGGGCCTGCGGTCGCCTCGAGGTCGGCGACGAGCATGTCGACGTCGTCGTCGCCACGCGCCCTGGCCAGCAGGACGCGGGCCAGACGCGCCTCGTGATGGCCCAGCCCCGGCCCGGTGGCCAGCGCTGTGGTCACCAGATCCGCCGCGGAATCGAGATGTCCGGCCCCGATCTCGATCATCGCCAGCCGTGACCTCGCCCACGAACCGAACAGGTCGAGATGTTCGCTCGCGTCGAGCGAGGCGCGGAAGGCGATCCCGGCCGCGTCCGGATCGCCCGCGGTCTGGTGGGCGATGCCGATCGCGCGGTGAGCGGTCGCGGTCCAGCCCCGGTGGCCGATCCGGTGCGCGATCTCGAGCGCCTCGCGGCCGTCGCGCAGGGCGTCGTCGATATGCCCCAATGCCGACGACGCCTCGCTGCGGTGCCACAGCGCGTAGCTGATGCCCTCCTGATGGCCCAGGGTGCGCGCGATCTCCACGGCGAGAGAGGCCTCCTCGAGGCCTTCGTCCGGGCGCGCCGCGAACACCAGCGAGTGCCCGTGGGTCGATCGGGGGGTGACGACGCGGATCAGGTCGCCCGACGCCGCGAACAGGTCGGCGGCCCGGGCGAGCAGGTCACCGCCACGTTTGATCTGGCCGTTGAGGAATGTCGCCATCGCGCGGGCGTCGAGGACTCTCGCCACGCCGGCGGCGTTGCCGAGTTCGGTGTAGAGCGTGATCGCCTCCTCGGCGCGCTCCGCGGCCCGATGCTCGCGGGCCAGGTTCATGTCGAGCACCGAGCCGACCTCCAGGGCCCGGGCCCGTGCGGCCCTGTCGCGCCCGGCCCGGACGACAGCCATCTCGCACAGATCCGCGGCCCGGATCATGTCCTCCGACCCCGAGGCGACCATCGCGAGTTCGGCGAGCACGACCGCCTGCCGGGGCCCGGGCAGCGCGCATGCCAGTGCGGCCCGGAAGTCATCGCGGGCCCCGGGGAGATCGCCGGTCCGGGCCCGGGCCAGGGCGCGGACCTCGCGCAGTGCGGCGGTCGTGGCGACCGGCGTCTGGACCTCGATCCCCAGGCCGGCCGAGGCCAACGAGACCGCTTCGTCGTGGGCGAACCCGTCGAGGGCGGCCCGAGCGGCCGTCGCGTAGGCCGCGGCGGCCTTTGGCGCGTCCCCGGCCAGGCGCCAGTGATGCGCTGCCGCAACCGGATCGGCAGCTTCGTCGACCGCCGTCGCGGCCAGGCCGTGCAGTCGCGCCCGCCGGACCGGATCGAGTCGTCGGACCGCGACGTCGCTGATCATGTCGTGGGCCGCGGCCCAGCCCTGCTCACCGAGCCGCAGCAGATCCGCGTGGGCCAGACGGGTCAGCGAATCCAGCACGGCGGCGGGATCGGCACCGAGGACTCGCGCGAGCTCACCGGCCGGGGTCTCGCGCCCGACGATCGCCACGAGGTCGACGACATCACGGTCGGCGCCGCGGACCGAATCGAGTCGCCGGGTGAGGTTCTCCTGCTGATTCGCGTGCGCCACCGCGCGCAGAGCGTCCCGGTCGTCGCCGGTGGCGTGCCAGCGGCCCCGCCGGTCGGGCTCGATCAGCCCGGCCGCGGCCAGCGACCGCAGTCCCTCTACGACGGCGAGCGGCGAGCGGTCGGTGTGCTCGAGAAGGGTGTCGGCGACGACACGGTCGACGACCAGGTCGCGGACCGCCTCGTCGTCGAGGCCGCCGAGCGTCAGACGCAGATCGGGTTCCAGGGCGCCGACGGCGGCGTGCCGCGATGTGCCCGGATGGACATCCTCGGTCCGGTAGGTCAGCACCCATGACGATCCTGGTGAACGGCGCATCGCCACCGACACCGCCGACAGGCTGCTCTCATCGGACCACTGGACGTCGTCGAGCACGATGGTCGGCACCGCCGCGGTGCCGACCAGACGGACGAGCACCTCGATCACCAACGCGCGCATGGACTCCGGGTCCACCCGAGGATGCCGGCCGGATACCAGGTCGGGGACGAGCATGGCCAGTGCGCCACGCAGTGGCGGCGACAGGTCGTCGGCGAACCGGGCGTCGGCGGACAGCAGTTCGCGGACGAGCGACGCGACCATACTCCACACCTCGTCGCGCTGGGCGGCGAAACAGCGGACCACCGCCGCGTCTCGGTTGGCGTGGAATTCGGCGACGAGCCGGGACTTCCCGGTTCCGGAACGTCCTTCGACCACCACCACGGATCCTGCGGGTGTCGTTGTGGCGGAACGTAGTCGAACGAGCTCGCGGGACCGGCCGACGAAACGCACCGACCCCAGGCCCGAGGGTGCCACCGAAGTCCGGACGGTCGGTCGGTGCGAGGCGCGCGGCGGGCGGGAGTGCAGTAGACGCTGATACTCCGCCCTCGCCTCGGCCGTCGGGTCGACCCCGAGTTCGGTGGCCAGGTCGTGGCGAAAACGGTCAAACATGACCAGCGCGCGGTTGGGATCGCCGTGCGCGGCGTATGCCCGCATGGCAAGGACGACCGCGCTCTCCCGCAGCGGGGCCACGGTCTGCAGCACCACTGCCCACTCTGCGGCCTGTGCGGTGTCGGAGCGTTCGAGGCAGAGTTCGACGCCGCGTTCGAGGGCCTCGACGCGATACTCCGACATCATGTCCCGATACCGGATCGCCCAGTCGTCGTACTGATCCTCACCGAGCGGGTCGCCTGTCCACATCGCCACGGCGGTGCGGTAGGAGTCCAGGGCATCCGAGGCGTCGGCGGTGCGGGCGGCGCGGACTAGGGACGCGAAGCTCTCGGTGTCCACCCGACATCGGTCCTCGGGCAGGCCGATCCGGTATCCGGCATCACCCGACACGATGAGGTCGCGACACCCGACGGCGCGTCGAGCGCGCGCGGCGAGCACCGCGAGATTGGCCGCCGGGTCTCTCGGTGCGGTCGTGGGCCACAACATCTCGGTCAGCGCATCGAGACTGACGTGGGAGCCGCGGCGGGTCGCCAGGATGCGCAGCAACTGGCGAACCTTGCGCCCCCCGAACGCCGACGCCGGAACCTCGAGGCCGTCGGCGAGCACCACGAACCGGCCGAAGAGCCGCAACTCGACAGCCGTCGCGGCCGACGAGCCGTCGGTCATCGCTCAAGGATCCGCCCGTCGCACGGAAACCGCAACGTGCCGGCATGTCGCGTCGGTGTGCCTTCGGCTGAGATTGGCCCATCGCCATCTTGGCGCGTCGAGCCGAATCGATGCAGGGAACTTGACGCCGGATCACGGAAGCGGCGCCGGGATCGCTCATGGAGCCTGACTGCTGATTGGTGAATTGTCCGCCGCGTCCTTCCTCGGCCTGTGAATACTGGTGAAATCTGACAAGGAGGCCGATCATGACCGGGTTTCGTGTGGGTGTCATGAACCCACTCGTTGCCACTCGCCCGACGGCCGAGTGGCTTACGCGAGTTGACTATCTGGGCGCGCTCGGCGCCCGCGTCGACTCCTTCTGGGTTCCTGACCACCTCAACTCCTTGTTGCCGCGGTCGTTGTGGACGCCGAAGTATTGCGGGGCAGCCAAGTTGGTGCCCAGTATTGGCGCCGACTTGGAGCCGTGGACGATGCTCGGACACCTGGCGGCTCGCAACCGACTGGGTCGCCTGCGACTGGGCGTTGGTGTGACCGATACCGGTCGACGCAACCCAGCCGTCACCGCGCAAGCCGCCGCAACGCTGCACCTGCTCACCCGCGGGCGCGCGATCCTGGGAATCAGTACCGGTGAACGCGAAGGCAACGAGCCCTACGGGGTGGACTGGTCCAAGCCGGTCGCACGGTTCGAGGAGGCGATGGCCACCATCCGCGCGCTATGGGATTCCGGCGGCGAACTCGTCAACCGGGACTCACCCTTCTTCCCGCTGCGCAATGCGGTATTCGACCTGCCGCCCTATCGCGGAAGGTGGCCGGAGATCTGGATCGGCGCCCACAGCCCCCGCATGCTGCGCGCCACAGGGCGCTACGCCGATGCCTACTTCCCATTCGTCCCGCACCGACCGGTGGACTACCAGCACCGTCTCGATGTCGTTCGCACGGCGGCCTCCGACGCCGGGCGCGACCCGATGTCCATCATCCCGGCCGTATGGCTGCCCGTTGTCACCGGCCGCAGCCGAGACGACGTCGATGAGGCGCTGGACTCCGAGGTCATCAAGTCTTATGCGCTCATCGCGCCTGACGAGGTCTTCGCTCGTCACGGCGCCCGGCACCCACTCGGGGCTGGCTTCTCGGGGGCGCCAGATATTCTGCCGCACACCATGAACGAGGAAACGGCGTTGTCTCAAGCGGCTCAGGTCCCGTCGACACTGCTGCGCGAGATCTTCCTCAACGGAACACCCGATGAGGTCATCGAGCAAGCCGCTCAATGGCGTGATCGTGGAGTCCGCTACATCGTGTTGGACAACCTGAGTTTTTCGCAACCCAGCCTGCGTAGGGGCCTGGCCTCGGTGCAGCCGTTCAACAAGATCGCGCGTGCGCTCAAGAGGCTCTAGTTGCCACCTCGGTTTCGCCGAGCGGGCACGAGCCGGCGCCCGGGAAGCCGATCCCTTGAGCCATTTCCGGTCATGGCAATCCCGAGCAAGGGTAGAACAAGGGTATGGCGCAGACGGATGGCTTGCTCTTCGACCCGAACTCCTACGATCCGCAGCAGTTCGACGCAGAGACCCGCCGGTTGTTGCGTGCGACGATCCGGTGGTTCGAGGATCGGGGCAAGAAACGCATCCTCGACGATGACCTGTCGGCGCAGTGGCCCGCCGATTTCGTCGAGTTCGTGAAACGAGAGAAACTGTTCGCCACGTTTCTCACACCGTCGGAGTTTGCCGACGGCAACCCCGACAAGCGGTGGGACGCCACCCGTAACGCCGCGCTGGCCGAGATCCTCGGATTCTATGGGCTGACCTACTGGTATATCGAGCAGGTGACCATCCTGGGTCTCGGGCCGATCTGGCAGAGTGCCAACGCCGATGCCAAGCGTCGCGCCGCGCGCGACCTCGAGTCCGGGCAGGTGATGGCGTTCGGACTGTCCGAACGCGCGCACGGCGCCGACGTCTACCAGACCGATCTGGTCCTCACCCCGGCGAGCGCCGAGGATCAGGCGAACGGCATCCTCTACCGGGCGTCAGGGGAGAAGTACTACATCGGGAATGGCAACGTCGCGAGCATGGTGTCGGTGTTCGGCCGACGTGGCGACGTCGAGGGCAACGACGCGTACATGTTCTTCGTCGCCGACAGCCGCCACGAGAACTACCACCTGATCGACAACGTCGTGCACGCGCAGATCTACGTGAGCACGTTCCGGCTCGACAACTATCCGGTGCGTGCCGAGGACATCCTGCACACCGGCATCGAGGCATTCGCGGCGGCGTTGAACACCGTCAACGTCGGCAAGTTCAACCTGTGCAGCAGCACCATCGGGATGACCGAGCACGCCTTTTACGAGGCGATCACGCATGCGCACAATCGGATCCTCTACGGCAATCCGGTGACCGACTTCGCCCATGTGCGCGGCATTTTCGTGGATTCCTACGCACGCCTGATTGCGATGAAGGCATTCAGTCGCCGGGCGGTCGACTACTTCCGCAGTGCGAGTCTCGACGACCGGCGCTACCTTCTGTTCAACCCGATGACCAAGGCCAAGGTCACGATGGAGGGTGAGACGGTCATCCGGTCGTTGCATGACGTCATCGCCGCCAAGGGGTATGAGAAGGACACCATGTTCCGCGAGGTGTCACAACTCATCGGCTACCTGCCCCGGCTCGAGGGCACGGTGCACGTGAACATCGGTCTCGTACTCAAGTTCATGCCGAACTACCTGCTGAACTCGATGGACTACCCGGAGATCCCCACCCGCGACGACCCCGTCGACGACGTGTTCTTCTGGAATCAGGGACCGACCCGCGGCGCGGCGAAGGTGCAGTTCGCCGACTGGACGCAGGTATACGAGAAGCACGCCAGCATCCCCAACGTCGCCTGCTTCTACGATCAGGCGCAGGCGTTCAAGCAGTTGCTGCTGACCGCGGCCCCCGATGCCTCACAGCAGCAGGATCTGGACTTCATGCTGACCGTGGGCCACCTGTTCTCGCTGATCGTGTATGGGCAGCTCATCTTGGAACAGGGTGCTCTCACCGGGCTCGACGACGACCTCGTCGACCAGATCTTCGACTTCCAGATCCGTGACTTCAGCGCATATGCCATTGCGCTGCATGGCAAGTCGTCGTCGACGCAGGCACAACAGGAGTGGGCGATCGACGCGATCCGCAAGCCGGTCCGCGACACCGAGCGCTTCGACCGGGTCTGGGAGCGGGTCGCTGCCTACTCGGGTTCCTATGAGATTAGGCCGTAACCGGCCGACGATCGTGCGAGGCCGAACAGCAGGCCCGAAAGTCGCAAGGAAACCGCAAGGTCGGCTCCCTACCGTGAATCGTGCCGGCGCATCCGTGTCCGGAAACGATGCGAAAGAGGAGTCGCCATGACCACAATGCACCAACAGACCGAACAACGTGATTTCGCCGCACCCGACGAGGTCCGCACCTTCGACAACGGTGTCCTGGAACTGCTGGCCGTCGGCGATGCCGAGATCGGTCGGCTTGTCCTGAAACCCGGTTGGCGGTGGTCCAACGACGTCAAGCCGATCGCGGGAACCGAGTTGTGCCAGGCGCCGCACTTCCAGTACCACGTGGCGGGGACCCTGCACGTGGTGATGGCCGACGGTACCGAATTCGATGCGACGCCCGGCCAGATCACCTCACTGCCGTCGGGACACGATGCCTGGGTCGTCGGCGACGAACCGGTCGTCGTCGTCGACTTCTACGGTGCCAGCAACTATGCGAAGGGGTGATCGAGGTGTTGTCGCCAGAAGTCCCCACCGAGATGCGATCCGAGGCCGCCTCGGTCGTCGAGCGCTTCAACGACGCCTTTGACCGCGCCGATCTGACACGGCTGGCCGAATTGCTGACCGACGATGTCGTCTTCGAATCGACCGCACCGCCGGCCGGGATTCGCCACATCGGCCGGCCGGCGGTGCTCGCGGCCTTCGCCGAGTTCTTCGCCTCGACCACCGACCCGGACTTTCAGACCGAGGAGATGATCGCCGCGCACGACCGCGTCGTCGTGCGCTGGCGGTTCACCTGGGGCGGTGAGCATCCCGGCTTCGTGCGTGGCGTCGACATCTTCACCGTGACCGGTGGTCGGGTGGCGGAGAAGGCGGCCTACGTCAAGGGGTGACGGCTCAGCTGCCTCGTCGGGAGAATCCGCCGTCGGTGTAGCCGTCCCAGGTCTCGATCACACGCAGCACCTTCGGGTCGCCCTGACTCTTGATCTCCTCGAAGAGATCTGGCGGTGTCGACGGGTTGGTCACGATGAACTGGTGCAGGCCCGGGTCATGCTCGGCGAGGTAGCGCAGCGTCTCGGGCGACGAATCCGGATCGGCGGCGGCGAGCGCGTCGCGCGGGTCAAAGGCGGCGCCGGCCATCGAATCCGACGGCAACAGACCGGCAGCGGTCGGATCGACGACCTCGATCTCACCGGTGTTGTGGTAATCGACCGGATCGGGCGAGGTGCTGCGCGTGTTCAGCAACAGGTTGAGCAGGATCGCGGTCAGCGCGCCGGCGGAGATACCGGAGTGGAAGATCGTCTGGAACCAGTCGGGGAACTGGTGGTAGAGGTCCAGCGAGACGTTGACCGGAGAATCGCCGAGGTCGCGATTGGTGTAGTAGAGCTTGGCCTCGGTCAGCATCGCGACGCCGACCGAGATGGCGACGACCAGGATGTTGGTGTTGTTGAACTTCACCTTGGCCAGGGTCCGCACACCGCTTGCCGCGACCATGCCGAACAGTGCGACGCCCGCGCCGCCGAGCACCGCCAGGGGGATGCCCTCGACGACGGCCGCCATCTTCGGGAGCAGGCCCAGGATGACCAGAATGACGCCTGCGCAGGTCGCGACGTGGCGGGTCTTGACGCCGGTGATCGCGACCAGACCCACATTCTGCGCGAACGCGGTGTACGGGAACGTGTTGAACACACCGCCGAGGACGGTGCCCATGCCGTCGGCGCGCATACCGTCGGCGAGCTTGCGCGGGGTGATCTTCTTGTCGACGATCTCGCCGACGGCGACGATGTCGCCGGTCGTCTCGGTCATGATGACGAGGGCCACGATGATCATCGAGATGATCGCGCTGATCTCGAAGGTCGGCACGCCGAACTGGAACGGCTGCGGAATTCCCACCCAGGGGTTCTCGCCGACCGCGGAGAAGTCGGCCATACCGAACGGCAGCGAGATGAGCGTGCCGACGACGAGGCCGACGAGGACCGACACGCGACGGATCGCGTCCGGGGCGAAGCGTTCGATGGCGATGATGATGGCCAAGGTCAGGAAGCCGAAGGCGATGTCCTTGGGCGCACCGAAGTCTTCGCCTGCCCCGGTGCCACCGCCGAACCATCCGGCCGCGACCCGCATCAGCGAGACACCGATGATGAGGATGATCGTGCCGGTGACCAGCGGTGGGAAGAATCTGATCAGCTTCCCGACGATGGGTGCGGCGACGATCATGAACACGCCACAGCAGATGACCGAGCCGTAGATGGCGGTGATCCCGTGTGACATCCCGATGGTGATCATCGGCCCGACGGCCGCGAATGTGACGCCCTGCATCAGCGGGAGGCGGACGCCGAATCGCCAGAAGCCCACCGCCTGCAGGATGGTCGCGATACCGGCGACGAACAGGTCGGCCATGATCAGGTGGACGATGTCACCCTGCTCGAGCTGACCGACGCTGACCATCGCGCCGCCCACGATCAGTGGCACCGCGACGGCTCCCGCGTACATCGCGAGAACGTGCTGGATGCCGAGCGGGAGAAGCTTCGCCAGAGGCGGTATCTCGTCCACCGGATGCTGGGTCGTCTTGCCGTGTCTGATCGTATCGAGAACCGCCATACGCCGTGTTTACGAGTTTCAGGTTTCGGATTTGGCGCGCTGAGATGACGACGGTGTTTCGTCGAGAATATATTCCGCCGTGGCGGGTCGGGCTCGCCGGTGCACAATTGTTGGCGTGGCGGGTCACACGAGTCGGCGAAGTGCGGGTCTGCTGCTCTTTCGGCAAACCGATGACGGCATCGAGGTGTTGATAGCCCACCCCGGCGGACCGCTGTGGGCTCGCAAGGACCTGGGCGCGTGGACGGTCCCCAAGGGTCTCGTCGAGGATGGTGAGGACTTGTGGGCCGCGGCCCGACGGGAGTTCGCCGAGGAGATCGGGACCGCGCCGCCCGCCGGACCCGTCATCGAACTCGGCGAGGTCAGGCAGGCGAGTGGCAAGGTCGTGAGCGGGTTCGCCGTCGAAGGCGAGCTGGATGTCGCGACGGTCGTCAGCAACACCTTCGAGATGCAGTGGCCGCCGAAGTCGGGCCGGATGCAGGAGTTCCCGGAGATCGACCGCGCCGAATGGGTCGACCCCGCCACTGCGCGCGCAAAGCTCAATCCCGCCCAGGCCGCCTTCGTGGACCGGCTACTCGATGCGCTGGGTGTGTCCTGAGCTCTTCCCTCGGGTATCTCTTTGTCCCCTGCGTGCACACGCGGAGGAGATAGGGGTACCCGGGGGAGGAACTGTCGGCACCCGTTGGGAGGGGGCGCTACCCTCGCGCGATCCAGGTCGTCTTGAGGCCGGTGAACTTGTCGATCGCGTGCACCGAGAGATCCGATCCGAAACCCGATGCGCCGAACCCGCCGAAGGGGGTTCCCGGCGACAACGCGTCGACGGTGTTGATCGACACCGTGCCCGCGCGCAAGGCGTCCGACATGCGTAGTGCCCGATCGAGATCTGCGGTCCAGCAGGATGCCGCCAGGCCGTACGGGGTGTCGTTGGCGAGCGCGACGGCCTCGTCCTCGGTGTCGAAGGGGATCACGACGAGTACCGGGCCGAAGATCTCCTCGGTCACCACCGGGGAGTCGAGGGGCAGGTCGACGATGACGGTCGGCTCCATGAAGTAGCCGGTCTCGCCGATCCGGTCTCCGCCGAGCACGATCCGCCCACCTTCGCGTCCACCCTCGACCGCGGACAGCACCTGGTCGAGTTGCTTGTGCGAGACCATGGCGCCGGTGACCGACGACGGGTCGAGCGGGTCGCCCGGACGGTAGGTGGCGGCATGCTCGATCACCTTCGCGACGAACTCGTCGAGGATGTCGCGTTGGACCAAGAGACGGCTGTTGGCCGAGCACACCTCGCCCTGGTTGCCGAAGATGCCGAAGCAGGCCATCTCGGCGGCGTGGTCGAGGTCGGCGCAGTCGGCGAACACGATGTTCGGACTCTTGCCGCCGCATTCGAGCCACACCTGCTTCATGTTGGACTCGGCGCTATAGGCCAAGAACTTCTTGCCGACCTCGGTGGAACCGGTGAAGGTCAGGCAATCCACGTCGGGGTGCAGACCGAGGGCGCGTCCCGCGGTGGCCCCGAGACCGGTGACCACGTTCAACACGCCGGGCGGGATGCCCGCGTCGATCGCGATCTGCGCCATGCGCAGTGCCGATAGGGGCGATTCCTCGGCGGGCTTGAGGACCACGGTGTTGCCCGCCGCCAATGCGGGTGCCACCTTCCAGGCGGCGATGTCGAGCGGGAAGTTCCAGGGCACCACGGCGCCGACGACGCCCAGCGGCACCCGCCGCACCAGCGCGACGCTGCCGTCCGCGGTGGGTGGGAGTTCGCCGGGCAGCTTGTCGATGACCTCACCGTAGTATCGGAAGACCGCTGCCGCGCCGGGTACTTCGACCTGAATGGAGTCCCGGATGGGTTTACCCATCTCGAGGGTCACGAGCAGCGCGAGTTCCTCGGCGTGCTCCATCAGCAGATCTGCGAACCGATTGAGGACCGCGCCCCGCTCGCCGGCCGACAGGCCCGACCAACGGCCGTCGTCGAATGCCTTTCGTGCGGCCGCCACGGCCGTGTCGACGTCGGCGGAATCACCGGCAGCAACCGCGGCGATCACCTCTCCGGTGGCCGGGTTGACGACATCGAACGTGTCGCCGGACTCGGCGGCCGTCCAGCGTCCGTCGATGAACGCCAGCGTGGGGAATTTGACCGAGGACGCCTGCGCGCGCCAGTCGATCGAGGTCGGGTCGGTGAGATCAGCCATGTTTCCCATGGTGACGTAGTGCGGCACCCGACAACAAGTCCGCCTGCGCCGATTTATCTGATGATTTGCATCGGGAATAGTGATGACCCGGATCGGCTCCATCTCCACTCAGAGACGGCTGCGTCGCGCATCGAGACCGATGCGCGACGCAGCCGTGCGAGCCGAAGCTGGCGGATGTCAGGAGACCGCCTCGGGGACGTTCTCCGACTCCTTGGAAGCGAAGGAATACGTAGGTGCGGAGACACTCCGTGCCCGCAGGTACCCCGCGACCGCGATGGCAATGAGGATTGCCAGCGTGCCGAGGGTGAAGATCTCGAACCTGGCACGCGTCACGCCCCACTCGTCGAGGAATGCATAGTCCAGACCGAAGATGTTCTCGAGCGTGCCCGGGAACACGGCGACCCACACCCCGAGTGCCGACCATAACGTCGTCAGCCCGACCGCGATGCCCATACCGAGGAGACCGCCGGGGACGGCGTACGGTCTCGGCGTGGCCGCGTGGGTGAACCGGAGGCGCAGCGCCGCCGGGAAGACGAACAGGTAGGCGATGAGCGACGTCGAGATGGTGATGGTCAGGACGACGCCGAACGTCGCGGCGCTGTCGCCCCGGGAGAAGATCACGCCGGCGACCATGAACGCCAGCGCGATGGCGCCGGTGAAGATCCCGACACGCATCGGGGCCTCGGTGCGCTGGTCGAACTTCGCGAAGTACGGGAAGAACCCGCCGTCGCCGGCGGCGACGGCCAACGCGCGGTTGGCGGCTGACGCCCAGGTGGCACCGGTGATCGCGAGCGCGAGGATGAAGGCGACCACCGCGACGTTGACCAGGACATCGGCCGCGGGGCCGTAGACGCCGAAGACGGTGTCCAGTGCGGCCATGAAGCCGCCGATGCCGGTGATCTCGTCGGTGGGCAGGACGAGCAGCAGGGCCAGGACGGGGAGCGCGTAGACGAGCACTCCGACCATCCCGCTGAGCGCGATCCCGCGGGGCACGTCGCGCTGCGGGTTCTGCATCTCACCACCGGCCTGACTCGGGACCTCGAAGCCCACCAGCGAGAAGAGCAGCAGCGGAACGAGTCCGAGGAAGCCGGTCATGGTCGGCGACCAGGTGACCTCGCCGATCCCGTGGAAGCCGTTGCGGAGTCCGTAGATCACGGTGGTGACGAGGAAGACGGCGGCGAGAACGAGTTTGAGGTAGGTGCCGACGGTGAAGACCAACCGGGCGCGTCGCATCGGGAGCAGGGTGATCGCCACCGCGCCGACGACGAAGAGCGTCTTGAACACGAAGTCGCCCACGGTGCCCTCACCGATCGGATGGATGAATCCGCTGAACGCGGCGGTGCTGATGAACGCGAGCGAACCGCCGATCCACAAGGGGTTGATCGACCAGTACATGAGGGTGGCGATCGCTCCGGCCAGCTTGCCGAATGCCCGCTTCACCCATTCGTAGAGGCCACCTTCATCGGGGAAGGTGCTGCCGAGTTCGGATGTGACGAGGCCGTAGGGGATCATCCACAGCAGCGCCAGCACCACCAGCCAGGTGAAGGTTTCGCCGCCGAACGAGGAGATCTCGCCGACCATGTCGAGGCTGATCAGCGCCGACAGGATCATGATCGGGACGTCGAAGCGCTTCAGCGAGTGCCGGAGATGGACTCCGTCGTGCAATCCGGTGTCGGACTGCTTGGGTTGTGCTCCCATGGGGAAACTCCTGCTCAGAATGGGGTCTGTAATGCGTTTTACCAGCTTGCGGGTTTGCATAACATCTGTACAGTCGGTCTTTTCTTGGTTTAATATCGGCTGTGTCGAACCAATGGGTTTCGGTGTGAAGCGAGGTGGGCGATGGCCGATTACACGCTGCGGCAGCTCGAATACTTCGTCGCGGTAGCCGAGGCCGGCAGCATCACCCGGGCCGCGTCGACGGTGCACCTGTCGCAGTCCGCGATGTCGACCGCGCTGACGGATCTGGAGAGCGCTCTGGGAGTTCAACTTCTCGTCCGCCATCACGCGAAGGGGATCACGCTGTCGCCGGCGGGCCGGGAGATGCTCGTCGCCAGCCGGCGGCTGCTCGCATCGGCCGCCGATCTCCGGTCGGCGGCACAGGGGCTCGGCGGTTCACTCACCGGCACCCTCTCGATCGGATGCTTCGAGGTGACCGCCCCGTACCTGCTGCCCGAGTTGCTCGCCGCCGCGGCGGCCAAACTCCCGAAGCTGCGGTTGCAGACCTCCGAGGTCGATCTCGCCGACCTGGCCGAGGGCGTCGCCGACGGCACGTTCGAACTGGGTATCGGCTACGACCTCGTCGACGACCCGCGCCTGAAGCGTTGGCCGCTGCGCACCCTGCCGCCATATGTGTTGGTGGCCGGCGATCATCGCCTGGCAGCGCGCCGCAAGGTCCAGTTGGCCGAGCTTGCCGACGAGCCGATGGCGCTGTTGGATCTACCGCACAGCCGCGACTACTTCCGGCGGGTCTTCGCCGAGGCCGACGTGACCCCGAACGTGCGGTACCGCTCGACGACCGTCGAGACCTGCCGGGCGCTGGTCGGACGTGGGCTCGCCTACACCGTGCTCAACCTGAAGTCGGCGGTACCGATGGCGCTCGACGGCCACCAGGTTTCCGCGGTACCGATCTCCGACGACGTGCCGGCGCTGACGATGGTGCTGCTGAACGCCGTCGCCGCCAAGCCGACGCGGCGCGCGAGCGTGGTGGCGGATCTGTGTCGAAATCTGTTCGGGAGTGAATCGTGAGCGGCGCACCCTTCTCGCTGGCCATGAGTAAGGGAGGAGCTTGCGACGACCGCATCGAGACCACTCCAACATGCCGACAAGACTTGTCGGTGCCCGGTTGTAGGTTGTTGTCAGCAGGAAAGAGTGAACGAGCGCGCGCCTCCCGGGTGGTTCCGGGGTCGCAGATCAGAGATGAATGTGGGTGTCCTGCAGCCGTGTCCGCTTCTCTGGAAGGCCGCTCGTGTCCTCGTCTACCGGCTCGTCAGCCGATACGCCGTTGTGGCGTGGCCTGCCGGCCGAGTACGTGGGCAAAATCGACCTCGATCAGGCCGATGACGCCGACATCAACAACCTGCTGCGCGGGATGACCGACATCGACCGCGGGCACTCCTACCTGGCGTATGCGGACTATCGGTTCGCCGGCGTCCTGTTCGATCGTCTCGTCGCCACCCGCGAGCACACCGATGGTTACGTCGTCGACGGTTTCGCCGACGCCGCCACCCGGATCGCGCAGCTGCGCACGATGACCCGCCATCAGGCCGAGGTCCTGCTCGATGAGGCCATCACGTTGCGCGACCGACTCCCCAAGGTGTTGGAATGCCTGGGCGACGGGGTGATCACCCAACGGCAGGCCCGCACGATCATCACCGGCACCGCACTGGTCGACGGCCAGGACTACGCACCCCTGGTCGACGCGCAGATCGCCGAGCGCCTGCGCGCCGGATCGTATTCGGCACAGCGCCTGCGCGACATGGTCGATCGCATCATCTTCCGCCAGGACCCCGACGCAGTGCGTGAACGCCGCAAGGATGCACTCGACCGCCGTGGCGTGTGGCTGGACAACCGCCGCGACGGGACCGCGGAGCTGTCCGCGATCATGTCGGCGGAGAACGCCCGCATCGCGTTCGCGAACATCGAGGCGGTCGCCGCCCGGGTGTGCGAGCACGACGGTCGCACCAAGAACCAACGTCTCTCCGACGCCGAGTTCGCACTGCTGTCCGGCAGCGACTTCACCTGTGAATGTGGCCGCGACGACTGCCCGAGCACCGCGGCCACCCTCGACCTCGACCTCGACCTCGACCTCGACCTCGACCTCGACGGCGACTCCGGCTCCGGCTGCGCGGGTGGCGGGGCCGGTCCGGTCGGGTCGACCGCTGTGGTGGCGGTGGCGTCGAAGGTGGTCATCCATGTGGTGGCTGACGAGGCCACTCGGGCGGGCCGGGCGGACAATCCCGGCTTCATGGACGGGCACGGCGTCATCGACGGCGCGCATGTTCGTGAACTCGCCGCCCGCCCCGACGCACGGATCGCTCACCTGATCCCGCCGGGTACCCCGATGAACCCCGACGGCACCTTCACGGTGCCCGGGTCGCTGCCCTCAGACCCGTACCGACCCACGACCGCCCTGGACACGTTCATCCGCATCCGCCACGGCTACTGCTCAGAACCCGGCTGCGGCAAAAGTGCCTGGGAGTGCGACGGCGAGCACGTCGGCGAATACGACCACGACAACCCGGCCGCCGGTGGACAAACCACCTCGGACAACATGAACCCGAAATGCCGTCCCTGGCACCTGCTGAAAACCTTCGGTGAGTGGCTCGACCTGCAGTGGCGTGACGCCGCCGGCCGGCTCCGGACGCAGAGCGTCACGCCGGAGGGTTTGGTGATCGACGGGGAAGCCGAGACCCTCGAAGACCTCTTCCCCGGTCTGCGACGCATGCGTTACACCGCCACACCCCAGGCCCCACCTACCGACATGAGCGAACACCTTGAACGCCTGACCCGCACCCGCGGTCGGACGGCGAACAAACACGCCCGACGCCGGGCAGAGAGGAAACGAAACCACAAGCGCAACAACGAAGGTCCACCCCCACCCTTCTGAAGTACGGGCCCCTCAGGAGCGGGGCGCCGACCAAGTGACACGAAGGGTTTCGTGACACTCGGCCGGCGGTGGCGGGACGCGTGACGGTGTTCGCCGGTGGCGTCTACACCGATGCGACGGGCGCGCGGAACACCGGCTCGATCGACAGCTGCGTGACCTCGCGTCGGAACGGCACCGGGGCATCGTCGGGTGGCGTGTCGAGATCCTCGGCGAATCGGTGACCCGACCAGACGGCCGCCGCGATCGTCGACGGCGCCCACGCATCGCCGATACCCTTGACCGTGCTGATGCCCGCCGCGCTCCACTCGTCTTCGCGCGCATGCAGTGCGATGTAGAGCTCGTCATGCGGCAGTCGTGCGGTCACCAGGACCACGGAGTCGGTGTCGAGCTGTCCGGCCCGGCCGGTGAATCGGCATGCGGTGTCGACGCCGTCGGCACCGATCGCGGTCACCGCGGTGTCCGTGCGAACCTCGACGCCGGCCTCGATGATCCGGGCCCGGATGCGATGGGCCTCCATGGTGTTGGTCGTCCACTGCGACACCTGCGGTACCGGGGTCACTAGGGTGACCGTGTAACCTTCCTTGGCCAGCAGCTCGGCGATCACGGCACCGAGGTAGTAGTGGTCATCGTCGAACAGGACAACCCGATTTCCCTTGGGGCGCAGGCCCGCCATGATGTCGTCGGGGGTCAGGACGTCGGCGGCGGAGTCAACCGGTATCGGATGGGTGTGCCAGCGGCCGACGCCGTCGTTCCGCCACGACGATCCGGTGGCGATGACGACATGGTCGAAACCGAACTCGAGGATGTCGTCGGCGCTCATCGGTGACTCGCGGTACACCTCGACGTTGTCGAGCCGGTCGAGCTGCTGCAGGCGGTAGTCGATCACCCGGATCCAGGCGGACAACCCGGGCAGCTTGGCTTCCCGCGCCACGCGGCCGCCGAGCACGCGGCTCGCCTCGGTCAGCGTGACCGGGTAGCCGCGATTGCCCAGTGCACGAGCGGCTTCCAGTCCTGCGGGGCCGGCTCCGACGACGAGCACCGAGGAGTCGGAGGCCTTGGGCGCGATGCGTTCGGGGTGCCAGCCGCGGCGGAATTCCTCACCCATGGTCGGGTTTTGGGTACAGCGGATGGGGGACATGGTGAAGTCACCCGACACGCACATGTTGCAGCCGATGCACTCGCGGATGTCCTCGAGGTCGCCGCGTTCGATCTTGTTGGGCAGGAACGGGTCCGCGATCGACGGTCGGGCGGCGCCGATCAGGTCCAGGATACCGCTGCGCACATGCCGCACCATGGTGTCGGGGGAGGTGAATCGGCCGACACCGACGACGGGCTTGGTGGTGAGCTGCTTGAGCCCGGTGACGTATGGCTCCTGTTCGGCCTCCGGCCCGAACCGGGAGGTGACCGAGTCGTCCTCCCAGCTCCCGAGCACCAGATCCCAGAGGTCGGGGTGTTCGCCGATGAGGCCGAAGACATCCTCCATCTCGGCGCGGGTGATGCCGTCGTCGCCGAGGAGTTCGTCGACCGAGATCCGGCAGGCGACCGCGGCCTTGCCGTCGGCGATCTCGCGGGTGTCCTCCAGGATCTCGCGGATCAGGCGGACGCGATTCTCCAGACTGCCGCCGTACTCGTCGGTGCGGTTGTTGTAGCGCCGCGACAGGAAGTGGTGCAGCCCACCGATCGCATGGCCGGCGTAGACGTAGACGATGTCGTAGCCGGCCTTCAGTGAACGGTGGACCGAATCGGCGTGCCACTTGCGGAGGTCGACGATGTCGGCCTTGGTCATCGCGCGGGCCTGGACCGGGTCCAGGTTCCATGACACGACCGGGAGGTGTTGCGGCCCCAGCGGGGTCTCGCGGCTGATCAGGTTCGGGCTGTTGAGGCCGTTGTGGGCCAACTCGATTCCGGCGAGTGCGCCGCCTTCGTGGATCTGGTCGGCGATGCGGGCGATGGCCGGCATGTCCTGGTCGTCCCAGAGTCGCAGTTCGATGAACGGGCCGATGTCGGAGGTCGGGTGGATCTCGACCTGCTCGGTGCAGACGACGGCCCATCCGCCCTCGGCCTTGACCCGCCGCATGGCGGCCTCACCCGATGGATCGCGGTATCCCATGCCGTTGCAGTGGGGCACCTGGAAGAAGCGGTTGCGGGCCGTGACCGGTCCGATTTGGACTGGTTCGAAGAGGATGTCGTATCGAGGGTCACGCATGGATGTCTCCGTCAAGGGCTGTTGGTTTTGTGGGCTGCAGGTCCGCGCTGATCGGGCGGTGTGAGATGCTCGGTCTCATTCTTTGTGTTCAATCTCAAAGAATGATTCGACGATAACCTGCGCCGATACGGTCACGCCAGCCTGTCGCCCATATCTCGCCCTGCGATAATTCGAACCTGTCCATCGGTTCGACCGAAGCAATGTCCCGTTTGCTTCGGCGAGCCGGGAGAGGGCAGGATGCCCAACCATGGCCCGCCCTCGACGGCAGGACGCCCGTCGTGCCGAGATCATCAACGCCGCCGCCCTCGCCATTGCCGAGCGCGGTCTCGTCGGGCTGCGCATCAAGGACATCGCGGCGGCGGCGGGGCTCTCGCCGGGATCGGTCGCCTACTACTACCCGGAGCTCGACGATCTGCTCCTCGCCGTCCACGAGGCGGCCGTGACGCGCTTCTATCGCGCGCGTCGCGACGCCATCGCCGACGTCACCGACCCGATGCGGCGGTTGGGAGTCCTCATCGATCTCGGCATCTGCGATCCCGACGATCCGATGAGCCCCGCCCTCTACGAGCTGCATCTGCACAGTGCGCGCGCGGACCGGCACGCGGAGTTGATGACGCAGCTCTTCGAGCGAGAGGCATCGCTCTACCGTGAGGTCATCGATCAGGGCGTTGCCGAGGGTGTGTTCACCGTCGATGGGGATATCGCGCACGTCGCCTCCGCGGCGATCGCCATCGAAGACGGGTTCGGCCTGCATCTGGTGGGCCGGAACCGTCGCGTCGACCCCGCCTGGGTGCGTGCGTCACTTCGGCAGTTCCTGGCCGCCGCCCTGGGGTGTCCGGGGCTGGTGTAGGGCCTACTGCCCGCAGAGGTGCTCGGGGCTCAGGATGTGATCGAGAACCTCGTCGTCCACGAGCGCGGACCGTCGGACCAGTTCGGGGATCGACAGTCCGGTGGCGATGGCCTCGGCGACGAGCGCGGTGGCCGCCTCATAGCCGAGCACCGGGTTGAGCGCGGTCGCCAGGCCGGCCGAGCCGAGGACAGCGTCGCGCATGCGGTCCGGGTTGGCCGTGATCCCGCGGATGCATCGATCGCCCAACACGTCGACCGCCGCGCTCAGGTGGGTGAGCGAGGAGAGCAGGGCGCGAGCGATGATCGGTTCGAAGGCGTTGAGCTGCAGCTGTCCCGCCTCCGCGGCCATGGTGACGGTGAGGTCGTTGCCGATCACCTCGAAGGCGACCTGGTTGACGACCTCGGGGATCACCGGGTTGACCTTGCCCGGCATGATGCTGGAGCCGGCCTGCACGGCGGGCAGATTGATCTCCCCGAGACCCGAGCGGGGTCCGGACGACAACAACCGCAGATCGTTGCAGACCTTCGACAACTTGACCGCGGCCCGCTTGGTGACCCCGGACAGCTGCACGAACGCACCCACATCGGAGGTGGCCTCCACGAGGTTCCCGGCGGTGGACAACGGGAGCCCGGTGATCTCGGCGAGACGATCGCACACGAGCGCCGCATACTCCGGGTGGGCATTGAGCCCGGTTCCGATCGCCGTGCCGCCCAGGTTGATCTCGGTGATCAGCGTCGACGCCTCGTCGATCCGGTCCGCGTCCTCGCCGATGGTGACCGCGAAGGCGCCGAACTCCTGACCGAGCGTCATCGGGACGGCATCCTGCAGTTGGGTCCGGCCGATCTTGAGCATGCCGGAGAACTCGAGAGACTTTGCGCCGCAGTGTGAGACCAGTCGTCGCAGGGCGGCAGCGAGTGAGCGGGATGCGGTGCCCACAGCGATCTTCACCGCGGTCGGGTAGACGTCGTTGGTGCTTTGTCCGAGATTCACGTGTTCGAGCGGATGGACGACGTGGTACGCGCCACGCTCGTGACCGAGGATCTCCAGGGCGCGGTTGGCGATCACCTCGTTGGCGTTCATGTTGGTCGACGTCCCGGCCCCGCCCTGGATCTGGTCGACGACGAACTGGTCGTGCAGCCGCCCGCCACGGATCTCGACGCAGGCCCCGATGATCGCCTCGGCGATCGCGGCGTCGAGAAGTCCGAGTTGGCGGTTGGCTTCTGCTGCCGCCTGTTTCACCGACGCGAGCGCACAGACGAGGTCGGGGTGAGCGGAGATGGGCACCCCGGTGATGGGGAAGTTGTCCCGGGCGCGCGCGGTGTGGACGCCGTAGTAGACGTCGGCCGGCACCTCGCGTTCGCCGAGCAGATCGTGTTCGATGCGGACGGCGGCCTGGGGATCGGGCACGGAACTCACTCCTGGGACAGCAAATGACTGCGGATGGGGGAATCGGTGGCCGCGTCGACGATCGTGCCGGCGAGCGCGAGCGCTCCCTGCGCGATGGCGGTCTCGGCGGCCGGGGTCACGGTCGCGGCGGCAAACTCGGGTTGATGGTTGACCGCCGGCAGCGAGTCGATGCCGATGTACGGATGGATGGCAGGCAACACCTGGGACACGTTGCCCATATCGGTGGACGCCCGCGCCATCGTCGTGTCCGGGCCGGAGCCGAACCGTCTGCCGGCCGCGATCGCCCGCTTCTCATAGCAGGCGAGAAGCCGCTCGTCGGTGCGGAACTCGGCGTAAGGCTTGGATTCCGGAGTCACCGTCAGCGTCGCGCCGGATGCCAGCGCCCCGGCCTCGAAGCATCGCATGACCCGCGGTTCGGTCTCTGCCAGCTCGGCGAGTGTCTCGGCGCGCACATACCAGCGTCCCTCGGTGTGTTCGGGGATGGCGTTTGGTGCCTCGCCCCCGCGGGTCATCATGCCGTGCACCCGGACCGACGAGGGGAGTTGCTGGCGGAGCAGTCCGATCGCGACCTGCGCGATGGTGAACGCATCGGCCGCGTTGGTCCCACGCTCCGGGTAGGCGGCCGCATGTGCCGATTTCCCGTGGTACTCGATATGGCTGTGCGACACCGCGAACGGACGCGCGCGGGCGACGTCGGCCGGTCCGGGGTGGACCATCGCGGCCGCGTGCCGGCCGGCGAATCCATTGCGCTCGAGCAGTTCGATCTTTCCGCCGCCACCCTCTTCGGCCGGGGTCCCGATGACCGACAGGGTCACACCGAGATCGTCGACCAACGGAGCGAGCGCCGTCGCGGCTCCCACGGTGATGGCGGAGATCAGATTGTGCCCGCACGCATGACCGAGCCCGGGCAGGGCATCGTATTCGGCGCACAACGCGATGTGCAGATCTCCGGTGCCGATCCGGGCGGCAAACGCCGTGTCCAGGTCGCAGTACCGCTCGGTGATGTCAAATCCGTTGTCCGCCAACACAGAGGCCACTCGACGCGCGGAACGGACCTCCTCCCAGGCCACCTCGGGATGATCGAAGAGGTCACGCGACAGTGCGACGAGACCCGGGTGCGCGGCGGCCACGCGTGTGGCGAGGACGTCGTCGATGGTGGTGGTCACAGGTCCCCCGGTACGCCGTAGGAAGGTGCGCGGGTGGGATCGACGCCACGCATGCGGTAATCGTTCTTCTGCGGCTGCCAGATCTGCCACAGCGCCGCCAGGTCGGCGAGCGGTTCCTCGGCGAAGTCGACGCGCAGATCGGTCACCGGCCACAAGACATCGTCGACGACCAGCAGGCCCGCGGAATGCACCGGCCCCGCCTCGCCCCCGGCGTCCAGGGCGGCGTCCAGGCCGTCGAGGAGGCGCTCTTCGAAGGTGTCCGAACCGCTCTCGGCGTAGCCGGACAGCAACGCCGCGATGACGCTCTCGTCGGCGAGCAGATTGCCGGCGGCGACGGCCCCGTCACCCTGCGCATGGGCGTGCACCCCGAGGCTGTGCGCACCCGAGTGGACTGCGGTGTTGCCCTGGGTGTCGACCACGGTCAGCTGCCGATGATCCGGATACTTCTCTTGTGCCAGTGCGGATTTCAGTGCCGTCTCGGCGTTGGCGCCACCGGCCAGAAGGTCCAGGATGGCGGGGCCGAGTGCGGGGTTGGTGATGTTCTGCGAAGCCACCACCCCGACGCCGGCCCGCGGGTGGGCGCAGCGCGCGGCCACCGCCGGGCTCGACGAACAGATCACGATGCCGAACGCGCCGGTCTCGGGGTCGCGCGCGGCCAGTGACAGCGTCATCGGTCGGTGTCCCGCGGCTCGCTGAGCACGGCCGTGGCGTCGATCTCCACCAGCCACTCCGGGCGGGCGAGGGCCTCGACCACCAGTCCCGTCGACACCGGGAAGACACCCTTGAGCCAGCGACCCATCACGCGGTAGACGGTCTCGCGGTACCGGATGTCGGTGAGGTACACGGTGACCTTGACGATGTCGCGCACCGAACTACCGGCCTCGTCGAGGAGCATGGCGATGTTGCTCATCGCCTTCTCGGTCTGGGCCTCGACGTCGCCGATGCCCACCGATTCGCGGGTGTCGAGGTCCTGGCCGATCTGGCCGCGCAGATACACGACACCGCCGGCCACGACTGCCTGGCACAGATCGTTGTCGAGATTCTGCTCGGGGTAGGTGTCGCGCGTGTTGAACGGACGGATGCGGGTGTGGGTCACCTGTGGGGTGTGCGTGCTGGTCATCGGGAATGATCCTTTCGGCGATGGTGGTCGGGTCGCGGGCGTCAGCAAACCGGTTGCGGTTCGGTGATGTCGGCGCGTGGTGTCGCGTCGTCGGTGTCCGAATCGGAGGTGGCCTGATAGGCGGCCAGGTACCCGCGCTGGATCGCGATCTGGTCGGCGAGGAACTTGGCGTCGTGCCACACACCCCAGATGAAGCTCGACCCGCGCCGGGACAGCCACGGCAGACCCAGGAAGTAGACGCCCGGTTCCGACGACACACCGCGCTGGTGCCGGGGACGTCCGTTCTCGTCGAAAGCATCCACCTGCAGCCAGCCGTAATCGTGGGCGAAGCCGGTCGCCCACAGGATCGAGCTGATCCCCGCGGCGGCCAGGTCGAGTTGCAGGATCGGGTTCGTCACGCAGTCGGGGTCGGGGCCGAGGGCACGGGCTTGCGGCTCCTCGGGGAGATCGATTCCGGTGCGTTCGACGAAGGCGTCCGCCTCGTCGAGCATGGACAAGTAGTTCGCATCACCGGCGTCGATGTTGGCACGCAGATCCGGCGCGAACTGCAGAACGCCGTCCGTATAGGCACCGGCCCGGCCCAGGAGCGTGATGCCGTCGTCCGCCAGCGAACGGAAGTCGACGGTGTGGCCACCGTGCGCACCGCTGACGGCGATGGTCACGTGCTCGGCGCCCTGCGGCGGGGAGGCGAGGTCCCATTTGCCGAGAACACCCAGCCACCAGCAGAAGTCGCGGCCGCGATAGCTACGCGGCGGACGATCGTGCGGCCCGACCGCGAGGTAGACCTCACGCCCGGCCGCTCGAAGCTCGTCGGCGATCTGCACACCCGAGGAGCCGGCGCCGACGATCAGCACAGCACCGTCGGGCAGCTGCTGGGGATTGTGATAGGAGCAGGAGTGGATCTGGTGGATCCCGGCGTGCGCCGGCACGACCGCGGGGATGACCGGCTTCTGGAACGCGCCGGTCGCGGCGACGACGTAACGGGCATCGATGGTGCCCTCGGAGGTCTCGACGGTGAACCCGGGTCGCCCCTCGTTGCGGCGGACCGACGTCACCTCGACACCGGTGCGGATCGGCGCGTCGATCTTCTCCGCATACGTGCACAGATAGTCCGCGACCTGTTCCTTCGTGGCGAAGGCATCGGGGTCTGTGTCGAACTCGAGGCCGGGGAAGCGGTCGTGCCAGGCCGGCCCGTTGGCGACGAGGGAATCCCATCGCCACGAGCGCCATCGTTCGGCGACGCGGTCGCGCTCGACCACGAGGTGTGGCACGCCCTGCGTGCCGAGGTGCTCGCTCATGGCGATGCCGGCCTGGCCGGCACCGACGATGAGAACCTCGATTTTCTGGTCCGCCATCTAAACCTCCGCTGTTCATGGAATTTGGTCGTTGGCAACCATGATTCAGTCGGAATCTACATCTGTACAGCGCATATAATATGGGTTTAGGTTCGGTTGAACCGAAGATTCCGGTCGTCCCCGACCTCCTCGTGTTCTGCGAGGACCCGTCGAGGCAACACGAAACCGTAATTAGGTCTGCCTTACTTCAGTGAATACTGAGGTTTGGGTTGACGTTCTCTCGATCCGGCGCAGACTGGACGATGTCACAACTATGTGATGCGAGACACAGCGGTGTGTCCGCCGATCCGAGGATGTGCAGATGCGAGATGTCCTGCCCACGCTCGTCGAGCATTGGCGCAACGGCGAGACGGTCGGACTGACGACTGTCGTGACGACGTTCGGCTCCGCACCCCGGCAACCGGGTGCCGCGGCGATCCGTTCGGCAGACGGTAGTGTCCTGGGGTCGGTGTCGGGTGGTTGTGTCGAGGGCGCCGTGTACGACCTTGCCGGTGACGTCATGGAGTCCGGTGAACCGCAAGCCGAACGTTATGGAATCGCCGACGATGACGCCTTCGCGGTCGGCCTCACGTGCGGCGGCATCCTCGACGTCTTCTGCGAACCGGTGTCCCAGGAGACATGGCCCGAACTGGGGGACCTCGCCGAGGCCGTCGAGGCCCGCCGGCCGATCGCCGTGGCCACCGTGATCGAGAGTTCACACCCGCACGCACGAGTGGGCAGTCATCTCACCCTCACCCCCGACACCGTCAGCGGCACCCTCGGTGGAGACAACCTCGACCGGGTCGTCGCCCAAGATGCGCGCGGGTTGCTGGACCTGGGGGAGTCGTCAACCCTCCGATACGGTGCCGAGGGGCAGCGCATGGGCGACGACATCACCGTGTTCGTCAACTCCTTCGCGCCGCCGCCGCGCATGATCGTGTTCGGTGCCGTCGACTTCGCGTCTGCGGTCGCCGAGGCCGGTGTGCTGCTCGGCTACCACGTGACGGTCTGCGACGCCCGCAGCGTGTTCGCCACCCGGCCCCGTTTCCCGGCCGCACACGAGGTGGTCGTCGATTGGCCGCACAGATACCTGCGCGCCGAGATGGCTGCCGGGAGAGTCGATTCGCGCACCGCGATCTGCGTGCTCACCCATGACCCGAAGTTCGACGTTCCCGCGCTGCAGGCGGCCTTCGAGACACCGGAGGGTGTCTACATCGGCGCCATGGGCTCGCGGCGAACCCACGAGGACAGACTGCGTCGACTGCGTGAGGAGGGGGTGACCGACACGGACCTGACGCGGCTGCATTCACCCATCGGCCTTGACCTGGGAGCACGGACACCTGCCGAGACCGCGGTGTCGATCGTGGCCGAGATCATCGCCACCCGACGGGGCGGGAGCGGGGCCAACCTGACTGAGCTCACCGATCACATCCACCCCGGTGACGGCCGCAGCCCCATCGGGTCCCAAGAATCTGTCGAATCCAAAGAATCTGTCGAATCCAAAGAATCTGTCGAAACCCAAGAAGCTATCGAAACACAGTAGAGGAGACGCCATGCAGGTTCCGGCACCGTTCGAATACGAACGCGCGACAAGTGTCGAGGACGCCATTCGGCTTCTCGGTCAACTCGGGGACGAGGCGCGGCTGATCGCCGGTGGGCACAGCCTTCTCCCGATGATGAAACTCCGCCTCGCGACTCCCGAATACCTCATCGACATCAACGATCTGCACGACGAACTCGGCTACATCCGTTTCACCGACGACGCCGTCTCGATCGGCGCCATGACCAGACATCGTGAGCTGCTCGACAATGATGCGCTGTTCTCGACCTTTCCAATCTTTCGCGACGCCGAGCAGGTGATCGCCGATCCGGTGGTCCGCAATCGCGGCACACTGGGCGGATCTCTCTGTCAGGCAGACCCTTCCGAGGATCTGTCGAGTGTGTGCAACACGCTGGATGCGAGTTGTGTGATCCGTGGTCCGGGCGGTGAGCGAGTGGTCACGATGGACGAATTCCATCGCGGTCCCTACGAGACGGCCGTCGAGCAGAACGAGATGCTGATCGAGGTGCGGATCCCCATCCGCTCCGGCGGGAGTAGCGCCTACGAGAAAGTGGAACGTCGTGCGGGCGACTGGGCCATCTGTGCCGCGGGAGCGGCGCTGTGGGTGGCGGACGGCACGATCACCGACGCGCGGGTCGGGTTGGCCGCGGTCGGGGCGAACATCACGACCATCCCGGCGATCTCGACCGCGCTGCGCGGACTGGCGCCCGACGAGGACGCCTGGCGCCGGGCCGGCGAGATCGCCGCCGAGGCCTGCAACCCCGCGACAGACGCACGCGGCAGCGCAGAGTACAAGCGGCACCTTGCCGACGAGCTGACCAAACGCGCACTGCGCCGCAGCGCGGATCGACTGGGTGCCGGTGCGGTGACGACGGCGTGAGTTCCTCAGACAGACTGAGACAGAGGAGTATTCGATGCAAGTGACGATGACCGTGAACGGTGAATCGGTGACCCGTGACATCGAGCCGCGGCTACTGCTGGTGCACTTCCTGCGCGACACACTGGGGCTCACCGGAACGCACTGGGGTTGCGACACCAGCAACTGCGGGACATGCGTGGTGCAGCTCGACGGGGAACCGGTGAAATCGTGCACCGTGCTCGCCGCGATGGCCGGTGGCCACGACGTGCGTACCGTCGAGGGGCTCGAGCAGGGCACCACCCTCGATCCCGTGCAACAGGGATTCATGGAATGCCATGGGCTGCAATGCGGATTCTGCACACCCGGCATGCTCATGACCACCCGCGCGCTGCTCGACAAGAACCCGGATCCGAGCGAGGACGAGATCCGCGAGGCGATCAGTGGACAGATCTGCCGATGTACCGGCTACACGACGATCGTGCGTTCGGTGCAGTGGGCGGCGCGCCATTCCGACGGCGCGACCGCGGAGCAGAGCACGACCGAGGACGTCCCCAACGACGACGCGACAGCAGGAGCGGTCCGATGACCATCACCACACCCCCCGAGCCGGCCGCCGCGGATCTGGTCGACAACAACCAGAAGCCCGTCGGCTACGGGCGGATGCTCCGCAAAGAGGACCCACGATTCATCCGTGGGCTGGGTCGATACGTCGACGACGTGCAACTTCCCGGGATGCTGCACATGGCGATCCTGCGCTCGCCCGTCGCACACGCGCGGATCGTCAGCATCGACACCTCCGCGGCCGAGGCGCTTCCCAAGGTGAAGGCGGTGATCACCGGCGAGACTCTGAAGGGCCTCGGACTGGACTGGATGCCGACGCTGTCGAACGATGTGCAGGCGGTGCTGGCGACCGACAAGGTCCGCTTCCAGGGGCAGGAGGTCGCCGCGGTGGTGGCCGAAGACCGTTATGCGGCACGGGATGCACTCGAACTGATCGACGTCGACTACGACATACTCGAACCCGTCTGGGATGTGCGCAAGGCGCTAGATGAGTCGGCGCCGGTGATCCGTGACGACCTCGAAGGCAAAACCGACAACCACGTTTTCGACTGGGAGACCGGCGACAAGGCGGAGACCGAGGCGGTGTTCGCCAAGGCCGATGTGGTGGTGACCCAGGACATGGTGTACCCGCGGGTGCACCCCGCCCCGATGGAGACCTGCGGGGCGGTGGCCGATTTCGACCGGGTCGAGGGCAAACTCACGCTGTGGTCGACGAGCCAGGCGCCGCACGCCCACCGCACCCTGTACGCGATTGTCGCGGGACTCCCGGAGCACAAGATCCGCGTCATCTCACCCGACATCGGGGGCGGGTTCGGCAACAAGGTGCCGATCTATCCCGGATACGTGTGTGCGATCGTCGGGTCGATCGTCACCGGAAAGCCCGTCAAGTGGATGGAGGATCGGACCGAGAACCTGACAAGCACCGGTTTCGCCCGTGACTACGTGATGCGCGGTGAGATCGCCGCCACGAAGGATGGTCGCATCCTCGCCATCCGTACCAATGTGCTCGCCGATCACGGCGCGTTCAACGGCGTCGCCGCCCCGGTGAAGTATCCGGCCGGCTTCTTCGGCGTCTTCACCGGCAGCTATCAGCTCGAGGCCGCCTACTGTTCGATGACGGCGGTGTACACCAACAAGGCCCCCGGTGGGGTCGCCTATGCGTGCTCGTTCCGCATCACCGAGGCCGTCTACCTCGTCGAACGGCTGGTGAACTGCCTCGCGTATGAGCTCAAGATGGACCAGATCGCCCTACGGCGCAAGAACTTCATCCAACCCGATCAATTCCCGTACACCACGAAGACCGGATGGGTCTACGACTCCGGCAACTACGATGCGGCGATGCTCGAGTCGATGCGGATCGCCGACTACGACGCACTGCTCGCCGAGCAGGCCGAGAAACGTGCGCAGGGCGAGCTGATGGGGATCGGCGTCTCGTTCTTCACGGAGGCGGTCGGTGCCGGGCCACGCAAGGACATGGACATCCTCGGCCTCGGCATGGCCGACGGATGCGACGTGCGGATCCATCCCACCGGAAAGGCCGTGGTCCGGCTGTCGGTGCAGTCGCAAGGTCAGGGCCACGAGACGACGTACGCGCAGATCGTCGCCGAGGAGCTCGGGATACCGCCCGACGACATCGATGTCGTCCACGGCGACACCGACAACACGCCCTTCGGTCTGGGCACCTACGGAAGCCGCTCCACGCCGGTGTCCGGGGCGGCCGCCGCGGTGGCGGCCCGCCGGATTCGTGACAAGGCGAAGCTCATCGCGTCGGGCATGTTGGAGGTGTCGGTCGCGGATCTGGAATGGGAGAAGGGAAGTTTCCAGGTCAAGGGCGATCCCGGCAAGTCGGTGACGATCTCGGAGATCGCGATGAAGGCGCACGGTGCGGGCGATCTGCCACCCGGCGTCGAGGGCGGACTGGACGCATCCGTGGTCTACAACCCGGCCAATCTCACCTATCCGTTCGGTGCCTACATCTGTGTCGTCGACATCGATCCCGAGACGGCCGTGGTCAAGGTGCGGCGATTCGTCGCGGTCGATGACTGCGGGACCCGGATCAACCCGATGATCGTCGAGGGACAGGTGCACGGCGGACTCACCGACGGCATCGGCATGGCGTTGATGGAGATCATCGAGTTCGACGAATCCGGCAACTGTCTCAACGGGTCCTTCATGGACTACCTGATCCCGACCGCGCTCGAGGTCCCGCATTGGGAGACCGGGTCGACCGTCACACCGTCGCCGCATCATCCGATCGGCGCCAAGGGCGTGGGGGAGTCGGCCACGGTGGGTTCGCCACCGGCGGTGGTGAACGCCGTGGTGAATGCGTTGGAACCCTTCGGCGTTCGGCACGCTGACATGCCGTTGACACCGTCGCGGGTGTGGGAGGCGATGCAGGGCCGGGCGCGGCCCCCGATCTGAACGCAGTCGCAGCCGGGCGCACGCATCGTGACGGAGACCGAGAGGAGCAGGTCATGCCACCGGAGGGTCGGGAATCACTGACCGAACTCGCCGCGGAACTCAGCCGAGCACGCATCGCGTACGCCCGGGCGACGGTGGTGCGCGCGCAACCGCCGACGTCCGCGCACGCAGGAGATCAGGCATTGGTGACCGCGGACGGGCAGATGCACGGCTTCGTCGGTGGCCAATGTGCAGCCGAGTCGGTGCGACTCGCCGCGGTGGACGCGATCGATTCAGGCGAGGGGGTGCTGTTGCGCATCCTGCCCGACGACGCCGACACCTTCCCGGAGACACCGGGCGCCCGGGTCGCGGTGAACCCGTGCCTGTCCGGCGGTGCCCTGGAGGTGTTCATCGAACCAGTGCGCTCCGCGCAGGTCATCCACGTCGTGGGGGAGACGCCCATCGCGCAGGCCGTTGTCGACCAGGCCCAGCTGCTGGGGTTCGAAGTGACACAGGAGGACTCGTCATCGTCGGATGAGTCGGGTGCCGGGGTGGACGGGGCAGTGGCGTCGATCGTGTCGATGCACGGGGGTGACGAAGCGCGACAGATCCGCGCGGCTCTGGACCGCGACGTGCCATTCGTCGGACTGGTGGCGAGTCACACACGCGGCGCCGCGCTGCTCGACGCGATGGAACTGAGCGAGTCGCAACGCGACCGGGTCCACACTCCGGTCGGACTCGACATCGGCGCCGTGACGCCGGCCGAGATCGCGCTGTCGGTGCTGGCCCAAGTGGTGTCCGCCATTCGCCGCGACGGCATGAGGGCACCGCGGGCGGAGGCGGCGCGGGACACCGGTCGCGACGAACACCCGTATACCGCGATGACCCCGGACATCCTTCGGGAGGTCGATCCGGTCTGTGGCATGACCGTCATCGTCACCGACGACACGCCCCACCACCACGACGGATCGGGTTCGCACTGGTTCTGCTGCACCGGGTGCCGCGACACCTTCATCGCGCGCGCGAGTGGTGGCCTGCAGGCAGCCCGATGACGGCTCCGGTGTGCGCCGTCGTTCTGGCGGCCGGTGGGTCACGTCGGCTCGGGAGACCCAAACAACTCCTTCCGTACGCGGGTACCACCCTGCTCGGCGCCACCCTCGACAATGTGCGTCGCCAGGGGTTCGACCAGATCATCGTCACCCTCGGTGCCGCGGCCGACGACGTGGCGGCGCACGTGGATCTGCACGGCCTCACTGTGGTGATCAACGACGATTACGGATCCGGCTGTTCGTCGTCGATCAGTGCGGCGATCGACCACGTCGACGCGGCCGCCGACGGGGCGGTGCTGTTGCTCGGCGATCAGCCCGGTGTCCAGGCCACGGCGGTGCACGCACTGGTGGCGGCCGCATCCGGGGCGCCGATCGGTGCATGCCGCTACCGCGACGGACTCGGTCACCCGTTCTGGTTGGGACGCGAGATCTTTCCGCAATTGGCCACTCTGCACGGTGACAAGGCGGTGTGGAAACTGATCGACGCGGCGGGACCCGGATTGGTCACGGTCGACGTCGACGGCGACATCCCCATCGACGTCGATACCGAAGACGACTACCGGCGACTCCTCGCACAGACGGATTACGCGCACGTGACGGGACGGGCCCGATGACTGCGTCGAACAGTCTGTTCGAATCGCCGCAGGATGTCGTCGAACGGCTCGATGAGGTCGACTACCTGGCCGATGAGGGTCTGGCCACCGCGCTGTATCTGGCGACGTCGCTGGGGATGCCGCTGCTGCTGGAAGGTGAACCGGGGGTGGGCAAGACGTCTGCGGCGATCTCGCTGGCCACGGCGTTGGGTACCGATCTGATCCGGCTCCAGTGCTATGAGGGGCTGTCCGCGCACGATGCCCTCTACGAATGGAACTATCAGCGTCAGCTGCTGGCGATCAGGTTGTCCGAGGCACGCGAGGAGTCGATATCCGACGCCGACCTGTATGCGCCGGAGTATCTGTCCGAGCGGCCGCTGCTGGCCGCGATCCGATATCGGGGTGCGCGCCCTCCCGTCCTGCTCATCGATGAGATCGACCGTGCCGATGACGAATTCGAGGCACTGCTGTTCGAATTCCTCGGGGAGGGCGCGGTTTCGATCCCCGAGCTGGGCACCATCCGGGCGGAGCGCCGCCCGGTGGTGGTGCTCACCTCCAACCGCAGCCGGGAACTGCACGACGCGTTGCGACGGCGCTGCCTGTACCACTGGATCGCCTATCCCGGTGCGGCCCAGGTCGCGGCGGTGCTGCGCCGTACCGTGCACGGTGCCCCCGACAGCCTCATCGCCGACGCCTCCGTCTTCGTCGGCCGTGTTCGCGAACTCGACCTCGACAAGCCACCGGGGATGGCAGAGGCGATCGACTGGGTGTCGGCCCTTATCACTCTGGGCGTCAGCGAGTTGATGCCGGACACGGTGCGCCCCACGCTCGGCACGCTGGTCAAGACACCCGACGACCAGGACACACTGGTCGAGGCACTCGATCGGGGAGCCGTGCTGTGACCGGAGAGGCGCCCGGTGCGCGATGACGAGTGGGCCGATACTCGCCCGGGTGGATCGAGCGGCGTTCGCCGCCGGATTCACCGATCGGCTCCGCTCCGCCGGCGTCCCGGTCGGTCAAGCGGATGCCGCGGTCTTCGGCCGCGCCCTCGGAGGCCTGCCTCGCGACGTACTGTCCAATCGCCGGGGACTCTATTGGGTCGCGCGGATCACGTTGGTGCGCAAGAAATCTGACATCGATACCTTCGACGCGGTGTTTGCGGCCGTCTTCGACGACGCGGTGTTCTCGCTCGATCCGGTCGCCATGCGTGGGTCATCGTCGGCCCCGCCCGGAGATCAGGCGCTCCCGGTTCCCGGGTCGGGTGACGAAGGCGACGACGATACCGAGGGCCTGCCCTGGGCGACGCTGCCGCGGATGGCGGTCCGCGAGGACTCCACCGACGACGCCGACGGTTCGCCCGTGTGGATACCGCAACCGAGCGCCATAGAAGCCATCGCGCGGATTCCCTTTGACCAGTTGGACTCCCGGCAGCTGCAACGTATCGAGGACTGGCTTGACGAGGCGATCGAGGTGTGGCCCAGGAGACGAAGCCGCCGGGAGCGCGTGGTCTCCGGGGGACGGCGGATCGACCTGCGTCACACATTGGTGCGTGCCCGGCACACGGGATGGGAGATCGCCGACGTGGCATACCGCGGCCCGATGTGGCGACAGCGACGCATCGTGATGATCTGCGATGTATCCCAGTCCATGCAGGCGTATACGAGCGTCTATCTGCACGTCATGCGCGCCCTGTCGCGGCGCGGACGCGGCGAGACCTTCGCATTCGCCACGCGGCTCACCCGGATGACGCCCATCCTGGCCCGCTCGTCCATCGACGACGCGGTCGACTCGGCGAGCGAGAAGGTGGTGGATCGGTTCGGCGGTACCCGTATCGCGGCGAGTCTGGACGAGTTGTTGCGGTCGCGCCATGCGCAGACACTGCGGGGAGCGATCTGTGTGATCGCCTCCGACGGCTGGGATTCCGACGATCCAAGCGAGATGGACCGGGTGATGGCGCGGATCGCTCGACGCGCGTTCACCGTGATCTGGCTCAATCCTCGGGCGGGGGTCCCCGGCTATCTGCCGCTGGTGGGCGGGATGGCCGCGGCACTCCCGTACTGCGATCGGCTACTACCGGCCGCCACCGTCGACGACCTCGCGAGCATGATCACCGCCATCACCGAAGCCCGCCGCCGATGACGGCACCGCGGCATCGCCTCAACAGCAACATCAATGCCAGGCAATATCAATGCCACAGCGTGACGTAGACGGCCGGACGGAAGTTCTTCACCGGCACACCGGATCCGCGCAACATCGCCTGCATTGCTTTCGGTGAACCGACGAACCTCATGAGTTCACTGGCCGTGCGGGTGGGGTCGTGCGCGAGGGTCATCGCACTCCAGGTGTTGCGTCGATTCACGTCCGTACCGGATACCCGGGCCAAGCGGCCGGTGTGCAGGTCGGCGCGCACCGCGAACGTCGGCGCGAGGGTCAGTCCGGTGCCGCGCTGGGTCTCCTCCCACGCGGCGGCATCACTCTGGAAGATTCGCTGGCAGTCGTCAGGTATGCCGAGCCGAACGAGCATCTCGGGTATGGCGTCGTGGCCTGCTGCGGCCGACGGGCCGAGATTCCACGTTGCGTGGGCGAGCTCCTCCGGGCTGGCCCGACGCTGTGTGAAGGGATGCGTGGGCGCGGCCATCACCTCGATGTCGTAGGTGAGGAACTCCTTGGTCGTGAGCGTGTGGCCGTTCTCGGTCACCTCCGCGTCGAGCGGGGTCGGACCGATCGCGACGTCCACGGCGCGGGAGGCGAGCAGGGTCGCGAACTGGTCCGGTGAGTGCACGCTCAGCTCGACCTCGAGATCCTTCGCACGTTTGGTGAACAGATCGATCAGCCCGCTCGCCGCATGCTCGGCGAACAGGCTCGACGAGGCGAGCCGGATGGTCCGTCGCCCACCGGCGGCGGCCCCGACCTCACTGACCGTCTGATCCTGCAGCCCGAGAATCTCCACCGCACGCGCCGCAAGTCGCAGCCCGCCCGGCGTGAACGCGAGACCGGAGCGTGTCCGGCTGAAGAGTTGGTCACCGAGACTCTTGCGGAGCGCTGCCACGTGCATCGACACCGCCTGCTCGGTGAGGCCGAGCTCTGCGGCGGCTTGCTTCACCGACCCCGCCCGCACGATCGCGACGAATGCGCGCAGCTGGGCAGGGGTCATGGCTTCATGCTATGGCGCTCGGCGTTCCGCCACGGCAGCTCACAGCAGGTAGCTCCGCGTCATTGCCTTCCACAGATCGAGGTGTGGATCGGTCGTCGGATCGCGCCGATCGATCAGGTAGGTCACCGCGACCCCACGCATACTCGACAGCAGCAACGGATACAGATCGGCATACCGCGGACGCGACGTCAGCTCCTCGCCGAGGAATCCTGCGACGGCCTGCCGCACGGTCGGTCCGAGCCGACGTTCTGTGGGCAGCAATGCGCTGCGCAGCTGCTCGTTGGTCCGCGCGGCGATCCACAGTTCCATCGACGCGACGAAGTAGGGCTGATGGAACGTGGACCACCCGATCTCGATCGCGGGACCGATGCGGGCGGCGGGGTTTTTCGGCCACTCCACCTGCGCGGGCATCTCCTGGATGCGAGTACGCGCCAGATGGTCGACGGCCGCCATCAGCAGTTTGTCCCGCGACGGGAAGTGATGCAGCAGCCGTCCGCGGCTCACCCCTGCCTCGGCCTGGATGGCCAGCGTGCTGGTGTGTGCGTAGCCTCGGTTGACGAGCACGCGGATGGCGGCATCGAGGATGCGGGTCCGGGTGGCATCGCCGCGCTGCTGCTGACCAGGCCGCGCTGCCGGTGACGGATGCATCGTCGAATCGTAGGCCAGCGGGCGTCCACGGCGCCCACCTGCGGCCGCCGCTACACGTCCAGAATGTGTGGCAGACCGGCCCGGTAGCGATCCCGATCGATCTGCTTGAGGGGGTCGAACAGCGGAAGCTCCCACAACGGATGCACCACGGCCGGTGGGGCCGGACTGTCGGCGGCGTCGAGGATCGCGTTGGCCACCCGGCGCCCGGACTCGTTGGCGCCCTCCATCGTCGCGAGGTCGATGTTGGTGCGTACGTGGTCGCCGCCGACGAAGAAGTTGGGGATCTTCGTATAGGCCGTCGGGCGGTCGGCGTAGGAGTTCGCGGTGTTGACCATGAGCGGGGTGGCATTGGCGATCGTCGGTGACCAGGTGACCCCCGGGTCGAGCGACCAGGTGACGATGTCCTCCGACCGCAGCAGGCGTTCGCCGCCACCGTTCATGGCCCGGCTCATCTGCGCCCAGACCTCACGGGCGATCTCGCGTCGGGTGCACTGTTTGGCGTTCTTGCCGTAGAGGATTCCGGGGGTGTCCCAGTCGGAGATGTCGATCGACAGGCAATCGTGAACGCGGCCGTCCCCGTAGGTGGCGGCGAAGTCGACATTCCACGGCTGTGCCTGGAACAGGCCGGTCAGTGCCCACGGTGTGCCCATCGCCGCGATATGTCCGGGCGGCAGGGTCGACCGCCGCGACATGAAGTACTGGATCCCGACCATCCAGTCGTCCTGCAGCCGACGGATACGGGCCAGCGAAGGGTCGGCGTGCACGAGCGCCGGGGTCAGCAACGGTTTGAGCCGGTCCATCGGGATGGCGGAGACATACCAGTCCGCGGTCACCGTGCGACCTGACATCAGCCGAGCACCGGCGATCCGGCCCTGCGCCACCGAAAACTCCGCAACCCCCTCACCGAGCACGAATCGCACCCCGCGGCGTCGCAGATAGGCCACCCACGGGTCGATCCAGGCGTGGTTGGTGGGGGCGTTGAGGATCTTGTCGATCCCGCCGAGGACCAGCCCGGCGTCGTACTGTCCGATGAGACCGGTGGCCGAGGTCGCCAGGGCCAGTCCGATCTGACCGATGGTCCGCGCCGAGGCGGTGTGCGACTTCGCCGCGACCAGTGCCCGGGTCAGGGCGCCCGCGAGATAGCGCTCGTAGGCCGCCGACTTCCCTTTCGCCTTGACGAACTCCATCCACGACTGCTTTTCCCACTGGCCCAGACGGCGCTCCGTGCAGCTCGTGGCGATGATGAGTTCGCGGTTGACGAAATAGGCCAGCTCGGTCGGCGGGATGTCGATCACGAACTTCAGCCCGGTGGTCAACGCGTTGCGGACGTTGTCCAGGGTGGTGAGGGCCGGCAGGTGCTGCACGGCACCGATCACCGATGCGGGTGCCGCGAGCGGGGCGTAACCGGACTGGCCGAAGGCGACGATCGCGCTTTCCACGCTGATCAGGTGACGGTCCTTGACGTTGCCGCCGCCGGGCAGCGGGATGCGTTCCATCGTCTCGGGAACATGCTGATAACAGCCGGGGAAGAAACGGAACCCGTGCTCGCCGGGCAACGCCTTGCGGCCGCCCCGGGCGGTGCCGGGCACGTCGTGGCTGCGGGCCTTCCCACCGAGGTAGGTGGGTTCGTAGACGGTGACCCGGAACCCGCGTTCGATGAGTTCCTGCGCGGCGGCCAGCCCCGACATCCCGCCGCCGAAGACCGCCACCTCCCGTCCCCGCGCGGCGCCGGGACGCGGGACCGCGTTGGCCGAGGGCACGCGCACATTCGGCAGGGCGACGGCGGTGCCGGCGAGCACGGCCGCCGCAGCCGCTCCCGTCAGCACAGATCGTCGGCAGACTTCAGCGTCGTTGCTGGTCATGGGGACCCCCTCGGAATCAGTCAGTACTGACTGTTACTGAGGTCTACCACCTCCATGTGGGCGCGTGGGACTGATTTGACAAATCGTCTCACAAAAGTTGGTCGATTGTCTCAGTTGCGCTCGACGAAGGGACCGACCAGGTCGGGGGAGACGGTGCACATGAGGCCGGTCGCGTCTTCGGGCGTGAGATCGACCGCGGCGTAGGCCTCGTCACCGGCCGCGGTGGCCAGGGTCAGGGTCTCGACACCGCGTCGGCGCTGGAAGAACGAGGCCGACGTCGCCCACCCGACGACGCCGTCGCGGTCGACGACGTAGCGGTGCCGAGCGACACGCGGCGGAGCGATGACCACCGCCCGGTCGGTGACCCGGACGCCGAGATTGCGATAACGGACGACACCGAGCACGACCGCACCGACGATCACCGCTGCCCCGAGGATCAGCCACGGCCAGGTCAGCGGACCCGCCACTGCGGCGACCAGTGCGACCGCGAGGACCGCCCCCGACCAGAGCGCGCGAGTGAGCCGCCGGGTCAGGGCGCCGTGGCCGTGACGACGCAATCCGACGGTGAGTTCGTCGCCCTCGTGTGTGACGAGTTGACCCACCCCGATCACCTCCGCCGCGGGTGCGGGTGGCATCAGCAGCGGTTTCTTACTCGAACCGGTGGCGATCGCATTGAGCCGGGCGCCCCGGACGGGACGCATCAGGATCGGCTCGTGCAGGTGTACGCCACGGACCCGGTGCGCGTCGAGACTGGTCGCGATGGTGGTGAGCAGGCCACGCCGCAAGTGCAGCCGATCGTCGTCGGGGGTGCGGGTGAGAGTGAATCCCCAGAACGCGAGCAGGTAGGCGGCCACCGACACCAGCGCGCCGGCCGCGACGACCACGACGATGCCCGCGCTCACGACGATCGGCACCCCGATGTCGAGGATGCGGTCGGCGGCATGCTCTGCGGCGGTGGCGCCCCGTTCGAACAGTCCGGCCTCGTAGCCGGCCTGGAAACCCAGGCCGACGAGCGCGGCGACGGTCGCCAAACCGGCCAGTGAGAAGGGTGCGAAGCGCAACCAGGCCGGACGGAACCGCGCCAACACGTCCGGCGCGGCAACCGATCCCGGTCGGGCCGCGCCGGAGTCGGTGTCTTCGACGGAGCCCGTGACACCGGGTGACGTCCGTACGGCCGTGGCCATCAGGTGTCTTCGGAGTCTCTCGGCATCGACCGCCGGGATCGAGTTGAGTTCCACGACGGATGATTTGCGGTCACCGCCGGTTCCGATCCGCACCTTCTGCAGTCCCAGGATCCGATGGGGCGGCGAGGCGGTCAGATCGACACTGCGGATGCGGTCACGGCGGGCGGTGGCCGTCGTACGGGTGAGGACTCCGTGGCGCAGCCGGACGTGCTCGGCGGTGACCTGATATCGGGTCGCCAGCCAGGGTACGACGGTGACCAGAGGGAGCGCGACGAGTGTGATGATCAGGGTCAGATCCGGGGCGCCACGGCCGGCGAAGGCGATGGCGAGGAACAGGGGGATGAGCTGTGGCAGCTGCTCGACCGGTTTGACCGCGATCATCCACGGCGACAACCGATGCCATTCGTGCTCGTGGTCGTCGCGCCAGTCGCCGTCGATCCGGTCAGGTCGCGTCATCGGTGTGCGCCTGGGTACGGATGGTGACGTCGGCGGCGGCGGACCGTGCGACCTCGGCGTCGAGCCCGACGATCCGTATGGTGCCCGCCGACGATGCCGTCGTGACGGTGAGCGTCGCGAGATCGAGCAGTTGCTCGATGGGTCCGGCGGTGGTGTCGACGACCTGGATTCGGGCGATGGGGATGACGACCCGCGAGCGGACCCACCAACCGGACTGTGTGTAGATCGCGTCGTCGGTGATCTCCCATCGGTGAAACCGAAAGCGCCACAGCGGAACCACCGCTACGAAGAACGCCGTGAGGACGATGGTGACGAGTGCCGCGGCGACGGCGGGCCAGCGCGCCGGATCGACCAGCGCTCCGAGTGCGACACACGCCGCGAGCACGACGATGCCGGGGATCAACGGCGTCATCCGCCACATCGTGATCGCGCGTCGATCCACCCGGTTCACGGGTTCGCGGAACAACAGTGACGGTGACGGGTCCATTGTCGGCCAGTGTAGGTGCTGTCGACGCGGCCCCTTGGTGGTCCTGTCCGGAAATTCGTCGGGGTCTTCGGCGTTCGATGAACGACTGCCGGCGTTGTCGTCGGTCACGATGACGCTGTCATCGCTCCCTCCTCCGCCTTGCCAGTCGCCCATCGCTCCACCGAAATACCCCGGACGAATTTCCGAACAGCACCACCTAACGCACGACCTCGCGATGACCGGCGTCGAGGCGCCGCGTCCAGCCGCGTGCGTCGAGATGTTCGAGGAGCGGGATTACCACGCGTCGGGTGGTGCCGAGCGCCTGGCGTGCGGTGCTGGTCGTGAACGGCTGTTCGAGGCCGACGAGGGTGCGCATGGCCTGCGCCGGTGCCGACGGCAGCAGGACCACGCCGTCGCGCAGGCGCAGCAGTCGTCGGGTCCGTTCGGCCGCGGCGAGTTCTCGGGGGCCGAGACCCAGCGCGCTGAGATCGTCGGCTTCGGGGGCGTGGAACGGCCGCTGAGCGAGTCGTCGTTCCAGTGCGACGACGGCGTCCTCGGCCGGCCCGAGTCCGTAGTCCCGGACCGGCAAGGTGAGGTGTCCGCCGACGGACTCGAGGCCGGCGTCGGCAGCGACGACGGCAACCAGTGCGTCGTCGGGCAGCCCGAGCAGATCGCGGGCGGCTCCGTGCGACAGGCCGGCGGTGAGGGGGTCGTCGCGGAGGAGATCGGTGACCGCGGACCGCAGCTCCGCAGCCCATGCGGTGCACGAGGATTCGGCCAGCCACCATCGCCCGACGACGCGGACACCGTGCGGTGGGTCCGCAGCCGGAACGTCGAGCAGGCCGAGGTGGCGCAGATGTTCCTCGGGAACCGCACCTCGCCGGTTCACCTCCGCGGCCAGGTCACCCGACGATGTCATCGTGTGCAGTGCGGTCGCACGGCGCGACGCGTCGCCGCGCCGTCGGAACTCCGGCGGTTCGGTGTCGAGCACCAGCCCGCCGGCGATCAGTCGACTGCCGGGGTCACGGAGCACGATGCGGTCGCCGACCGTCAGCGGCAGCGCGCGGTCGAGGGTGAGTCGTGCGTGTTCGTCACCCAGTGGGCGCAGCCGGACGTGCAGCGATGCGGTGCCCAGGTGCGCGACGATGCGTGCCGGGATCTCGTCGAACGACGGCCCGCTGACGCGTCGGAGGTCGATGAGGGTCGTGGTCCGCCAGGTGTCCCGGCTGACCAGGGCCATGCCGCGCCACACGTCGTCGGCGGCGACACCGCGTAGGTTCGCCGCGACCCGGCTCACCGGGCCGGCCGTCGCGATGGCCCGGCCTTCGCTCTGCAGTCCGCGGACGGTGACGGTACGTGCATCCTCGCCGAGCAGGTCGAGGGTGTCGCCGACGGTGATCCGACCCGAGGTCAGGGTTCCGGTGACGACGGTGCCGGCGCCGGTCACGCTGAACGCACGGTCGACCCAGAGGCGGACGCGGCCGCCGTCGGGTGGCGGGGGTGCGGAGCGCAGCACATCGTCGATGGTGGCGCGCAGGGTGTCCAGGCCGGTACCGGTCGTGGCCGACACCGCGACCATCGGTGCGTCGGCCAGGCCGGTGTGCGCGAGTTCGGCGCGGACCGTCGTCGCCACCTCGTCGAGCCGGCCGGCAGCGACCCGGTCGGACTTGGCGAGCACGATCAGTCCGTGGTCGACACCCAGCGCGGTGACGACGTCGCGGTGCTCCGAGGACTGGGCCTGCCACCCGTCGTCGGCCGCGACGACGAACATCACGGTCGGGGCGGGCCCGAGCCCGGCGAGCGTGTTGGGCAGGAAGCGTTCGTGCCCGGGTACGTCGACGAAGGCCACGTCCGCGCCGGAGGGCAGCGTCGTCCAGGCGAACCCGAGGTCGATGGTCAGGCCACGACGACGTTCCTCCGCCCAGCGGTCGGGTTCGATGCCGGTCAGGGCCCGCACCAGGGTGCTCTTGCCGTGGTCCACGTGACCGGCGGTGGCGAGGACGAACATCTCAGTCCCTGGTGCCGATCGAGGTCAGCGCCCGCTGTACGGCATCGGTCAGTCGATCGTCGTCGGCGTCGGGTATGCAGCGCAGATCGAGCAGACACGCGCCGTCGTGGACGCGGGCCAGGACCGCCGGGTCGCCGAGCCGCAACGCCTTCGCCGCCGCCTCGGGTAGCCGCACCGCCAAGCCCGGGAGCGGCACGCCCGGCGCACCGCCCCCGCCGACCCGGCCGTCGTGCGGAACCACCGGCGCTCCGACCGCGGCGGCGAGCCTATCGGTACGTCGGTGAAGGTGTTCGGGGTCGGCATGCAGGAATCGGGTCACCGGCGGGATTGGACCGATCAGTGTGGCCTCCAGCGCCGCCAGCGCGAGCTTGTCGGCGCGGACCGCGCGGGCCAGCGGGTGCCGGGCGAGTCGACCGATCAGTTCGGCGGTGCCGAGCAGCAGTCCGGCCTGCGGGCCGCCGAGCAGTTTGTCGCCGCTCGCGATCACGAGGTCGGCGCCGGCGGCCAGCGCGGTAGCGGCATCCGGTTCGTCGGGGAGTAGTGGATCGGGTGCGAGCAGGCCGCTGCCCAGATCGACGACCAGGGGGACGCGCCGTTCACGGCACAGGTGGTGCAGGTCGGGCAGGGGCACCGCGCTGGTGAATCCCTCGACGCGAAAGTTGCTGGGGTGCACCTTGACCACACAGCCGGTGTCGTCGTCGATGGCGTCGGCGTAGTCGTGCAGGTGGGTGCGGTTGGTGGTGCCGATCTCCCGCAGCCGTGCGCCCGTCGACGCCATCAGGTCGGTGAGCCGGAATCCGGCTCCGATCTCGATCATCTCGCCGCGGCTGATCACGACCTCGCGGTCGCGCGCCAGCGCCGTCGTCGCGAGGACCAGCGCGGCCGCACCGTTGTTCACCACAAGGGCATCCTGCGCGGCCGGGCAGGACCGAAGCAGGGCGTCCCGGGTCGCCGCACCGCGCCGCGACCGTGCCCCGGTAGCGAGGTCGAGTTCCACATCGACGTAACCGGTCGCCGCCGCGACCGCCGCGACGGCCGCCTCCGACAGCGGTGCCCGACCGAGATTCGTGTGGACGATGACGCCGGTCGCGTTCAGCACCGGGTGCAGGCTCGTGCTCGGTGTCGACCCCAGCCGGTCGACGACCGCGCGGGACACCTGCTCCGGTGGCAGTTCACCGCGGCGGGCGCGGTCCTGCAGGTCGCGGATCACCGTACGGATCCGGGTGTCGCCCAAACGTTCCCGGGCGGCGGCGACCTCCGGCAGCGCCATCAGATGATCGGTTCGTGGGATCAGGCGTCGCGGGTCGACGTCGGTCACGTCACCTCCTGCTCTCCTGCGCCGTGTGGCGGAGGCGGACGGGAATCGAACCCGCCAGGCCGAGATACTCGACCTCCTCGGTTTTGAAGACCGGGGGGCCCACCAGGACCCGGACGCCTCCCTGCCGCTCGTGGACGATCGACCGTTCCCAAGTTAGCGAATCGCGGCGGGCTTTACTCTCGGACGTGATGACAACATCCGATGATCTCCGGACTCTCCGACTGACCGGCTTCGCGCATGGTGGAGGTTGCGCCTGCAAGATCCCGCCGGGCGAGCTCGAGGATGCGGTGCGCGGGCTGACCGGGCAGGCGGGCGGCGACATCATCGTCGGGGTCGACGACGGCGACGACGCGGCGGCGGTCCGGGTCCGCGACGATCTCGCAGTGCTGTCCACCGCCGACTTCTTCACCCCGGTCGTCGACGACGCCTACGACTGGGGACGCATCGCCGCCGCGAATGCGCTGTCCGACATCTACGCCATGGGCGGCGATCCGGTCGTCGCGATCAACCTGGTCGGTTGGCCGCGGGATCGGCTGCCGATGGAGTTGATGACCGAGGTGCTGCGCGGCGGACTCGCCATCGGGGCCGAGGCGGGCTGCCCGGTGATCGGCGGGCACAGCATCGACGATCCGGAACCCAAGTACGGGATGGCGGTCACCGGTGTCGCCGATCCGCACCGGTTGATCCGCAACGATGCCGCCGAACCCGGCCTACCGATCGCCCTCACCAAGCCGATCGGGGTCGGCCTGCTCAACAATCGGCATAAGCAGACCGGCGAGACCTTCGACGCCGCCGTCGAGGTGATGACCACGCTCAACCGGGACGCGTCGGCCGCGGCGCTGCGTGCAGACGTCGCCGCAGGCACCGACGTCACCGGCTTCGGTCTCCTGGGTCACCTGTTCAAGCTGTGCCGAGCCTCGGAGATCGGCGCGGTGATCGACCGATCGTCGGTCCCCGCGGTCGACGGTGCCCTCGACGCGCTCCGGGACGGCTACGTCTCCGGCGGCACACGGCGCAACCTCGACTGGGTACGGCCCCACCTACAGGTGGGTGGTGGGATCACCGACGACGATCTGCTCTTCCTCGCCGACGCGCAGACCTCCGGCGGGCTGCTGCTGATCGGTGAGGTGCCGGGGTATCCGGTGATCGGGGAGACGGTTGCCGGCGCAGGCATCAACATTCGCTGAACGACTCGATGAGTTGGCGCGGTTTACCGGAACGGTTGCGGTGCGGTTCGTCCACCGCCAGCGGATCACGCCGCGTTCCGAGTTGTCGGCACCGGTGTGCCCGTCGGATACCCGTCCGGCGAGCACACCGGTCCCCTCTATTTCTCACACTGTGGAGTTCTCAAGGTTCGTGTGCGTCCCGGAGTCGATCCGGGTCGCCGGTCAGGTTTGGCGAAAGGTGCTGCTGGTCAGTTCTTCTCGGTCATATTCGGGTCAGGCGGCGACCCCGTCCAGGCGCATGGTTCGGCGGTTGTAGGCCGGTATCGGGGTGCGGTTCGGGTCCTGTTCGACGGGTGGGAGCAGCCAGGGATGGCGGTCGGCGCCCATGATGATGTCCCAGCCGCTAGCGTGGATTTGGGCGTGGCACGAGGTGCACAGTAGGCATCCGTTGTCCAGATCGGTGGGCCCCCCGTCAGCCCAATGGGCGATGTGGTGGCAGACAGTATATCCTGCTGCCGCACCGCATTTCACGCACGACTGGTCGCGGACGATCAACGCCCGGCGTTGGTGGTGGGTGAACAGGCGTTGGGGGTGTCCCATGTCCAACGGCACCTTCTCGCCGTCGACGATGATCGCCGTGACGGTGGCATCACACGCCAGGGTCTGCAAGATCGGGCCCAGCCACTGCAGGGCTGCCGCATCGGGGGTGTCGGCCGGGACGGTCAGATTCAGCTGGGTTTTCGGTGCGGCCACCAGGTCGGTGACCCCCGACCCGGCGGCACGTGCAGCGGCATCCAGGATCATCTCCAACGCATCCGCACGGCGCTGCCCGGCGCTGCGGGCATCCTCGGAGCCGTCGGGTTCAGGGCGTTTGCCGGCCAGGGATGCGATCGCCGACACCAGTTTCTCCCCGATCACGATGTCCAGGTTTGCCGAGACCTCCAACCGCCCGTCATCGGTCGGCGTGGTCGCCCACTCGTTGATCGTCCGGTCGTCACCGGCCGGGGCCCCACCCTGCTCGTCGGCTATCTGGTTCCCGAGCGTGCGGGCGGTGGCGAGCACCTCGCGCGGGGTGGCCCCGGCAAACGCCTGGGCGATCAGGGCGAGTTGGTGTTCGATGCGTGAGACCTCGCTCAACGGTTCGGGCGACCTCTTCTCGATATGCCCCATCCCGCGGACCAACGCGTCGACGTGTTCACCGGAGAAGACCCCATCCCCGCTGTAGGCGGCGACCCGCTCCAACGACTCCAGCGCGGCGGCGATCCGCAGCCACCGATCCGCCACCGTGGGTGCGGCACCCATCTCGATCAGCAGGGCCCGGGTTTTGCCGCCGGTCTGCCGTGCCACCCCCAACCGATCCAGCGCACCGGCATGCACCGCGAGTTGGTGGTCGACCACGTTACGCAGCCCCATCAGGATCTTGGTGGTGTCGAACACCTCGCGGCCGGTGGCGTCGGAGGTGATGGTCAGGTCACGGACGGTGGGGAGCAGGGTGTCGATTGGCATGCCCCCATATTAGTCGAACACCTGTTCGAAGACAATGGTTCTGATGAGTCTATTTCGCTGCGCGGCAACAGTTTTCATCAGAAAGATCGGCTCAAACAAAGAAATCTTACCGTGCGGGTGTGACAGATTATGGCCGTCAACTGTGCAGCGCTACGAGGATGCTCTCGGCGCAGAGCAACGGCATCGCGTGCGTCGACGGATACGCGCAATGGGGCGCGTGCCGCGTTGCGACGCGCTCCACGCAACAACGCTGCAACCCGCTGTGTGTGTGCGGCTTTCGGGTTGCGAGCGCCCTTCGAGACGCTTGCGAGCTCGCTCATTACGGGGCGCGTCGCTCGCAATCGCTGCCGAGTCGATCGGTGGTGCGTCAGTCCACGGTGGTGATGGAGTCGTCGACGATCCCGGCCGCGCGTCGCTCCGCGAGTCGACGCTTCTGCGGTTCGATGGTGTAGCGCGGATCCTTCGCCGACTCGATGCCGGCCTCGAACACGCCGAAGCGGGTGAGCGCCGATGCGGTGAGGAGGGCCAGACCGGACAACACCGACACCTTGCGCGACCGCCCGCCGAACAGCGCGCCGATCCCACCGGCCACCGCGAGTTCCTCGCTGGCCTGAAGCATTTTCCTGGCATGGCCGTGATGAAGCGGTTCGGCCGCCACCGGATCCATCCGCCGCTCCATGAACCTCGTCGCCGCCACGTCTCCGATGACGCCGAGGACGGCCAGGGTGCGCGCCGGACCCGCCTCATCGACGGGGGTCGTCACCATCGCCAGGCCGGAGGCGGCGAGGCTCGCCGAGGAGACGAACACGAACGGCAGATCCCGGTGCGCCGCATTCCAGGTGGGTGTGGCGGTGTCGGAGAGGAGCACGGCGGTGTAGACGGCCAGCGGCGGCCCGGCGATACCCGCGGCGATCCCGGCCGGCCCTTCCGCGGCCCGCAACGCCCCGCGCAGTGGACCGAGAGGTAACCGTTGCCCCGTCATCCGGTCGATCTCCGCCGCGGTGGCAACCCCGAGCGCGCCGCTGAAGGCGGACAGGATCCAGGAGCCGACACTCATCGGCGAGGTCACCTTGAAGGTGCGCAGCATATTGTAGAAGCGGTCCGGCCGACCGAGATCCGCGACCAGGGCGACGGCACCCAGCCCGACGGCCGTCATCCCACTCAACCGTGCGTTGCGGCGCAGCCGGGTTTGGCTGCGGAGCTGCGCCCCGGCGGCGAGCACGCCGGAACCCCCGGCGACCCCACCGAGGAACAGATAGGCCGCGACCTCGTGTCCCCACGGCGGCGGTTTGACGACAGGATGGCCGTAGTACGAGGAGAATTCGGCCTCCGGAACCATCGACATCTCACGAGAACCGTCGGCCGGAAGGGTTGACCGACGACGGGCGAGTCGCTTGCCGCCGCGCCGTCGGCGTTGCGGTTCCGGCGGGCGGAAGGCGTCGAACTCGGAGGTCACCGTCGTGCTCCGGTCAGGAACGAGATCGCGGCGGCGGCGAGCATCCCGGCCGCCGCCATCCCGGCGCGCTTGTACATTGTCATCAGGTCCGCGGTGCACACCCGAGGGTCCGGTGGCAGGCCGTACACCTCGGGATCGTCGAGCAGCAGGAACACCGAGCCGGTGCCACCGACACCGTCATTGGGATTGGCGCCATAGAGCCGCGCCTCGGTCATCCCCTCGGCGTGCAGTGCCGACACGCGGGCCCGGGCCTTCTCGACCAGGTCGTCGTGGTCGCCGAATTTGATCGACGTCGTCGGGCAGGTCTGCGCGCAGGCCGGGGTCTGGTCGTTGACCAGTCGGTCGTAGCAGAGGGTGCACTTCTGTGCGACACCGCGTTTCGGCACCGGGGGTTGTTCACCCTTGCGGTGTCCCTGGCGAGTTGTCGGTGCGGCGGTGCCGTCGGCGCGACGCTCGACGACCCCGAACGGGCACCCGGCCACACACGTCCCGCAGCCGTTGCACACGTCGTCCTGCACGACGACGGTGCCGAACTCGGTGCGGAACAGCGCCCCGGTGGGGCACACGTCCAGACAGCCCGCATGCGTGCAGTGTTTGCACACATCCGACGACATCAGCCACCGGAACTCCGGCGTGTCCGGTGGGGTGGTATCCGGTTGCGTCGGTGCGTCATCGGTCGAACCGACCTGCGGCATACCGAGATCGACCAGGGCGCGACCGGATTCGCGGGCCGCGGTGATCCGGTCGCGGTCCTGCTCGATGAACGCCACATGCCGCCAGGTGCTCGCGCCGAGCGCGACGGTGTTGTCATAGGACATGCCGGTCAGTTCCAGGTCGCCGTCGCGCGGGTTGTGGTTCCACTCCTTGCAGGCGACCTCGCAGGCCTTGCAGCCGATACAGATCGACGTGTCGGTGAAGAACCCCTTACGCGCACGCTCGTCGTCGCCCCAAGCCGCGTCGGCGGTCGGGTCGGTGGGACCGGACAGCTGGCCCATTTAGCTGCGCCTCCTGGTGATCCGGATGTTGTCGGTCTCGGTGGTCACTCCGGCTCGTTCCTGGTACTGACGTACCAGATCGAGCAGCGCCTGCCCGGTCGGTCGCCGTCCTGCGATGATGTCGCAGGACCCCACCTTGGATTCCTGGATCTGCACATTCGGGTCGAGCGTGACGCCGATCAGGTCGTTGGCGGCGTCACCGCTGACCACCGCGTCCGAACCCACGCCCCAGTGGTAGGGAAGACCCACTTGATGCACGCTGCGCCCGTTGATCCTCAGGGCCTTGAGCCGGTCGGTGACCAGCACTCGCGCCTCGATCGCCGCGCGGGCCGAGATGATCGTCGCCCAGCCTTCGTTGACCAGACCCCGTTCGGCGGCCAACGCCGGTGACACCTCGCAGAACATCTCCGGCTGCAGCTCCGCCAGATACGGCGACCAGCGGCTCATCCCGCCCGCGGTGTGGTGTTCGGTCAGCCGGTAGGTCGTGAACACGTACGGATACACCTCGGTCCCGGGCTCACCGGCGCTCGGTGCGTCCATGTTGTCGGTGCGCGCGAAGATCACTCGTGACGGCGATTGCTGTTGATGGTAAAGGGCATTCGCGACGGGCGATTCCTGTGGCTCGTAATGCGTCGGCAGCGGGCCGTCGACGAGACCCTTCGGCGCGAACAGCCACCCCTTGCCGTCGGACTGCATGATGAACGGATCGTCGCCGGCCAGCGCGTCGGCCCCGCCGCGATCCCGGTCCCCGCGGGAGTGCGGGTCCTTGTCGACCGGGAAGTCGGGTACGTCGTGCCCAGTCCACTTGCCCTGGCCGGCATCCCACCACACATAGCGTTTGCGTTCACTCCACGGGTTGCCGTCGGGGTCGGCCGAGGCGCGGTTGTAGATGATGCGACGATCGGCCGGCCACACCCAGCCCCATTCGGACTGACTCACCGACGGCCCGCCATCCGGAACACGACGTGCCGCCTGATTGGTCGAATCCGTATAGACGCCGGCGTAGATCCAGCAGCCGCATGCCGTGGAGCCGTCGCTCTTCAACTGCGTGTACGACGACAGACTGGTGCCCGCATCGGTTCCCGACACGTGATGGCCGTTGATCTCCGAGAGCACGGCTTCGGGATCGGGGTTGCCGTGCTCGTCGAGACGATAATCCCATGTCATGTCGAGCAGCGGCCGGTCGCGCTCGTCGCCCGACTCGGCCAGACGCTCGCGGATGCGCTTGCCGAGTTCGTAGAAGAAGTCCATCTCGCTCTGCGCGTCGCCCGGCGGCTCGACGGCCTGATGGCGCCACTGCACCATCCGTTGGGTCTGGGTGAACGATCCGGCCTTCTCCACGTGCGTGGCTGCGGGCAGGAAGAAGACCTCGGTGCCGATGTCGGTGGTGCGCATCTCACCCGAGTCGATCTCCGGTCCCTCCTTCCACCAGGTGGCCGACTCGATCATGTTGAGGTCCCGCACCACCAGCCATTTCAGGTGCGACATCGCGAAACGCTGCTGACGACCGTTGGCCGACCCGACCGCCGGATTCTGGCCGAGCAGGAAGTACCCTTCGACCTTGTCGTCAAGCATGTCGACCGTCGTCTGGTAGGTGCCCGCGGGACCGTTGAGCCGCGGCAGGTAGTCGAAGGCCCAGTCGTTCTCCGCGGTGGCGGCGTCGCCGAACCACGCCTTGAGCAGACTCACCGTGTAGTCCTCGGCGTAGGCCCAGAACCCTTTCTGGTGCGGGGACGCGATCGCGGCGAGATAGTCGGCGAGGGTGTCGTGTTTGCCGACCGACGGCATCGGCAGATAGCCGGGCAGCAGGTTGAACAAGGTGGGGATGTCGGTGGAGCCCTGGATACTCGCGTGACCGCGCAGCGCCATGATGCCGCCGCCCGGCCGACCGATGTTGCCCATCAGCAGCTGAAGGATGGCCGCGGCGCGGATGAACTGTGCGCCGAGGGTGTGCTGTGTCCACCCGGTGGCATACGCGAAGCACGTCGTGCGCTCACGCCCGGAGTTGTCGGCGATGGACTCGGCGAGGTAGGTGAACTCCTCGACCGAGATGCCGCACATGTCACTCACCATCTCCGGGGTGTACCGCGAATAGTGGCGTTTCACGATCTGGAACACCGACCGCGGATCACTCAGCGTGTCGTCGCGGTCTGCGTCGGCGTAGGTCCACGTCGACTGGTCGTAGTGCCCGGTCTCGGGATCGAAGCCGGAGAACAGGCCGTCGAGGTCCTCGGTGTCACGGAAATCCGTGTTCACCAGGGTGGCGGCGTTGGTGTAGGCGACCACGTAGTCGCGGAAGTACCGCTCGCGAGAGATCATGTGGTTGATCAGCCCGCCGAGCAGCACGACGTCCGACCCGGCGCGGATCGAGATATGCCGGTCGGCCACCGCGGACGTGCGTGTGAACCGTGGGTCGACGTGGATGACCCGGGCGCCGCGCGCCTTCGCCTCACTGACCCACTGGAAGCCCACCGGGTGCGCCTCGGCCATGTTTCCGCCGATGAGCACGATGCAATCCGCATTGGCCATGTCCTGCAGCGATTGCGTGGCGCCGCCCCGTCCGAACGAGGTCCCCAGACTGGGAACCGTGGAGGAGTGTCATATACGCGCCTGGTTCTCGATCTGGATGGCACCCGCGGCGGTGAAGAGCTTCTTGATCAGGTAATTCTCTTCGTTGTCGAGGGTCGCCCCACCCAGCGAGGCGATGCCCATCGTGCGGCGCAACGGCCGCCCGTGATCGTCGACGTCCTGCCAGCCGTTGCGCCGGGAGGAGACGAACCGGTCGGCGATCATGTCGATCGCGGTATCCCGGTCAAGGTCTGCCCACTCGGTGGCATACGGGGCGCGGTAACGAATCTTCTTCTGCCGCAGGGGGTTATTGACGAGCTGCTCGCTCGACGCACCCTTCGGGCAGAGCCGCCCGCGGGAGATGGGGGAGTCCGGGTCACCCTCGATCCCGACGACCTTCTCGTCTTTGACGAACACTTTCTGCCCGCAGCCGACGGCACAGAACGGGCAGACGCTTGCCACGACGCGGTCGGCGGTGGCCGTCCGCGGTTCGGTGCGTCGGGTCGTCGCCGACGTCACGGCCGGGCCGCGGCCGAAGAGGTCACCGGACCGCACCTGCCGCATCACCGGCCACTCGAGCGGGCTCCACGCTGGCACGTCCCCGAGCCTATCCGACTCGGCCCACGCGGTCACCCATCCTGGACGGTTCGTCCGCCGGAAGTCGGATCGCCCCCCTGCAAGGCCCGGACGACCTGACTTCCGGGGGGAGGAACCGTGGGTCTGCGGCGGGGACGGCGCGTCAGTGTGGAGAAGGGCGGAGCGTGACCCAGGTGGGGTGCTTGGCGGAGCGGTCGTCGCCAGGTGTCCCGCGCCGCAGCCGTCGGCCCAGCCACGGTGCGAAGTGATCGCGATAGAAGCGCACCTCATCGGACAGCGTCCGCGCGGGATGCGGACCCATCGGCGTCGTGGTGGTCAGCGACGGGTCGTCGATACCGAGCGCGGCCAGCACGAGGCCCGCGACCCGACGATGACCGATCTCGTTCAGGTGCAGCCGGTCCGCCGACCAGTAGCCGGGATGGCGGATCTCGTCGTCGTGGAACACGTCGACGAAGTCCACTTCCTCATCGGCCGCGATCAAACCCACCTCGTCGGTCAGATACGCGCAGCGTCGTCGGATCGTGTCCCCGAACGGCAGGCCGCCGGAGGGATCCGGCCCCGCGAGCACGACGACGTGGATGCCGGCGTCGCGGCTGCGTCGTACCGCGGTGCGGATCATGTCGAGCAGGCGTTGCGGGTCGATGCCGGGTCGCAGTGTGTCGTTGCCGCCGCCGTTGAAGGTCATCATCGTCGGCGCGGGTGCCAGTGCGAGCGCGGCGTCGATCTGGTCGGTCGCGATCGGTTCGAGCAGCCGCCCGCGCACCGCGAGGTTGGCGTACTCGACGGCGTCATGTTTCGCCGTCAGCCCGGCGGCGACGAGATCCGCCCAGCCGCGGGGGATCTCGTCGCCGAACGGTTCATCGCCCACACCTTCGGTGAAGCTGTCGCCAACCGCGACGTAACGCATTGCGCCCCTCCCGAATCCGACCCTCCCGTGACCCTCGGGTGGCTACGTAACGGTGATGCCGCCGTCGACGGGGATGGTCTGTCCGGTCACGTACCCACCGGCCGCCGACGCGAGCCAGATGGCGGTGGCGGTGAGTTCCTCACCCCGACCCATCCGGCCGAGGAGGACGCGGGGCATCTGCGTGTCGAGGTAGCCCTCGTCATAGGTGTCGGTCATCTCGCTCTCGAAGAATCCCGGCGCGATCGCATTGACGCGGATTCCCTTACGGGAACCCCATTGCTGGGCCAGGTCGCGGGTCAACCCGATCACTCCGGCCTTGCTGGCGGCATATGCGGCCTGCGGCAGGCCGGCGGTGGTGATGCCCAGGATGGACGAGATGTTGACGATCGCGCTGCCGGGTTGCATGACCCGGCCACACGCCTGTGCCATCCAGTACGACCCGTTCAGGTTGACGTCGATGACCTGCCGGAACTGCTCAGGGGTCTCCCGCGTGGCGGGGAACGCGGTGCCGACACCGGCATTGTTGATCAGTACGTCGACGCGGCCGAAGGTCTCCATCGCGGCGTCGACGACGGCCTGGCACTGGTCGGGGTCGGCGACGTCGGCGGGCACCGTCAATGCCTTGCGGCCCAACGCCTCCACCGCCGCCGCGGTCTCCGCCAGCCGATCGGCGCGCCGCGCGGCCAGCACGATGTCGCAACCGGCCTCGGCGAATCCCTTGGCGAACGACACCCCGAGCCCCGACGATGCGCCGGTGACGATGACGACCTTGCCGGTCAAGCCGAACAGATCCAGTACGCTCACGTGCTTCTCTCCTTCGATCGGTGTCGGGTTCTTCACTACCAGACGTTCTTCACTACCAGGCGGGGCTCAGAGCCAGGCCGGGTCCGTGTTCAGGGTGGTGCGATCGAGCGCCTCGAGCAGGTCCAGCTGCGGCCCGGTCTTCGGCAGCTCGTACCGGTAGAAGTACTGCGCGGCAGCACGTTTGCCGTCGTAGAAGTCGCCGCTCTTGTCTCCGACCGCGAGCAGCTGCTCGAGCCACATCCATGCGATCACGATATGACCCGCGGCCTCGAGGTAGGCGGTCGCGTTGGCCAGGGCGAGCGACGGATCGCCGGCGGACCAGACCTTCGCCGTCACCTCGACGAGCCGGTCGAGCGAGGATCGCAGCTCGGCAGCGTACGTGGCGGTCGCGTCGTCGGCGGAGGCGCGCTCGATGCTCGTCGCGATGGTCTCGACCAACAGTGCGAGTCCGGCACCTCCCTGCATCGTCACCTTGCGGCCCAGCAGGTCGAGGCCGTGGATGCCGTGCGCACCCTCGTGGATCGCGTTGAGCCGGTTGTCGCGGTAGTACTGCTCGACGTCGAATTCCTTGGTGTAGCCGTATCCGCCGTGTACCTGGATCGCGAGGTTGTTCGCCTCCAGGCACCACTGCGACGGCCAGCTCTTGGTGATCGGGGTGAGGACGTCGAGCAGCAGGGTCGCGCGGTCGCGGTCGGCGCCGGTGGTGGTCAGTTCCTCGTCGACGAGGGTGCTGCAGTACAGGCCCAGCGCGAGGGCGCCCTCGACGTAGGACTTCTGTGCGAGCAGCATGCGTTTGACGTCGGCGTGCTCGATGATCGGCACCGGCTTGCTGGTGGGATCCTTCTGGTCGACGGGACGGCCCTGGGTGCGGACCTTTGCGTACTCCAGCGATGCGAGGTAGCCGGCGTACCCGATGGAGGTGGCCAGGAATCCGACGCCGATGCGGGCCTCGTTCATCATGTGGAACATGTAGCTCAGGCCGCGGTGTTCCTCGCCCACGAGGTATCCGACCGCGCCGGGAACGGAGTGAGCGGGCGGGTTTTCTGTAGCGCCGGATTCGGTTGCGGGGGAATATGTTCCGTCGCCAAAGTTGAGCAGGGTGTTGGTGGTGGCCCGGTTGCCCATCTTGTGGTTGAGGCTGACGAGCGCGACGTCGTTGCGGGTGCCGTCGGCCAGGTACTTCGGCACGATGAACAACGAGATGCCCTTGACGCCGGGGCCGCCGCCGGGGGCCTTGGCGAGCACGAGGTGCACGATGTTCTCGGTCAGTTCGTGGTCGCCGGCGGAGATCCACATCTTGGTGCCGGTGATCCGGTAGGTGCCGTCTGCCATCGGCTCGGCCTTGGTGGTGATGTCGGCGAGCGACGACCCGGCCTGCGGTTCGGAGAGGCACATGGTGCCGGAGAAACGGCCCTCGACCATGGGGCGTACCCAGGTGTCGATCTGCTCGGGCGTCCCGTATTCGGCCAGCAGATTCGCATTGCCGACGGTCAGGAACGCATAGGACGACATCGATGCATTGGCGGCCTGGAACCAGGCGCTCGAAGCGCGGTTGATGACCGTGGGCAACTGCATGCCGCCGAGCGATTCGTCGAACGAGCTCGCCATCAGCCCGGCCTTGACGAACTCGGCGATACCGGACCCGATCTCGGCGGGCAGCACGACCTTGCCGTCGTCGCCGACGTAGGGCTCGTTCTGGTCACCGAGCTTGTTGACCGGGGCGAAGCACTTGGTGGCGAGGTCCTCGCTCAGTTCGAGCACGGCGTCGAAGGTCTCGCGCGAATGCTCGGCGAACCGTTCCCGGGCGGTCAGCTTCTCGACGTCGAGCCACTCATAGAGCAGGAACTCGAGATCGCGTCGTGACAGGGGGGTGGCCATGGGACTCCTCCGAATCTAAGCATTCGCTCATTTCATAAGCGCTCGCTTATGATGCACCGTACAGTGCGATCAGGTCAACCGGGCCGAATCCGTTGAGATGAGCGGGAGGCGAGATGACGCGGAGTCGCGCGGGTGAGTCCGCGGCCGCCGAACGCATCCGTCAGGCGGCGATCGCCTCGTTCGCCGAGGTCGGCTACGGCGGCACGTCCACGCGACAGATCGCCAAGCGCCTCAACATGAGTGCGGCCGCGATGTACCCGCACTACCGGTCGAAAGAGGAACTGCTCTACGCGATCGCGCTGGAGGGGCACCGCGGGGTGCTCGCCGCGCTGCGCGCTGTGGACGACGAGTCGCTTCCCGACGCCGACCGGCTGCGGGCCGTCGTCGGGGAGTTCGCTCGCTGGCAGGCCGAACGCCACGACCTCGCCAAGGTCGTGCAGTACGAACTGCACGGGCTCACCCGCGAGCACTATCGCGCCATCACCGCGATCCGCCGCGAGACCACCGCGGTGCTGACGGACATCGTGCGCAGGGGTGTCGAGTCCGGGCAGTTCTCGGTCGACGACCCCGACGACGCCGTCCTCGCGGTGTCCTCGCTCTGCGTGGACGTGTGCCGCTGGTTCCCGTCGCGGACCCACGACGATCCGGTCGCGCTGGGCCGGGTGTATGCCGAGGTGGCGGTGCGGATCGTCGGGGGGTGACTGATCTGGGGGGTCACAACGTGCCCTCCCACACAGCGCCCAAGGGCGGTTGCATTGACGGTGAAAGGTCGGCGGCACAGAGGCCGACCGGACGCGACAGGAGAGTTCAATGCGTGGAGTGGTGATGTATTCGGCGGGCGACGTGCGGGTGGAGGAGCGCCCTGATCCGCGGATCATCGAACCGACCGACGCGATCATCCGCCTGACGGCGACCTGCGTCTGCGGGTCGGACCTCTGGCCGTATCGGGGCGTGGAGCCCGCCGACCATCAGGTGATGGGCCACGAGTACGTCGGTGTGGTGGAGGAGGTGGGCGCGGAGGTGAAGACCGTCGCGCCCGGCGATTTCGTGGTCGGTTCGTTTGTGATCTCCGACAACACCTGTGAGATCTGTCGGGCAGGTTTCCAGTCCAAGTGCGTGCACGCGGAGTTCGTCGCACAGACGATCGGTACCCAGGCGGAGAAGGCGCGTATCCCGTATGCGGACGGCACTTTGGTCAAGACCCCGGGAGAGCCCGACCCGGCGATGATCCCGGATCTCCTCGCCGCCTCGGATGTGCTCGGCACCGGCTGGTTTGCCGCCGTCGCCGCCCAGGCGGGCCCCGGAAAGACGGTTGCGGTGGTGGGTGACGGTGCGGTCGGGCTGATGGCGATCCTGGCCGCCAAGCAGCTGGGGGCGGAGCGGATCATCGCCATGTCCCGCCACCCCAGGCGCCAGGAACTCGCCCGCCACTACGGTGCAACCGACATCGTCACCGAACGCGGCGACGCCGGAGTAGCGAAGATCAGGGAACTGACCGGTGGGCTCGGCGCGCACTCGGTCGTCGAGGCGGTGGGCACCCAGGAGTCGTTCATGCAGGCGGTCGGCGCCACTCGCGGCGGTGGCCACCTCGGCTACGTGGGCGTGAACTACGACGTTCAGATCCCCGGCATCGAACTGTTCTTCGCGGGCATCCACACCCTGGGTGGTCCGGCGCCGGTACGCCGTTTCCTGCCTGATCTGATCGCGCTCATCTGGGATCGCAAGATCGACCCGGGCAAGGTTTTCGACCTGACCCTGCCGTTGGAAGCGGCCGCCGAGGGTTATCGGGCGATGGATGAGAGACGGGCGACCAAGGTCCTGCTCACCCTCTGAGCCCGGTTCCCGATGCCACCGGTCGGCGTTCACGACCGACGTACCCTGGGAGGATCATGAGCACGAAAGACGACGTGCGCGAGTTCCTGATCGCCCGGCGCGCGAACATCACACCCGAGCGGGCGGGACTTCCCGCCCGCTCGGAGGACCGGCGTGTGCCGGGGCTGCGCCGGGAAGAGGTCGCGATGCTCGCGGGCGTGAGCGTCGACTACTACACCAAGCTCGAGCGCGGCAAGATCCGCACCGCATCCGAGAGTGTCCTCAACGCGATCGCCACGGCCTTGCAGCTCGACGGTGTGGAGCGGGCATACCTGTTCGACCTCGCGCGTGCTGCTTCCGCCGGCGCCGGCCGGCGGAACCCGGAGCGGGCCCGCACCTCGGTGCGCACGTCGGTGCAGCGGGTACTCGACAGCATGACCGTGCCCGCGCTGGTGTACAACACGCGTCAGGACATCATCGGTTCGAACCTGCTCGGCCGGGCGATGTTCGCGCCGATGTTCGATACCGAGCAGCCGAATATGGCCCGATTCATCTTCCTCGACTCACGGGCTCCCGCCTTCTTCGGTGACTGGCGTCTGGCGTGCAGCCTCACCGCGGCGATGTTGCGGTTCGAGGCCGGACGCGACCCCCTCAACGCGGATCTGACCGCGCTCGTCGGTGAGTTGTCGGTTCGCAGCCCACAATTCCGAATCTGCTGGGCCGAGCAGGACGTGCACGAACACCGCACCGGGCGCAAGAGGTATCGGCACCCGGAGGTCGGTGACCTCGACGTCACCTACGATGTGCTGGAGTTGCCCGGCGAGCACGGTCTGTCGATCACGACCTACTCGGCAGAGGAGGGCAGTGAGACGGCAGAGAAGTTCGTCCTGCTGGCGAGCTGGGCGGCCGCGCGCGATCTCGAGGCGCCGGCAGTGTCCCTCGACCCCTGACTCTCCGGCGCCGGCACAGCCGTTGGGCGGCGTCGGAGAGTGCTCAACTGTTCGCGATGATCCGTTCAGCCGTCGCGACGGCGCCGTTCATCGGGATGGCGAAACCCATTCCCACGTTGTGACGGTGCTCGCCAGGCCGAGTGGGGGCCCGACAGTGATGACCGGCTGACCGACGCGCAGCGATGTGCTCTCGCCGAGGATCGCTGCGGGCGGTGGCGTGCCGAGGATCCTGAGAACCGTTGACCAGAAGCCACCGTCGAGCTCGCGACGACACCGGCCCGCGCCGACGATGCCACTGATCAGGATGCAGGCCGTCGGCAGCAGGACCGACCGGGCCGGCCGGTGTCCCGAGTCCGTCAGTGCGCGTCATGGGCGAGATTATTTGTTGGACAGTACGGTCGGACGAGAGTCTCAGACGAGAGAGGCGAACCAGCGCAGGGTTGCAGCGAGGCCAATTCCGCTGCCAGGACCGGTGATCGGCCAAGATGGCCGAACGATTCGGAGGTGTCGATCGCCACGACGATCGTGGCACGTTCGTACGGGACACGAACCGCACTCCGGATGATCGCGACGCGGCTTACTGTGCTACGCCAACGAACCCGACGACGTCAGCGGGTCGTTGAGCCGTGGGGCGTACTGATCGAAGTAGACCCGGGCGATGAGTTCGCGGCGGCTGCGGACGCCGGCCTTGTCGAAGATCGACTTGAGGTGGTCCTGGACGGTGTACGCCGAGACGTGCAGGGTGGCCGCGATGTCCTTGGTCGCGATGCCCTGCAGCACCATCTGGGTGACGTCGCGCTCCCGGGCGGTGAGCCCGAAGGCGGCCACGACCAGCGGAACGATCTCCGGCGGGCGTGCCTCCTCGATCGTCACGACGACCTCGCCGACGCGGCCCTCGGCGGCCGACAGCGGTGATGCGTGGACGACGAGCCACATCCCCGAGGCACCCCGAACCCGCAGCCGCGGCGGCACATCGGTCTCTCCGCGGCCGTACCGTCGTGCGGCACCCACCAGCGCACTGATCACGGTGGTCACCGCACCGCTGTTCCTCCCGGCCAGCAGGTCGTCGAGGCGCTCGTCGGCTCCGGCACTCATCTGGATCATCTGGTCGTTGCTGTCGACGATGAGTACGCACGGGCCGGACGGAGTCGTCTGCGGCTCGGCGACGATCGTCGCGAGCAGCCCAGTTCGCATACCGAGCGCCATCGGTTGGGACAGCGTTCGAAGATACTCGATCTCGGTGGCATCGAAAGGTTTCTCGCCGCGGTCGCGGAACAGCGCGAAGCCGCCCCAGACCTGGGAGTTGTCCCGGACGATCAGCCGTGCCTCGTCGCGAAAATCGAAGTGCGGCGCCATGAAGTCGGTCATCCGGGGTGAGATGCCGGGCTTGCCGCAGGTCAGTTCGTGCATCCCGATCGCATCGAGGCCGCAGAGCGCGAGTTCACGAAAAGAGGTCGTTTCCGGGCAGCCGTACTCGATCAGTCCCCACTCGTCGTCGTGGCTGTTCTGGCCGAGCAGCGACCCGTACTTGCGTGCGCTCGTCAACAGCAGGGTGTTCGGATCAACGGTTGCCGCGCACGCCCCCGAATGAGGCACGGCACGCGCCAGGGATGCCATCGCCTCGCCGAGGAACTCGTCGACACCGAGACCGGCGTGCGCAAGGACGTCGATATCGCGCCGAACCCGTTCGGCGGTCAGGGCTGAGGTCATGGTGACAAGTCTCCGTCCGTGCAGGTCAGATGTCCATCCCAGAAGTGTGGGGCGCACCGGCGCACCTCGGGGAGCGGGTGGGTACCCGGTCCCCGAGGTGCGAGCGGGCGAGCCACGAGGGGCGGGAACCCCGATTCAGATGCCCCGGCCGAAGACTCCGGTGGGATCGTGGCGGCGGCGGATCTCCGCGAGACGGACGCGATCTCGCTCGGACCAGAGCGTGGGCAGCTCGGCCGAGGACCGGCGCCCGGCGAAGTTGAGCAAACCGCTCGAGGCCCACGGTGCGATCGCGCCGGCGACGGCATCGAGATGCGGGCCGGCGAGGTCGCCGAGCGGGCCGTCGGGGACGGCGACGGCGAGCACGACATATTCCGCGTCACGACCCGTCACGGAGTTCGGTATGCCCTGAGGGGTCGCGAGCTTCCCGCCGAGCCTGCGGACCTCGACGATCGCGAGCGGGCTCACGACGTCGGGACCGACGGCGGCCAGAATGGCGTCGACCGCCTCGGACGGCAACTCGCTGAGCCCATCACCATGTTCGACGCTGGGCAGCGGACCCGGAGGGTCCATGTGCACGGCGTCGAGTGCGGCGGCGGGTATCACGTCGATGTTCTGCAACAGGACCGGCCCCGTCGTGGTCATGGGTTCGAGCAGCTGGGCACCCACCGCAGGGTCGCCGACGTAGGTGAATCGCAGATGGACCACGGTCTGACCCTGCAGCGGCAGCGGCAGCTGTGGGTCCGGCGGCAGTCGCAGGATCGCGATTGACGTGCCGGCCTCCTCGGGGAGGTTCGGGGCCCAGCGCTGCCAGGCATGCAGGATGTTCTCCGCCGCGGCGGCCGCGAAGAAGATGCCACCCCCGTACAGGGTGGCCAGCTCGACCACCTCGAATTCGAGCGCGGTGACGATCCCGAAGCCGTCACGGCCACCGAGCAGGGCCCAGAACAAGTCGGAGCCGGCGCCCGCGTCGACGGTGCGGACCGTTCCGTCGGCGGTCACGACCTCGATGCTCCGGACTCGGTCGGCGGCGAAGCCGAAACGGCGTCCCAGGGGGCTCAGTCCTCCGCCGAGCGTGTAGCCGACGACGCCGACCGACGACGACGAGCCGGAGATGCCGGCCAGGCCGTGGGGCGCGGTCTTGGCGATGACGTCACGCCACCGGGCGCCGGCACCGACCCGGGCGGTCTTGGCGACGGGGTCCACGGTGACGTCGTTCATCCGGGAGGTGGTGATGACCATGTAGCCGCGGCCTTCGGGGATCGGACCGTGACCGGTGGCCCGGACACCGATGCGCAGGTTATTGGCACGGGCGTACCGGACGGCTGCGGCGACGTCATCGGCGTTCGTGGCACCGACGACGACCTCCGGGGTCAGCACGTTGGCGACGTTGAACCCGGCGATCTCGTCGTCGTATCCGGGATCGCCGGCGATCAGCACCGGGCCGACGATGGTGGCGTCGAGGTCGCGGATCGCGGCGCCGACGATGCGGACCGGATAGGTGGGGTCTTCGGGAGTGGTGATGGACATGGGTGTCTCCTCGGGTCAAAGGGTACTGCGCGGTGATGGTTCGGATTCGTACTTCGGTGACTCTGGTCAGTGGCCGGCCTGGGCCGTGATCTCGACGGCCAGCCCGGGCAGGGCGAGGGCGGCGACGCCGACCAGCGTCGCCGGCGGTGTCGCGCCGACGACGTCGAGGCGTTCGGTCAGCGCTTCGTAGGCGGCCAGGGTGCCGGGAATGTCGGTGGTGTAGAGAGTGAATGAGAAAACGTCGGCGAGGGTCATGTCGGCCTCGGCGAGCAGCTCCTCGACGCGGTGGACGGCGAGTGAGAGTTGCGCCTCGACGTCACCCTCGTGCAGCACGCGGCCGTCGTCGTCGATGGAGGCCTGCCCCGCCAGCGTCATGATTTCGCTTGGGGCGGGACGTAATTGGGCTTGGTCGAAGCGTAGGGGTGTGTTCCAGTTCGACGGGTTGATCCGTCTCGTGGTTGGGGTTGTGGTGTTCATGCATATGAGATTCGCCTGTGCGCAGTGCGATTCCCATCCCGATGCAGCGGGGATTTCCCCGCCCAGATTTCTGGGGGTCGATCGTTCGGCGGACCTGGGACCACCACGTCGATCGTGCGCACCTGAGCGTCGAGCGTGCGCACCTCATCGTCGAGCGTGCGCACCAGAGCGAGATCTGTGCACGCTCGACGCCGACGTGTGCACGGTCGACGGGTCTGAACGTTGACCGTGCACGTGTGGACGTCGACTGTGCGTGCCCGGCCCGTCGATCACGCACGCTCGACGGAAATTCGTGCACGCTCGACAGAATGGTGTGCACGGTCGACGGAAATTCGTGCACGCTGGACGCCGGGGTTTGCACGGTCGACGTGGGGGGTGCACGGTCGACGGGGCGGGGTGGGGCGGGGTGGGGTGGGGCGGGGTGGGGCGGGAGGCTCGACGCGCGTCAGGCGTCAGACGTCGATGCCGAATTCCTTGATCTTGCGGTAGATCGTTGCGCGCGAGATCCCCAGCGCCGCGGCAGCGGCAGCCTTGCTGTGGCCGTTCTCCTCGAGACTCCGGATGATCGCATCGCGTTCGATGGCCTCGATCCGCGTCAGTGTGTGCCGACTCAGCGAACGGCAGGAGGGCGGGAGCTGGGCGACGTCGATGACTCCGGACCGTTGGTGAGTGACGATCTCGCGCAATATCTGCCGTAGCTCTGCGACATTGCCCGGCCAGCTGTACTTACTGAGCTGCCGCATCGCATCCGACGACACCTTCAACTCGCGGCCGCGGGTCAGCTGACGCAGCAGCGTCGGAATCAGATCGTGGAGGTCTTCGATCCGGTGACGCAGTGGCGGTATCGGCACGGTGTGAGCAAAGAATGGGAGCAGGAACGCCGCCGCGCCGGTATCGTCGTCGGAACCGGCCCCTCCGTCGCCGATCGTGACGCCGATCCACCCCGCCTCTTCACGCCCCGTCAGCAGACCTGCCACGGTGACGAGTGTCTGCTCGTCGACCTGGTCGATGTCGCGCAGGATGATGGTGAAGTCGTCGCGGTCGAGCTCCGCGGCCAGGGCGTCGAGTGTCTCCGCCGACCGCAGGTCCTGTGGGGCGAAGACGCGGCTGCTGCCTCGTGCCCGGGTCGCGGCCGCACGAAGGAGCGCTGACCGACCGGAGCCGTCCTCGCCGGACACCGCCAGCCATTCGGACGCCTCGACGGCCCGGACGATCCGGTCGCAGCACTGCTGCCACGACGAACTGCGCCCGACGACACCGGGCAGTGACATGCCGGTGCGGGCGATGGGGCGGGATGGCGGCCGTTCGGCCGCGGACAGCATGTGGACGTGGAACACCGCCATCCCCGTCTGCTCGTCCCAGTACTCGTCGATCGGGGAGAGCCGTGCGATCCGACCGCTCGCCAGGGTACGCACCCGCCGTGCCGACGACGCGTCGAGCGTCTGATCGACGGCGTGCTCGAGTAGTGCGATCTGGTCCTGCGGGTCGACGGCGAGACGGAGTCGGTGATTCATCAGCACGACATCGCCGGCGATTGCGAGCACCATCATCTTCGGTGCCCGTCGGCACGTCGCGAGGTAGGCGTTGAGCAGACGGGTTTCGCGTTCGCTGGCTTGGGAGAGCAACCGCTGCTCGATCTGGGCGGTGGCGGATTTCGCGAGCGAGAGCAGCAGTGGCCCGCCGTCGTCGGCGAGTCCGGTGAGATCCAGGACTCCGATCACGGCGCCGGATACCGGGTGGACGATCGGCACCCCGGCACACGAGAGCTGTGCGAAGCAGCCCGCGTAGTGCTCCGAACCGCGGACCAGCGTGGCCTGTCGGTTCTCCAGGGCGGTGCCGATGCCGTTGGTGCCCGCGTGCTCCTCGCTGTAGGAGTAGCCCGGAGCGAGGCTGACGACGTCGAGCATCTTGTCCAGGCGTCGGCTGGCCGTCTTGCGCGACAACACGACGCCGTCCGGGGAGGTCAGAATGATGCTCACCGGTTCGGTGGACAAGTCGTCGGCGAGCTGGTGGATGACCGGCCGTGCCGCGGAGACCAGCGGGCTCTCCAGGTTGGGTTCGCGCACAAACGGCAGATCCAACCGATCGGCGTGCACGTTGAACGCCCGGGATCGTCGCCACGACGTGGAGATACTGTCTCGGACGTCGCCGTCGATGTCGTCGTCGGTGAGGAAGCGTTCGCGCGCAGCAGCGACCCCGCCGCGTGCGCCGGCGGGAAAGCTGTGCTGGGGACTCACAGAAACAGCAGACTCCTCTGTGATCTGGATCTCACTCTCAATTTTCAGTCTAGCGGACACCGCGCCGACGCCACACGGGGTGCCGGTGCGGGTCTCGCTGGGGAGGGCCGGTCACGATCTACGCCGGAGAACAACTATGTGTTCCGATCGCGACCGGCCCAGCTCGGGTTGCGGAACTAACCGGCGTCGCGTCAGTAGATGTTCGAGGGCCGCACCATCCCCTCGGCCAGATCTCCGAATCCGGGCGCGACGATGGCGCCGGGATTCGTCAGGACCTCTTCGACGACGGCGGTCTCGGTGGTGATCAGCAGAGCCGCGATCGAGGCGGCGCTCTCCAACGCGGCCCGCGTCACCTTGCACGGATCGATCACGCCCTCGTCGAACATGTCGCCGTATGCGCCGGTCAAGGCGTTGAAACCGTGCCCGATGGGCAGCCCGGTGACCACCTTGACGACTTCCTCACCGTCGAATCCCGCGTTCGTGGCGATCCAGAACAGCGGTTCGGCGAGCGAACGGCGCACCACGTCGATCCCCACCGCTTCGTCGCCCTCGGCGACCAGCGACTCCAGCGCTCGGTGTGCCTGTGCCAGCGCCGTCCCGCCGCCGGACACGATGCCGGCCTCCACGGCGGCGCGGGTTGCGGCCAGTGCATCCTCGACGCGGAGCATGCGTTCCTTGAGCTCGACGCTGGTGACCCCGCCGACCCTGATGACAGCGACGCGTCCGGTCAGTCGGGCGATGCGCAGTTCGAGGCTGTCCCGGTCGGGATCCATCCGGGCGCGGCCGAGCTGTGCCTCGAGTTGTGCGACGCGGGCGTCGACCAGGGTCTGGTCACCGTGCGCGCCGACGATGGTCGTCTCGTTCTCGGTGACGGTCACCCGATCACAGGTGCCGAGGCGGTCGATGGTCACCTCGGACAACTCGACGCCGGTGTCCTTGGCGATCACGTGTCCGCCGAGCGCTATCGCCAGGTCCTCGAGTTCGGCGACGCGGCGATGGCCGAAGCCGGGTGCGCGCACCACCACCGACTGCATCGTCTTGTGCATGTTGCCGCCGACCAGCAGCTGCAGCGCCGGTCCGTCGACGTCCTCGGCGAGCACCAGCAACGGGCGGTCGGCCCGCTTGGCCGCCTCGATGCTCGGCATGATCTCCTGAACCGCGGTGATCTTCTTGTTGGTGAGCAACACCACTGGGTTCTCCAGCACCGCTTCCATGCGCTCGGGGTTGGTCACCATGTAGCCCGAGATGTAGCCGTGGTCGAACTCGATGCCGTCCACCACGTCGACCGTCAGGCCGAGTGTGTCACTCTCCTCGGTGGTGATCACTCCGTTCTTGCCGACGTGCTCGACGGCGGTGGCGATGACCGCACCGATGACCTCGTCGTCGCTGGCTGCCAGGCTGGCGATCCGTTCCAGATCGCCGCGCCCACCGATCTGCACGGCCTGCTCGGTCAGCGCGGCGGTCACCGTGGCGACCGACCGTTCGATGCCGCGGCGCACCCGCATCGGGTTGGCGCCCTGTTCGACGGCGCGCAGGCCCTCCCGGACCATGGCCTGAGCCAACACGGTCGCGGTGGTGGTGCCGTCACCGACGACACCGTTGGTCTTCATCGCGACTTCTTTGACGAGTTGGGCGCCCATGTTGGCGAACGGATCCCGCAGTTGGATCTCCCGCGCGATGGTGACACCGTCATTGGTGATCGTGGGTGGACCGGTCAGTTTCTCCAGAACGGCGTTGCGGCCCTTGGGGCCCAGCGTCACCTTGACAGCGTCTGCGAGGGCGTTGACGCCCCGCTCCAGCCGCAGCCGCGCCTCGGCGTTGTAGCGCAACTCTTTGGCCATGATCGAAGAACCTTTCGTGATGTGTATACGGGAGATGTGTTCGGGGGGAAGGTAATCGGTATGTCAGGGAATCAGGATGGCGCGCCCTCTCACCCTGCCGGCATCGAGATCGTCGATGGCCTGCTGGAAGTCGTCGAGGGCGTATTTGGCGGTGTGCAGGGTGACCTTGCCCTGCGCGGCAAGGGTCATCAGTTCCGTGAGATCGTTGTAGGAACCCACGAGGTTGCCGATGAAATTGATCTCCGTGGAGATGATGTCGATGGTGGGCACGTCGATGTTCTCGCCGTAGCCGACCACGAAGTAGTTGCCGGCACGCCGCAACATGGCCACACCCTCGGCGGTCGCGCCGCCCTCACCGACGAAGTCGAGGACCGCTTCGGCACCCGCACCGCCGGTCAGGTCGAGTACCTGCTGCACGTGGGTCCCGTCGGCCACGATGCCGTGGTCGGCGCCGACCTCGACGGCGAGCGCCACCGCGTCGGGATTGCGGTCGACCACCACGATGGTCACCCCGGAGATGGCCTTGAGGACCTGAATCCCGATGTGCCCCAGTCCTCCTGCGCCGATGACCACGCAGTAGGCACCTGGATAGGTGGCCCGTGCGACCTTCGCCGCGGCGTGATACGCGGTGAGTCCCGCGTCGGCGAGCGCCGCGACGTCCGCTGGTTCCAGCGAATCGTCGATCTTCACCACGCTACGTGCCGTGGTCTTCAGGAAATCGGCGTAGCCCCCGTTGGTGTCGATACCGGGAAAGGCGCTGTTCTCGCAGTGCACGTCGTCGCCGGACCGGCAGGCCCGGCACAGTCCGCAGGTGATCAGCGGGTGCATGATCACGGTGTCGCCGACGGCGACGTTGGTAACGGCATCACCCACCGCGTGCACCCAGCCGGCGTTTTCGTGGCCGATCGTGTAGGGCAACGAAACCCCGCTCTTCTCGGCCCACTGGCCTTCGAGGATGTGCAGATCCGTGCGGCACACACCGGCGCCGCCGATCCGCACGATCACATCGAGCGGCCCGGTTATCTGCGGATCGGGGATCTCGGTGAGCTGCAGTTTGTCGTGATAGCCGACGACCTGTACGGCCTTCATGATGCACTCCTGTGGGTTCTCAGATCGGTGATGACGGGTCCCGACGTGCCGTTGCAGTCGGCGTCGTCGGCATAGCGGGTGGCGAGCAGTCCGCGACAGAAGTGGCCGTTGCCCTCCATCGAGATCCGGACCGAGCGCGCGAAGCGGAACCGGAGGCCGACGCCGTCGGCGGGCACCGGGTGTCCGTCGTCGTCGACAAGGACGAGACTGTTGGGGCACAGACTCAATCCGGCGTTGGCGCGGCGGCGCAGCAGCGCGCCCTTCTTCGGTCCGGGCGGCAGGTCGCGCAACGTGACGTGCCCGAGATCGTCGAGTTCGACCAGCCCTCGGGCGAGCACATCGGTCAGGGCACGTTCCATGGCGGCGATGTGTGCCTTGCGGACGAAGATGTCGCGCAACTCGTCGAGGCTCTCCTCGGCCTCGACCCCGAACGTGCCGACATAACCTGCCTCGACGGCCAGTCCCGCGTTGATCTTGTCGCTGTCGTGATGGTCGTCGAGCATCACCCGGACAAGCCCGACGTCATCGACGTGTTGCAGCGCGTCCTGTGCGTCCGAAGCCATCAGGTAGGCGAAATTCGGTGAGCAGAACGACGTCGGGAGCCGCAGGTGGACGGTGACGCCGTCATCGTCGAGGGTGATGGACCGCACGAACCGCAGATCGGTGATCGGCTCGTCGAGTTCGGGGTCGACGACGGTCGAGAGCGCGGCCAGCACCGCATCCGTGACGTCGCCGGTCGCCGACGTCGGGTGCCCGACGGTGGCGACCGCGGTCATGACGTCACCGTGTCCTGGGCGCCGGTGGCGACCTCGGCACCGGGATCGGCTGCCGCGGTGGGGATTCGCAACTCCTCGGGCACCTTGATGTTCGGGTACAGGGCGGCGGCGTTGAGGCCGAGGATCTTCTTCTTCTGCTCGACGGTGATCGGCGCGTACTCGGTCATGTCCTCGGGGATCTGGAAGTCCACGAAACGGTCGACGAGCCAGCGCGGATTCCACAGGGCGTAGTCGGAGGCGAACAGGATCTTGTCCTCACCGATCCAGTAGAGGAGTTCGCCGATGATCTGGGCGAAATAGCGAGGCCGGGTGTGGATGAACGGGATCGCCACGGCCAGACCCCCGTACACGTTGGACTCCTGGGTGGCGATCCAGCAGAAGTCCTCGAGCCGGGGCAGTCCGACGTGCTCGATGATGAAGTTGAGGTCGAGATAGTCGGTGGCCACTTTGTCGACATCGGCGACATCGAACGCGTCGCGATCCAGCGGACGGATCGTCGGCCCCTTGTGGACGTGGATGTTCTTGATCCCCAGTTCGATACATTCCTCGAGATACCGTCGCGACCAGTGATCGTCGAGCTTGTAGCCGCGCGAGTCGCCATGCCACTCGGCGGTGTAGAGCTTCACGCCCTGCAGGTGCATGGCCTCGGCGTCGCGGCGCAGCTGGTCGAGACCCTGCTCACCGTCGCGCGGATCGTAGGCGTGGTTGTAGGTGAGTTTGTCCGGGTTGTCCGTCGCGAGTTTGAACGAGTCGTCGACCTGCGCGAAACCGTTGACATAGAAGTCCCGCAGGATCGTCGCCTGGAAGATCGCGTGATCGGCCGGGCCGTCGGTGAACAGGTCATGCATGAACCGGTCGGGCCCGTAGTAGCAGTAGGTGTCGTAGTCCCACACCTCCTCCTCGGGACTGAGGTTCCGGTGATAGTCGTAGAAGCAATCGATGAACTGTTTGCCGTGGATGTTGCGTTGATTGCTCTCGCGTCCGTCCCAGAGGTGGACGTGGGCATCGACGACGAAGTACTTGTCCCCGTTCTTCTCGTACATTTCTTCACTCGCAATCTCGTGAGGGCTGATGGTGGGCTTGGTGGTTCTGTCCGGAACAGCACCACTTGTCGGCGGGTCGGCGTAGGGTCCGCCGCCGAGGTTGGAGTTCACCGCCCGGGGGTGTGGCGGCCACCCCCGGGCGGTGAGGCTGTCAGGAGGACGCGGTGAGATCGAAGCCGATGAACTCGGCGGCATCCTCGGGGCTGGCGAACAGGATGGTCATGTCGTCGAGATGGACCATCCGGCCGTAGTGGGTCGAGCTGATCTCCTCGAAGATCGAACCGTCGAACTCCTGGCCGAGCGCGTCGGTCAGTTCGTCGTAGTCGAAGGTGAGGCGGTTGACGCCGTCGACACGGATCATCGAGGGGTACTCGGTCAGCTCGACGCCGTCCTTGGCGCCCATGACGTCGGCGACCACCCGACCGACCGGCGTGTTCATCAGGGTCACGCCGCACATGTTGGAGAACTCGGTATCAGTGCCGAAATGCATGGTGCTGCTCACTGGTTCAACTCCTCGGGGATATCGACATCGATGGAGGACAGGACGTCTCGGAACTTCGTCTTCGCAGCGTCGAGGCTGGCGGAGAAGGTGATGGACTTGTCGGTCGGCTGCGACCAGATCGGCTGCAGTCCCCGGGCCGCGTCGAGACACCGCGGGACCCACTCGGACATCCAGTCGGAGAACAACTTCCGGTTGTCCACCGCATATTGTTCGTCCCGCGCGAGCATCTGGAAGAGCGCACGCGAGTAGTTCAGATCCCGCGCGTAGTCGTACTCGCCGGTGCCGACGATGGTGGGGGTGATGTAGTCGCCGTTTCGGGCCGCGACCTGCATCACCAGGTCTGACCGGAACAGCGAGCCGACCAGTTGTTCGAAGACGATGTTGGTGGCGAACAGCAATTCGCACCAGTCACCGATCGCCGTGAGGCGTTCGACGGCCTCGCGGGTGGGTTGCCATTCGGGAGCGGACTGCCAAACCTCCTTGTGCGCCGAGCCGTCGAAGGGTTCTTCGGCCTCGGACAGGTCGAGGTTGAACAGTGCCAGATCCTGTGCGAAACGCAGTTTGTGAGCTGCGTTGACCGCGACCGCATTGTTGATCATGTTGGTCGGGGCCGATCGTTGGATCGAGGTGAACACGTGCAGCCCCATGCCGCTCTCGGCGTGCATCCACGCGCCCAGATTTCGTTCGATGAACTTCATCCATGCCGAGTTCCAGTTGTCGTAGGCACGTGCCCGTTTCGCGTTCTGCAGGCAGAGATCGACCTGGTGTACGACCGCTGAGTTGTTGCGGTAGATGGACTGTTCCCACTCCTCGTTGGGGTCCAGGAACGCGTGCCAGTTGGTCGACTTCGCCGTCGTCCACTCAGGTGGATATCCGCCGGGGCCGTCGCCGAAACCGTAGATCCAGCCCTGGGTCAGATGTCGTTCCGGGTCGGGCTGTACGTCGACGGTGACGTCCTCGTACATGGTGGCGCGCTTGCGGGCAGGTTGATAGTAGTTGTACTTGCGGCTGGTGCTGCTCGGGAACACCTTGGCGCCGGCCTCGGCGTCGGTGAACTCGATGGACGGGAAACTGCGTTCCCGGGGTGCTGCTGGTGCGGACATGCCTTCCGTTCCTGTTCTCGCGGCTGACTGGTCAGTCGAATGCGGGGCTGGTGAACTTGTCGAAGAAGATCTGGTCCCTGGGCATCTCGTGCTGTTCGGCGAGCGCGAGCGCCGCGTCGACCATCGGTGGGGGACCGCAGAAATAAACCTCCGTTCGGGCTAGGTCTGTCTCGTTGTCGTTGACGATGTCGGTGACGTTGCCGCCGAGCACCCTGACCCCCTCCGGTGCGTCGGCGGTCGATTCCGACAGGCAGGCGGTGAATGTGAAATCCTTGATCTTCTCTCCGAGAGAAGCGATCTCGTCGAGACAGAACAGGTCGGCCGCGGTGCGGGCTCCGTAGTAGAACCGGACCGGACGATTGATCTCGTCCTCGGCGATGTGCCGGATCAGCGACAGCAGCGGGGCCATACCCGCCCCGCCGCCGATGGCGACGATCGGCAGCACATGACCGTTGCGCAGGGTGCACGATCCGTACGGGCCGTTGACCATGATCTCGTCGCCGGGGGAGAGGCCATCGTCGAGCAAGCCGGCGAACAGGCCGCCCGGATACTTCTTGATCAGGAACTCCAGCCGGTCCGGTGTGCTCTGCGTCGTCGCGATCGAGAACGAGCGCTTCTGGTCGGTGCCGGGGATGAGCAGATCGGCGTACTGGCCGGGCTTGAACTCGAAGGTCTCCGGTTCGATGACGTCGAGTCGCAGCGAGACGATGTCGCGGGTCAACGGTTCGATCGCGGCGATCCGGGTGCGGATGTCCTGAATCGGTGCGCCGCCGAGCAATTCGTCCTCGTCGAAGTTGAGGAGTTCGATCTCGCAGTCGCTGTAGGCGTACGTCCGGCACAGCAGGACGTATCCCTCCGCCTCCTCGGCCTCGTTGCATGCGAAGGTCGAGTAGTCATCCATCTGGACGTCGCCGTCGAGCATGTAGGACTTGCACGCCGAGCACCGACCCTCCCGGCATCCGTGCATCAGGTGGATACCTTGCCGGAAGGCGGCATCGAGGATGGTTTCGTCCTCGCTGACCTCCATCTCGATATCGACGGGTTCGAAATTGATGCGGTGGGTGTCGGCCACGTCTTCTCCTGTTCGATTGCTGCCGAGGTGGTCTCGATACGTTCCTCGCCCAGCGGCTCGGATCTACTCGACCAGCGGGTGGGGTGGTGGTTGTCCCGCTGGTCGAGTAGAGGTCCCTTCCGCTGGTCGAGTAGCCGCGAACCTTCCCGCTGGTCGAGTAGCCGCGAACGGAGTGAGCGGTGTATCGAGACCAGTCGACCAGCGGGTGGGGCGTCGGGACGTCAGGCCGTGACAGCGCCGTTCTTGTTCGCCCGATAGGCCGCCATGTGAGCCTGACGCTCGTCGTCGGACATCTCGTTGAGCGCGATGTTCGGGCTGCCGAACTGGATGCCGCGCACATCGTCGAGGGTCCACATCTTGTCCGGGTCGAGATTCAGATGCGGTTGGCCGATGAGCGTCTTGCCGTCATCGCGGACATAGCCGAGGTTCGAGATGATGTCGGCAAGATCCCCGCCGTGATGCAGGGTCTCCCATTCGCGGAACCCGGTGAGACGACCCATGTTCGGTGTCGCGCGTCCTTCGTACTCAGGACGGAAGGCGGTCTTGTCGGTCCAGGCGCAGGTCTCCGAGCAGTAGGTGCGCCACTGTCCGTCGACCTTGTCCATCACGGTGTCCTCACGGATGAGGCACGGGACCATGCAGGTCCAGCAGCGGTGCGGGTACTCGTAGTCGACGTCCTCGAACGCGATCGGCTTGTTCTTGCCCGGGTACTTGAGGCGGTTGTAGTTCTCCCACCACTTGCCGAACCTGTTGTACCAACCGGGGTACTTCTCTTCGAACCACTCGAAGTCCTTGTCGGTCATCGGGTCGATGCGCCAGTAGTTGACCGGCCAGCCGGTGGCGAAGAAGCGGGCCACCTCGTGCACGTAGAACTTGTCGACGATGCGGTTCCACGCCTCCTCGACGAGGTCGTGCGGGATCACCAGCCCGTACTTCTCCAGCGGCAGGAGGTAGCTGCGGTAGTAGTCGTCGTAGATCCACCGGCGCCACATCTCGGCGTAGCTCTCGCGGTCCTTGCGACGGTCCTTCGTGCCGTACTCGATGAAGGTGCCGATCGCGGCGTCGACCACGCAGTGGTTGTTCCACCACGCGTAGCGCAGGTCGCGTTCCAGCAGAGGACGGTTGCGCTCGTCGGCGAGCGCCATCAGCAGGATCGAATAGCCGTTGGAGATGTGCCGGGACTCGTCGGACTGCACCGAGTGGAACACCGTCGGCAGCAGATAGTCGCCGTTGGCGGCGGCCTCGTCGGGCATCGCGACGAACAGGGTGTTGGTGAACGCGGTCTCGGCGACCACGGTCAGGTAGATGTTGGCGGCGGTGATGGCGTCGCCGGTGATGAAGCCCTCACCGAACTGCCGGCCGATGGTGCCCGCGTAGTTGTTGGCGAACGCCTTCTCGGTGATGTCGAAGCCGGCGGGATCGATGTAGTTGTTCATGTACAGCTTCTTGAGGTTCATCTGGATCGTCGAATGACGAACCTCGTCGATCATCTGCACCGCGAGACCGTTGTGGATCTCCGGATTCGGCACCGCGTCGATGGCCATCGGCATCGCGCGGGCCGCCGAGATCTCCGGGAACGGAATGATCGACAGGAACAGCTTCTGCCATTCCAGCCAGCGTTCCTGGACCTGGCGGAACATGTTGCCGCGGATCGCGCCGTCCATGGCGCCGTAGACGCGGTTGTCCTTCTCCTCCTCCATCGGGAAGTACGACCGCATGATCTGCTTGAGCGGATCCTTCTTCGGTGCTTTCTCGAATGTGTAGTCGGTTCCGAACCGGGTTGCCGGGGTGGCGAAGGTGGGCTCCCACGACAGCTCGGTGATCTTCGCATGGGCCTTGGTCAAGCTCTGCCTGCTCAATGTGCGCCTCCTGAGAGAGAGCCGGCGCGGTGCCGGCCTGCTGGGCTGAAGCGCTTTCGATACAACAGGGTGATCTGCGACACACCCGTCTCACTGTGAGACAGCGCACGATTTGCTGCGCTACACCAGGGCTGTAGGTCCCATATCTGTGCAGGTGACCCCCAAGAAAGGGCTCTTCCCCCGGACTTCCGAAGATTCCCAACCTGCGACAGTGGGCGACCCGAAGTCCGGGGGAAGAACTGCTAGAGGGCTCAGCCGAGCGGCTCAGCCGAGGGCGCGGTAGGTGGCGGTCTCGAAGTCGAGGTAGCCGCCCACGGAGGTGGGATCGGCGAAGGGGAAGATCTGGGTCGCCCAGTATCCGCCGATCTTGTTGCGTCGATCGATCCAGTAGTAGAGGTTCGCCAGTCCGGCCCAGGCCAGCGAACCGGCGGGACGTCCGGTGGGCGCGTCCTCGTCGTTGACCATGAAGCTCAGCGCCCACGACTTGGGCATACCCGGGAAGAACTCGGCGTCGTGGGACAGGGCCGGGATGACCCCGGGCAGCACCGTCACCTTGAGATCGCCGATGTGGCTGCGTGCGGCATCGGCGATCGTCTCCGGTCGCAGGACCTGGTCGCCGGAGTCGGATTCGCCATCGTTCAACCACATCCGGATGAACTTGAGATAGTCCCCGACGGTCGACCACAGGCCGTGCCCACCCATGTGGATGGCCGGATCGGAGGGCAACGACCACTTGTGATTGGGGGCCAGTGACCCGTCGTCGTTGCGGTGATGCATGACGGCCCGTCGCCCGGCCATGTCGCGGGTGAGGGTGAACCCGGTGTCCGACATCCCCAACGGGGAGAACAGGTACTCCGACATCGCGTCACCGAGGCGCATCCCGGTGATCCCCTCGATCACCAGACCCGCCCAGTCCATGTTCGCGCCGTACTCCCACCGGGTGCCAGGGTCGAACAGCAATGGCGTGTTCAGCGACTCGATGGTGGCGCTGATGATGCTCGGGACGCCGTGGTCGCGGGTCAGTCGCAGATAGTCCTCGTTGAAGAAGTCGTACCCGAATCCTGCTGTGTGGGTGAGCAATTGGCGGGTTGTGGGGTCGGACTTCGGCGCTCGCAGCAGGGGTGCGCCGGCGTCGTCGAAGCCCTCGATGACCGCGACGTCGGCGAGATCGGGCACGTACTCCTTGGCGGGGGCGTCGAGGTCGAGTCGGCCGTCCTCGACGAGTTTGAGGGCGACGGTCGCGGTGATCGCCTTGGTGGTGGAGAAGATCGCGAAGACGGTGTCGGTGGTCATCGGGTCCGGCCGGTCGAGGGCGCGCACGCCGGACGCGGTCAGCGCGATCGTCTCCTTGTCGGTGGTCACGCCGGCGACGACGCCCGGGACGTTGGGTGTTCCACCGGTGGTGGCGGTGACGACCTGGCGGACGGCCTGGACGATCCGGTACGGGTCGGTGATCGGTGTGCTCACGCTGACGACGCCATCCTCTCTGATGTGCCATTCTCCGTGCTGCCCCCGGGGAAGACGAAGGGCCGCCGAGTGCAGTCTATGGAAGTCTAGGGACGCCGGGTCGGCTGCGGAACTGGCATAGCGGACAGGTGCGGTCGGTCACCCACCCAGCGACGACACGAACTCCCCGAGACGCCGCAGGCCCTCGCTGAGCTCGTCGGCGGACGCCGCATAGGACAACCGGATGTGGTCGTCGGCGGTGTGATGGCCGAAATCCTTTCCCGGCGTAAGGGATACGTGCGCTTCGCTGAGCGCGCGGTCGCAGAACTCGGCCGACGTGAGGCCGGTGCTCGCGACGTCGATGTAGACGTAGAACGCGCCGTCGGGAACCACCGGGACATCCAGGCCGATCCGGGCCAGCCCCTCGACGACGAGTTCGCGACGAATGCGGAACTCCTCGCGCCGCGCCTCGGTCAGCGCCAGAGACTCGGGTGTGAAGCACTCCAGGGCCGCATACTGCGCCGGAGTCGGCGGGCAGATGTAGTAGTTCTGGGCGAGCCGTTCGAGGACGGGTACGAAGTCCTCGGGGACCACACACCAGCCCAACCGCCACCCGGTCATGCCGAAGTACTTGGAGAAGCTGTTGATGACGATCGCGCCCGGATCGTCGGCCAGGATGCTGCGGGGCGGCGTGCCGTCGGTGTCGTCGTCGGCGAGGCCGAGGTAGATCTCGTCGACGATGCGCCATCCGCCGCGCTCTTCCACCGCACGACACATCCGGACGAGTTCGTCGTACGGGACCGACGTGCCGGTGGGATTCGACGGTGACGCGATCATCACCCCGCGGGTATGCGCACCCCACGCGTCGGCGACGAGCTCGGTGGTCAGCTGGAAGCGGGTCGCCGGTGTGGTCGGTACCAACCGCACGTGCGCGCCGAAGCTTTCCGCGAACCGGCGGTTGCACGGGTAGGACGGATCGGCGACGAGGACCTCGTCGCCGGGATCGATCAGCCCGGCGCAGCTGAGCAGCAGCGCCGCCGACGCACCCGAGGTCACCACCACCCGCTCGGGGTCGACCTCGGCGCCGAAACGGTGTGCGCAGAACCCGGCGATCGCCACCCTCAGCTCGGGCAGGCCCAGCGCGCCGGTGTAGGTCAGCGGACGCCCGTCGGTCAGTTCGCGCACCGCGGCGAGGAAGGCCGGCGGCGCGCCGAAGTCCGGCTCGCCGATGCTGAGTTTGACCACATCGGCGCCGCCGGCCTCGAGTTCCGCGGCACGCTTGCCGAATTCCATCGCATAGAAGGGCGTGACGGCTTCGGCGCGCGCGGAGATCCTCATGGGATCATTGTGGCGTAGCCGCTCAGCGGCCCGGAATGAAGTTGAACTCGTCGGGATCCGGGCCGGTGCGGTAGTTCCTGTTCAGGCCATCGATGGCGGCGACGTCCTCGACCGACAACTCGAAGTCGAAGATGTCGAAGTTCTCCTCGACCCGCGAGCGGGTCACCGACTTGGGGAACACGATGTCGCCGCGCTGGATGTGCCAACGCAGCGTGACCTGGGCGGCGGTGCGGCCCTTCTCGGTGGCGATCTTGGTGATCACCGGGTTGTCGAGCACCTCGCCCTTGGCGATCGGCGACCACGCCTCGGTCGCGATGTCGTGCTCGGAATCGAAGGCGCGCAACACGTTCTGCGTGAGGTAGGGGTGCACCTCGATCTGATTGACCGCCGGCACCGTCTCGGTTTCGGCGAAGAGCCGTTCGAGATGGGTCTGCTGGAAGTTCGAGACGCCGATCGCCCGGGCCTTGCTGTCGGCGTAGATCTTCTCCATGGCGCGCCAGGTCTCCACGAAGTCGCCGACCGCGGGCATGGGCCAGTGGATCAGGAACAGGTCGACCGCGTCGACGCCCAGGTCGGCCAGCGTCTGGTCGGTGGCGCGCAGCGCGTCGTCGTAGGCGTGGAAACCGTTGTTGAGTTTACTGGTGATGAACACCTCGTCGCGCGGGATGCCCGACTCGCGGACCGCCTCGCCGACCCCCTTCTCGTTGCCGTACATCTCGGCGGTGTCGATGTGGCGGTAGCCGACCTCGAGCGCGGTCAGCGTCGCGGCCTTCGTCTTGTCGGGCTCGATCTTGAAGACGCCGAAACCGAGCTGTGGGATGGTCACACCATTGTTGAGAGTGATTGTGGGAATGGACAACTGATCACCTTTCATCTTGGATGTGGAGAGTGCGGTGGTGGGTGGGTCCGTGCTGTCAGGGAAGCAGGACGAACTTGCCGCGCGGATGCGCGGAGAGTAGCTCGTTCATCGCCGCCGGCGCGTCGCGCAGCGCGAAGGTCTTGGCGACCTCGATCACCAGCGCTCCCGACCCCGCGTCGGCGAGCAGACGGTCGATCGCCTCGGCGCGGTGCCGTCTGCTGCTCGGTGAGCTGCCGTCGATGACGACGATGCCGTCCGCGGTCCGCGTGAACGCCGCGATGCTCACGATCGAGGCCGGATCGTCGACCAGCGCCAGGGAGGTGTCGATCGCCTCGTCGTTGCCGACCGTGTCGATCACCTTCGTCACCGGTGCGCTTGCCGCGGCGCGCACTCTGTCGAGGAGTCCCTCGCCGTAGGCGACCGGGACCGCGCCCATCGAGCGCAGGTGTTCGTGGTTGGCGGGGCTCGCGGTGGCGATCACCGTGGCGCCGACCGTGCGGGCGAGCTGGATCGCGATGGTACCGACGGCCCCGGAGCCGCCGTGGACGAGCACGGTGTCGGCGTCGGTCACCTCGGCGGTGGCGACGGCGTCGGCCGCGGTCACCCCGGCCAGGAGCAGGCCGGCGGCGTGCGGAAAGTCGAGGGACGCGGGTTTGCGGTGGACGGCCGATGCCTTGACCGCCATCGTCTCGCAGTAGCAGCCGGCGGCTGGATAGACGACGACCTCGTCGCCGACGGCGAGACCGGTGACATCGGCGCCCACCGCGGTCACCACCCCCGCGGCCTCGAATCCGAGGGCCAATGGCAACTTGGCCTCGTTGCGGCCCATCAGCCCGCGGACCGCCTTGACGTCGGCCGGATTCATCCCGATCGCCCGGTTCTCGACGATCACCTCACCGGGTCCGGGGTCATCGACGGTGACCTCGACGACCTCGAGGACGTCGACGGGATCCCCATACGTCGTTGCGACAACTCTGTACGCCATGCCTGGTTCAAGGGACCCGGCGTGCCCACTATTCCGACGGGCATCGCCGACGTTGGTGAAATCGCGCGCGTCCCCGGCATACCGGACACTAGCGTCGGAACCACGCGGCCGGATCGTCGCGCAGCGCCTTCGCGATCCGTAGTCGCGACGTCTCGGCGAGGTTCTCGGGCAGCTCGTCGACCCCGAACCACGCCACGTCGGTGTTCTCGTCGTCGGCCGGGTGCGGGTCACCGTCGAGGTGGCGGGCCGCGAAGCACACGTCGAGGTATTGCGTCTGGTCGCCGTTCGGGTAGGTGATCATCGGGGTGACGTCCACGCTGGTCAGTCGCAGTACTTCGGCGACGATGCCGGTCTCCTCGCTGATCTCGCGGACGACGGCGCGGGCCGGCTCCTCGCCGGGTTCGAGCACCCCGGACACCACCGCCCACTGTCCGGTGTCCGCACGTCGGGTCAGCAGGATGTGGCCGCTGTGGTCGCGGACCACCGCACTGACCCCCGTCAACCACAACGGGTCGTGTCCGACATGGTGGCGGAGGGCGCGGATGAACTCGGGTATCGGCACGTCGCCATCCTGCCCGGTCCGCGGATCCGGCGCATCGCGGTGGTCGGCCGGAATTGTCGGTGGCCGATGCTTCACTGTTTTCGCAACTGGTTTCGCAGTCGGAGACACAGGAGGTTTCGGTGACGCAGCAACCCGACGCCCGCGCGGACGCGTCGATGGGCATGGACTGGGAGTTCATGGAACGTTGGCTGGTCGATTCGATGGGCGACATGCCCCGGGCGGCGGTCCTCGACATCGGGCCGCACGACGCCCCGGTCGACGCCGACGCGCCCGACGTCGACTGCGCACAGATCCAGGCGCTCAGCTCGTCGACCTTCTTGCTGCGTCTGTCCACGACGGTGATGTCGGTGCCCCTGCTCGGCGGATACGGCGTGCCTCGTGAGTCACGCGACATCTGGCACTACGACGGCGCGTTCTCCGACTGCACGCACGGCTACCTGATGAGCCGGTCGCGCCGGCGCGTCGCGGAAATCTGCGTGGCGTGGTTCCGGGACCGCTGCGGTTTCGCGGCGCCCGAGCAACTGGGGTGCTCCTACACCGAGCCGGTGGTGCTGGGTGAAAACCGCACGTCACCGCCATCCGGTGCACGTCAGGGATACCCCTGATCTTTCCCCGAATTAGCCTTTCGCCTGGTGATTTCCCGAAGGAATGGGGGCACAGTGGAGTCATGACCTACTCAACACAGAACAACACCAAAAACGGACTCGGCTTCTGGAAGGTGCTCGGCGTCATCGCAGTGGCGTTGATCGCACTGATCATCATCGGCCCACTGCTCAAGGGGCTCTTCTGGCTCGCCCTGTTCGCCCTCGCGATCTACGGCGGCTACATGCTGTTCCGGTCGTCGCGGTCCCGCAACCATACCAACGGATCGGTCTAGCGCCGTAGCATGCCCGCCATGGGTATCGACGTCGTCGTCGGAGACATCACCACCGTCGCTGTCGATGCCATCGTGAACGCGGCGAACTCGTCGCTGCTCGGTGGCGGCGGTGTGGATGGCGCGATCCATCGTGCCGGCGGCCCGTCGATCCTCGACGAATGTCGACTCCTGCGGGAGACCACACTGCCGTCCGGGCTCGAGCCCGGGGCGGCGGTGGCCACTACGGCCGGCAACCTGCCGGCCCGGTGGGTGATCCACACCGTCGGCCCGGTCTACTCGACTCGCGACGACCGGTCCGCGGTGCTGCGGGCCTGCTACAGCCGCAGCCTGCGCCTGGCCGATGCTCTCGGCGCCGGATCGATCGCGTTCCCACTGATCTCGTCGGGAGCCTACGGATGGCCCCTCGACGACGCCGTCCACCAACAGATCCGTGGTGTCAAAGACGCGGATTGCGCTGTCGAACTCGTTACGCTGGTGGCGTTTTCGGCCGATATCGCGGAACTCACACGCCGCGCCCTGCGTTGATCGGGGCGGTTGCGCGCGTCCCTGACTATCCTCGCCCTCGTGGCCGAATCGAGGCGGGAACCCCTACTCGCGGAACCGACCCTGCGGCGTCGGAACACCGCGGCGTGCGACACCTCCGTACGACCTTGGCATCCCGGGCGGCCCGACCGTCGCGACATCCCGATCCTCGATCGGTTGCGACGGATGGCTGTCTCGGCGAGCCGGGTCGTCGACGAACGCTCCATCCCGGGTGAGGTCGTCATCGACCTCGACGCCGGCTGCTGGCGTTCGACGAGCGCAGCGGGGTATCTGCGGCTGTTCGTCGCCGATCACTGTCACGACGGGACGATCGCGGTCGTGCTCACCCGCTTCGTCGTCGATCACCCGATCGCGGTGTCCGGGCTGATCGACCACGCCTTCACCGAGACCCGCTCGCTGCCCGACTGGCGTGAGCAGGAGGCGACTCGCACCCAGCCCGGGTTCCGGACCGAGGGTTCCTCCATGCAGACCGGAACCTACCTGGGCGACGATCAGATCTGGTTCTGCGCACTGCGGTATGCGGCCTACCGGCGGGGCAACGTCGCCTACCTGCTGCATGCCACCGGAACCGCTCCGGCAGCCGAACCGGCGTCGTTCCGCGCGTCGATCGCGGCCGCCGTGAGCAGCGTCCGTTTCGAGGACTGACCGGTGCGAGGACCGACCGCAGGAGGAGCCCTGCCATGGTGAGACGTTCGGATCGTGTCGAGGACCTCGAGGCCGCACTCGCGGCCGTCGTGGTCTTCGGCGACGACCCCGACGATCAGGGCTGGGTGACCGCACGCGCGGGCACACAGACCCTGTTCGTGCGGCTGGGTGACTTTCCCGACGAGGACCGCTGGTCGTTGTGGCTCGGCGACGGCCGCTGGATGGACTTCAGTGTGCCGCCCGCCGGCTGGACCATGCGGGTTCGGGACCGGAGGTGGCCGGCCGGGGCCCGGCCGCGGCTACCGAAGAACGAGTTCCACGACTGACCGCGGCTGACGCCGGTCAGTGCCGCACGGTTTCCGACGCCCGATCGGATTCGACCCGAGTCGGCTCGACCAGATCCGACGGCGCCTCGCCCGAGGCGAAGGCCGCCACCGCGGCCAGTTCCTCACCCACGGACTCGGTCGCGGTGGTCGCGTCCAGATCCTCTGCCGTCGTCTTTTTGCCGCTGGTGAACAGGCAGAAGACGGTGCCGAGCAGGCAGCAGACCAGGGCGAAGGTGAAGGCCGCGGCCAGCCCGTCGGAGAAGGCGTTGCTGATCAGATGCGGGAAGAAGTCGAGTCCGGTGAGGTGATCGACGCTGGATTGCGGAAGACCACTCAACGCCTGGCCGCCGATCTCCCGGATCGGGTTGTAACCGAGGAAGGCCGCGAACAGGATGGCGACGGTGGGCAGATGAGCAATGCCCTGCGCGGTTCCGTCCGGCATGCCGTTGGCCGTCAGCCCACTGAACATGGCCGTCGGCAGATGGGTGCTGAGTCCGGCGATCATGAGCGAGAAGAACAGGCCGATCGACAACACCATGGCCGCGTTCTGGAAGGTGGTCATCATGCCGGCGCCCGATCCGCGTGAGGTGACCGGCAGGCTGTTCATGACCTCCGCGCGGTTGGGCGAGGCGAACAGGCCCATCCCGATGCCGTTGATCAGCAGGATCAGGGCGAACGCCCAGTAGTTGAAGTCCACCGGGATCGCGATGAGCGCCGCGAAGGTGCCGGCCGTGATGAGCATGCCGGTCGTCGTGAACATCTTGGTGCCCAGTCGGTCGGACAGCGCGCCCGAGACCGGTGCGCTGATCAGGAATCCGACCGTCATCGGCAACATGTAGATGGCCGCCCACAGCGGGGTGCGTGTGTAGTCGTAGCCGTGCTGAGGCAACCAGATGCCCTGCAGCCAGATGATCAGGATGAACTGCAGTCCACCGCGACCGATCGAGGCCATCAGGTTGGCGGCGTTGCCGAACGCGAACGACCGATTCCGGAACAGCGACAACTCGAACAACGGACTGTCGACCCGTGTCTCGATGACCGTGAACAGCACGAGCATCGCGATACCGCCGACGACCGCCCCGATGACCCACGGATTACCCCAACCCATGTTCGACGTGCCATAGGGCTGGATGCCGTAGGTGATGCCGACCAGGATCGCGATGAGTCCGACGGCGAAGGTCACATTGCCCCACCAGTCCATCTTCGCCTTGCGGCGGACACCGGTGTCGCGCAGTTTGAGATAGGCCCAGACGGTGCCGATCACCCCGAAGGGCACTGACACGAGGAAGATGTAGTGCCACGCGATCGGCGCGAGAAGACCGCCGATGAGCAGGCCGAGGAAGGACCCGGAGATGGCGGCGACACCGTTGATCCCCATCGCCAGGCCGCGTTCGTTGGCGGGGAAGGCGTCGGTGAGGATCGCCGAACTGTTGGCCATCAGGAAGGCGCCGCCGACGCCCTGGATCACCCGCCAGAAGATCAGCCACAGCGCGGCCTCGGTGCCGTCGAACCAGGTGATGGCCAGGAAGATCGACGACACGGTGAAGATGGCGAAACCCATATTGTACATGCGGGCGCGCCCGAACATGTCGCCGAGTCGGCCGAAGCTGACCACGAGGACCGCGGTGACGACGAGGAAGCCCATCATCATCCACAGCAGATAGCTGGTGTTCTGGGGTTCGAGCGGGTTGAGGCCGATGCCCTTGAAGATGTCGGGCAGGGCGATCAGCACGATCGACGAGTTGATCGTGGCGATCAGCATGCCCAGCGTTGTGTTGGACAGAGCGATCCATTTGTAGTGGGGTCCGAGGTCGGTGGGAGCCGTGCCGGGCGCGGCCGTGAGGGCTGTGGCGGATGCCATGGATGGATAGTCCTTTGCGTGGGGGATGCGGCGATGTGAGATGCCGGGGGCGGCGCGGCGAGACGGGTCGGCGCGCCCACCGGTTCAGGTCGTTCCGAGGGCGTCGGCCAGGATCGTCAGGCCACGCCCGACGGTGGCACGGTCGTCGGGGTCGAGACCGTCGATCGCCTCGGCGAGCAGTCGTGCCCGCCTGGTGCGTGTGTTGGCGATGATCTCGATGCCCTGGGCGGTGGGATCGAGCAGTCGGGCGCGGCCGTCGTCGGGATCGGTGGTGCGTTGCACGTAGCCCTGTTCTTCGAGCGACGCGACGATACGCGACATCGTCGGGGCCGACACAGATTCACGCTCGGCGAGGGCGGACAACCGGATCGGCGCGTGGTTGATGATCGTCCAGAGCGCTGCGGCGGCGCCCGCGCTGAGGTTGCCGTTGCCACCGCGGGTCCGCAGGGTGCGGTTGATGCGGGTCAGCAGGTGATAGAGCGTCGGCACCGAGGTGGCGCTGTCGATGCGCTCGGCTGTGGACGGACTGGTCATCGCGCTCCCTTCGGATCGGAGTCGACCACCATTTGGTTGACTGATGCAACCAGATTAGTTGCTTAATGCTAAGTAATCGAATCGTAAAGTCCGTCGATGGCGGTCTCGCGGTCTCGTCTTCGACACGAATTCCGTCGGGAACTCGGCGCTGTCGGTGTCGCGGCGTACCGTCCGCGATGGGGCGGTCACTCACGCGTCGGTGTGTGCCGAAGCCCCGGAATCGGAGGGAGCCATGCTCGGACTAGGAATCATCGGCTGGATCATCATCGGCGGCCTCGCCGGATGGGTGGCCAGCATGATCATGAAGACCAACGCCCAGATGGGCATCCTGATGAACATCGTCGTCGGCATTGTCGGCGGTCTGGTCGGCGGATTCATCCTCGCTCTGTTCGGTGTCGACGTCGAGGGCGGCGGACTGATCTTCAGCTTCGTCACCTGCTTGGCCGGTGCGTGCCTGCTGATCTGGGTCGTCGGCCTCGTCCGTGGTCGAGGTTCGCGCGTGTGACCGCCTGAACCCGAAAGGACGCCCACGCGAGACTGCGCCCCGCCACGTGATGTGGCGGGGCGCAGTGTGGTTATGACGAACGTCTTCCCGGATGTGTCAGACGCCTGCCTGGGCCATCCGGGTGCCGGGACGGATGTAGAACGCCCAGGTGACCACGAGCAGGCCGAGGAAGAAGAATACGTAGAACCACAGGGCCGGTTCGATATTGCCGAAGTTGCTCTTCGACCAGGCGTAGGCCAGCGGCACGATGAACCCACCGAAGGCGCCGACCGAGGAGATGATTCCCAGGGCACCCGCGGCCTGCCGCCGCATGTTGGTCATGATCTCCGGGGTGCCGCCGGCATCCTCACCCTTGACGCGGAAGATCTTGGAGATCATCCGGTAGGTCGAACCGTTGCCGATGCCGGTGGCGACGAACAAGAACATGAACGCCATGAAAAAGACCGGCAGGTTCACCGCCTTCACCGACCAGAGCGCGGTGGCCGCACCCGCAGCCAACATGACGAAGCTGACCGCGGTGATACGGGCGCCGCCGATCACGTCGGAGAGTTTGCCACCGAGCGGCCGGGCGATCGACCCGATGCCGGCACCCAGGAACGCCCAGGTCAGGGCGATATCACCGCGATCGAATACGGCCTTGAGCAGGCTCGGGAACGCGGCGGAGTAGCCGATGAACGAGCCGAAGGTGCCGATGTAGAGCAGCGACATGATCCAGGTGTCCTTGTGCCGCAGTGATTCCCAGACGGGCTTCACGTCGGCCTTGGCCTCCGACAGGTTGTTCATGAACAGGAACGCCATGACCGCCGCGGCCACCGCGAGCGGGACGTAGAACAGACCAGCGTAGGACAGCGTCACCCCGGCGCCGATCGCGACGACGTACGGGATGATCTTCTGGGCCACCGCGACACCGATGTTGCCGCCGGCGGCGTTGAGGCCCAGAGCCCAGCCCTTCTCCTTCTCCGGGTAGAAGAAGGAGATGTTGGCCATCGACGAGGCGAAGTTGCCGCCGCCGAAGCCCGCCGTCGCGGCGACCAACAGGAGCAATCCGAACGGGATGTCCGGGTTGGACACCGCCCAGGCGAGCCCGAGGCACGGCACCAGCAGCAGCAGTGCCGAGATGACCGTCCAGTTGCGCCCGCCGAAGACCGGGACCGCGAAAGTGTATGGCAGACGCAGGAATGCGCCCACGCCGCTCGGAACCGCGACCAGCCACAGGGCCTGCGTGGTGGACAGGGCGAACCCCGATGCGGCGGCAGTGCCGTCGGCGTTGGCGGTCATCTGTACCACCACGATGCTCCACAAGAGCCACACCGAGAAACCGATGTGCTCGGCGAAGATGGAGAAGCAGAGGTTCTTGAGGGCGACCTTCTTGCCGACCGAGTTCCAGAACGTCGGGTCGTCGGGCTGCCAGTGGTGGATCCAGTGGCCGCGCTGGTCGAGGGTGACCTGCGCGGGTGTACGAGTGCTGGTCTCGAGGGTCGATGTCATTCGGGTGCCTTCTGGGCTCGGTGTGGCTTGATGATGTGGTGGGCGACACTGCCCATGACGAACTGAGGAAAAGGTACGGGCGTCCAGTAACGCACCGTTCACCCTTCAGTTACGCGATCATCAAGGGCAGCGCACATCACCGAAAGGTGGCGGTGAGGTTTACCGGAAACGACAACAGCGCAGGTCAGAACCTCACAGTGCGTTCCGTGCGCTGTGCGGAAAATCTCTCGGAGACCCATCCGGTGCGGCCGCTGGTATGACTCACGCCCACCGGTTCGGTGATCTCGCATAGCCTGGCCGAAGACCCTCGATGAGAAGGAGAAACTTCCATGACCCAGGTGGCCATCGTCGGTGGACACGGGAAGATCGCGCTGCGGCTGGCGAAGATCCTCTCCGACCGGGGTGACGCGGTGACGTCGATCATCCGTGATCCGGCACAGTCCGACGACGTCCGCGCAACGGGTGCGCAACCGTTGGTCGCGGATGTCGAACACCTCGACGAGGCCGGGCTGGCGAAGGCGATCGCCGGGGCCGACGTCCTGGTCTGGTCGGCCGGCGCCGGCGGAGGCGACCCGGCCCGCACCTACGCCGTGGACCGCGACGCCGCGATCCGCTCGATGGCTGCGGCCGACGCCGCCGGGGTGCGCCGCTACATCATGGTCTCGTATTTCGGGGCCGGCCCCGGCCACGGTGTGCCCGAGGGCAATTCGTTCTATCCCTACGCCGAGGCGAAGGCCGCGGCCGATACCCGGCTGCGGCAGACGTCGCTGGACTGGACCATCGTGGGCCCCAGTAAACTCACCGACGAACCGGGCAGCGGCACCATCGCGGTGGGCGGTGCGCGGACCCCGGGCAGCGAGGTGAGCCGCGACAACGTGGCCGCGGTGGTGGCCGCGGTCCTCGCAGAGCCGTCGACAATCCATCGCACCATCGAGTTCGACGACGGTGGGACACCGATCGCGGAGGCGATCCGATGACCGGCGACTCGATCCCGTACGACCCCTCGTGCCGCGATCATCTCGCCTGAGCAACGGAAGGTGTCCGAATGCAGCCGTTCCTCGACGAATGCCGCGCGGTCGTCGGCGACGCCCATGTGCTGACCGATCCGCAGGCGATGGCCGGCTTTCTGACCGACTGGACCGGTCGGTGGACCGGACACGCCGAGGCGGTGATCCGTCCGCGCACCACCGACGAGGTCGCCGCGGTGATGCGTATCTGCAGCTCCGGGGACGTCGACGTGTGCGTCCAGGGCGGCAACACCGGGCTCGTCGGCGGGTCGGTACCGCCGTCCGCGGCGGCAACCGGGCGGCCGGCGGTCCTGCTCAGCACCACACGGATGACCGACATCGACGACATCGACACGGTCGGACGCTGCGTCGGGGTCCAGGCGGGCGCGACCATCGACGCGATCGACACCCACGCCGCCAGGTCCGGGTTGATGTTCCCGATCGACCTCGCCTCCCGCGAATCGGCGACCGCAGGCGGAGTCGTGGCCACCAACGCCGGCGGCACCCGCATGATCCGGCACGGCAACACCCGCGCCCAGGTGCTCGGTATCGAGGCGGTGCTCGCCGACGGCCGGCTCCTGCGGCGGTGGTCGTCGCTGGTCAAGGACAACGTCGGCTACGACGTGCCCGGCCTGCTCGCGGGTAGCGAGGGCACGCTCGCGGTGATCACCCGGGTCCTCTTTGCCCTGGCGTCGCCACCGCCTGCCACCACGGTCACCGTCGTCGCGATCGACCACGTCGAGACCGCGCTCGACCTCATCGGGCTGCTGCGGTCCGCCGGCCTGACGATCGAGGCGGCCGAGATCATGACGCAGGCCGGGGTCGACCTCGTGCACGAGCACGGACAGCGCCGGCCGGTCTCGACGTCCGCGCCGTTCTACGCCCTGATCGAGGTGTCCGGGGTGGGGGAGGTGGAGTCCGAGATGATCGATGTGCTCGAACGCGCCGATGGCATTGTCGACGCGGTGCTCGAACCCGGCCCGGCGCGGGCACTGTGGGCGGCCCGTGAGAACCACACCGAAGCCATCTCCCGGTCGACGACCACACCGGTGGTCAAGCTCGACGTGTCCTTCCCGCTGCGTGCTCTGCCCGAGGCGTTCGGTGAGCTGTCCGCCATCGAGGGACTCGTCGGTCATCCGTGCCGCGCCATCCTGTTCGGGCACGTCGGCGACGGCAACATCCACGTCAACCTGCTCGACGTCCCGCCTGAGCGCACCGAGGAGATCACCGCGCGTGTGTTCGCCGTCGTCGCGGTCAACGGCGGCAGCATCAGTGCCGAACACGGCATCGGTCGGGCGAAGACGGCGTGGACCCACCTCGGCCGCAGCGAGGTCGACCGGACGACGATGCGCGCGATCAAGACCACTTTGGACCCACAGGGCCTGCTCAACCCCGGCGTGCTGTTCGGATAGCCACCAAAGACGCCCCACTCAAGCGCCCACCGGGCTGCACGGTCGAGGTCACGTCGATGGTGCAGCTGGAGGGCGCTCGTGTGGGGCGCTTGGCCGGGGCCCGTCAGTGCGGATGAGTGCTCAGTTCGGGAGCCGGAACAGCTTCAGGGACCTCCGAGGGAGCACTTTGCGACCGTGTCCGCCCGAGTGCAAGGATCACGACGAGTGCGATGCCGACCGGTACGCAGGCGATGAGCACGATGGCGCTGGTGGCGAATCCGAGTCCGATGAGTGCACCGCCGACGATCGGTCCGACGACCGAACCGATGCGGCCCATCGAGGACGCCCAGCCCACGCCGGTCGCCGCGGTCGCCTGGGGGTACAGCGACACCGACACCGCGGCCTGCCCGATCATGCCGGCCTGCAACCCGAGGCCCACGCCACCGAAGACGAGCAGCAGCAGCGCCTTGTCCGCGCCGAGGAACGCCGAGATCACGAGGAACACGATCGCGACCGCGGTGGTGCCCGCCAGCACCGACGTCATCCGGAACCGCATTGCGCCGACCATCAGCACACCGGCGCCGATGATGCTGCCGACGCCGAGGGCGGCCGAACCCAGCGGTGCCAGTTTGGTGGTGAAGCCGTAGCTGGTCAGCAGGGTCGGCAGCCACGACGAGAAGATGTAGAAGACGGAGAAAACCAGGAACGAGAAGACCCACAGCAGTATCGTGCGGACCCGGACCTCGGGATCGAACAGCCGAGCCACCGAGGCGTGATGCTTGGCCGACGACGTCGCCGTGCCGGCGATGGCGCGTTCGTCGGGCAGCCAGAGCCACAGGAACGGAAGCAGGACCGCCGACGCGATCGCGCCGAACACGAAGACCGACGGCCAGCCGAACGAGCCGATCAGCCGGGTGCCGAGGAGTCCGGCGATGAGTGCACCCAGCGAGATACCCATGGTCACGAACACCGCGATGGACTGGCGGTAGCGGGTCGGGTTGAGTGCGGTGGCCTGCGCGACCGCGGCCGGCATGACCGCTCCGAGTCCGAAACCGGTCAGCAGTCGCAGAGCGCTGAGTTCCAGGATGCCGCCCGACCAGGCGGTGAGCAGGGAGCCGACGGTGAACACGCCGACGGCGACCAGCACCACCCGGCGACAGCCGAAGCGGGCCGTCAGTCGTCCGACCGCGATGTAGCCGAGTGCGACGCCAAGGCTGGTCAGCGACAATGCGGGGGTGAAATGGGAGGCGGGGACGTCCCAGTCCTTGGCCAGGGCCGGGACGGACAGGCCGAGCGCGATGGTGTCGTAGCCGTCGAGGACCACCGCGACGAAGGCGAGGATCAGTACCGACCAGTTCGGCCGGGTGATGACGGGGTTGCTTGTGGGTGTGGAACTCTGTGTCGGTCCGCTCATGATGGCGTCCTCGGGGTAGTCGGCGTGGTTGACGCCGGTTTGATTGATTCTAGTGCGGGGATCGGGATGAATCCCTGGGCTTCGACCTCGACGGTGAGGCCGGGTTCCACCAGTGCGGACACCTCGACGAGGGTCGAGCACGGGAAGTCTCCGGAGAAGACGGTGCTCCGGGCACGTCCGACGGCCGCCTTGTCGGCGATGTCGGTGAGATAGATACGCACGACGACGATGTCGTCGACGCCTGCGCCGCACGCCTCGGTGAGGGCCTGCATCCGACGGAACGCCTCGATGGCCTGCGCGTGGGTGTCGTCACCGCCGACCGGTCCGTCCGGACTGCCGGCGTGCATACCGGACAGGAAGAACTGGTCGCCGACGACGCGGGCGTTGCTGAACATGCCCGGCCGGGGCGGTTCGGCGACCTCTGGGTGTCCGACGCGGGTCATGCGGCGCCTCTCCGCAGGTCGGATTCGCGGGTGAGGCGTTCCCGG